>NZ_LYVO01000013.1 GCF_001984055.1 Variovorax sp. KK3
TGCAGGCACTGGCCCGCGACAACGGCGCACCCACCGCGCTGAAGGACATCGGCATGAAGGAAGCCGAGCTGGACCGCGCTGCCGAGATCGCGGTGGCCAACCCTTACTGGAACCCGCGGCCCTTCGGCCCAGCCGAGCGCGATGCGATACGCGCGATGCTGCAGCGGGCGTTCGAGGGCGCACCGCCTCGTTGAGCCGTCCGCTCGCTCAGCGCGTCCACTTGCGCTCGTAGTCCATGCGCTCGAAGTGCGCGACCAGAAAATCGATGAAGGTGCGTACCTTCGCCGACATGTGGCGACGGCTTTGGAAGGCGATGTTGATGCGCAGCCGCGGCAGGTCCCAGTCGTCGAGCACGGGCACCAGGCGGCCGGCCACGATGTCTTCGTGAAGGATGTACTTGGGCTGCACCAGGATGCCCAGCCCGTCGAGCGCGGCCGCCCGCAGCACCTGCCCGTCGTTGGATTCAAGCAGGCCCTTGACCTTGAGCGTGCGCTCCTCGTCGCCGCGGCGGAAGCTCAGCGCGTCGGGGTTGTTGGCATAGGTGTAGATCAGCAGGTCGTGCGCAGCCAGCTCGTCCACCGTGCGCGGCGTGCCGCGCCGGTCCAGATAGCCGGGCGAGGCCGCCAGGATTCGGCGGGTTTCGGCCAGGCTGCGGATGGTGATGCCGGAGTCGCTTTCGTACTCGCGCGTGCGGATCGCCACATCGATGTTGTTGTCGATCAGGTCGAGATAGCGGTTGGAGGTTTCCACGTGCACGGTGACCTGCGGATAGCGCGCGGTGTAGTCGCGCAGCAGGGGCGCGATGTGCTGCACCGCGAAGGACAGCGAGGCACTCACGCGCAGCGTGCCGATCGGCTGCGCGGCCGTTGCATGCACTGCGGCATCGGCTTCGCGAAGCTCCGCCAGGATGGTCTTGCAGCGGACGTGGTACTGCTCGCCCATCTCGGTGAGTGCCAGGTGCCGCGTGTTGCGCTGCACCAGCTGCGCTGCCAGCCGCGCCTCCAGCGAGGCGAGGTGCCGGCTGGCTGCAGCATTGGAGAGGCCCACCGCCTCGGCGGCTCGCGACAAGCTGCCGAGCTCCGCGATCTGCACGAACAATTCGATTTCGGTCCAGCGATCCATGCGGCTCCGTTCGGGTGTGGCTCCGCATCTTAGGGGCGGCTGAAACACTTGTTCACTCCGCTGTCATGCGGGCCGCTTACTGTCGCACCCCACCAACCACCGAGGAGACCTTCATGCGTTCGACCCGAAAGCTCTGCACCGCCCTGCTCGCCGCCGGCCTGCTGATGGCCGCCGCCGCACCCGCGGCGGCGCACGATGACCGCGGCGATCGCCGCCGGGCCGACAACGCCCCGCTCGTCATCGGCCACCGCGGCGGCGCCAACGGCTACCTACCCGAGCACACGCTGGAAGCTTATGCCATGGGCGCCATGCTCGGCGCCGACTACATCGAGCCGGACCTGGTGGCTACGAAAGACGGCCACCTGATCGCGCGCCACGAGCCCAACCTGATCGACACGACCAACGTCAAGAGCATCGAGAAATTCGCCAGTCGGCGTCGCACGGTGATGCTCGACGGCGTGCCCACCGACGGCTTTTTCGCGAGCGACTTCACGCTGGCCGAGATCAAGCAGCTGCGCGCCGTGCAGTCCTTCCCCGAGCGCGACCAGTCCTTCAACGGCAAGTTCCAGATCCCGACGCTGCAGGAGGTGATCGAGCTGGCCAAGCGCAAGTCACGCGAGGAAGGTCGCCGCATCGGCATCTATCCCGAAACCAAGCATCCGACGTATCACCAGCAGATCGGCCTGCCGCTGGAGGACCGGCTGCTGAACGTGCTCAGCGCGGCAGGCTGGAACCACCGCAATGCGCCGGTGTTCATCCAGTCGTTCGAGACGGCGAACCTGCGCTACCTTCGCACCCGCACCAGCGTGCGCCTGATCCAGTTGGTGGACGCCAACGACGTGAAGCCCGACGGCACGCTCGACTTCACCAAGCCTTACGACAAGCCCTACGACTGGGTTGTGTCGGGACGCGAGGGCCTGTTCGCCGACCTGCTCACGCCGCGCGGGCTGCAAGAGGTCAAGGGCTATGCCGACGGCATCGGGCCATGGAAGCCCTACCTGATCCCGAGCGCCTGCAAGACCATCCAGAACGGCGCCTGCGCGGACGGGAACGGCGACAAGGTGATCGACGAACGCGACCGCGTGCTGCTGCCGCCGACCAAGGTGATCGCCAACGCGCACCGGCTCGGTCTACTGGTGCATCCCTACACCTTCCGCAGCGAGCAGAAGCGGCTGACCGGCACTTTCGAAGGCAACCCGATCAACGAATACCTGGCCTTCTACGAGGCCGGTGTCGACGGGTTGTTCAGCGACTTCGCCGACACCGCCGTGGCGGCGCGCGCGATGTTCCTGCTCAAGAACGATCCCGACTATGCGAGCTGCCTGGTGAACGCGCGGCGATGCGAACGCAACAACGATTGATCGGCACGGCGGCGGCCGCGCTGCTGGCGGTGGCGCTGGTCGGCCCGGTGCGTGCCGAAGGCGGGCTGCCGGGGTCTCCGCGGGCGGTGAGCGCGCTGCAGGCGGCCGACGCGGTGCAGCTGCCGCAGCCGGCCATCGAGGCGGCGGCCGCCACCGCCGGCGGCGCCGCCCTCAGTCCTTTTGCGGATCGCGCCGACGCGATGCGGGCCGCCGCCACCGCGAATCTCGACGGGGACAATGCCGCCGGCATGCCCGACCTCTCGCTGACGGCCTGGATCGGCCTGCTCGGCCTTGGTGCGTTCGGCTGGCTCGCGCGCCTGGCGTTGCGCTGAACCCGCCTATTTGCGAAGGACCTGCCGCGGCGCGGCATCCTTCACGCACGCCTTGACCGATGCGCGAACGTCGGCCGGCGTGGCCGGCGGAAGGCCGAACACCATGCGGTAGACGATCGGCGCGACGACGCGATCCATGAGCGCATCGACCTTCGGCACCTGCTGCCCGCGGGCCTTGCCGCGCTCGACGATGGCGCCGAGCTGGCCCTTCGCGAACTGCGCGCAGGCGCATGGTTCGCCTGTCGTCTCCAGGTCTCGCGCCGCCACGACATCCCGCACCATCGAGCGGCCGACCTCCGACGTCATCTCGTCGCGGAACTGGTCGGCCCATGCGAGCAGGTCGCCTTGCACCGTGCCCGTGTCGGGCGGCTCGCTGTCCGGCCTCAGCCGTTCGACGGCGACGTCGGCCAGAAGCTCCGACAAATCACCCCAGCGGCGGTAGATGGTCGAGGGCGTGACGCCGGCGCGCGTCGCGATCAACGGCACGGTGATCGCGCCACGGTCCACTTCGTCGAGCAGCTGCCGGGTTGCCAGATGCACCGCGGCCTGGACGCGGGCGCTGCGTCCACCGGGGCGAGGAACGGGTTGTGAGCTCATGACACTGCATTCTAAAGCAAAGCATTTGCGTTAACGATGGATAAGGCTCACAATCCGCAAACGCAATTTCTTTGCCTTAGCGCAAATCGAAGGATCACCATGCAATCCGTTCCCACCGTTTCACCACCCCTGACCGCCGGATGGCCGCAGGCGCGTTGGGGCCATGGCCAGGCGCTCTGGCTCAAGGCCTCGCTCCTGGTGAGCTTTTTGGCCGCATCGACGGCACCCTCGCCGCTGTACGCGCTGTACCGCGACGCCTGGGGCTTCTCCGCGCTGACGTTGACGGTGGTGTTCTCGAGCTACGCCTTCGCGCTGCTGGGCGCGCTGCTGGTTTTCGGCAGGCTCTCCGACCATCGCGGCCGGCGCGAGGTAATCCTGGGCGCGCTGGCGCTGGAGTTCGCGGCCACACTGCTCTTCTGGCGTGCGGACTCGGTGGCCTGGCTGCTGTCGGCGCGCATCCTGCAAGGCATCGCCACCGGCATCGCGACCGGCGCGCTCAGCGCGGGCCTGCTCGATCTGCATCGCGAGCGCGGGCCGCTGGTCAATGGCGTCGCACCGATGGTCGGCATGGCGGCTGGCGCCTTCGGCACCAGCATGCTCGTGCAGTTCGCGCCTGCGCCCACGCAGCTGGTGTTCGACGTGCTGATGGTCGTGTTCGCCTTCCAGATGATCGCGGCGTTGTACCTGCCCGAGACGGTCGAGCGCCGGCCCGGCTCCTGGGCCTCGCTGCGTCCGCGCATCGCGATTCCGGCGCGGGCCCGACCCATGCTGTGGCAGGTGTTGCCGGTCAACACGGCACAGTGGGCGCTGGGTGGCTTCTACCTGTCGCTCGGGCCGACGCTGGCGAGGATCGTCACTGGCAACGATGCGCCACTGGTGGGAGGCGTCTTGATCACGGCCATGGTGCTGAGCAGCGCAGCTGCCATCTTCGCGGTGCGACAGTGGCCGCCGCGCCGGGCGCTCGTGACAGGCGCCACTGCGTTGACGCTGGGCCTGGGCATCAGCCTCACCGGCATCCTGCTGCAATCCACCGCAGCCTTCTTCATCGGTGCAGCGATCGCCGGCCTGGGCTTCGGCTCGGCCTTCAGCGGTTCGCTGCGCAGCCTGGTGTCACTGGCCGAACCGCAGGAACGCGGCGCGCTGATGGCCGGCTTCTATGTGCTGAGCTACCTTGCTTTCAGCGTGCCACCGATCGTGGCAGGGGTGAGCACCGGGCTCTTCGGGTTGTCTGCCACCGCGTTGGGGCTGGGCGGTGTGCTGACATTGATGGCAGGCGCGGCGCTGGTGGCGATGCACAGGCGGACGGGCTGAAGCGTCGAAGGGCCGCGGCATGGCGGCATCGTGCGCAATACAGGAGCACACAGCACGGTACGAGCCCGACGAGCGGCGGATGGCGAAATAAAAAAGGCCCTCGAACATCGCTGCTCGAGGGCCTTTGACTTTGCCGGATGGTGCCGGCGGTGATTGGTCGGTGTGAAAGGATTCGAACCTTCGACCCCTTGCACCCCATGCAAGTGCGCTACCAGGCTGCGCCACACACCGAAGCTCGCGATTATAGCCCGGGGTTTTCAGTGATTCGGACCGAGCAGTTCGCGAATTTCATGGAGCTCGCGCCGCAGGCGCAGCAGTTGAGACACGTCGAGGCCAGGGCCGCCCGCGCTTTCGTCGTCGTGCTCATGCGTCTCCATGTCTTCCTGAAGGGCGGCCTCGAACTCTTCGCGGTCGATCTCTACCGCTTCCATGCCTTCGAGCGGCACTTCTCCGGCCTTGCGCCGCTCGCGCTCGAACTGAACCATTTCCTGCAGCTTGTTGCGTGCGCCGCTGATGGTGAAGCCTTGGTCGTAAAGCAGATCGCGGATGCGCCGGATCATCAGCACTTCGTGATGCTGGTAATAGCGCCGATTGCCGCGCCGCTTCATCGGACGCAACTGCGTGAATTCCTGCTCCCAGTAGCGCAGCACGTGCGGCTTGACCCCGCACAGTTCGGCCACCTCACCGATCGTGAAGTAGCGTTTGACGGGAATGGGCGGCAGGAGTGTTTTCTCCATTGAAATCAAGACGGTGCGAGGGAAACCTGAGAGGTTACTCCACGCTGGGCGGCAACCCAAGATTTATTCGGACCCGAGACTCCACTCGACCTCTTCCGAACCGTCTTCGCCGGCGCTGCCCTGGATCTGCTCCTTGAGCTTGGCGCTGGCATGGAAGGTCGCGACGCGGCGTTCGCCGATCGGAATGGCCTCGCCGGTACGCGGATTGCGCCCGGGGCGCGGCGCCTTGATACGTATCTGGAAATTGCCGAAGCCCGATATCTTGACGTCGGTGCCCTCGATCAGGCTACCGGCGACCAAATCGAAGAAGGCCTCGACCATGTCCTTGGATTCGCGCTTGTTGAGGCCGATCTGTTCGAACAGCAGATCGGCCAGGTGCGCCTTGGTCAGTGCCGGCGTCTCCAGTGCTTCGAGCGTGAAATCCATGATCTTCATACCCGCAGGTGCGCGCCGAGCCGGGCGCTCAATTGTTCGAGGATGGCAGCCACGGCCGCTTCGACCTGTTCGTCGGTGAGCGTGGCGGCATCGCTGTTGAAACGCAGCCGCACGGCCATGCTCTTCTCGCCGCGCGCCAAGCCACCGGAACCGGCCGGCGCATCACGCCCGGCGGGGGGCCGGTAGATGTCGAACAGCATGGCGTCGCGCAGCAGCGCCGGGTCGGCCGCGGCGCGGATGGTGCGCATCAGCGCATCGTGCGTGATGGCTTCCGCCACGACCACCGCGATGTCGCGCTCCACGGCCTGGTGCTTGGGCACGGCCCGCCCCGCCGGCACGGGCCGTGCGGTGACGGCATCGAGTTCGAGTTCGAAGAGCACGGGCGCCTGCGCGAACTCCCACTGCTGGCGCCAGCGCGGATGAAGCTCACCGATCACACCCACCGGCCGGCCGTCGAGCAGCACGCGCGCGGCGCGTCCGGGATGCAGCGCCGGATGCTCGGTGGCCTCGAAGGTAGGCACACGCGGCGCCAGCAAGGCCTCGACGTCGCCCTTGATGTCGAAGAAGTCCGCGCGTTGCGGCTTGCCGTCCCAGCGCTCGGCTTCGGCGTCGCCGAAGGCCAGGCCCGCCACGCGCATCGGCTGGTACACGCCCTTGACAGTGGTGTCGGTGGTGGCAACCGTGTCGTCGCGCAGGAAGACACGTCCGACTTCGAACACGCGAACGCGCGCGGCGCGGCGGTCGAGATTGAACTTCAGCACCTGGAGCAGCGAGCCGACCAGCGACGACCGCATCACGCTCATCTGGCTCGCGATCGGGTTGAGGAGCTTGATGGGGTTGGCGTTGCCCGCGAGTTGCTCTTCCCAGTGCGCCTCGACAAAGCTGAAGTTGATCGTTTCCTGGTAGCCAAGCGCGGCAAGCCGGTGTCGCACTGCGAAATTGCTGCGCTGCGCCTCGGGCCGCACGCGGGCCGTGATCGGCACCAGTGGCGGAAGCGTCGGCAGGTTGTTGTAGCCGACGAGGCGCGCGACTTCTTCGATGAGGTCTTCCTCGATCAGCAGGTCGAAGCGATGCGGCGGCGGCGTGACGACCAGCGTGCCCTCGCCTTCCTCGATCGGGAAACCGAGGCGGCGCAGTGCATCGCGGCACTGGGCCTGGGTCAGCGGCATGCCGATGACGCGGGCAGCACGCGCCACGCGCAACATGACCGACCGCGCTTCGGGCTGACGCAGCGTCTGGTCGTCCATCGGGCCGGGCTCGCCGCCGCAAATCTCGATGATCAGATGCGTGATGCGGTCGATGATCTGCACCGTGCGGCTCGGGTCGACACCGCGCTCGAAGCGATGGCCCGCGTCGGTGGAGAAGTTGTAGCGGCGCGCGCGGCCCTGTATCGCCTCCGGCCACCAGAAGGCAGCCTCGACGTAGATGCTGCGGGTGTCGTCGGACACCGCGGTCGCGTCGCCGCCCATGATGCCGGCGAGCGACTCCACGCCACCGCGTTCATCAGCGATCACGCCGACCTTTTCGTCGAGCGTGACGGTGTTGCCGTTGAGCAGCTTGAGGTGCTCGCCCGCCTTGCCCCAGCGCACGACGAGGCCGCCGTGGATCTTGTCGAGATCGAAGATGTGGCTGGGCTGCCCGTACTCGAACATCACATAGTTCGAGATGTCGACCAGCGGAGAGACGCTGCGCTGCCCGCAGCGCGCCAGGCGCTCGACCATCCAGGCGGGAGTGGAAGCCTTGGTATCGACGCCGCGCACGATGCGTCCGGAGAAGCGGCCGCACAAGTCCGGGGCCTCGACCTTGACCGGCAGTTTGTCGTCGACGGCCACGGGCACCGGCGGGATGGGCGGCGTCTTCAGCGGCGCGCCCGTCAACGCGGCCAGCTCGCGAGCGATGCCGTAGACCGACAGGCCATGCGCAAGATTCGGCGTGAGCTTGAGGGTCAGCAGGGTGTCGTCGAGCTTCAGCAAGTCGCGCACGTTGGCACCCACGGGCGCATCGGCGGACAGTTCGAGCAAGCCGCCGTGGTCTTCGCTCAGCTTCAGTTCACGCGCCGAGCACAACATGCCCTGGCTCTCGACGCCGCGCAGTTTGCCGAGCTTGATCTGGAAGGGCTTGCCGTCTTCACCCGGTGGCAGTTCGGCGCCGACCAACGCCAGCGGCACCTTGATGCCGACACGTGCATTGGGCGCACCGCACACGATGTTCAGCAGCGTGCCCTGCCCCGCGTCGACCTGGCAAACGCGCAGGCGGTCGGCGTTGGGATGCTGGGCTGCTTCCTTGATCTCGCCCACCACCACGCCGCTGAAAGGAGGCGCGGCGGGGCGGCGTTCCTCGACCTCGAGCCCACCCATGGTGAGCGTCTCGGCCAGCGCCTCGCTGTCGATGGGCGGGTTGCAGAACTCGCGCAACCAGGACTCGGGGAATTGCATCTCGCGTTCTCGCTCTGTCTGTCTGTGTGTCTGTTTACTGAAATTGGCTCAGGAAGCGCAGGTCGCCATCGAAGAAAAGGCGCAGGTCGTTCACGCCGTAGCGCAGCATGGTGAGACGGTCCGGTCCCATGCCGAAGGCGAAGCCGATGTAGCGCTCGGGGTCGAGGCCCATGTTCCGCACCACCTGCGGGTGCACCTGGCCCGATCCGGATACCTCGAGCCAACGGCCGGCCAGCGGGCCGGTCTGGAACTGGATGTCGATCTCGGCGCTCGGCTCGGTGAAGGGGAAGAAGCTGGGCCGGAAGCGCAGCACCAGGTCGTCGGTTTCGAAGAAGGTGCGGCAGAAGTCGGTGAAGACGACCTTCAAATCCTTGAAGCTGACGTTCTCGCCCAGCCACAGGCCTTCGCATTGGTGGAACATCGGCGAATGCGTCGCGTCGCTGTCGACGCGATAGGTACGACCGGGCGCGATCACGCGGATCTCGGGGGCCTTTACGGTGCCGGTGGTGTCGGCGGCAGCTGCTGCAAATTCGGCCGCGTACTTCTTGATGTGCTGCTGCGCGTAGCGCACCTGCATCGGGCTCGTGTGCGGCCGCAGGTTGTAGGGAATGCCGTCTTCGCCGTTGATGTCGACGTAGAAAGTGTCCTGCATCGAGCGAGCGGGATGGTTCGGCGGGTTGTTGAGCGAGGTGAAGCTGTGCCAGTCGCTCTCGACTTCGGGGCCGTCTGCGACGTCGAAGCCCATGCTCGAAAAGATGGCCTCGATGCGCTCCATCGTGCGGCTGACCGGGTGGAGCCCGCCGCCTGCGCGCCGGCGGCCGGGCAAAGTCACGTCGAGTGCCTCGGCGCGGAGCTGCACGGCCAATTCCTCATCGGCGAGCTGGTGACGGCGCTCGGTCAGCGCGGCCTCGATGGCCTGCTTGGCCACATTGATCGCGGCACCGCGCGACTTCTTCTCGTCGACAGCCAGAGCGGCCATACCCTTCATCAATTCGGTGATGCGCCCGGACTTGCCAAGAAACTGGGCCTTCGCATTCTCGAGATCGGCCGGCGCCTTGGCTTCGGCGAAGGCTGCACGGGCGGTATCGACCAGGGAGTCCAACTCGTTCATGGAATTCTTGAGCTCAAAAAAGTAAAAGGCCGGCGCCGGGAACAAAAAAGGGCTGGAGCCCTTTCAAGCGCCAGCCCTTGTGCCGTGGGCGCAGGCGGCCGTCCGAAGAACGGCAACCTGCTTGCGGGATCAAGCGGCCAGCTTGGCCTTGACCTGCTCCACGATGCCGGCAAAAGCGGCTTTGTCGTGCACGGCGATATCGGCCAGGACCTTGCGGTCGATCTCGATACCAGCCTTGCGGATGCCGTTGGCGAACTGGCTGTAGGTCAGGCCCAATTCACGCGAAGCGGCATTGATACGAGCGATCCACAGTTGGCGGAACACGCGCTTCTTGGTACGACGGTCACGGTAGGCGTATTGGCCCGCCTTCATCACCGCCTGCTTGGCGATGCGGAAGACGTTGCCGCGACGACCGCGGAAACCCTTGGCGAGTGCGAGAACCTTCTTGTGGCGGGCGCGAGCCGTTACACCACGTTTGACGCGAGGCATGTGTGTACTCCTTGTTCGTCGAGTTAAATGCCGCTGCCGGGCAACATGGCGGCCATGGAAACCATGTTGGTCTCATGCACCGCCGTTGCACCACGCAGGTGACGCTTGTTCTTGGTGGTCTTCTTGGTCAGGATGTGACGCTTGAAGGCTTGACCGCGCTTGACGGTGCCACCGGGACGAACGCGGAAACGCTTTTTCGCGCTGCTCTTGGTCTTCATTTTGGGCATATGAATGCTCCTTTAATTTGTGCTCGTGAGGCGCCGCGGAAGATTCCGTCGGACTTGTAGGCCCCGAGACACTTCTTCATCCCGCCGCTGCCTGCGCCCGAAGACGCTGGCAATGACGAAATCCTTCAACCCTGCTACTGCTACTTGCCGCGGCTCAAGCCGCAGCGGGTGCCGCCGTCGGCTCGGTGGCCGGCTTGGCTGTGCCGCCCTTCTTGCGGCCCGGCGCGATCATCATGATCATCTGCCGCCCCTCGAGCTTCGGAAACTGCTCGACCACGATCGCATCGCCGAGTTCGTCGCGAATGCGCTGCAGAAGCGCCAGTCCAAGCTCTTGGTGCGTGATCTCGCGCCCCCGGAAGCGCAGCGTGATCTTGCATTTGTCGCCGTCATCGAGAAAGCGCCGGATATTGCGCATCTTGATGTTGTAGTCGCCGTCGTCGGTACCGGGGCGGAACTTGACTTCCTTGACCTCGATGACCTTCTGCTTCGATTTCGCCTCGGCGGCCTTCTTCTGCTCGTGGTACTTGAACTTGCCGTACTCGATCAGACGGCAGACCGGCGGGTTGGCCGCCGCGACCACTTCCACCAGGTCCACGTCCTGCTCGCCAGCCAGCCGCAAGGCCTCGGCAAGACTCACGACGCCCAATTGCTCGTTCTCGGGCCCGATCAGGCGGACTTCCGGGGCCATGATTTCCCGGTTCAGGCGGTGTTGGCGTTCCTCGCGGTGGCGGCGGTCGCGAAATGCAGTAGCGATGGTCAGAATCCTTCAATCAAATCTGCTACAGAAACTGTAGCGAACACCGTCGAATCCACGCTCACAAGCAGCTTGATCGTCGAAATCAGCCTTTGAATCGGATGAAATTCAAAGCTTGTGTTGGATGTCGTGGGCGACCTTTTGCGAGAACGCCTCTACCGACATGACACCGAGGTCAACATTGCCTCGGGCGCGCACTGCGACGGCACCTGCTTCCTTCTCCTTGTCGCCTACAACGAGGATGTAGGGAAGCTTTTGCAACGAATGCTTCCGTATTTTATACGTAATCTTCTCGTTGTGCAGGTCGAGCGAAACTCTAAGCCCTTGATTTTGCAGCGTTTTCGCAACTTGAGATGCGTAGTCGGCTTGGCCTTCGCTGATGTTGAGCACTGCGACGTGCACAGGCGCCAGCCACGCGGGCAATGCGCCAGCGTGGTGTTCGATCAGCATGCCGATGAATCGCTCCAGGCTGCCGACAATCGCCCGATGCAGCATCACGGGGTGCGCGCGGCCACTGGACTCCGTCACGTACTCGGCGCCCAGGCGCTCGGCCATGTTGAAGTCGACCTGCATCGTGCCGCACTGCCATTGCCGTCCGATGGCGTCGCGTAGCGTGTATTCGATCTTCGGACCGTAGAACGCACCCTCGCCCGGCGAGATGACGAAGTCGACGCCCGAGCGGCGAAGCGCTTCCATCAACGCGCCCTCGGCTTTGTCCCAGAGCTCATCCGAGCCGATGCGGTTGTCGGGGCGCGTGGCGACCTTGTAGAGGATGTCCTTGAAGCCGAAATCGCTGTAGACCTTCAGAAGCTGTTCCGTATAGGCCACGCACTCGTCGAGGATGTGGTTCTCCGTGCAAAAGACGTGACCGTCGTCCTGCGTGAATCCACGCACGCGCATGATTCCGTGCAGGCCGCCAGAAGGCTCGTTGCGATGGCACTGCCCGAACTCGCCGTAGCGGATCGGCAGATCGCGATAGCTGCGCAAGTCGCTTTTGAAGATCAACACGTGGCCGGGACAGTTCATCGGCTTGAGCGCGTAGTCACGCTTCTCCGATTCCGTCGTGAACATGTTCTCGCGGTAGTTCTGCCAGTGACCCGTCTTCTCCCACAAGCTCTTGTCGAGAATCTGTGGCCCCTTGACCTCTTGATAGCCCGTGTCGCGATAGACCTGACGCATGTACTGCTCGACCGCCTGCCAGATGGCCCAGCCCTTGGGATGCCAGAACACCACGCCGGGCGCGACCTCGTCGATGTGGAACAGGTCCAGTTCCTTGCCGAGCCTGCGATGGTCCCGCTTCTCGGCTTCCTCGATGCGGCGAACGTAGTCGTCCAACTGCTTCTTATCGGCCCAGGCCGTGCCATAAATGCGCTGCAGCTGCTCGTTGCGCGCGTCGCCGCGCCAGTACGCACCAGCCAGTTTCGTGAGCTTGAAGACCTTGAGGAAGCGCGTGTTCGGCACATGCGGGCCGCGGCACATGTCGACGTATTCCTGGTGGTAGTACAGGCCCATCGCCTTCTCGTCGGGCATGTCTTCGACCAGCCGCAGCTTGTAGTCCTCACCGCGCGACTTGAACACCTCGACGACCTGATCGCGCGGCGTCATCTTCTTGATGACGTCATAGTCCTGCGCGATCAGCTCGCGCATGCGCGCCTCGATCGCCTGCATGTCTTCGGGCGTGAACGGGCGCTCATAGGAGATGTCGTAGTAGAAGCCCTCATCGATGACCGGTCCGATCACCATCTTCGCCGTGGGATAAAGCTGCTTGACCGCATGGCCGACCAAGTGCGCCGTCGAGTGCCGAATGATCTCGAGGCCATCGTCGTCCTTGGGCGTGATGATCTGCAGTTTCGCGTCCTGCTCGATCAGGTCGCTCGCATCGACCAGCCGACCGTCGACCTTGCCGGCAACCGTCATCTTCGCGAGACCGGGACCGATGGACTTGGCAACATCGGCTACCGAAACCGGGCCTGGGAACTCGCGGCGCGAGTTGTCGGGAAGCGTGATCTGAATCATGGAAAACCTCGGAGAAAAACAAAACGCGGTCCGTGGACCGCGCTTGGTGATGAGCTAGGTGCTGGAAGCTTCCAGCGCGCGGCCTACCAGCCTCTTCCTTCAGGGAAAAAGCCGCTCGATGCTTGCGGAGTAGTTCGCGGTGTCATAACCAGGATGCCTTTCTCGCCCTTGTTGCTGCTGCGTGCTGCAGCGATGACGGAAGCTCGCGATTCTAGCGGTTGTCTTCACGGCCTGGAAACACCGTTCTTGGACCCGCACGACCGAAAAAAATCCCCGCGGATTGCTCACGCGGGGATGAAGCTTAGTGACAGCGGGGAATCAGTGGAATTGCTCTTCCTCGGTCGACCCGGTGAGCGCAGTCACGCTCGACTTGCCGCCCTGGATCACGGTAGTGACTTCATCGAAATAGCCGGTGCCAACTTCCTGCTGGTGCGACACGAAGGTGTAGCCGCGGTCGCGCGCCGCGAACTCGGGCTCCTGCACTTTCTCGACATAGGCCGACATGCCGCGCTGCACGTAGTCCTGCGCCAGATCGAACATGTTGAACCACATCGAATGGATGCCGGCCAGCGTGATGAACTGGTACTTGTAGCCCATGGCACCAAGTTCGCGCTGGAACTTGGCAATGGTCGCGTCGTCGAGGTTTTTCTTCCAGTTGAAGGAAGGCGAGCAGTTGTAGGCCAGCATCTTGCCCGGGTGCACCTTGTGCACGGCCTCGGCAAACTTGCGCGCGAACTCCAGGTCCGGCGTGCCGGTCTCGCACCACACGAGGTCGGCGTAGTGAGCGTACGCAACAGCGCGAGAAATCGCCTGGTCGATGCCCTTCTTGGTCTTGTAGAAGCCTTCGGCGGTGCGCTCGCCGGTCAGAAAAGGCTTGTCGTTCTCGTCGTAGTCGCTCGTCAACAAGTCGGCTGCTTCGGCGTCGGTACGGGCGATCACCAGCGTCGGGGTACCGCAAACGTCAGCCGCCATTCGCGCAGCAATCAGCTTCTGCACTGCCTCGGTGGTCGGCACGAGCACCTTGCCACCCATGTGGCCACACTTCTTGACGGACGCGAGTTGGTCCTCGAAATGCACGCCGCCTGCGCCGGCGCGGATCATGGCCTTCATCAACTCGAAACCGTTGAGCACGCCGCCAAAGCCGGCTTCGGCATCGGCCACGATGGGCGCGAAGTAGTCGACGTAGCCCTTGTCGCCCGGGTTCGTGCCCTTCGACCACTGGATCTCGTCTGCACGGCGGAACGTGTTGTTGATGCGCTCGACCACCGTCGGCACCGAATCCACCGGGTAGAGCGATTGATCGGGATACATCGCGGCATAGCTGTTGTTGTCGGCTGCAACCTGCCAGCCGGACAGGTAGATCGCCTTCACGCCTGCCTTCACCTGCTGCATCGCCTGGCCACCCGTCAACGCGCCGAGGCAATTGACGTAGGGCTCGTTGTTCACCAAGTCCCACAGCTTCTCGGCGCCGCGGCGCGCGAGCGTGTGCTCGATCGGGAACGAGCCGCGCAGGCGAACGACGTCGGCGGCGCTGTAGCCGCGCTTGATACCCTTCCAGCGCGGATTGGTTGCCCATTCCTTTTCGAGGGCGGCGATCTGCTGTTCGCGGCTCAATTGTTCTGTGATGGTCTGTGGCATGTTCACTCCAAGGTGCAAGGGTTGATTGAGAAATGGGGCACTGCGCCCTTGGGCCCTACTGTATGCCGTGATCATTTGTCTTATGTCTTATAGAAGACATTTTTTTGAGCCAACAAAATCAATAACTTAGCGCGCCGTTTTCTCGATACAAAATTCTCTTTCTCATATCAAGAAAAAATACTGCGGCGCAGCATGCTTCGATTTCGCGATACGCAATGCTTCACTCAGTTCATGAAAACAGCACGCTTCGAAGAATGGCGTCGCCGGCTTACGGCTCGCGTTGTTGGCACGAGAACCAGTCGCCAGAGCCGATCACGCGTCTCCCGGCGATGCGCGAGGGGTGGATCTCGTAGACCAAACACGCAAGCTCGTCGTTGCCCACCCTCACTCGCACCTCGCGCCTGATGTACTCGCCGTTGCCATCGGGCTCGACCTCCTCCAATCGATCGAGTTGGGCCTCCAGCGATTCCGTGATCGCGTAGACCTCGCCCGCCACCCGCCCGCTGCCGTCGAGCACCACCCCCGGATAGCCGCCAAGGTCGTAAAGCGTGCCGTGCACCGATGCATAGCCGACGAACAGCGGCGGCGGTTCGAAGCGCGCAATGTCATTGCGCCCTCCGCGGCGCAATGTCCCGTACACGAACACGTGCCGGGTGCTGTGAATGGATTGGGGCATGATCCTCGCCTCGATTTGGAACCACCCCAGTCTATTGAACCCCGCCCGCCCTGCACCCAGCCGCATCGTTGCCTACGGCTGCCTCGCGCTCAGCATGTCTCTGGTCGGTAGCTACGTCGCACTCTCCAAACCGCTGGTGATCGCCTTTCCGGTCTTGCTGCTGGCCTGGCTGCGCTTCGGCATCGCGGCGCTGGCCATGCCGCATTGGTTGCGGCGTCCGCCCGACGAGCCGGCGATGAACGCGCGCACGCGCGGCCTCGTTTTCCTCGAGTCCTTCCTCGGCAACTTCCTGTTCTCGATCTGCATGCTGTTCGGCGTGAGCATGACGACTGCCGTGTCGGCAGGCGTGATCATGGCCTCGATCCCCGCCGTGGTCGCGATCGGCAGCCGGGTCTTCCTGCGAGAAGCGATCACGCGGCGCACCGCGCTCGCGATCGCCTGCGCCGCGGGCGGCATCAGCCTGCTCGCCATTGCGCCGAGCCAGGCGGCTGCGCATCCGACGGGCAGCGCAACGTCTGCGATGCCGTGGCTCGGCAACCTGCTGGTGTTCTGCGCCGTGCTCTGCGAGGCGGCATACGCCGTGATCGGCAAATCGCTTACCGGCAAGCTGAGCCCCAAGCGCATCTCCGCGCTCATCAACCTGTGGGGCTTCGCGCTGTCGACACCACTGGGCCTGTGGTTCGCGCTGCATTTCGATTTCGCTTCGGTCTCGCCTGGCCTCTGGGGCCTGCTGGTGGTCTATGCGCTGGCCGCGAGCATCTGGACCGTGTGGCTTTGGATGACGGGCCTGAAGGGCGTGCCGGCCTCGCAGGCCGGCGTGTTCACCGTGATGCTGCCAGTGAGTGCAGCGCTGGTCGGCGTGCTCGTGCTGGGCGAGAGTCTGTCGTCTCTGCAGGTCGGTGCATTCGCCCTCGCGCTCCTCGGCGTGGTGCTCGCGACCTGGCCTTCGCGGCGCAGCTGAAGCGCTTCGAGGCCACTCCAGAGGGAAAAACACCTCTTCTCCCCTCTGAAAAAACAACAGCTCCCAATGAAAAATCGCCTTTTTCCCTTGGAAACGCGTTTTTTCTCCTTTAGCATCCGCAATGCCAGTGGAGACAGCGTTTTTCATTGGTGAAGAGTGTCCAATCCAAAAAAGGAAATCAACCATGGCAACTGCAAAGAAGGCTCCGGCCAAGAAAGCGCCGGCAAAGAAGGCTGCTCCCGCAAAGAAGGCCGCTGCTCCGGCCAAGAAGGCTGCTCCTGCGAAGAAGGCTGCTGCTCCGGCAAAGAAGGCTGCTGCGCCGGCCAAGAAGGCTGCTGCAAAGAAGGCCCCCGCCAAGAAGCGCACGCCCAACGCTGCGTTCATGAAGGCCCTGACCCCCAGCCCGGCGCTCGCCGCCGTCGTGGGTTCGACGCCTCTGCCGCGCACCGCCGTCGTGAGCAAGCTGTGGGACTACATCAAGAAGAACAATCTTCAAGACAAGGCCAACAAGCGCAACATCAACGCCGACGCCAAGCTGAAGGAAATCTTCGGCAAGCCGCAAGTGTCGATGTTCGAATTGGCCTCGCTCATCGGCAAGCACGTCAAGTGACCCGACGGCGCCTCTGGCGCTTTCCTCAAAAAGCCGGCGCAAGCCGGCTTTTTTCTTGCCCGTCGCGGCGGAGTATCGTGAGCGGCAACCCGCCGCAGCCCCACGATCGCTTGCGTTAATTCTCCAACTGGTTAAATTCCGCCCCATGAAAGCCCCACCCCCAGAGGTCGCGGAACCGCGCTCGCGCGATGCCGACCGCTCACAGCTCGCGATCCTCGATTCGGCCCGCGACGAATTCGCGCAACGCGGCCTCGCCGGCGCGCGCATGGACAGCATCGCCGAGCGCGCAGGGCTCAACAAACGCCTGATCTACTACTACTTCGGCAGCAAGGACGACTTGTTCCTCGCCGTCCTGGAGCGCACCTACGCCGACATCCGCGATGCCGAGCAGCAATTGCACCTGGACGAGGTCGAGCCGGTCGAAGCCATCCGCCGGCTGGTCTCCTTCACCTGGCACTACTACCTCGACCATCCTGAGTTCATTACGCTCCTGAACAGCGAGAACCTGCACCGCGCGGCGCATCTCAAGCGCTCCGAACGCATCCAGGACATGAACTCGCCGCTGGTCCAGTTGCTCGACGGCGTGCTCGAGCGCGGCCGGCGCGACAAGCTGTTCCGCGCCGGCATCGATCCGGTGCAGCTCTACATCTCGATCGCCGCGCTCTGCTACTTCTACCTGTCGAACAACGACACGCTGTCGGCCATCTTCGGCCGCAACCTGCGCGCCCCGAAGGCCATGGCGCAGCGCCTGTCGCACATGACCGACCTAGTGCTCGGCTACGTGCTCCACTGATACGGGTATCTCCTAAGGCCGGCCCGTTGACGGGCCAGCGAGCGCATTCCTAGAATCGATAATTCACTTAATGGTGAATTGCTGGCCGACATTTGGCCGGCTGCATCCGGTTCTGCATTCGCGATCGAAGCTCACCCTCAGGAGACACTCACGTGCCACGCACCACCCGCCGCCACGCCCTCATCGCCGCCATGGCCCTCTGCACCGCGCTGGGTGCGAGCGCACAGAACGGCTATCCGAACAAGCCGATCCGCGTGATCGTGCCTTTCGCCGCGGGCAGCACCACCGACATCATTGCCCGCGCCATCGCCGACAAGATGGGCACGAGCATGGGCCAGACGCTGGTCATCGACAACCGCGGCGGCGCCAGCGGCACCATCGGCCAGCAAGCCGTGGCTACGGCCGCGCCGGACGGCTACACGATCATGATCCACTCGTCGTCGCACACGGTCAGCCCCTCGACCTTCGCCAAGCTGCCCTTCGACACGGTCGGCGACTTCGCCGGCATCACGCCGATCTCGTCCCTGCCCAACGCGCTGGTGATCTCGCCATCGAAGAACATCAAGACGCTCAAGGACCTGGTCGCCACCGCCAAGGCCAAGCCCGGCACCGTCAACTTCGCCTCCGCCGGCCAAGGCAGTGCCACGCACCTGAACGCCGAGAAGTTCAAGATGGCCGCCAACATCGACGCGACCAACATCCCCTTCAAGGGCTCGGCCGAGGCCGTGACCGAGGTGCTTTCGGGCCGCGTCGACTACTACTTCTCGCCCATCGCACCGGTCATCGGCCAGATCAAGGACGGCCAGCTGCTGGCCCTGGCCGTGGGCTCGCCCAAGCGCGCGGCCGCACTGCCGGACGTGCCCACCACCGCCGAGGCCGGCGTCCCCGGCTCCGAGTTCAACTTCTGGATCGGGATGATGGCGCCGGCCAAGACGCCGCGCGACATCGTCAACCGCCTGCACGACGAGGTGGCGAAGGCGCTCGCCAGCCCCGAGGTGAAAGAGCGCTTCCTCAAGCTGGGCGCCGATGCCTGGACGCTCAAGCCCGAGCAGTTTGACGCCTACATCAAGGAAGAAATCACCAGCAACGCCAAGCTGGTGAAAGCCGCCGGCCTCACGCCGCAATGACCCGCAACCCCTGTTCATCGATCACCTGACATGGCCACCCAACGACTCGGACTCATCATGCACGGCGTCACCGGACGCATGGGCATGAACCAGCACCTCATCCGCTCCATCTGCGCCATCCGCGCGCAGGGCGGCGTCACCCTTTCCAACGGCGATCGGGTCATGCCCGACCCGATCCTGATCGGCCGCAACGCCGAGAAGATCGAAGCGCTGGCCAAGGCCCACGGCATCGATCGCTGGGGCACCGATCTCGACGAAGCGCTTTCCAACCCGGACGACACCGTCTTCTTCGACGCCGGCACCACGCAGATGCGCCCCACCCTGCTGGCCAAGGCCATCCGCGCGGGCAAGCACGTCTACTGCGAGAAGCCCATCGCGACCAACCTCAACGAGGCCGTGGAAATCGCGCGCCTCGCGCAAGAAGCCGAGAGGACCCGCGGCCTCAAGCACGGCGCCGTGCAGGACAAGCTCTTCCTGCCCGGCCTGCGCAAACTCGACATGCTGCGCCGCGCCGGCTTCTTCGGCCGCATGCTCAGCGTGCGCCTGGAGTTCGGCTACTGGGTGTTCGAAGGCGACCTGCAGCCGATCCAGCGGCCATCGTGGAACTACCGCCAGGAAGACGGCGGCGGGATGATCCTCGACATGATGTGCCACTGGCGCTATGTGCTGGACAACCTGTTCGGCGAGGTGAAGTCGGTGTCCTGCCTGGGCGCCA
The DNA here is from genome assembly GCF_001984055.1 of Variovorax sp. KK3. Taxonomy (GTDB): domain Bacteria; phylum Pseudomonadota; class Gammaproteobacteria; order Burkholderiales; family Burkholderiaceae_C; genus Variovorax. Next base: position 19,448 of record NZ_LYVO01000013.1, read on the forward strand.
CCCACATCCCGACGCGCTGGGACGAAGCCGGCAAGCCCTACGAGGCCACGGCCGACGACGCCGCCTACGCCACCTGCGAACTGACGGGCCACAACGGCGAACCGGTGATCGCGCAGCTCAACATGAGCTGGGTGACCCGCGTGCGCCGCGACGACCTGGTGACCTTCCACGTCGACGGCACCGATGGCTCCGCGGTGGCCGGGCTGTCGTCCTGCCGCGCGCAATCGCGCGTCGCCACGCCGCGCCCGGTGTGGAACCCCGACGAGAAGCAGACGATGAACTTCTTCGACCAGTGGCAGGAGATCCCCGACTCGCAGGTCTACGACAACGGCTTCAAGCTGCAGTGGGAGCACTTCATCCGCCACGTGGTGGAAGACGCGCCGTACAAGTGGACGCTGCCCGAAGGCGCCAAGGGCGTGCAGTTGGTCGAAGCCGCGCTGGCGAGCTGGAAGGAACGTCGCTGGATCGACGTGCCGGCGCTCAAGGTCTGAGGCGGGCACTGCCATGGCCCTGACCCTGACGCTTCCCTCCGCCACCGGCGGCGGCCTCGCGCCCTACACGCTGCGCGGCACGACCCCGGTCAAGCCACCTGCAGGCGTGAAATTCGATCGCATCGCCTACTCGGCCGCGCACGTGGTCGCCGACCCGCTGGCGGCCATCGACCCCTGGCTGCAATGCGCCGTCGATTGGGACGCCACCATCGCCTACCGGCGCCACCTGTGGTCGCTGGGCCTGGGCGTGGCCGAGGCCATGGACACTGCCCAGCGCGGCATGGGCCTGGACTGGCCGACCTCCCTCGAGCTGATCCGCCGCTCGCTCGACGCCGCGAAAGACGTGCCTGGCGCCTTCGTCGCATCGGGTTGCGGCACCGACCACCTGAGCCTGGTCGACGTGAAGAGCGTCGATGACGTGATCCGCGCCTATGAAGCGCAGATGGAAGCCATCGAGGCGCTGGGCGGCAAGCTGATCGTGATGGCCAGCCGCGCGCTGGCGCATGTTGCAAAAGGCCCGGCCGACTACGAGCGCGTGTACGACCGCATCCTGCGCCAGGCGAAGCAGCCGGTGGTGCTGCACTGGCTCGGCGACATGTTCGACCCCGCGCTGGCCGGCTACTGGGGCACGAAGAACGTCGATGCCGCCATGGACACGGCGCTGGGCATCATCGCCGCCCACCCGCACAAGGTCGACGGCATCAAGATCTCGCTGCTCGACAAGGACAAGGAGATCGCGATGCGCCGCCGCCTGCCACAGGGCGTGCGCATGTACACGGGCGACGACTTCAACTACGCGGAGCTGATCGCCGGCGACGGCTTCGGCGACGAGATCACGCACGGCCAAAGCGACGCGCTTCTGGGCATCTTCGACGCGATCGCGCCAGCCGCGAGCGCAGCCCTGGGCGAACTCGCGCAGGGCAACACGGAGAAGTTCCATGCCATCCTCGGCCCGACCGTCCCGCTGTCGCGCCACATCTTCGCGGCGCCCACGCGCTTCTACAAAACCGGCGTGGTGTTCATGGCCTGGCTCAATGGCCACCAGAAGCACTTCACGATGGTGGGCGGCCAGCAGAGCACGCGCTCGCTGCCGCACTTGGCCGAACTGTTCCGGCTGGCCGACCAGGCCAACCTGCTCGAGCAGCCGGAGCTCGCGGTGGCGCGGATGAAGACGCTGCTGGCGCTGCACGGCGTCGAGGCCTGAACCACGACACGGGGAATCGCACATGCCATTGCCCGACCGCATCGACGACCTCGAACAGCTCGAAGAACTGCTGTCCCGCCCATCCGACGCGCTTGCGCAGACGCTCGGGCAAGTCGACGGCGACATCCTCGTGCTGGGCGTCGGCGGCAAGATGGGTCCGTCGCTCGCCCGCATGGCGAAGCGGGCGGGCCCCGGGCGCCGCGTGATCGGCGTGGCGCGCTTCTCCGAGCAAGGGCTGCGCGAACGGCTCGAAGCCCAGGGCATCGACTGCATCGAAGCCGACCTGCTGTCGCGCGACGCGCTGGCGGCGCTGCCGGATGCGCCCAACGTCGTTTTCATGGCCGGGCGCAAGTTCGGCTCGGCCGGCAGCGAATGGCTGACCTGGGCGATGAACGGCCACGTGCCGGCGCTGGTGGCCGAGCGATACCGCGGGTCGCGCATCGTGGCCTTCTCGACCGCCTGCGTGTACCCCTTCGCCGACGTGCGCGGGCCGGGCGCGCGCGAAGAGGTGCCGCCCACGCCGCCGCCGGGCGAATACGCGAACTCCTGCGTCGCGCGCGAGCGGCTCTTCGAGCATTTCTCGCATCTGCACGGCACGCCGGGGCGGCTGATCCGGCTGTCCTATGCCATCGACATGCGTTACGGCGTGCTGCACGACCTGGCGCAAAAGCTCGTCGCGCGCGAGCCCATCGACTTGGCCATGGGCCACGCCAACATCATCTGGCAGGGCGAAGCCAACGACTGGACACTGCGCGCGCTCGCGCACTGCGATACGCCGACCTCGCCGCTCAACTTGAGCGGCCCTGCCATCTCGATCCGCGAGGCCGCCGAAGGCCTGGCCGAGCGCTTGGGCGTGGCGCCGGTCTTCACCGGCCGCCCCGCCGACACCGCCTGGCTCATCGACTGCTCGCGTGCATTCGCACTGTTCGGCCCGCAGCAGATCGAGCTGCGCCGCATGCTCGACTGGACCGCCGACTGGGTCGGCCGCGGCAAGGCCAGCCTGAACAAGCCCACGCATTTCGAGGCGCGAGACGGCCGCTACTGATCCGACCCACAACCCCGCCATGCACCACGCCCAGATCCCGCCCGCCTCGCTCGCACTGCTGAAGCGCGGCACCGCGATCCCGGCGCACCTGCTGGCGCTGGACGCGAACCGCAGGCTCGACGAACGCCGCCAGCGCGCGATGAGCCGCTACTACCTCGACGCAGGCGCAGGCGGCCTGGCGGTGGGCGTGCACTCGACGCAGTTCGCGATCCGCGAGAAGGGCCTATACAAGTCCGTGCTCGAACTCGCGATGCAAGAGGCGCTGCATTGGGAGCCGCTCGATGGCCGGCGCCCGCTCTTCATGATCGCGGGCCTCGCCGGCCCGACCGCGCAGGCCACGGCCGAGGCCGAAACGGCCCTCTCGCTGGGTTACCACGCCGGCCTGCTGAGCCTGGCCGCGCTCAAGGGTGCCGACGAAGACGCGCTCATCGCGCACTGCCGCGCCGTGGCCGAGGTCATGCCGCTGGTCGGCTTCTACCTGCAGCCGGCCGTTGGCGGCCTGCATCTTCCGGCCAGCTTCTGGCGCCGCTTCGCCGCGATCGACAACGTGGTCGCGATCAAGATGGCACCCTTCAACCGCTACCGCACGCTCGACGTGGTGCGTGGCGTCATCGAGGCCGGCGCCGAGAACCGGATCACGCTCTACACCGGCAACGACGACCACATCGTGCTGGACTTGCTGGCGCCCTTCACGCTGATGCGCGATGGACGGCCGGTCACGATGCGCATCCGCGGCGGCCTGCTGGGCCACTGGAGCGTGGGCACGCGCCGCGCCGTCGAGCTGCTGGCGCACATCCACCAGGCCATTTCGAAGGGCGAGGCACCGTCAGAGCTGTTGGCTCTCGACGCGCAGATTACCGACTGCAACGCCGCCTTGTTCGACGTCGCCCACGACTTCCACGGCTGCATCGCCGGTTGCCACGAGGTGCTGCGCCGCCAAGGCCTGCTCGAAGGCATCTGGTGCCTGGACACGAACGAAGGCCTGAGCCAAGGCCAGGCCGACGAGCTGACGCGCGTGCACGACGCGTACCCCCATCTGCACGACGACGACTTCGTCGCCAACCACCTGGCGCGCTGGCTCGGCTAGCGCGCCTTCCTGTTTCGAGCATTCCCGGCATCCGTTTCCCAGTCCAACTCATCCACAGGAGACACCATGCAGAAGCGCCACCTGATTCGAAGCATCGCCCTTGCAGCCGCATGGGCCACGCTGGGCTCGCCCGCGCTGGCACAGGAATGGAAGCCTTCGCGGCCGGTCACGATCATCGTGCCCTGGGCCGCCGGCGGCTCCACCGACCAGGTGACGCGGGTGACGGCGGCCGAGATCGAGAAGACGCTCGGGCAGAAGGTGGTGATCGTCAACCAGCCCGGCGCCTCGGGCTCCATCGGCAGCAAGAGCGCGCTCGACGCGGCGAAGGACGGCTACACCTGGACGGCCGGCGCGGCCCAGGATCTGGGCTCCTACGAGACGCTGGGCATGCTGAAGACCAAGATCGCCGACTGGCACATCTTCCTCAACGTCGCCAATGTGCAGGTGATCGGCGTCAACGCCGGGGCGCCCTACAAGAACGCGAAGGAACTGCTCGACGCCATGAAGGCCAAGCCCGGGCAGATCAGCGTCGCCACCGCAGGGGTGACCTCGGCCGGCCACAACGCAATGGAGCTGATCGCGAAGAGCACCGGCGTGAAGTACCGCCACGTCACCTACGACGGAGGCAACCCGGCCGTGGTGGCCACCGTGGCCAACGAGACCGAGGTGACCACGCAGCTCGCCGTCGAGCAGGCCGACATGATCCGCGGCAAGCGCATCCGGCCGCTGGCCACCGTGAGCGACAAGGCGCTCGAGCTGGAGGGCTACGGCACCATCGAGCCGCTGTCGAAGACGCTCGACGGATTCAAGGCGCCGGCCAACTACTTCGGCATCTTCATTCCCAAGGGCGTGCCCGACGAGGTGGTGAAGACGGTCGAGAAGATCTGGGTCGACAACATCGCCAAGAGCGACGTGCTGAAGAAGTACGCCACCAGCCGCGGCGCCCTCTTCGCGCCGCTGCACGGCGCCGAGGCCCAGGCCGCCGTCACGCCCGCCATCCAGGCCAACACCTGGCTGCTGTTCGACAGCGGCAAGGCCAAGGTCTCGCCCGACACGCTGGGCATCGCGCGGCCGTGAGCACCGCCGAACACGCGTCGACGCAGGCGGAAGCCCACGCCGAGCTCGAAGCCGCCGCGGCCGCGGCGGCCGCACAGGAGCGCAAGACCTCGCCGCGCGCCGACCTCTGGCAGGCGCTGGGCTGGATCGTGTTCGGCATCGCCACCACCATCGGCGCCCTGCGGATGGACCGGCTGGAGAAGCAGGACATCAATCCCTACACGGTGCCTGGCCTGCTGCCAGGCTTCCTGGGCGGGGCGATCGTCTTCTTCGGCCTGCTGATGCTGTGGCGCTCCTGGCGGCGACTCGCCGCACACCCGCACGTGCCGCATGCGCGCACGGCAGCCGATCGCGCCGAGACGAAGCGCATGTGGACCGTGCTGGCGCTGTGCGTCGGCTTTGCCCTGGGCCTCGTCGGCCACGGCCTGCACTTCTGGGTGGCCGCGGCGCTGTTCGTCACCGTCACCATCAGCCTGCTGCAGTTCGCCGAGCGCGGCGCGAAGAACCAGCGTCTGCGCGGCCTGGCCTTCGCACTGGCCGTCGGCCTGGGCGCCGGCATCGTCATCACGCTGGTGTTCCAGGAGTTCTTCCTGGTCCGCCTGCCCTGAGGGAGGAACTTCATGCTCGAAGGTCTTCAGATGCTGGGGCACTCGTACCTGAGCTTCCTGAACTTCTGGTCCATCGTGTACGGCCTGGGCGGTGCGCTGCTGGGCATCCTGGTGGGCTGCATGCCGGGCCTGTCGGCCACGCTGTGCATCGCGCTGCTGACTACGCTCACCATCAAGATGGCGCCCAACGACGCCATCCTGATCCTGATCTGCGCCTACGTCGGCACGCTCTACGGCGGCAGCCGCAGCGCGATCCTGCTCAACATCCCGGGCACCGCGGCCAACGCCGCGTCGTGCGCCGACGGTTATGCACTGGCGCGCAAGGGCGAGGCCGGCCGCGCCATCGGCATCGCGACCTCGGGCGCCTTCACGGGCACGCTCTTCGGCGTGCTGTGCCTCGCGATGTTCACGCCGGCGCTGGCGGAAATCGCCCTGTCCTTCGGCGCCTTCGAGTTCTTCTGGCTGGCGCTGTTCGGTGTCGCGATGTCCGGCAGCATCGTGGGCGAAGACCCGATCAAGGGCTGGCTGATGGGCTGCCTGGGCCTGCTGTTGGCGCAGGTGGGCCAGGAAGGCCTGTACGCATACGACCGCTTCACCTTCGGCTGGGACGAGTTGTCGGGCGGCATCGCGCTCATTCCCGCACTGATCGGCGCCTTCGGCTTCGCAGAGGTGCTGACCTCGCTGGCCGACCCGATCGAACGCAAGATCGTCGCGCTGAAAGACTCCGTGCTGCCGCGCTTTCGCGAGGTGTTCCAGTACTGGCGCACCGTCATCCGTTCGGGTGTGATCGGCGTGGTCACGGGCATCCTGCCGGGCATCGGCGAAGACTCGGGCGCCTGGATGTCCTATGCGGCGGCCAAGTCGGTGAGCCCCGAGCGCGAGCAGTTCGGCAAGGGCTCCATCGACGGACTGATGGCGGCCGAGACCGGCGACATGTCGGCCATTCCGGGCGGCATCATCCCGGCGCTGGCGCTGGGCATCCCGGGCTCGGCGCCGGCCGCGGTGCTGATGGCCGCGATGATCATCCACGGCATCCAGCCCGGGCCCATGCTGATGATCAAGACGCCGCAGTTCGTCTACGACGTGGTGGCGATGACCACGCTGGCCACCATCAGCATCCTGATCTTCGGCCTGTTCCTGGTGCGGCCGCTGCTCTACGTGCTGCGCGTGCGCCGCACGGTGCTGATGCCGGTGATCTTCGTGCTGTGCACGGTGGGATCGTTCGCCATCGCCTCGCGGCTGTTCGACGTGTACGTGATGCTGACGATCGGCATCGCGGCCTTCTTCCTGCGCCGCCGCGGCTACGAGATGGCGCCGTTGGTGCTGGGCCTGGTGCTGGGCGAGCTGCTCGACAAGAGCCTGCGCCGCGGGCTGGTGCTGTCGGACGGCAGCCTCGCGCCCTTCTTCACCCGGCCTATCTGCGCGGCGCTCGCGGCCGTCACGCTGCTCACGATGCTGATGTACATCCCCGCCGTCAACCAGCGCTTGCGCCGGGCCTGGGGCGGGGCCAAGCGCATGGTGCTGCGCCGCAGCGCCTGAGGAACGGGCTGGGACATGAAGATCGCGCTCTGCAACGAGGTCCTGAAGGACCTGCCATTTCCCGAGCAATGCCGCGCCGCGGCGCGCTCGGCTACGACGGGCTGGAGGTCGCGCCGTTCACGCTGGCCGCCGACCCCATGGACATCGGCGACGCGCAGGCGCGCGATTTCGGCCGCATCGCCCGAGACCACGGGCTGGAGATCAGCGGCCTGCATTGGTTGCTGGTCGCACCGGCCGGCCTGTCGATCGTCAGCGTCGACGCGAGCCTGCGGCAGCGCAGCACCGCCGTGATGCAGCGGCTCGTCGAACTGTGCGCGTTGATGGGCGGGCGCTACCTCGTGCACGGCTCGCCGCGGCAGCGCAGCGTGCCACCGGGCGACACGCGCGACGCCGCCCTGGCGCGCGCCAAGGAATGCCTGGCAGCCGCGGCGCAGGCAGCGCAGCAATGCGGCGTGGTCTACTGCATCGAGCCCTTGTCGCGGGTCGAAACCGATTTGATCAACACCGTCGCCGAGGCCGTCGAGCTGGTGCAGGCCATCGATTCCCCGGCGTTCAAGACCATGATCGACTGCAGCGCCGCCGGCCAGGTCGAGCATGAAGACGTGCCGGCCCTGATGCGCCGCTGGATGCCCGGCGGCCACATCGCCCACGTGCAGCTGAACGACCCGAACCGCCGCGGGCCCGGGCAGGGCGAGATGCGCTTCGCGCCCATTCTGGCGGCGCTGCGCGAGATGCAGGCCGCCGGCCACTACACAGGCATCGCGGCGGTGGAGCCCTTCGACTACGTGCCGGACGGCATGGGCTCGGCGGCCCGCGCCATCGGCCATCTGCGCGGGCTCGAAGAGGCCGCCGCCCATGGCTGAGGCACCCCGCTTCGCGATCCGCGAGATCGCCCTGTTCGAACGCCCGGTGGCATTGCGCCTGCCCTTCCGCTTCGGCGTGGTCACGCTGACCGAGTGCCCGCAGGCTTTCGTGCGCGCGCGCATCGAGTTCGCCGACGGCCGAACCGCCTGGGGCGCGGCGGCCGAGCTGATGGCGCCCAAGTGGTTCGACAAGAACCTGGCCCTCAGCAACGAAGACAACTTCAACCAATTGCGGCGCGTGACCTCGCTGGCACGCGAGGCCTACCTCGGCGACGGCTCGACCGCGACCGCGTTCGGGCACTTCGCGCGGCATCACGATGCGCATCTGCGAACTTGCGGCGCACTGGGCTTCAACCCGCTGCTGGCGGCCTACGGCCCGGCGCTGGTCGACCGTGCCGTGCTCGATGCACTGTGCAGGGCGCTGGACATTTCCTTCTACGAGGCGATGCACGGCAACGCGGCCGGTGTCGGCCCGGCACGTCCGGAATTCGCAGGCCTCGACTTCGACGCATTCCTCGCGGGGCTCACGCCGGCGCCGACGATCGAGGCACGGCACACCGTCGGCATGGTCGATGCGATCACCGCCGCCGACCTGAAAACGCCAGTGGCCGACGGATTGCCCGAGACGCTGGAGCAGGTCGTGCAGCGCTACGGCCACCGCTATTTCAAGCTGAAGGTCGGTGGCAAGATCGACGAAGACGTGGCGCGGCTCTCGGCCATCGCCGCCGTGCTCGACCAGGCAGCTGCGCCCTACTTCGCCTCGCTCGATGGCAACGAGCAGTACACCGATGCGCACGGCATCGCCGAGCTGATGGCACGCATCCGCGAGACACCGTCGCTGGCGCGCCTGCAGCAGTCCATCCTCTTCGTCGAGCAGCCCATCGCACGCAAGTCGGCGCTGAGCATCGACCTGCGTGGCGCGGCCATCGGCAAGCCGGTGATCGTCGACGAGTCCGACGGCGAGCTCGACAGCTTCGTCCAGGCCCGCGCGCGCGGCTACGCCGGCGTGTCCTCCAAGACCTGCAAGGGCTTCTACAAGTCGCTGCTCAATGCGGCGCGCTGTGCGGCGTGGAACGCGCAGCGAACGGACCTGCGCTACTTCATGTCGGCCGAAGACCTGACGACCCAGGCCGGCCTGGCGGTGCAACAAGACCTGGCGCTGGTCGACCTGCTGGGCATCACCCACGTCGAGCGCAACGGCCATCACTACGTCGATGGCATGGCGGCCCTGCCGGCTGCGGAACAGCAGGCGTTTCTCGACGCGCACGGCGACTTGTACGAACGCTCGCACGGCGCGGTTCGCCTGCGCATCCGCGACGGGCGAATCTCCCTCGGCTCGCTGGACTGCGCCGGCTTCGCCAGCGCCGCGATGCCCGATTTCGACGCGATGACGCCGATGGCCGGCTGACCGCATTTTTCTTCTCTCCGCTCTTCACTTTTCCCATGCGCGACTTTTCTCAGAACCACGACTGGCTTTCCATCAACACGGCCACCATCCGCAAGCAGCATGGCGCCGAGGTGCCCCTCGATCGATTGATCGACCAGTGCGCGGCCCACGGCGTCCGCGCCATCAGCCCCTGGCGCGACCAGGTGGCGGCGGTGGGTCTGGAGCGCATCGACAGGCAACTGCGTGCGCACGGCATCGGCCTGTCGGGCTACTGCCGCGGCGGCTTCTTCCCCGCGCCCGACGCGGCCGGGCTGAAGGTCGCGCTGGACGACAACCGCCGCGCCATCGACGAGGCCAAGACCCTCGGCGCGCCTTGCGTCGTGCTGGTGGTCGGTGGCCTGCCCGGTGCACTCGATGGCAAGGCGCATTACCGAGACCTCGGCCGCGCACGTGGCGAGGTGCACGACGGCATTGCCGCTTCGCTCGAATACGCACGCGAGGTCGGCATGCCGCTGGCCATCGAGCCGCTGCACCCCATGCAGGCGGCCGACCGCGCCTGCATCAACACGCTGGAGCACGCGCTGGACCTGTGCGACGAACTCGATCCGCAAAAGACCGGGATGCTCGGCGTGGCACTCGACATCTACCACGTGTGGTGGGACCCGAAACTGCAGCAGCAGATCGCGCGGGCCGGCCGCGAACGCCTGCTGGCGTACCACGTGTGCGACTGGCTCACGCCCACGCGCGACCTGCTGAACGACCGCGGCATGATGGGCGACGGCGTGGTCGAGTTGCGCAAGGTGCGCGGCTGGGTCGAGGACGCAGGCTTCGCCGGCTACAGCGAGGTCGAGATCTTCTCCGCGCTCGACTGGTGGAAGCGCTCCGGCGAAGAAACCCTCGCCACCTGCATCGAGCGGCATCGCAGCGCGGTCTGAGCGGCGGGCGAGCTGCAGCCGGCACCGGCCTGTGCTGCAATCCATCGCATGCCCGGCCCTACGCTCGATGACCTGCGCCGCTACGCGGTGGCGCGAACCCTTTTCAAGCCCACCACCCTGCCGGGCGCGATCCGGCGCCTGGGCTTCGTGCAAGCCGACCCCATCCGTGCGCCGGCCCGTGCGCAAGACCTGACGCTGCGCCATCGCGTCAAGGATTACCGCGCGGGCGACCTCGAGCGCCGCTACATCGCGTTGCCGATCGAAGAGGACTGCCTGGTCAACTACGGCTTCCTGCCGCGCGAGCACCTGGCGCTGATGCACCCGCGCGAGGCCAAGGAACAATGGGATGCCGAGACGCACCGCAAGGCCGCCGAGGTGCTGGCCTTCGTGCGCGAGCGCGGCCAGGTGCATCCGCGCGAGGTCGAAGCGCATTTCACACATGGCCGCATGAAGAACTATTGGGGCGGCTCCGGCAACGCGAGCACGCACCTGCTCGACGGCATGCACTACCGCGGCATGCTGCGCGTGGTGCGGCGCGACAGCGGCACGCGCATCTATGAAGTCGCGGCCCATTCGCCGTCCGACGAAACGCCGGCCGGCCGCGCCGCACGCGCCGCCGCCCTGCTCGACCTGATCGTGCAGAAGTACGCGCCCCTGCCGGCCTCGAGCCTGACCTACCTGGTGCGCCTGCTCGGCTACGGCGCCCCGCACCTGGCGCAGCACACGCAGGCGGCACTGCGCATGGCGGCCGATCGCTTCGCCAGCTGCCGCATCGACGGCATCACCTGGTACTGGCCTGCCGACGAGAACCCATCGTCGCGCCGCCACGCACCCGACGAATCGGTGCGCCTGCTCGCACCCTTCGACCCGGTCGTGTGGGACCGCCGCCGCTTCGAGCTGCTCTGGGGCTGGCGCTACACCTTCGAGGCCTACGTCCCCGCACCCAAGCGCAGGCTCGGCTACTACGCGCTGCCGTTGCTGTGGCACGAGCGCGTGATCGGCTGGGCCAACGTCACGGCGCGGGATGGCCGGCTGCAGCCCTTGCTGGGCTACGCCGAACGCAAGCCGCGCGGGGCCGCCTTCAACGCTGCGCTCGACGAGGAACTGCAGCGCATGACGGCCTTCCTGGACGACAGCGCGCGCCGGGCGCGCTGACTGCCGAGCACCCGGTGCCGAGCGCTATTGGTAGATGTTCGCGGGTCCGAAGCGGCCGGACCCGTAGTCGATCCACGTGCCGGCCAAGGCAGGCTGAACCTCGCCGCGCACAGACCAGTCGCAGACCCCTTGCGGGAACGCGGCCTGCAGGCGGCTCTTCTGCGCCGCGGTGAACACCACCGCATAGGACGCGAAGTCGATCGGCGCGAGCTTGCACATCAGCACATCGTCGGTCCGGGGCGCGCCGGCTGCCGTGCGCGGGTTCTGGTGGACCGGCATGGCCTGGTTGCAAGCCGTCGCCGGATCCCACGAGATCGGCTCTTCGATCTTCGCGCCGTCGACCCAGCACGCATCCTTGAGCGATGCCGGCTTGTGGCGGATCACCTTCGTGGCCAGCGGCGCCTGCGACGCATCGCCGCGAATGGCCTCGAGCCAGTCGTTCAAGCCCAACAGCGCGAGCTTGTCGAGGTCGGGCGAGCCGGCACCGCGCGCGGTCCAGTTGACCTGGTTGGCCGTGGTCCCCCGCGCGTTCTGCAGGCGCTGCAGAAAGCTCAGGGTCCGGTCGCGTGTGTGGATGTCGCCCAGGTTGTCGCTGTAGATGCGGAAGTCGATGATGGGGATGCCCATGTTGTCGAAGTTCGTGACCAGCCGGCCGGTGGCGTAGGCCCTCGCGACACCGATCGGGTCGCCCCGCACGCGCCCGGTCGTCAGGTTGCCGTCGATGTCGACGCCACCGACCTTCTCGTTGAGATCGACGAACTCTTCGGGCGTGATCTTTCCGGCGTTGACCGCCTGCAGGCCGTACTGCACGCCCGCGTTGTCGTAGAACGATCGCGCGAAGCCGGTCTTCGGGTCCTTGCCCAGACTGTTGACGTTGCCGTCCCACAAACCGCCCCGCGCACCGGTGACGTTGGTGACCGGGTCGTAGCGCAGCGACGCCGGCACCACCGGCGAGAAGGTGATCGGGTTCGGCGAGTAGATGGCCGGCACGAAGCCCAGGTAGTTGTTCTGGCACACCGTCTGCCCGATCGCAGGGCCTGCATCGGCCACCGCTGCGCCATCGACGGCCGACCGGCGAATGCCGGTCCAGGCGGCCGGGTCGGCAGCGAGGCGGTTGAAGTAGTTGTTCAACGGACCGCAGTCGGTGACGGTCGGGACGATCGAGCCGATGTCCGGGAACGAATAGCTGGGCGTCAGTGCATCCAGCAGGCCCGGGTAGTTCTGCGCGATGTGATGCTGCTGGACGGAGCCGCCCGAGCCGCCCGATCCGATCGTGAACTTCGGCAAGCCGTACTGCTCGATGAAGCGCTCCTTGACCATCATGAGCGTCTCGGCGGACGTGACGTCGTCGAACGCGGTCCCGTAGGTGTTCCGGGTTCCGAACGCCACCGCGAAGCCCAGGCTCAGGGGCAGGTCCTGCAACGCGGACGAGACGAGGTTGCTGCCCGATCTGAATCCGGGGCTCGCGCCGCCGCCGAACGGGTAGGTGAGCTTGCCGTTCCAGCCGTCGCCCGGCTTCTTGCCGCCCTTGCGCCAAGGATCGCGAATCGGATTCGCCGGATCGTCGATGACGGCGATGCGGTAGATCGACTCGTCGATGGTGCCGGACTCGACCCGCACGATGTAGTTGACGGTCTTGCCTTCGGTCGTGACCGTGGTCGCCAGGTCGGCGGGGTACGGTGCAGCGAGGCTCGTAAGCGGCTCGAAGGTGCCGGCGCTCGTGCGGTAGAACCAGTCGTATCGGACCGCAGCGACGCAGGGGCCCGAAGCGGGCGGCGCCCCCAAGCCGGAAGCCTGTGTCTCGCAGATCCAGGGACTCTGCCGCGGCCCGGAGAAGATGGGGCCGGACGCAGGGAAGTTCTTCATCTCCAACCGGCCGACTTCCAGGCCGGCGACGAACGCCGTCAGCACGTTCGGGCCCGATGCCAGCCCGGTCAACAGCCCGCTCGTTGTCTTGGTCGACGCGTCGAACACCATCGGGTCGGTGACGTCCACACCGTTGAGTCGATAGGTGATGCCCTCCGCCAACACGCCGCCTGCAGTCGTCGCGGTCACGACCACGTCGCCACCGCTCACCATCGCGGGAAGCGTCGAGACCGTCGTCAACTTGAGTTCGGTCGATGCCGCCGAAGAGCCGCCGAAGCCCAGGGGCAGCGAATGCGAACCGCCTCCCCCGCCGCAGCCGTGGAGCGCCGCCAGGCAAACGCCGCCGACGATCAAGGCGGCAGCAGGAAAGGGGACGCGTCGAGTTTGGAATTGCATGTTTGTCTCGTGTGGGTCTTCATGGAATCGATGTGTGCCGTGGCCTCTTCCATCGATGGACCGATCCTAGAAACCGGCGACCGCGCGCACTATTGCGCATCGCGTCAATCCCATGGCAATTGACCTCAGGCCTCGGCGCGCGCCGGCCATGCCGAGTTCGCGTCGCGACCAGCAAATCCCCGCCGGCCCGAGGGCTGGCGCGGACGGGACAGCGCGCGCCACACTCGCCGCCTAGAATCGCCGGGCCGCCGCACGAAAGCGTGGCGGCAAAGCGTTCTCAGGGCGGGGTGCAATTCCCCACCGGCGGTGATGGCGACTTGTTCGCACGAGCCCGCGAGCGCCCGTGGCGCGCCATGCGCCGCGGGGTCAGCAGACCTGGTGAGATCCCGGGGCCGACGGTCACAGTCCGGATGAAAGAGAGCGCGGTCTCGTCGCCAGGCGGGTGCGTTCACGCATGCGCAGGCTTCGGGCTCGTGCGCCCTGATTCAGGCAACCCTTGCAAAGAGGCAAACCATGAGTCAGATCAACGACCTTCCCCTCTCCGCCGTGACCGCGTCCGATGGATCGCGCGGCCAGCGCATCGCCTTCGTGCAGGCGCAATGGCATTCCGACATCGTCCACCAGGCCCGCGACGCCTTTCTCGAAGAGATGCAGCGCCAGGGCGTGCCGCTGGACCGCATCGACGTCTTCGACGTGCCGGGTGCGTTCGAGATCCCGCTGCATGCCAAGCGCCTCGCGCGCTCGGGCCGTTATGCCGGCATCGTCGGCTGCGCGCTGGTGGTGGACGGCGGCATCTACCGCCACGAGTTCGTCGCCAGCACGGTCGTCGATTCGCTGATGAAGGTGCAGCTCGAGACCGACGTGCCCGTGTTCTCGGCCGTGCTCACGCCGCATCACTTTCACGAACACGTGGAGCACCGCAAGTACTTCCATCGCCATTTCGCGGTCAAGGGCACCGAGGTGGCCGAGGCCTGCGTGAAGACGCTGGCGGCGCTGAAGCAGGTCGACGCTTTGCTGGCGGCCTGATCCGACAAGCGGCGCGCGGCCGGCGCGATAGGCTGCGCGCATGAACACTGCTGCCTACCGCCTCTACGGCGCGCCAGGCTCGGGCGCCACGCCCGTCCACGCGGCGCTGGCCTTGATCGGCGAGCCGGTAGAGGTCATCGACGTGTCGCCCTGGGAAAGCGAGGCCGAACGCGACAAGCTGCTGCCGGTGAATCCGATGCGGCAAGTGCCGGTGCTCGTGATGCCGTCCGGCGAAGTGATGACGGAGAGCGCCGCCATCCTGACATGGCTGGGCGACCGGTATCCGGAGTCAGGCTTGGCGCCCGGCCCGGACGACCCGCGCCGAGCGCAGTACCTTCGGTGGATGAGCTTCATCCCCGCTTCGATCTACTCGATGCTCTGGGTGCGCGACCTGCCCTCGCGTTTGGCCGAAGGCGCCGAAGCCGAGGCGGTGATCATCGAACGCACGGCCGATCGCATCGCGGAATGCTGGCGGATCATGGATGCGCAGATTCCCGGCGGCACGCCTTACCTGCTGGGCGACCGCCTTGGCATCCTCGACCTCTACGTGACGGTGGTCTCGCGCTGGACGCCCGGCCGCATGCGCTTCTATCGCGAGGCGCCGCGGATGGCCGAGGTGGTTCGTCGTGTCGACGCGGAACCGCGGCTGTCGAAGTTCTGGGCCGAGCGCTTTGCTTTCGACGCAGGCTGGGAGCGCGAAGACTGAGCGCCGCCCGGCTTCAGCGCGCCAGCAGCACCGGCAGCGAGGACGACAGCAAGGCCACGCCCGACAGCGTCAGCAGCCCCAGCACGATCTGCCGGAAGCGCGCCTCGCTGATGCCGATGTAGAGCCTCGCGCCGAGCAGCACGGGCACCAGCACCGCGACCGCGACGATGCCCAGGTAGGGAAGCATCCGAAGCTCCACCAGCCCCGCGCTCAGGTACAAGGCAAAGGCCACGACCTGCATGGACAGGTTGAAGTTCTGTACCACCGAGCGCTGCACGTCCTTCTCCATGCCGCGCAGCGTGCACCACAGCGTGGGAATGGCACCGGTGAAACCGCCCAACCCGCCACAGATGCCGCCGATCATGCCGGCGATGCCATCGGCGGTGCGTCCACCCGCCTTCACGTGTGGGAGCCGGCGTGCCATCAGCATGGCCGGGCACCAGATCACGAGAAGGGTGCCGAGGCAGGCTTTGAAAAGCGCCACGTCCAGGCTCGGCAGCAGCCACACGCCGATCGGCACGCCGACCAGGCCGCCAAGCACGAATGGCAGCAACAGTGCGCGATCGAAGCCGCGGCGCACCGTCACGGCGGCGATGACCTGTCCGGTCAGCGCGCCGAAGAGGGCCAGCACCGCAGCCAGCTTGGGCTCGACCGTCCAGGCCCAGAAGGACATAGCGACCAGGCCGAAGGCGAAGCCCGAGAGGCCCTGCACGAAGCC
This sequence comes from Variovorax sp. KK3, assembly GCF_001984055.1. Lineage (GTDB taxonomy): Bacteria > Pseudomonadota > Gammaproteobacteria > Burkholderiales > Burkholderiaceae_C > Variovorax. Next base: position 35,530 of record NZ_LYVO01000013.1, read on the forward strand.
GGCCACGATCGCGCCGAGCGCGACGACCAGGTAGAGCGACGAATCCAAGGCGCCGGGCTCAAGCCGACGCCGGCACCAGGGCTTCGCGCCGCACGCGGCGCACGTTGAATGCGCTGGCGATCAGCACGGCCTGCAGCAAGGCCAGGCCGACGATCACGCTCACGTACTGCTGGTGATCCATGAGCCGGCCGAAGATCAGCGGCGCCACGGCTTGGCCGATGTCGAGCCCGGCATAGACCACGCCGTACACGCGCCCCGATGCATTGGCCGGGGTCGAGCGCTTGACCAGCAGGTCGCGCGACGGCCCGGCAAGGCCGGTTGCCACGCCCATCGCCCCGAACATGACGGGCACGAAAACCGGCGGGAAATTCGCGAACGCGAGGATCAGCGCCAGCACGGCCGCCGCGCCGAACGAGGCGCCAACGATGCGTTCGCACTTGGTGGGGTCGGACGCCAGGAAGCCCCCCACCACCATGCCGCAGGCGCTTGCCACCATGTAGACCGTCAGGCAGATCGCGACCAGCGCCACCGGCACGGCATGCAGGTGGCCGGCTGCCACGGGCGCGAAGGTCTGAACAACGCTCAGCGCACCTGCATAGAAGAAGAAGAACGAGAAGCACATCCACACGGCAGGAATCTTCAGGAAGGCGAACTGCCCGCCTGCCGCGTCCGCGCCCGTGGCCTTGTGCACGGCCTTGACGTCCAGCGCGAACACCGAGCGGTTGAGCCACAGCACCAGCAGCACCACCAGGGCGAGCGCACCGGCCGAGGCCAGGGCCACGCGCCAGGAGAAAGCGATGGCCAGCGGCACCACGAAGGCCGGCGCCAGCGCCCATCCCAGGCTGCCCGTGATGCCATGGACGCTGTACGCATGGCCCAGTCGCGTCGGGGCGACCTTGCGGTTGAAGAGCGTGTAGTCGACCGGATGGAACACGCCGTTGCCGATGCCTGCCACCACCGCGCTCGCCAGCAGCATCCAGTAGCTCTGCGCCAGCGCATAGCCGACGGCCGCGACCGACAGCAGCCCGAGGCCCACGAACAGCACCGGACGCGGGCCGAGCTTGTCGACCAGGAAACCCGAGGCCGCCTGCACCACGCAGGAGACGACGAAGAAGACGGTCAGCACCGCGCCGAGTTCGGTGTAGCTGACGTTGAACGCGTCTTTGAGCCAGGGGAAAAGCGGCGCCAGGACCAGTTGGCTGAAGTGGCTGATGGCGTGCGCCAGACCGACCAGGCCGATCAACTTGGCGTCCGACCCGAAGGAATTGGGGGCGGCGGAAGCGTTGGAAGAAGACATGAATTGCTACAAGAACCAGGGCAGACCCTGATCGTAGACGCGACAGCGACGGCAGAATGCCGATATCGAGACAACATTTGTCGAAATCATGCCGTCTCCTGTTTTCTCGGCGCCTACGCCTGAGCCCGCGTGGCATTCGGTGCCTCCCATGCCGGAATTCACCAAGGTCGTCGGCCCGCTCACGCCGCATCTCTATACGCCGGACGCACTGCGGCCGCTGCGGGCCAAGGAGCATTTCCTGAAGGCAGATACCTTCGTCGAACTGCATACGCATCCGTGGCCCCAGCTGACCTTCTCGACGCGCGGGGTGATCCGGCTGAGCACCGAAGACGGCAGCTACATCGTGCCGCCTTCGCGGGCGCTTTGGGTACCGGCGGACATGGCGCACAGCATCACGCTCATCGAGGACGCGGAGCTGCGCACCGTGTACCTGCACAGCTGGCTCGGGCCGCCATGGGAGAAGTGCGAGGTGCTGGAGATCAGCCCGCTGCTGCGCGCCCTGATGCTGGCCCTGGACACCACGCCCGACGGCTTGCCCCTGGCCGACCCGCATGCCGCCCAGCGCGAACGCTGGATCGCGCCGCTGCTGGTCGACGAGCTGGAGCGCGCGACGCAGATCCGCATCGACGTGCCGCTGCCCGCCGACAAGCGCCTGCGCCAGCTCTGCGAAACCCTGCTGCGCAACCCGGCCGGCCGCGCGACCCTGGCCGAGCGCGCCGAATCCATCGGCGCCAGCGAGCGGACCGTGGCGCGCCTGTTCCGCGACCAGCTCGGCATGAGCTGGCAGCAATGGCGCCAACAGGCCGTGCTGGCCCATGCACTGCCGCTGCTGGCGCGCGGCATGGCGGTGAGCCAGGTGGCATCGGCCAGCGGCTATGCGACCGACAGCGCGTTCTGCGCGATGTTCAAGGCGGCGACGGGGCAGTCGCCGACGGCTTTTCAGCACAAGAAGAAAGGTTGAACACGGTCGGGGGCAGCGACGCACGATTTGTACAATTCGTACAAATTGCACATTTTCAGGAGTCGTCGTGATCACCTATTCGGCCACCGAAGCCAAGCAAAATTTCGCAGCCATGCTCGATGCGGCGGCGCGGGAGCCCGTGATCATTCGCCGGCACGATCGGGACGTGGCGATGGTGATCTCGCCCGAGCAATACCGAAAGCTCCACCGTCTCAACGTGGACGAACTCATGCGCGTGGCGGACGCCATCGGCGCCGAGGCCGAAAAGAACGGAATGACAGACGAAATCCTGGCCGACATACTCGCCAGCGATGACTGAGCGGCCGCCCGTTCTTCGCTGGGTCATCGACACGAACGTTCTGGTGAGCTGGGTGCTGCGCCCGCACGGAGTTGCGGCGCGTGCCGTGCGGCGCGCTGCGGACCTCGGCCGGCTGCTCTTCTCGACGGCTACGCACGAGGAAATGCGGTCCGTGATGCAGCGCGCCAAGTTCGACGCCTACGTGCCGCTGAAACAACGGCTCGCACTCCTCTTGCCGCTCGACGATCTCGTCGACTGGGTCGTTCCGACACGTTCCATTAATGCATGCCGCGACCCCAAGGACAACAAGTTCCTGGATGTTGCTGTGCATGGGGGCGCCGACGCGTTGATTACCGGCGACGCGGACTTGTTGGTGCTGCATCCCTTCATGAACGTGCGCATCCTCTCGCCGGAAGCCTTCCTCGCGAGCGAGGACTGGTTCGGACCGCGAGACGCAAAGCCCGAGCTGCCTCGCCTCCTGCAGGAGCCTGGCGGCGCCCACTACGCCGTTCGCAAGAGACATCGAGGCGCGACGACCAAGGCTTGACTGGCGTCCAACAACGCTTTCGTATCATCGGCCGGTGACCCAGAACCCTCCACAGCGGTAACGGCATGGCCGTGACCCGCGACCAGCTCGTGCGCTGGCTCCCCTTCCTCGGCTGGCCCCGTCCAAGCCGTGCCCTTCTTACTGGCGAGGCGCTCGCAGGCATCACGGTGGCGCTGATGGTGATTCCGCAGGGCGTTGCCTATGCGGCGCTGGCGGGCATGCCGCTGGTCACCGGCATCTACGCATCGCTGCTGCCCGCGCTGATCGGGGTGCTGTTCAGCGCGTCGACACGGTTGTCGGTCGGGCCGACCGCGCTGTCCAGCCTCCTGGTCGCGGCGTCGCTCGGGCCGCTGGCGATACCGGGCAGCGCCGAGTGGGTGGCGCTGGCGGTATGGCTGTGCTTCATGTCGGGAGCGATCCAGCTGCTGCTCGGGCTCGGGGGCTTCGGCTGGGTGCTGCGGCTGGTCAATTCGCCGGTGCTGATGGGCTTCACGCAGGCGGCCTCGGTGCTGATCATCTTGTCGCAGGTGCCGGCGCTGTTCGGCTTCACCGGCCGCACCTACACGCAGTTGCTGCACGGCACGCCGCCCGACTTCCTGGCGATCGCCTTCGGACTCGGCAGCATCGCGGCACTGTGGGTGGCCAAGGAGCGTTGGCCGCGCTTCCCGGCGGCCATGGTGGTGGTGGGCGCCTGCGCGGCCATCAGCGCGGCCATCGGCTATGCGCTGAAGGGTGGCGCGGTCGTGGGCACCCTGCCCTCCGGTCTGCCAGCCTTCTACTTGCCCGGCACGCAGTCGCTGGGCACCTTCGGCGCCCTGCTGCTGCCGGCACTGATGATCACGCTGGTGAGCTTTCTGGAAACGGCCTCCAGCGCCAAGGTGGACAACGCCCGAGCCGGCAAGCTGTGGAACGAGAACCAGGACTTGATCGGCCAGGGCTTGGCCAAGATCGCCTCGGGCTTCTCGGGTGCCTTCCCGACCAGCTCGTCCTTCTCGCGCTCGGCGATCAATCTTTACGCGGGCGCGCAGACCGGCTGGGCCACCGTGTTCTGCGTGCTGCTGATCGGCGCCGCGTTGCTGTGGGCCATGCCCCTGCTCTACCACGTACCGCAGGCCGTGCTGGCGGCGATCGTGGTCATCGCGATGCTCGGCCTGGTGCGGCCGGGGCAGTTCGTCGCACTGTGGCGCATATCGCGGGTGGAAGCCGTTACCGCACTGGTCACCTTCGTACTCACCATCGCCACTTCGCCTTCGATCTATTGGGGCGTGCTGGCGGGCCTGCTGATGAGCCTGAGCCACTACATGTACCGGCATCTGCACCCGCGCATCATCGAAGTGGGCCTGCATCCCGACGGCAGCCTGCGCGACCGGCATCTCTGGAACCTGCCGCCGCTCGCGCCGCAACTGCACGCCATGCGCATGGATGCCGAGCTGGACTTCGCCACCGCCAGCACGCTGGAGCGCGCCATCACCGTGGCGCTGGCGATGCGGCCCGGTCTCACCGACGTGTGCCTGTTCGCGCAGCCGATCAACCGCATCGACGTGACCGGCGCCGAAGTCTTCGGCGCCATCCGCCGGATGCTGGAATCGAAGGGCGTGCGCCTTCACATCAGCGGGATCAAGCTGCCGGCGCAGCAGGTGCTGGAACGCGCCGGGCTGCTGGCGCCCGGGCCCTTGCTGTTCATCTACCGCACCGATGCGGATGCGCTCCACGCGCTGGGTGACCTGGCCGCCGCGCAGCCCGATGCCGCAGCCGAGCTCAGTCCTGCACCGGCCTGCGCGAACTCTTGACCTCCGCGCGCTGGCTCTTGGCCTCACGCCGGCGCATCCTGGATCCCAAGGTCGGCCGCGTCGCCTTACGCGCACGCGGCGGCTGGGCAACGCGGTCGACCAGTTCCTGCAGCCTGGCCAGCGCGTCGGTGCGGTTCATGTCCTGGGTGCGGTGCCGCTGTGCCTTGAGCACCAGCACGCCCTGTTGCGTGATGCGGCGGTCGCCCGTGGCGAGCAGGCGCTCTTTGACATCCTCCGGCAGCGAACTCGCCGGGATGTCGTAGCGCAGGTGCACTGCGGTCGACACCTTGTTGACGTTCTGCCCGCCCGCGCCCTGTGCGCGCACGGCACTGAGCTCGACTTCAAGGGGATCGACGAGGACGGGCGGGTACGACAAGGGCATCCATCATTTTGATTGCGGACGGCTCGAACGACCCGACACGGGCGCACCGCGACGGCGCACCCTTCGAAAAGCGCCGCGCTACTCGCCCCGCGGCGCCGGCCTGGCCTCGACGTCGGTCACGCCGGGGCTGCGATCACGCAGGCGCACCGGGCTGTCGGCCGCCTCGCCCCGCGCCTTGGCGGCGGCCATGTCGGCAGCCGTCGGCTCGACCGGCCGCGCCGCGGCGCGGAAGCGGTCGAAGCCATGGCGCGGATCGAAGCGCATGACCCAGGGCCGCACCGGCTGGCCTGTCAGGCGGGCCCAGCCGTAGCGCAGACCCCAGACCATGGCCAGCAGCAGCACCGCCACGGCCAGGCTGGCCGCGAAGACCAGGCCGATCAGGAACAGGACGACGCGCAGGAGGAAGTTCATCATTCCGGCTTAGGCCGCCGCTTCGGCCCGAGGTTCCCCGGCCTTGCTGAAGCTGAACTGGCCCGGCGATTGAATCGGATCGGTGCCGACCAGGATTCGGTCTTTCGGCACCAGCGTTCCGTCCAATAGCAGCTTGGACAGCGGGTTCTCGATGCGCTGCTGGATGGCACGCTTGAGCGGCCGCGCGCCGAACACCGGATCGAAGCCGACCTTGGCGATCTCCGACAGCGCCGCCGGCGACACGTCGAGCACGTAGTCCATCTTGGCCAAGCGTTCCTGCAGCACCCGCAGCTGGATCGCGGCGATCGCCTCGATGTTCTTGGCGTCGAGCCCGTGGAAGACCACCGTCTCGTCGATGCGGTTGAGAAACTCGGGGCGGAAGTAGTTCTTCAGCTCGTCCCACACCGCGTCCTTGATCTCCTCGGCCGGCTTGCCCACCATCGACTGGATGATCGGCGAACCGATGTTGCTGGTCATGACGATGACCGTGTTCTTGAAGTTCACGGTACGGCCCTGGCCATCGGTGAGGCGGCCATCGTCGAGCACTTGCAGCAGCACGTTGAAAACGTCCGGATGCGCCTTCTCGATCTCGTCGAGCAGCAGCACGCTGTAGGGCTTGCGGCGCACGGCCTCCGTCAAGTAGCCGCCCTCTTCATAGCCCACGTAGCCGGGCGGCGCGCCGATCAGGCGCGCGACCGAATGCTTTTCCATGAACTCGCTCATGTCGACGCGGATCAGGTGATCCTCGCTGTCGAACAGGAAGCCCGCGAGCGCCTTGCACAGCTCGGTCTTGCCCACGCCCGTCGGGCCGAGGAACAGGAAGGAGCCGGTCGGGCGGTTCGGGTCCGCCAGGCCGGAGCGCGAACGGCGGATCGCATTGGCGACGGCGCTGATGGCCTCGTCCTGGCCGACCACGCGTTCGTGCAGCTTGTCTTCCATCTGCAGCAACTTGTCGCGCTCGCCTTGCATCAGCTTCGACACGGGGATGCCGGTGGCGCGCGCCACGACCTCGGCGATTTCCTCCGCGCCGACCTGGGTGCGCAGCAGCGTAGGCGCGCTCGACTTGCCCTTGTTCGCCTCGGTGTCCTGCGCTTCCTTCAGGCGCTTCTCGAGGCCCGGCAGCTTGCCGTACTGCAGCTCGGCCACCTTGTTGAAGTCGCCCTTGCTGGTGAACTCGGCGATCTGGAACTTGATCTTGTCGATCTCTTCGCGAATCTGCGCGCTGCCCTGGGCCTGCGCCTTCTCGGCCTGCCAGATCTCGTCGAGGTCGGCCAGCTCCTTCTGCACGCGGCCGATGTCGTCCTCGATCAAGCCGAGGCGCTTCTGCGATGCTTCGTCCTTCTCCCGGCGCACGGCCTCGCGCTCGATCTGCAGCTGGATCAGCCGGCGGTCGAGACGGTCCATGACCTCGGGCTTGGAGTCCATCTCGATCTTGATGCGGGCCGCTGCCTCGTCGATCAGGTCGATGGCCTTGTCGGGCAGGAAGCGATCGGTGATGTAGCGGTCGGACAGCTCGGCCGCAGCCACGATGGCCGGGTCGGTGATGTCCACGCCATGGTGCACCTCGTACTTTTCCTGCAGGCCGCGCAGGATGGCGATGGTGGCTTCGACGCTCGGTTCGCCGACCAGGATCTTCTGGAAGCGGCGCTCCAACGCGGCGTCCTTCTCGATGTACTTGCGGTACTCATCGAGCGTGGTGGCGCCCACGCAATGCAGCTCGCCGCGGGCCAGAGCGGGCTTGAGCATGTTGCCGGCATCCATGGCGCCTTCGGCCTTGCCGGCGCCCACCATCGTGTGCAGTTCGTCGATGAAGACGATGGTCTGGCCCTCGTCCTTGGCCAGCTCGTTGAGCACGCTCTTCAGGCGCTCCTCGAACTCACCGCGGTACTTGGCCCCGGCCAGCAACGCGGCCATGTCGAGCGACAGCACGCGCTTGCCCTTGAGCGACTCGGGTACTTCGCCGGCGATGATGCGCTGCGCGAGGCCTTCGACGATGGCGGTCTTGCCCACGCCGGGCTCGCCGATGAGCACCGGGTTGTTCTTGGTGCGGCGCTGCAGTACCTGGATGGCGCGGCGGATTTCCTCGTCGCGGCCGATCACCGGGTCGAGCTTGCCCAGCCGTGCGCGCTCGGTCAGGTCGAGCGTGTACTTCTTGAGTGATTCGCGCTGGCCTTCGGCCTCGGCGCTGTTGACGCCCTGGCCGCCGCGCACGGCGTCGATCGCCGCTTCGACCGACTTGCGGGTCACGCCCTGGCTGCGCGCCAGGTTGCCGATCTCGGCCTTGCTGTCGGCCACGGCCAGCAGGAAGAGTTCGCCGGCGATGAACTGGTCGTTGCGCTTGATGGATTCCTTCTCGGTCGCCTGCAGCAGCTTGCCCAGCTCGGGACCGACCTGCACCTGGTCGTGGCCCTGCACCTGGGGCAGCTTCTTGATCGCCGCCTCGGCAGCCTGCAGCAGGCCCGGCACGTTGGCGCCGGCGCGCTCGAGCAAGGCGCGCGGCCCATCGTCCTGGCGCAGCATGGCGACCAGCAGGTGGACCGGTTCGATGTAGGGGTTGTCGTTGCCCAGCGCGAGCGACTGTGCGTCGGCCAGGGCTTCCTGGAATTTGGTGGTGAGTTTGTCTTGGCGCATGAATGACTCCGAATCCCCGGCAAGTAGGGACGCGCGGACGGGAATTCAAGCGAAAAGAGGCAAACCCTACACCGATTCGGGCACCGCGCCAAAGAAGTCGATCATCTCGCGCCCGAGCGCGTCTTCGCCGCTGTTGAAGTGGGCCACGATCGACATGTGGTTGTGGCCGCGCATCTGGACGACCCGCGGCGCGCGCCCGGACACCGCGGCCAAGCGGTGGGCGAAGGCGAGCGAATAGACGTCCAGCAGCGGGTTCTCGAACTCGGCCATGGCGATGAAGACGGGGAGCGCGTGCGAGCGGTCCGCCAGGCGCATCGGCGAGCGCTGCGCATAGCGGCTCGCGTCATCGCCGAAATAGGCTCGAACGCCGGGCGCATTGGGGTTCGCGGATGACTGGTCCGCCTCCAGCCGCGCCGACACCAGCGCGATGGCGCTGGCGCGGCATGGCCCGGACCGCAGCGCCGGGTCGAAGGCATAGCCCGCGACGTGCGTGCCGCCGGCGGAGTGGCCTGCCAGGAACACCCGCCTCGGGTCGCCCCCGTGCTCGGCCACCCGGGCATGCAGCCATTCCATCGCCTGATCGACGTCCAGCGCACCGCCGGGGTACGGCGCCTCGGGGGCGAGCCGGTACTCGATGTTGGCGCCGACGAAGCCCTGGTGCGCGAACCAATACAACACGTTGTCGTAGATGTCGGTGCTCGTCCGCTTGTCGCCGCGCACGAAGGCGCCGCCATGGACGAAAGCCATGACCGGTGCGCGACGCGCATCGAGAGGCCTGAACAGATCGAGCCGATGCCTCGCATGCGGGCCATAGGCGATGTCGCGCGTGACCGTCACGCCGCCCTTGGGCGCAGCCGCCAGCAAGGGTGCATAGGCCTCCTTCACCTGCTGGCTGTTGCCGCGCAGGTCAGTGGCCCATCGCGGGCCGAGGTCGGCCATCAGGGCGCGCAGCGTCGCAGGGCCTTCGATCATCGACGGTGTCCTCCGCTCACTGCGCGAGGCCCGCGTTCTTGAGCACGGTCGCCCATTTGCCTGCCTCGTCGCGCGAGAACTTCGCGAAGGCGTCTGCGCTGCCCCGATCGGGCTCCGCGCCGAGTTCCTGCAAGCGCTTCTGCATGTCGGGCGCCTGGACCACGGCCGAGATCTCGGCGTTGAGCCGGTCCAGCACCGGCCTGGGCAGCCCGGCCGGCGCAAACACGCCGAACCACGCGCTGACCTCGTAGCCGGGCAAGCCACTTTCGATCGCAGTGGGCACGTCGGGCAACAGCGAGCTGCGGGTTCGCCCGGTCAGGGCCAGCGCCTTGAGCTTGCCCGACTGAACGTATGGCAAGGCGGTGGCCTGCAGGTCGAACATCAGCGGCAAGTGGCCGGCCACCACGTCGTTGAGCGCCGGTGCACTGCCCTTGTAAGGCACGTGCAGCAGCCGGATGCCGGCCGCCGTGGCCAGCAACTCGCCGGCCAGGTGGTTCGAGGTGCCCGGCCCGGCCGATGCGTAGCCGAGTTCGCCGGGCTTCGCCTTGGCTTGCGCGATGACGTCGGCGACGCTCTTCCCGGCAAAGGACGGATGGGCCACCAGCACGAACGGAATCGAGGCCACCGGTGCGACGGCAGTGAAGTCCTTCACCGGGTCGTAGCCCACCTTGTTCATCGCCGGGTTGATGGCCTGAGAGCTGACGGTGCCCATCAGCAGCGTGTAGCCGTCGGCCGCTGCGCCGGCCACGTGCTTGGCGCCGATCGCGGTACCGGCACCGGCGCGGTTGTCGATGACCACCGGCTGCCCCAGCCGATCGGCCAGCTTCTGCCCGACGGTGCGCGCCAGGATGTCGGCCGAGCCGCCGGCCGGGTACGGCACCACCATCGTGATCGGCCGGTTCGGGTAAGTGCCCTGCGCGCCGGCCGGCGGCGGCAGCGCGATGGCGCCGGCGAGTGCCAAGGCACTGCCGCCGAGAATCCTCATCCATGGACGGGCTGTCATGACAGACTCCTCAGTGCGTCGCCACCGCGGCCCGATCGACCTCTGGCACTTCCGGTATCTCGACGCCATAGGGCGCCACGTCGCTGCGGATCTGCTCCAGGGCACGCCGGATGATCTCGATCTCTTGATCGGGATGGGTGGCACCCAGCCCATGCTCGGCCGCCAGGGCCCGGTTGCGCCCGGCCCGCGCACGCTCGTCGAGGGGCAGGTTGACCACCGCGTACACGCCGTTGAGCAGGCTGCCGCGCAGCTTCTTGGCCACCTTTTCGCCCAGCATTCGCCGGTCGTCGGCCGACAGCTCGGAGAAAAAGCGCCGCATGATGATGCGGCCGAACTGGATATGGCGCGCCTCGTCGCGCAGGATGAGCTGGCAGGCCGTGCGGATCGACTTGTAGCGCGCGTTTTCGTAGCGCGCCTGCAGCAGTTCGCCGGAAAGCTGCTCGAACAGCGTGTTGACCGCCAACCCGGCGAAGAAGGACATGGCCTTCTCGTCGCGCTCGTCGTGGAAGCGCGGGATCACGGCCTTGAAGTAGTCGGCGCGCGGCTCGGCCTGGTAGCCGGCCAGGCCGCGCGCCACCATGAACGAGGCCTCGTGATGGCGCAGTTCCTCGGCGATGAAGTTGACGATGTGCTGCTTGATCTCGAAGGGCTGGTGCGCGAACACCGCTTCGCGCAGCCGCTCGGTGCCGTACGGAATGGCGCCGTGCTCCATCCAGGCACGCAAGCTCCACCATTCGGCGCCGGCTTCGCGCACATCGGCCGGCAGATCGGCATCGCGGATGTCCGAGAAGTCGATGCCGACCGGATTCCACGCCAGTTCGCGGGCCTGTTCGCACAGGCGCCAGACCTCGGGGTATTCGATCTCGGACTTGATGGGATAGGGGTTGGGAACGGGCGTGAGTTCTTCCAGGAGAGAGGGCTGCATCGTGGGACTTTCGTGGGTTTTGCAGGAAGTCGGTTCGCGTTGGGAGGCAACGTGAAGCACATGCTGCGCCTGGGTACGTGTTCCGTCCAATACCGTTTTCAGGGGCTGGTGATAGGCGATCACGATCACCAGCCTTGGCACCGTCCCTAGAATGCCGCGATGGACCTGCGTCAGCTTCGCCAGTTCGTCGCCGTCGCGGAAGAGCGCAGTTTTCGCCGCGCGGCGGAGCGCCTGCACGTGTCGCAGCCGCCGCTGTCGGTGGCGGTGCAGCGGCTCGAGGCCGAGGTGGGCGCCACCCTGCTCGACCGCACGCGCCACCACGTGCGGCTGACGGTGGCCGGCGAGGCCTTCCTGCGCGAGGCCCGGCGCACGCTGGCCCATGCGCAGTTGTCGGTCGAGATCGCACAACGCGCCGCGGCCGGCAAGCTGGGCGCGCTGCGGCTGTCCTTCGTGCCCAGCGCCGCGCTCGACGTGGTGCCGCAATTGCTGCGGCGCTTTCGCCAGGACTACCCCGACGTCAAGCTGGTACTGACCGGCGACACCACGTCGCAGCAGATGGCAGCGCTGCTCAACGGGGCGACGGACGTCGGCATCGTGGTGCCGCCGCTGCACGATGCGGGCGACTTCCGCGTTCAGCCTTATTGCGAGCAGGAACTGATGCTCGCGGTGCCCGACACCCATCCGCTCGCGCATCAGAAGCGCGTGCAGTTGCGCGATCTGGCATCGGAAAGCTTCGTCGGCTTTCCGTTCAAGGAAGGGCCCGGCTTCGAGAGCGTGGTGATGGCGGCGTGTCAGGACTGCGGCTTCATCCCGAACTTCGTGCAGGTGGCGGCGCAGATGCAGACCATCCTGGCGCTGGTGGGCGGCGGGCTCGGCATCGCGCTGGTGCCGCAGGCCATGCAGGCGGTGCAGACCGCCCACGTGCACTACGTGCAGGTGCGGCGGCGCAACGTATCGGTCAAGTACCAGTTGGGCCTGGCCTATCGCCCGTCCAACAACAACCCTGCGCTCGCGGCCTTCATCTCGATGGCGCATCGCCTGCGACGGCGATGATGCCTTCGCACTGCGTCGTCACGCGGCCGGCTCGTTCAGAATATCGCCCTGCCGTGGAGCGGGCACGCCGGTTGCTCGCACCTCGTACCTTCCTCAATCGACTGGAGTCGCACATGTTCTCTTCAAGGATGCCGCGCGCATCGCGCCGTGTCTTCACGCTCGGGCTGGCCGCCGCGGCGGTCGGTCTCGCCGGGCTTGCGCAGGCGCAGCAAGGCGCGCCGATCAAGCTGCTCGTCGGCTTTCCGGCCGGCGCAGGAACCGATGCCATCGCCCGCACGCTGGGCGAAAAGCTCAAGGACGAACTGGGTGCGCCCGTGGTGGTCGAAAACCGCGCAGGCGCCGGTGGGCAGATCGCAGCCCAGGCGCTCAAGGCTGCCGCGCCCGATGGCCACACGCTGTTCCTGACGCACGACCACTCCATCTCGATCCTGCCGCAGGTGGTGAAGAACCCGGGTTTCAACCCGTCGGCCGACTTCGTGCCGGTCGCCGGCTTCGCCACCTTCGCCAACGTGCTGGCCGTCTCGGGCGGCACACCTGCCAAGAGCCTGGACGAGTACATCAAGTGGACGCGCACCCAGCGCGGCGGCAAAGAGACGATCGGCGTGCCGGCCCCGGGCTCGATCCCCGAATTCCTCGTGAAGATGATCGCGACCAAGTACAAGGTCGACGTGCAGGCCGCGCCCTACCGCGGCAGCGCCCCCATGACGGCCGACATGCTGGGCAACCAGATCAGCGCCGGCATCGCTTCGGTACCCGACTTCATCGAGAACCACCGCGCGGGCAAGGTGCGCATCGTGGCCGTGATCGGCAGCAAGCGCCAGGCCCTGCTGCCGCAAGTGCCGACCTTCACCGAACTCGGCTTCGCCAATCTGGAAGACCTGCCCTACTACGGCGTGTTCGCGCCCGTAGGCACGCCGCAGCCGGTGATCGACCGCTTCGGCGCGGCCCTGCAGAAGGTGCTGGCCATGCCGGACATCAAGCAGAAGCTGACCACGCTGGGCTTGACCGTGGCCTACGAGCCGCAGGGTCAGTTCGCGGGACGCGTGCGCACGTACACGCAGACATGGGAGCAGATCATCCAGCGGAGCGGGTTCACGCCACAGTAGGTGTCGGCGGCCGGTGCCGGCGCTCAGGCGTTGCGCGCTTCGATGCCCCAGCGCGCCAGGGCCGCATCGTCGTCCACGCGCGCATCGACCCAGCGCGCGCCCTCGGGCGTCTGTTCCTTCTTCCAGAACGGCGCCTGGGTCTTGAGGTAGTCCATGAGGAACTCGCAGGCCTGAAAGCTCTGACCGCGGTGCGCCGAGATGACGGCGACCATCATGATCTGGTCCAGCGGTTGCAGCAGCCCCACGCGGTGGACCACGCGCGCACCGAGGATGTCGAATCGGCGATGGGCCTCGTCGATCATGGCCTCGATGGATTTCTCGGTCATGCCGGGGTAGTGCTCCAGCTCCATCGAGACAACGTCGCTGCCGTCGTTGCGGTCACGCACGGTGCCGATGAAGCTGCACACCGCGCCGATGCGCCTGTCGTCCTCGCGCAGCGCGGCGACCTCCTGCGCGAGGTCGAAATCGGCTGTCTGGATGGAAACTCGGGGGCCGGGCATGCCCGGATTGTGGCACCGCCGATTCACCGCGCCTGTGGGAGCGACGTGCACTGCACAAGTCGGAGGCAACGTTGGTGGAGGCGCTTTTCGCTGCAGGCCGCGCTCAGCCGCCCGTGACCGGCGGGAAGAAGGCGACTTCCTGCCCTTCCTGCAGGGGCGCGGTCTCGGCGCTCATGACCTGGTCCAGCGCCATGCGCACGGCATTGCCGCGGGCCAGGGCGGCTGCGTGGGGCTCGCCGCGGGCGATCAGCTCGTCGCGCAGTGCGCCGAGGTCGGCCGCATCGGTCTGGACCGTTTCGCTGCCGGTGCCCAGCGCTTCGCGCACCGAGGCGAAATAGCGCACGGTGACCTTCTTCATGCTCAGCCCAGCAGCGAGGCGAAAGGAATGAACTGCACCATGTCGCCGGCCTTGAAGGGCTGGCCTGCGGGCGTGTCGATCACGCCATCGCCCCAGACCATCGAGGTCAGCACGCCCGAACTTTGGTTGGAGAACAGGTCGAGTCCGCCTGCCGCATTGCGGCGCGCACGCAGGAACTCGCGCCGGCGGTCGGCGCGCGGCCAGTCGAAATCGGCGCGCATCGCGACCGGCTCGGGCGCCACGCGATGCACGCCTTGCAAGGTCAGCAGGAAGGGACGCACCAGCAGCAGGAAGGTGAGAAAGCTCGAAACCGGATTGCCTGGCAGCCCGGTGAGGTGTGCATTGCCGATGCGGCCATAGGCGAAGGGCTTGCCAGGCTTCATCGACAGCGACCACAGGTCGAGCTGGCCGAGCGCCTGCACGGCGGCTTTGATGTGGTCTTCTTCACCCACCGAGACGCCGCCGGTGGTGATGATCAAGTCGCTGCGCGCCGACGCACTGCGCAGAGCCTCGATGGTCGCATCGCGGCGGTCGGGCACGATGCCCAGGTCATGAACCTCGCAACCCAGCCGATGCAGCAGGGCACGCATGAAAAAGCGGTTGGAGTTGTAGATGGAGCCCGGCTTCATCGCCTCGGGCGCCACTTCGCCAGGCATGACAAGTTCGTCGCCTGTGGACAGCAGGGTCACGCGCGGGCGCTTCGACACCTCCAGGCGATCGAGTCCGACGCTTGCGGCGAGGCCCAGGCCCGCAGGCGTCAGGCGCTCGCCGCGCGAGAGCACCACGCCGCCGGCCGCAACGTCTTCGCCGGCACGGCGTATCCACTGGCCGGCAGCGGGTGCGATCTCGACGCGCACGCGGCCGAGGCTGCCCTCCTCCGCGAGCGCAGCCGTGTCTTCCTGCATCACCACCGCGTCGGCGCCGTCGGGAATCTGCGCGCCCGTGAAAATGCGGGCCGCCGTACCAGCCGCCAGCGGCGTGCCCACGGTGCCGGCCGGGATGCGTTGGGCCACCTGCAAGACAGCCCCGGGCTCGACGCAATCGGCGCTGCGCACGGCATAGCCGTCCATCGAGCTGTTGTCACGCGGGGGCACGGTGAGGCCGGACACCACGTCCTGCGCGAGCACGCGGCCATCCGCCTCGAAGGTCGACACGAACTCGGTGCCGAGTGGCGGGCTCGCAGCTGCGAGCAGCCGCGCGAGCGCGTCGTCCAGCGGCATCAGTGGGGGGCGTTTGGATGATTCAACCATGGCGATTGACCTTGTACTCGAAACGGGCCGCGTTCTGCAGCAACCAGGCACCAATGCCATCGGCGTCGTTCAGGTCGAACACGGGCAGCCCGGTGGCAGTCGGCAGGCGCTCGGGCGTGTCCGTTGCGATGGCGACGATGAACTCGTCCTCCGCATAGCGCGCCGGCCGGGGTGCCTGGCCGGGCTCAGGCTCGCGCCACACCTCGATCTTGCGCAGGTCGCTGTGCTTGAAGCCTTCGACCAGCACCCAGTCCACACGCGGGTCCAGTTCTGCGATGAGTTCGTGCACGCCGAGCTGGGTGGGCCGCTCGAACTCGCGGATCAATGCCAGGCGCTTGTCGGAAGCGACCACCACTTCGAAGGCACCGGCCTCGCGGTGGCGATAGGTGTCCTTGCCCGGATGGTCGATGTCGAACTTGTGGTGCGCGTGCTTGACCACCGAGACGCGTTGATCCTGGAGCCGGAGCACCGGGATCAGCCGTTCGACCAGCGTGGTCTTGCCGGCACCCGAATAGCCGGCGAAACCGATGGCCTTCATGCCTCGCGCGCCGGATCAGTCACAGTGCTGTGCGATGTAGGCCTTGACCGCACCGACGTCGGCAGGCAACTTCACGACGCGGCGCGGCAATGCCTCGATGCCATTGAAGCGCGCCGGCCGATCGGGCGAGCGGCCCAGCGCTTCGACGATGGTCTCGGCAAACTTGATGGGCAGCGCGGTTTCCAGAACCACCATCGGCACGCCCGGCGACAGGTGCTCGCGTGCGGCCTTGAGGCCGTCGGCAGTGTGCGTGTCGATCAGCGTGGCGAAGCGCCTGTCGGTATCGCGGATGGTCGCAAGGCGATCGGCATGGGTGCTGCGGCTGCTCGCGAAGCCGAAGCGATCGGTCGCCTGGGAGAAGGCCGGGTCGTCACTGAGGTCGAATCGGCCTTTCGGGCCCAGATCGCCCTCGAAGAGCGCGCGCGTCTTCACTGCGTCACGGCCGACCAGGTCGAACACGAAGCGCTCGAAGTTGCTGGCCTTGGAGATGTCCATCGACGGGCTCGACGTCTCGTGCGTGTCGGCGGCCGAGCGCACGCGGTACACGCCTGTGCGGAAGAACTCGTCGAGCACGTCGTTCTCGTTGGTGGCCACGACAAGCGTGCGGATCGGCAGGCCCATCATGCGTGCCACGTGGCCGGCGCAGACGTTGCCGAAGTTGCCGGACGGGACGGTGAAGCTCACCTGCCTGTCGTTGCTGCCCGTGGCCTGGAAGTAACCGGCGAAGTAGTAGACGACCTGCGCGAGCAGGCGTGCCCAGTTGATCGAATTGACGGTGCCGATCCGGTACTTGCGCTTGAAGTCCAGGTCGTTCGAGACCGCCTTGACGATGTCCTGGCAATCGTCGAACACACCTGCAACGGCCAGGTTGTGGATGTTGGGGTCTTGCAGGCTGAACATCTGCGCCTGCTGGAAAGGGCTCATGCGACCGTCCGGCGACGTCATGAAGACGCGAACGCCCTGCTTGCCGCGCATGGCGTACTCGGCGGCGCTGCCGGTGTCGCCGCTGGTCGCGCCGAGGATGTTGAGCTCTTCGCCGCGGCGGCCCAGTTCGTATTCGAACAGGTTGCCCAGCAGCTGCATGGCCATGTCCTTGAAGGCCAGTGTGGGGCCGTTGGACAGGGCTTCGAGGTACACGCCGTCCTCGAGCTCGCGCAGCGGCACGATCTCTGCCGTGCCGAAGACTTCGGCGGTGTAGGTCTTGGCGCAGATCGCTTTCAGGTCGGCGGCAGGGATGTCGTCGATGTACAGCGAAAGCAGCTCGAAGGCCAACTCGTGGTAGCTCAGCTTGCGCCAGTTCGCGAGCGTGGCGGCATCGACTTGCGGGTAGCGCTCGGGCAGGTACAGCCCGCCGTCGGGCGCCAGACCCTCGAGCAGGATCTCGCAGAAGCGGCGGCGCTCCGGATGGCCGCGCGTCGAGAGGTAGCGCATCAGGACAGTTCTTCCTTGCGAATGCGCACGATGGGCGCGAGCACCGTCGGCAGCGCCTGCAACTGTGCCAGGGCTTCGTCGAGCGTGCCTTCGCGCGTGTCGTGGGTCAGGATGATCAGATCGGTCTGCGTCGAGCCCTCGCCGCCCACTTCGTCGGCCTCGCGCTGCAGCACCGCGTCGATGCTGATGCCGGCGCTGGCGAGCAGGCCCGTGACCTTGGCGAGCACGCCGGCCTCGTCGGCCACGCGCAGGCGCAGGTAGTAGCTGGTCACGACCTCAGACATCGGAAGGATGCGCAGGTCGCTCATCGAATCGGGGTGGAAAGCCAGGTGAGGCACACGGTGCGCAGCATCGGCGGTATGCAAACGGGTGACGTCCACCAGGTCGGCGATCACCGCGCTGGCGGTCGGCTCGCTGCCGGCGCCCTTGCCGTAATAGAGCGTGGTGCCGACGGCGTCGCCGTTGACCACCACGGCATTCATCGCGCCTTCGACGTTGGCGAGCAGCCGCTTGGAAGGCACCAGGCTCGGATGCACGCGCAGCTCGATGCCCTGGCCCTTGCGCTTGGTCACGCCCAGCAGCTTGATGCGGTAGCCCAGCTGCTCGGCGTACTTGATGTCCTGGGCCGCCAGCTTGGTGATGCCCTCGACGTGCGCCTTGTCGAACTGAACCGGGATGCCGAAGGCGATGGCGCTCATCAGCGTGACCTTGTGGGCAGCGTCCACGCCTTCGATGTCGAAGGTGGGATCGGCTTCGGCGTAGCCCAGGCGCTGGGCTTCCTTGAGCACGGTGGCGAAGTCCAGGCCCTTGTCGCGCATCTCGGACAGGATGAAGTTCGTCGTGCCGTTGATGATGCCGGCGATCCACTGGATGCTGTTGGCGGTCAGGCCCTCGCGCAGCGCCTTGATGATCGGGATGCCGCCGGCCACTGCGGCCTCGAAGGCCACCATCACGCCTCTGGCGTGAGCGGCCGCGAAGATTTCGGTGCCGTGCACGGCCAGCAGGGCTTTGTTGGCTGTGACCACGTGCTTGCCTGCGGCGATCGCCTCGAGCACGAGTTGACGGGCGATGCCGTAGCCGCCGATCAGCTCGACCACGATGTCGATGTCGGGGTTGGCGATCACGGCGCGCGCGTCGTTCACCACCTGAACGCCCTCGCCCACGGCGGCCTTCGCGCGTGCCACGTCCAGATCGGCAACCATGGTGATCTCGATGCCGCGGCCGGCGCGGCGCTTGATTTCTTCCTGGTTGCGCTGAAGCACCTGGAAGGTGCCGTTACCGACCGTGCCGATGCCGAGCAGGCCAACTTGGATGGGTTTCATTCGATTCGTCTGGAGATGGAACAGGGAACGTGCCGCGAAGATCAGGCGTTGCGGCTGCGGTAGCGTGCAAGGAAATCGGCGATGCGCTTGATCGCCTCGCGAAGATCGTCTTCGTGGGGCAGGAACACGATGCGGAAGTGATCCGGCGTCGCCCAGTTGAAGCCGGTCCCTTGGACCAGCATCACCTTGGTTTCCCGCAGCACCTCGAGGAAAAATTGACGGTCGTCCTGGATCGGATAGATCTTCGGATCGAGCTTGGGGAACATGTAGAGGGCCGCGCTGGGCTTGACGCAGGTGACACCGGGAATGGCGGTGATCAGCTCATAGGCCAAGTCGCGCTGATGACGCAAGCGCCCGCCGGGCCCCACCAGTTCGTTGATGCTTTGGTAGCCGCCGAGCGCGGTCTGGACCGCCCACTGTCCCGGCACGTTCGGGCACAGGCGCATGTTCGAGAGCATGTTGAGGCCCTCGATGTAGTCCTGCGCCATCTTCTTGTCGCCCGAGATGACCATCCAGCCGGCGCGATAGCCGCAAGAACGGTAGCTCTTCGACAGCGAATTGAAAGTCAGCGTCAGCACGTCTTTCGACAGGCTGGCGATGGCGGTGTGCTTGACGTCGTCGTACAGAACCTTGTCGTAGACCTCGTCGGCCAGGATCACCAGGTTGTGCTCGCGCGCAATGGCGACCAGGCCCTCGAGCAACTCGTCCGAATACAGCGCACCCGTGGGGTTGTTGGGATTGATGACGACGATGCCCTTGGTACGCGGCGAGATCTTCGCGCGGATGTCGTCGAGGCTGGGCATCCAGCCGTTGTCCTCGTCGCACAGATAGTGGACCGGCGTGCCGCCGGAAAGGCTGGTGACGGCCGTCCACAGGGGGTAGTCGGGTGCGGGCACCAGCAGTTCGTCGCCGTCGTTGAGGAG
This sequence comes from Variovorax sp. KK3, assembly GCF_001984055.1. Classification (GTDB taxonomy): domain Bacteria; phylum Pseudomonadota; class Gammaproteobacteria; order Burkholderiales; family Burkholderiaceae_C; genus Variovorax. The sequence goes on from NZ_LYVO01000013.1 coordinate 55,228, forward strand.
TGCATTGGCGGCCATCGCGATCAGTTCGCTGGCGCCGTTGCCAAGGTAGATGTCGTCGAGGGTGACGCCCGCGATGCCCTGCTTTTGCGTCTCGTGCATCACCGCCTTGCGTGCCGCGAAGATGCCCTTGCTGTCCGAGTAGCCGGACGAAGCCGGCAGGTTGCGGATCATGTCCTGCTGGACTTCCTCGGGTGCATCGAAGCCGAACGGCGCCAGGTTGCCGATGTTCAGCTTGATGATCTTCTGGCCCTCTTCCTCCATCTGCTTCGCGGCATCCATGATGGGACCACGGATGTCGTAGAGCACGTTGGCCAGCTTGGCCGATTTCTTGAGCGGTTTCAAAGTCCCTCCAGGGGCGGGTGCACGGGGGAAAACCTATAATTTGACCACAGTTCCCCGGCCTTTCTGATGAAGCTCCAGCCCGACAAGTCCGACGTCCAGACCCTCACTGCACATGGCCCCGGCTGGGTGGCAGTCAACAACGAAAAGATCGAATCCAGCGTGGTGGTGGGCTCGCACGGCGAGCGCTTCGCCTGGGATTGCGACCGCTTCGAACAACTGGGCCCCGCCCAGTTCGCCCAGCTCGCCGAACTCGGTGCCGAGTTGGTGATCTTCGGCAGCGGCGCCCGCATCCGATTTCCTCAGCCTGCCTGGCTCCAACCACTGATGGCGCGCCGCACGGGCCTGGAGACGATGGATACCGCAGCAGCTTGTCGCACCTACAACATCTTGGCCGGTGAAGGCCGGCACGTGGTCGCGGCGCTGTTGGTCGAGAGGCCCGAGGCTGGGCAATGAGGGTAGTTTCGAGCTAAAATACCGGGTTGCAAACCGGCGGCCCGTTTCGCAAAGCACCCGTCCAGCAACGACCAATCTCCATCGTATCGAGCGCCCTGGGCGAAGCCAAGAGCCACTTGCTCCAGGCTGGTTCGAGCGATGGAATCAAACGGAGAAAACAAGTTTCATGGCGATCGTTGTCAACAAACCCATCCCTGAATTCGACGCCAATGCCACCGGCGGCATCAAGGTATCGAACACCTCGCACCTCGGTCAAGTGCTGGTGATGTACTTCTACCCCAAGGACAACACTCCCGGCTGCACCACCGAAGCCATGCAGTTTCGTGACCGCTACAAAGACTTCGTCAAGGCCGGAGCCACCGTGTTCGGCGTATCGCGCGACAACATGAAGTCGCACGAAGAGTTCAAGGCCAAGCTCGAGTTGCCCTTCGAACTGATCGCCGACACCGAAGAAAAGATGTGCCACATGTTCGGCGTGGTCAAGAACAAGATCATGTACGGCAAGAAGGTCAAGGGCATCGAGCGCAGCACCTTCCTGATCGGTCCCGACGGCGTGCTTCAGGCCGAATGGCGCGGCCTCAAGGTACCGGGCCACGTCGATGACGTGCTCAAGGCCGTCAAGGCGCTCAAGAAGCCTGCCTGAACGGCAACATTCGTGAGCTTTTGCCAGCAGGCGTTGGCGGTGCACAACGAACACGAGACCTGTCACACCTGATGTGCATAATGGTTTCATGCCGTTGAGCTCCGCGACCGCATCCACCGAACAAAGCCGCTTGGGTCTTCAGGCGGCTTTTTCGCTTTCTGGCCCTCTCTTTTCTGCGAGCAAACTGCCACATGCCTCTTCCTCCCGCCCCCACGAAACGCGCCGCACTGCTTTCGCCGGATGCGCACGATGCGCCTGCCCGCTCCCAGCATGGGAAGGGCGGCCGGCGGTCCTCTGACCGGCGCGCTGAAGAAACCCGATCCAGCGGGCCCCAACCTCTGGAGCTATTCGACCGCCACGCCGCGGAAGGGGCGGCATCGATCGAGTCGGTGCCTCTGGCGAAGCAGAAGGCGCCTGCGCCCGTCATGGCACGAAGTTCGGAGGAAAGCCGCCCTGCCCTATCCCCGACACCGGTCCCTGCAACTGCACGGCCAAAGCGCGGCAAGTCGAGCGGCCCCGCCAAGCTCTTCGTGCTGGACACCAATGTCCTGCTTCACGATCCCATGTGCCTGTTCCGTTTCGAAGAGCACGACATCTTCTTGCCGATGATCGTTCTCGAAGAACTGGATGGTCACAAGAAAGGCACGACCGAGGTCGCTCGCAATGGCCGCCAGGCAAGTCGCACGCTGGACGCGCTTGCCGCCGCCCAGGGCGCCGACATGGGCAAAGGCCTGAAGCTCGATTCGACCGGCCACAGGGAGTCCGGCGGCAAGCTGTTTTTTCAGACCAACCCGCTCGACTACACGTTGCCCACCAGCCTGCCGCAGGGCAAGGCGGACAACCAGATCCTCGGCGTCGTCCAGGCCCTGCGTGATCTTTACGCCAAGGACGCGCCTGGGCGCCCCGCTCAAGAAGTTGTGCTGGTGTCGAAGGACATCAACATGCGCGTCAAGGCGCGTGCACTCGGCCTCGCTGCAGACGACTACCAGAACGACAAAACGCTCGATGACGGCGACCTGCTGTACTCAGGCTCGATGGCTCTGCCGGCGGACTTCTGGACCCGCCAGAGCAAACCCATAGAGAGTTGGCAAAGCGGCAGCAGTACCTTCTATCGGGTCAGCGGCCCGCTGGTGCCCAATCTGTACATCAACCAATTCGTCTACTTCGAGGCGCCCGGCGAGCCGAGCATGTATGCGCGGGTGACGGAGATCCGCGACAAGACGGCCGTGCTGAAGACACTCAAGGACTACGGCTCGATCAAGAACGCCGTGTGGGGTGTCAACACGCGCAACCGCGAGCAGAACTTCGCGATGAATCTGCTGATGGACCCGGAAGTGGACTTCGTGACCTTGACCGGCACGGCCGGCACTGGCAAGACATTGATGGCCCTGGCATCCGGCCTCACCCAGGTGCTCGACGACCGCCGTTACACCGAGATCATCATGACCCGCGCCACCGTGAGCGTGGGCGAGGACATCGGCTTCCTGCCTGGCACCGAGGAAGAGAAGATGGGTCCGTGGATGGGCGCACTCGACGACAACCTGGAATTCTTGGCCAAGGGCGACGGCGGTGGCGCCGGCGAATGGGGTCGCGCGGCCACCAATGAACTCATCCGAAGCCGCATCAAGATCAAGAGCATGAACTTCATGCGCGGACGGACCTTCCTCAACAAGTACGTGATCATCGACGAAGCACAGAACCTGACGCCTAAGCAGATGAAGACGCTGGTCACGCGGGCAGGCCCGGGCACGAAGATCATCTGCATGGGCAATCTGGCGCAGATCGACACGCCCTACCTGACCGAAGGCTCCTCAGGCCTTACGTTCGCAGTGGACAAGTTCAAGGGTTGGCCACACAGCGGGCACATCACGCTGGCGCGCGGCGAACGCTCGCGACTGGCGGATTTCGCAAGCGACGTCCTGTAGCCCGATCCGCCGGCTGGCGGGTCGGCGATCTCTCCAAAAAAATGCGCGGAGGCTGCTGACAGCACGTTGTCAGTAGCCTCGTCGCAGCATGCGGGCATGAGTTCGAGTCTGATCGACAAGACTTTCATTGGAGAGAGAACCATGCAACCTCAACTGCAACGTCACGCAGGCCTCGCCATCGCTGGACTGACCATTCGCACCAGCAATCACGAGGAAAGCGATCCGCACTCGGCGCGCATCAGCAAGCTCTGGACCCGCTTCTTCGACGAGCGCGTCTACGCCGCCACGCCGCATCGTGTCGACGACATGCGGCTCTACGGCGTCTACTCCGCTTATGAGTCCGACGCGTGCGGCGCTTTCGACTTGACCACTGGCGTGGCGGTATCGGGCGGCGCCGCGGCCGTAAAGGTCGAAGCCGGCGACTACCTGGTCTTCTCGGGTCAGGGCGAAATGCCGCACATGGTGCTCGCGCTGTGGGATTCGATCTGGCAGTATTTCGAGCAACATCCCGATGTCCGGCGAAGCTATCGCAGCGATTTCGAGGCTTACAGTGGGCCGGATCAGGTTGCCATTCACATCGGCGTGATCATGGATTGATATGAGCGCTACCCGCACGCACAAGGACTGGCGCGCGCGCCTTGCCGGCTATCCCCGCCTGCCCGAGGTCAAGCCCATCCCAGACCGCATGCAGGCTCGCCACGGCACGGGCACGATCTTGATCACCTCGCCGCGTGAAGTCGACGAAGCCATGAGGCGGGTGCCCGAAGGTCGGTTGGCGACAGTTTTCGGCATCGGCGAGTCGCTTGCGCGCGTCCATGGCGCGAGCATCGGCTGCACGGTCACCACGGCCATTTTCGCCAGCATGGCGGCGAAGGCTGCAGAGGAGGATATCCAAGCCGGCACGGCAGGGGTCACGCCATACTGGCGAACGCTCAAGGCGAATGGCGAGCTCAATCTCAACTACCCGGGTGGGCTGGAGGACCTGATGCGCCGCCTCGAGTCCGAAGGCCATGTGATCGTCCAGCGCGGGCGCCGATACTTCGTTGAAGACTTCGAAAAGAAGCTTGTCTGAGGCCGAGGCTTCCCACGCATGCGCCGCGCAGACCGCTTGTTCCAAATCGTCCAGCTCATACGCGGACGGCGCCTCACGACCGCGGCTTTTCTCGCGCAACGCCTGGAAGTATCGGATCGCACCATCTACCGCGACGTCGCCGATCTCCAGCACCAGGGCGTGCCGATCGAAGGTGAAGCCGGCATGGGCTACCGGCTGGGTTCTGGATTCGATCTTCCCCCGCTGATGTTTACGCAGGACGAGGCCGCGGCACTTGTCGCCTCTGCGCGGCTCGCGCAAAGTTGGGTCGACCCCGCCATGGCGCAGGACGTTCGGACCGCGCTGGGCAAGATCCTCTCGGTCCTGCCGCCTGCCGCAAGGGTGTCGGCTGAAAGCCTTCCCTTCTTCGCGCCGGCGCTCGCACTCGACGACGGAACGCGCGCCAGGCTGCAGACGCTGCGTGAGGCGGTGCAGTCACGCCACAAGCTGCGGATGGACTATCACGATGTCAGCGGCGCTCCAAGCCAGCGCATCGTGCGCCCGCTGGGATGCTTCTATTGGGGTCGGGTCTGGACTTTTTCAGCCTGGTGCGAGCTTCGCGAAGACTTCCGTGGTTTCCGCATCGATCGGATCCAGCACATCGAGATTCTTTCCGAGCGTTTTCGCGACGAGCCCGGCAAGACACTGGCAGAGTTTCTGAGGCGGCTGGAGGAAGATCCGGCCAACCCCGAGCCGTCCAGGCTTCAATAGCGTTCGAACCTCGACGCTTTAGAAGTGATCACCGCTGCTGGCCAGGTTCTCGAACTTGGTGAGCGGCTTGAGGAAGGCGAGCTTCACTGCGCCCGTCGGCCCGTTCCGGTGTTTGCTGATGATCACCTCCGCCACGCCCGGCTCCTTGCTGTCCTTGTTGTAGTAGTCATCGCGGTAGATGAACATGATCAGGTCGGCGTCCTGCTCGATGGCGCCGGACTCGCGCAGGTCACTCATCATGGGGCGCTTGTCGGTGCGGCTTTCCACGCCGCGGCTGAGCTGGGACAGCGCAATCACCGGACACTTGAGTTCCTTGGCCAGCATTTTCAGACCACGCGAGATCTCGCCGACCGCAGTCGCACGGTTCTCGTCGTTCATGCTGCCAGAGACACTCATTAATTGAAGGTAGTCGACGACGATCAAGCCGAGCCGCCCGTACTGGCGCGCAAGGCGACGCGAATTCGCGCGCAGCTCACTCGTCGTCAGGCCTGGCGTTTCGTCAATGTGCAGCGATACGTTGCGCAGCTTTTCGATCGCTTCCGTCAAACGCGGCCACTCCTCGTCGCTGAGCTTGCCAGTGCGAAGATGGCCTTGGTCGATGCGCCCAATCGAACCCACGATCCGAACCGCCAGCTGAGCGGCGCCCATTTCCATCGAGAAGACCGCCACCGGCAGGCCCTCGTTGAGTGCCACGTGTTCGGCGATGTTGATGGCGAGCGACGTTTTCCCCATGGATGGTCGGGCCGCCAGCACGATCATGTCGCCCGGCTGCAGGCCCGAGGTCATCTTGTCGAACTCGTAGAAGCCGGTGCGCACGCCCGTGATGTCATTGGGGTTGTCCGCCATCTCGCTCACGCGGTCGAGCAGTTCGACCACCAGGGTATCCATGCTCTGGAAGCCCTGCTTCATGCGCGAACCTTCTTCGCCGATGTTGAAGATCTTCTGCTCGGCCTCGTCGAGGATCTTGTCTACCGACTTTCCCTGCGTATTGAATGCGTTCGTGGCGATCTCGTCGCTTGCGCTGACCAGCTTGCGCAAGATCGAGCGCTCGCGAACGATTTCGGCATAGCGGCGAATGTTGCTTGCGCTGGGCACGTACTGCGCCAGTGCGTTCAAGTAATTCAGACCGCCGACCTCCTCCGCCTTGCCAAGCCCCTGCAGCTGCTCGAAGACCGTGATGACATCGGCGGGCTTGCTGGCGTTGATCAGCGCGCCGATGGCGGCATAGATCAGCTTGTGCTCGTGGCGATAGAAATCGGCGTCCACGAGAAGGTCACCCATGCGGTCCCACGCGCCGTTATCCAGCAGCAGACCGCCCAGCACGCTCGATTCGGCCTCGATGGAGTGGGGAGGAATTCGCAGCTGTGCGACTTGGCGATCGGCCGATGGGTCGTTGTCGGCATAGGAATAAACGGCTGACATGAACTTCCTTGGAGCCACACATGCTAAGCCGCATGGCGCTCAGCGTCACTTGATAACGCTGTGGATAAGCAGTGACTTTTCGGTGCAGCACGCAGGACAACTGCAGCTGCAAAAGACGAGGGCCGCCCGAAGGCGGCCCTGCGAGAAACTAGGCAGCAGCTGCCGCCTGTTCTTGATGCCGAATGCGTCAGGCGCTTTCGCCGTACACCGTGACGGTGATGTCGACCACGACGTCGGTGTGGAGCGCAACGCTCACCGTGCTGTCCCCAACAGTCTTGATCGGGCCGCTGGGCATGCGCACTTGCGACTTCGCGACCTTGTAGCCTTGCTTGTTGAGCTCGTCCGCAATATCTTGGTTGGTGACAGAGCCGAACAGACGTCCGTCGACACCCGCCTTTTGCGTGAGCTTGACGGCGGTACCGCCGAGCTTCTCGCCCTGGGCTTGCGCTTCGGCCAGCTTGCCGGCGGCGGCCTTCTCGAGTTCGACGCGCTTGGCTTCGAATTCAGCCTTGTTGGCTTCGGTGGCACGACGCGCGCGGCCCGTGGGGATGAGGAAATTGCGGGCATAACCGTCTTTGACCTTGACGATCTCGCCGAGCACGCCGAGGTTGACGACCTTGTCCAGAAGAATGACTTGCATGGTGTTCTTCTCCTTAGACGCGATGTTGGTCGCTGTACGGCACCAGCGCGAGGAAGCGGGCGCGCTTGATTGCGGTGTTGAGCTGGCGTTGGTAGATCGCGCGCGTACCGGTCAGGCGGGCGGGAATGATCTTGCCGTTTTCGCTGATGAAATCGCGCAGGGTGTCGACGTCCTTGTAGTCGATTTCTTCGACGCCGGCGACGGTGAAACGGCAGAAGCGCTTGCGCTTGAAGAGCAGCGACTGGGTGTTGCGCTTCGGACGCTTGTCCTTGTTGAACTTCTTGAACGTGGCCATGGTGGGACCTCTCGAAAATTAATCTTGCTGAAAATCCTGGATGTGCAGCACCGGATGCTTGCCGTTGCGCGGTGTGGCAAGGAAACCCTGGAAACGCCAGAGACTTCCCATACCCTGCCTCGCGAGCCGCTCGGCCACTGCGCCGAACGCGACAGCCTTGAGGGCCGCCTTCACCTGCCGGGGTTGACTCGCCTCCGTTATCGTCGACTCGTGTTCGAGAAGAAGATCGATGGCGGGTAGGCCGGCAGGCGTGAATCGCAAAGCACCGAGCTCGGCGACGCAGGCAGTCAGCACCAGCTGATTGACCGCGACGGCGCTCACACCATCAGTTGCTGTTGGCAGCGTATTCGGCTTGCTGAGCCTTGCGGGCCTCTTCGCGCTCCACCGTCTTCATCATCGACGAAGGACCGGTATCGGCCTTCTTCTTGACGACGGTCAGGTGACGCAGAACCGCGTCATTGAACTTGAAAGCATGCTCCAGCTCCGCCATCACGACCTGCTCGGCCTCGATGTTCACGCACAGGTAGTGCGCCTTGTTGAGCTTGTTGATCTGGTAAGCCAGTTGACGACGGCCCCAGTCCTCGACGCGGTGGACCTTGCCACCGCCCGCGGTGATCATGCCCTTGTAGCGCTCCAGCATGGCCGGGACTTGTTCGCTTTGATCCGGATGGATCAGCAGAATGATTTCATAGTGACGCATGGCACTCCTTGTGGGTCTTCCGTAGAAGGGATAAAGCCACCCGCGGCGTCAGACGCAGTGTGGCAAGGCAAAGCCGGCTATTGTAGCAGGCAATGCCAACCGCGAGTGCTTTTGAGGCGGTGGGCTCAGATGCCCAGTGCCCGATCCAAAGCAGCGGCCTTCTCCGGGCCCACGGCAGCCCGAATCTTGGGCGCCAGCGCCAGCAATTGCTCGTAACCTGTCGTGCCTTCGACGGCGAGATTGAGCCTGAATCCGCGCAACCCGAGCCCGCCGGTCAGTTGGGTCGCGATGGGGTAGGCGTCCTTGTAGCGCTCTTGATTCGACTTCGCGGACGAAGGCGAGGGAGCACCGCCCGAGGCAGGCTCTGGCCGCGGCTCCCACACCGGCACAGCAGGAACGTCGACGGATGCTGCGTTGGCGGCATCAGCTCTTGTGCCGACTTGACCCAGCAACCCAAGCTCGACCATCAGGTCGATGTCCTCGGCAGCAATGCCCATGCCGGCCGCAAGCACCTCATGCACCGAACGCTTGCCATCGAACAGGATGAACGCCGAGCGTTGGCGCGGCGTCAACCTTATCGAGCGGTCTTTGAAGGCCTGCTGACCGGCTTCAGTCTTGACAAGAATCATTGGCGGTCCTCTACCCGAGATCCCGGAACACGCTCGCTTCTTGTCGCCTTGTGCAAGCCATTCGGGACGGCTCCCTGGAGGCCGAGAAGTTTGACACCAAAGATTGGCTTGGCCGCAAAAGCATCAAGCTGACGCAGAAATTACAGCTTGATGTCGTGAGGAAAGTAGCACTCCGGCGGAGCCGAGGCCACGCCGGAGCAGACCCTTAATCGCGGGCCAATTGCCGCCAGGTGTCGATCACGCTGTCGGGATTGAGCGAGATCGATTCGATGCCCTGTTCTGCCAGCCAAGCCGCGAAATCGGGATGATCGCTTGGACCTTGCCCGCAGATGCCGACGTACTTCCCCTGTGTCTTGCAGGCCTTGATGACGCGGGAGAGCAAGGCCTTGACGGCGGGATCCCTCTCATCGAAGTCGGCCGCCAGCAGTTCCAGGCCGGAATCACGATCGAGCCCCAGCGTCAGCTGCGTCAGATCGTTCGACCCGATCGAGAAACCGTCGAAGTACTCCAGAAACTCCTCGGGCAGTACTGCATTGCTGGGCACCTCGCACATCATGATCAGCTTGAGGTCCTTTTCGCCGCGCTTGAGACCATGGTCGCCGAGCAGCTCGGTGACACGCTTGGCCTGGCCCAAGGTGCGAACGAAAGGCACCATGATCTGCACATTGGTCAGGCCCATTTCGCCACGGACGCGCTTCAAGGCCTCGCACTCCATGGCGAACGCTTCTCCGAAGTCTTCGCTCAGGTAACGAGCCGCACCGCGGAAGCCCAGCATGGGGTTTTCTTCTTCCGGCTCATAGCGGCTGCCGCCTATGAGCTTGCGGTACTCGTTGGACTTGAAGTCCGACAAGCGCACGATCACGGGCTTGGGCCAGAAGGCGGCGCCAATGGTGGCAATGCCTTCCGCCACCTTGTCCACGTAGAACGCACGCGGTGAAGCATGACCTCGCGCCACCGACTCGACCGCCTTCTTGAGGTCGACATCGACGTTCGGGTAGTCGAGGATCGCCTTCGGATGCACGCCGATGTTGTTGTTGATGATGAACTCGAGCCGCGCCAAGCCCACCCCGTGGTTCGGCAACTGAGCAAAGTCGAAAGCCAGCTGAGGATTTCCGACGTTCATCATCAACTTGATGTCGATCTCGGGCATCTCGCCGCGCTGGACCTCGGTGACCTCGGTTTCAAGAAGGCCGTCGTAGATGAAGCCGGTGTCGCCCTCCGCGCAGCTCACCGTGACCAAGGTGCCGTCCTTCAGCAGATCGGTCGCGTCGCCGCATCCGACGACCGCAGGAATTCCAAGCTCGCGCGCGATGATCGCTGCGTGGCAGGTGCGCCCGCCGCGGTTGGTGACGATGGCAGCAGCGCGCTTCATCACCGGCTCCCAATTCGGGTCGGTCATGTCGGTCACCAGCACGTCGCCGGGCTGCACCTTGTCCATCTCGCTGATGCTGTGGACCAGCCGCACAGGGCCCGTGCCGATCTTCTGACCAATCGCACGTCCTTCGGCGAGCACGGCTCCGCGGCCCAGCAGCTTGTAGCGCTGCTCGGCTTTGCCTTGCTGCTGGCTCTTCACTGTCTCCGGCCGGGCCTGGAGGATGTAGAGATGGCCGTCGGTGCCGTCCTTGCCCCACTCGATGTCCATGGGACGACCGTAGTGCTGCTCGATGACCAAGGCGTACTGGGCCAGTTGTTCCACCTCGGCGTCGGTCAGCGAGTAACGGTTGCGTTGCTCGGCCGGCACATCGGTAGTCTTCACCAGCTTGCCGCTGGCCGCCTTCTCGGCGGCGGTGGCGAACTCCATCTGGATCAACTTGGAGCCCAGATTGCGCCGGATCACCGCACGGTTTCCGGACTTGAGCATGGGCTTGTGCACATAGAACTCGTCCGGGTTGACCGCGCCCTGCACAACCGTCTCGCCTAAACCGTAGCTCGATGTGATGAAGACCACGTCCTGAAAGCCGGACTCGGTGTCGATGGTGAACATGACGCCGGCGGCACCCAGGTCGCTACGCACCATGCGCTGGACGCCGGCAGACAGCGCCACAACGTCGTGGGCGAAGCCCTTGTGCACCCGATAGCTGATGGCGCGATCGTTGTAGAGGGAGGCGAAGACCTCCTTCATCTTGTGGAGAACGTCTTCGACGCCGACCACGTTCAGGAAAGTTTCCTGCTGGCCCGCGAATGAAGCATCCGGCAGGTCTTCGGCGGTCGCCGACGAGCGCACTGCGAACGACGCGTCCGGGTTGCCGGCGCTGAGTTCGGCAAATGCCACATGAATCGCCTTTTGCAAATCCGCAGGAAAAGGCTGCGCCTCAACCATGCTGCGGATCTCGGCGCCGGCCGCTGCCAGGGCGCGGACGTCTTCCGTATCCAAGCTCTTGAGCTTCGCGCTGATTCGGTCGGCCAGACCGTCATGGGCCAGGAACTCACGAAAAGCATGGGCAGTGGTCGCGAAGCCGGTCGGCACGCGGACGCCTTGTGGCAATTGCGAGATCATCTCGCCAAGGCTGGCGTTCTTGCCGCCGACCGCCTCGACGTCGGTCATCCTCAGGTTTTCAAACGGTACGACCAGGGCGGTCGCTTCGAAGAGTTGAGACATGGGAAAGCTCCAGAAGTTGAAACCGGGGCGGCATGCAGGCGGCAGCGGGGCGCGATCATTCTTGTTGCTCTGGGCGCAGGCGCGGGGTGCATGTAAAAGGCGTGGGGGTGGCGGGAACGCTCTGGCATTCCCGATAATCGTCCGGATTGTAGGCGCCGAGCAGGTCGGTACGCCGCAGGACAAGGCCGCCAAGAATGCACACACGCACTGTTTTCTTCGTTTCAGACGGCACCGGCATCACGGCCGAAACCTTCGGTAACGCCGTTTTGGCCCAGTTCGAGATCAAGCCTCGCCATGTGCGCCTGCCATTCACCGACACGGTGGACAAGGCGCACCAGGCTGTCCGGCGCATCAATCACACGGCCGAGGTGGAGGGGATCAGGCCCATCGTCTTCACCACGTTGGCCAACATGGACGTGCTCGAGGTGATCGAAACTGGTTGCAGAGGCATGCTGCTCGACATGTTCGGCACCTTCGTGCGCCCTCTCGAGATCGAGTTGGCGATGAAGTCGAACCACCGGATCGGACGGTTCAGCGACGTTAGCAAGAGCAAGGAATACAACGCCCGCATCCAAGCCATCGACTTCAGCCTGGCGCATGACGACGGGCAAAGCAACCGCGACCTTGAAAGTGCCGATGTGATCCTGGTGGGTGTCAGTCGCAGCGGCAAGACACCGACGTCGCTCTATCTCGCCATGCAGCACGGCTTGAAGGCTGCCAACTACCCGCTGATTCCGGAAGACTTCGAGCGCAGGCAGCTTCCGCCTGCACTGATGCCACATCGCAAGAAGATCTTCGGCCTGACGATCCAGCCTGAGCGCCTCAGCGAAATCCGCAACGAGCGCCGCCCCAATTCGCGCTACGCCAGCATCGAGAATTGCCGGCACGAGGTGAGCGAGGCCGAAGCGATGATGCGCCGCGCCGGCATCCGCTGGCTATCGACGACAACCAAATCGATCGAGGAAATCGCGACCACGATCCTGCAGGAATTGCGGCCGGAACGCTTGACCTATTGAGGCTGAAGAGAGATCGCTTCCGTGACCCGCGAAATGTGGGCCGAACATCGGCGATCTCAGGTTCGCATCAAGCCGTCCCGACGCTTTCCGCAGGTGCAGAGCTACGAATCAGGTGATCGAAGGCGCTGAGTGCCGCCTTCGCGCCATCGCCGGCCGCAATGATGATCTGCTTGAACGGCACCGTCGTTGCGTCGCCCGCCGCGAACACCCCAGGCACTGAGGTCTGCCCCTTGGCGTCGACGACGATTTCGCCGTGCTTCGACAGATCGACAGTGCCTTTCAACCAGTCGGTGTTAGGCACAAGGCCGATCTGGATGAACACGCCCTCCAGCGGCACTTGGCGGCTTTCACCGGTGGCACGGTCCTTGTAGGTGAGGCCATCCACCTTCTGCTTGTCGCCGGTGATCGCGGTAGTTTGCGCATGCGTGACCACGTCGACGTTGGCCAGGCTGCGCAGCTTGCGCTGCAGCACTTCGTCGGCACGCAGTTGCGTGTCGTACTCGATCAGCGTCACATGTCCCACGATGCCGGCCAGGTCGATCGCGGCCTCGACGCCGGAGTTGCCACCGCCGATCACAGCTACGCGCTTGCCCTTGAACAGGGGTCCGTCGCAATGCGGGCAATACGCCACGCCCTTATTCTTGTATTCCTGTTCGCCAGGAACGTTGATGTTGCGCCACCGTGCGCCGGTCGAGATGACGACTGAGCGGCTCTTGAGCGACGCCCCGCTCTCCAGCTTGACCTCGATGAAGTCATCGCCGGGTACCAGCGCCGCCGCACGCTGCAGATTCATGATGTCGACGTCGTAGTGGCGAACGTGCTCCTCGAGCGCAAGTGCGAATCGGGGTCCTTCCGTTTCCTTGACAGAGATGAAGTTCTCGATGCCCATCGTGTCGAGGACTTGCCCCCCGAAGCGCTCCGACGCCACACCGGTACGAATGCCCTTGCGCGCCGCGTAAACCGCCGCCGCCGCGCCGGCTGGCCCGCCGCCGACGATGAGGACGTCGAAGGGCTTCTTCTCCGCAATCTTCTTCGCCTCGCGTTCCACGCCACCGGTGTCGATCTTGGCGAGGATCTCTTCCAGACTCATGCGGCCCTGGCCAAACTCGGTGCCGTTGAGGAAAACAGTGGGCACGGCCATGATCTGCCGGTCGTTCACCTCAGCCTGGAACAGCGATCCATCGATCATCGTCGCCTTGATGCGCGGATTCTGGATCGCCATCAGGTTGAGAGCCTGAACAACATCTGGGCAGTTGTGGCAAGTCAGCGAGATGTAGATCTCGAACTCGAAGTCGCCGTCGAGCGCGCGAATCTGCTCGAGCAGGGCATCGTCCACCTTGGGCGGATAGCCACCAACCTGCAGCAGCGCCAGCACCAGGGATGTGAACTCGTGGCCCATCGGCAGGCCGGCAAAGCGGGGGCCGTTGCTCTGACTGGGCCGATTGATCGAGAACGAGGGCTTGCGGTGGTTGTCGTCGCGACTCTCGCTGACCTTCACCAGCGAAGACGACTCCGCTACATCTTTCAGCAACGATTGAAGTTCGATCGATGCCTTGCCGTCGTCGAGCGAAGCGACGATTTCTACCGGCTGACTGATTCGGTCGAGGTAGCTTTTGAGTTGTGCTTTGGTGCCGGCGTCGAGCATGGTGAACCTGATTCCTTGGAAATGCGAAGAAGCAGAAAGGCCCGGGAGCGAGCGCGCCCGGGCCTTGCGCAGCGGGACGGCTTAGATCTTGCCGACGAGGTCGAGAGACGGCTTCAGCGTATCGGCGCCTTCCGTCCACTTGGCGGGACAGACTTCGCCAGGGTGGGCAGCCACGTACTGAGCAGCCTTCACGCGGCGGAGCAGTTCATTGGCGTCACGGCCGATGCCGTTGTCATGCACTTCGATGGTCTTGATCTTGCCTTCGGGATCGATCACGAAGGTACCGCGGTATGCGAGACCCGCGTCCTCACCTTCTTCGATCAGCACCTGAAAGGCGCGCGCGAGTTGTTGGCTCGGATCGCCAACCAGGGGGTACTTGACCTTCGCGATGGTGTCGGAGGTGTCGTGCCAAGCCTTGTGGGTGAAATGCGTGTCGGTCGAAACGCCGTAGATCTCGATGCCGAGCTTCTGGAACTCTGCGTAGTGGTCTGCCAGATCGCCGAGTTCGGTCGGGCAAACGAAGGTGAAGTCGGCAGGATAGAACACGACGACCGACCACTTGCCCTTGAAGCTCTCGTTGCTGACCGGCACGAACTTACCGTTGTGATATGCGGTGGCCTTGAACGGGATGACTTCAGTATTGATCAGGGACATGTATGGTTCCTTGGGGTTGATGTGAAAAACGAGTTCCAAGTATAACTACCAAATTATCACCCATGATAGCTATACGCTATAAAAAACATCGCAGCGCGCTATGAGCGCGACGAGTTCGCACCGCTGACCTGGCGAATACGAACGCCTATCACCATCACACGCATGCAGACCGCGCGAGCGTGGGTTTCCTTGCTGCGCCAAGGGTCGCCTCTCACAATCGATGGTTTCAAGAACAAGGAATAGTCATGAAGGGCGACCCTCAAGTCATCGACCATCTGCAGGCTCAGCTCAAGAACGAGCTCACCGCCATCAATCAGTATTTCCTTCACTACCGCATGCTCAAGCACTGGGGCTTGGACAAGCTGGCTAAGAAGGAATACGAAGAATCCATCGGCGAGATGAAACATGCGGACAAGCTCATGGACCGCATCTTCATGCTCGATGGCTTGCCGAACCTGCAGGACCTGGCCAAGCTCCGCGTTGGTGAGGACGTCCCGGAGATTCTGCAATGCGACCTGGCGTCCGAGATGGGCGCGCAATTGACAATCAAAGACGGCATCGCCCATTGCGAAGCTGTGCGCGACTACGTTTCGCGCGACCTTCTTCAGGGCATCCTGGACGATACCGAGGAGCACATCGACTTCCTCGAGACGCAGATCGACTTGGTGGACAGGGTCGGCCTGCAGAACTATCTTCAGTCGCAAATGGGGGAAATCGAGTAACGGCGGTTTCGGTCGTTCGGCGCACGGGGCCCTTGGGGTCCCTTTTTTTTGGGCTCAGCAACGCTTCGACGACTGAGCAGCCACCCGAACGTGCGGCGCTGACGATAGTTATTGCAAATGCGATGGATTCTTATTTATAATCATGCCTCCAGCAAACAGCCAGCCAACCTGCCGTTCCACCGCCATGATCGTTTGCGTTTGTCGTCGAGTGTCCGATCGCGAGATCGCACGCCATGTGCGAGCCGGGATGACTTTCGACGAAGTGCAGTTTGAACTCGGGGTCGCCACCCAGTGCGGCCAGTGCGAGAGTTGTGCGCGTGACGTTGTCGCGCAGTGCAGCGCCTCCCATCCGATCGCAGCGCTCAGCCGCGAGACGGAGTCGAGTTCGATCCAGCTCGCCAGCGCCATCACGGAAAGCAGGGCATGGAACTCTTCGCGGCACTCGGCATCAGCCTGATCGTCGTCACCGGCTCGGCCTGGTGGATCTTTCGTAAATAACAGCTAGCGGTTATTTGTATCCGGCGCCGTCGCGGTGTCGGCACCTGAATGTTTGATTGTGTCTGACCGCTTCTATTCGCCTCCCCCAACTGTCCTCGGTCTTTCGCGCAACGCACTCATCGCGGGCGGCGTCGTGCTCTTCCACGTCGCGGCCCTTTGGGCACTGCAAAGTGGCCTGCTGCGGCGAGCCGCCGAAGTCATCATTCCCGTCGAGATCCTGAGCGAGTTCATCGAACCGCCCAAGCCCAAGGAGCCTCCGCCTCCCCCGCCGCCTAAGCCGCAGATCACGAAGGCGCCTCCTCCGCCGCGGCCGCAGGCCATTCGCGAGCCCAAGCCAGTGCCCGCGCCCAACGCGCCGGTCGGTACGGTCGAGCTGCCTCCGCCCCCGGCGCCAATTGCACCGCCGGCTCCACCTGCACCGCCAGCGCCTCCCCCCGCGCCGCCTGCACCGCCTTCGATCCAATTGCCGTCGAGCGACGCAGACTATCTGCAAAACCCGAAGCCGTCTTACCCAGCAATGAGCCGACGCCTCGGCGAACAAGGCAAGACGATTGTGCGAGTGACCATCGGCGTCGATGGCCAGCCAAAGCGCGCCACGATTCGCTCATCCAGCGGCTACGAACGGCTCGACGAAGCAGCGATCGCTGCCGTCATGCGCTGGCGCTACGTCCCGGGTAAGCGCAATGGCGCTGTCGAGGAAATGGATTTCAATGTCCCGATCAATTGGGTTCTCAATTAGTTTTTTGGAGTAGCTTCGTATGGATTCCCACTTTGGCCTGATGAACGTCTGGAACCAGGGCGATTTCGTCACCCGCGCCGTGGCCGTGCTTTTGATCGGTATGTCGCTGGCCTCATGGATCGTGATCCTGGTCAAGGCGCTCGACGTCATTCGGTACAAGCGTCTTGCGAGGCATTCGCAGGACTTCTGGCACAGCGAAGACTTTGCCACTGCGCTCAACAAGCTCGGCAAGGACGACAGCAACCCCTTCCGCGCGCTTGCGCTCGAAGGCCGCGAGGCTGCAGCGCACCATCGCAACACCAAGGCGCATCTTCACGACTCGCTCGACGTGAGCGACTGGATCACCCGCTCGCTGCGCAACGGCATCGATGAGTTCACCGCGCGTCTGCAAACCGGCCTTGCCATCCTTGCTTCGGTCGGCTCGACGGCCCCGTTCATCGGGCTGTTCGGCACGGTATGGGGCATCTACCACGCGTTGATGAGCATCGGCTCGGCCGGCCAGGCCACCATCGACAAGGTGGCAGGCCCGATCGGCGAGGCGTTGATCATGACCGCACTCGGTCTGGCTGTCGCCATCCCCGCCGTGCTCGGCTACAACGCTCTGGTGCGCGGAAACAAGTTCGTGCTGACCAAGCTGAACAGCTTCGCTCATGACCTTCATGCCTATTTCGTGACCGGCGCTCGGGTTCAAAGCGGCGGCGAAGCAACGGTGGTCCCGCTCAAGAAAGGCTGAACAGCATGGCCTTCGGAACTCAAGACGAACCCGATGAGGTGATGAACGAGATCAACATGACGCCGCTGGTCGACGTCATGTTGGTGCTCTTGATCATCTTCATCATCACCGTGCCGGTCATGAAGCACGCCGTCAACATCGACCTCCCTCGCGCAACCAGCGAGCCGGAACAGACCAAGCCACAAAATATCCTGTTCACCGTGGCGGCCGATGGCAGCTACTACTGGAACGAACAAAAGATCGACGACGGCGAGGTTCGCAGCAGGCTCGCTGCCGAGGCGGCCAAAGACCCGCAGCCCGAACTGCATATTCGCGGCGACAAGGCCGTGCGCTACGAGCGCGTCGCGCAAGCCATGTCGGCAGCACGAGAGGCCGGTGTGCGCAAGATCGGCTTCATCACCGAACCCGAATCCAAGTAGTTGCGGCAGATCGACGCAAAAAAATCGATCACGCCGATTGACTTTTTATTGAGAATCATTATCATTCTCTTATCGATTCGATGAAGGGAACCTTCCATGCAAGCCACGCCTAATGCCTTCAGTGTCCTGAGCCACCCCTCGCTCGACCATTCGGGCGGCGGACGTGCCATCGGCGACATGCCCCGTCCAGTCACCCTGCTCGAAAGCGCAGAACTGCTGAAGGGTGGCAAGAGTGTCGGCATCATGCATAACGGTTCGCTTTATCGTCTGCAGGCCACCAAACTCGGCAAGCTGATCCTCACCAAGTAGTCGTCAGCTCGCCCCTCGCGCAAGTTTCATCGTGGGGCGACTCGAGGAGATTGCATCTCCGAAGGGTCGTTTTTTGCTAGCCAACGGTTTCGCACCGACTAGCCAAGCTTTTTTTCCACCTTGAACACCCCAATAAAAACGCCGACCCAAGGTCGGCGTTTTTTGTTTTGGAGCCTGGCGTTCAGAGCCCCAATGCCGCGATGCCAGCGCGGGCGATCTGAGCGTCTTCGTTCGACTTCACACCGCTGACGCCGACCGCGCCGATGACTTGGCCATCCTTGACGATCGGCACACCACCTTCGAGCAAGCCTTCAATGCCGGGTGCACTTAGAAAAGAGGTGCGGCCGCCGTTCACCATGTCTTCGTACACTTTGCTTTCGCGCCGTCCCATGGCAGCCGTGTGGGCCTTGGCAGGAGCGATGTGCGACGAGATGGCTGCTGCACCGTCCAGGCGCTGCAACCACAGCAGATTGCCGGCATCGTCCGCGATGGCGATCGTCACAGGCCAGTTGTTCTTGAGTGCCTCGGCTTCGGCTGCAGAGGCGACCGCCTTGGCGTCAGCGAGTTCTAGAAAAGACTTGGTTTTCATGGTCTTCCGAATAAATTAGCAAACGCCGAGCATAGCCTCGGGACCTGCCAGGCGCCTTACGAAGCCGCCTTCCATTTAGCGCCATGATCAGGCGGGTCTTTGTCCGAACCTCGTCTTGCACCCCCCTAGAATGCCCTCAACTGCCCGTCGCAGTTACCACCAGGAGCTTCAGCAATGAACGACCGCGTCAACACCCTCGACACTTCCGTCGGCTACGGCCAGACGCTGCAGCAAGCAGATCGTCAGCGCGTGCTGCGCAACACCTACTGGCTGCTCGCCCTGAGCCTGCTGCCAACCGTGCTCGGTGCATGGCTCGGCGTCGCAACCGGCATCACGCGCTCGCTGAGCGGTGGCCTGGGCCTCATCGTCTTTCTGGGTGGCGCTTTCGGCTTCATCTTCGCCATCGAAAGGACCAAGAACTCGGCTGCAGGCGTTCCTGTTCTTCTGGCCTTCACCTTCTTCATGGGGCTGATGCTGTCGCGATTGATCGCCATGGTGCTCGGTTTCAAGAACGGCTCCGAGCTCATCATGACCGCCTTCGGCGGTACGGCGGGCGTGTTCTTCGTCATGGCCTCGCTGGCCACGGTGATCAAGCGCGATCTTTCGGGCATGGGCAAGTGGTTGTTCGTCGGCGCCCTGGTGCTGATGGTCGGCGCGGTCATCAACGTCTTCGTGGGCTCCAGCGCCGGCATGCTGGCCATCTCGGTCGCGGCAATCGGCATCTTCTCTGCCTACATGCTCTACGACCTCAAGCAGATCATGGACGGCGGCGAAACCAACTACATCAGCGCCACGCTTTCGTTGTACCTGGACATGTTCAACGTGTTTCAGAGCTTGTTGGCGCTGCTTGGCATCTTCGGTGGCGAGCGCGACTGAGCGCCAGTCGCCAAACGTTCGCAAAGGGGGCCTACGGGCCCCTTTCTCATGCCCGGTCGAATACCGCGATCGACTCCACGTGCGCCGTGTGAGGAAACATGTTCACAACACCGGCGAATGTGCAACGGTACGCCGCCTGATGGACCAGCAGGCCAGCATCGCGTGCCAGCGTCGACGGGTTGCAGCTCACATAGACGATGCGCTGCGGTGGCGACCAGCCGTCCTTCGACGGATCGTTCTGTTGATGCAGATCGGCCAGCGCTTTGGCCAACGCAAACGCGCCTTCGCGTGGTGGGTCGACCAGCCACCGGTCCGCGACGCCGTCCGCCACCAGCATCTCGGGCGTGATCTCGAACAAATTGCGTGCGACAAAAGTCGTGGGAGCCAGCGCGCCTCGGCTTGGGACAGCGGCCTTGTTGCGCTCGAAATTTTCCGTGGCCCGAGACACCAACGCCTCGCTGCCCTCGATCCCAAGCACCTCGCGCGCGCGGGTCGCCAGCGGAAGCGTGAAGTTGCCCAGCCCACAAAACCAGTCGATGACGCGCTCGTTCGGCTGCACATCTAGCAGCCGCAGCGCTCGACTGACGAGCACGCGGTTGATATGCGCGTTGACCTGAGTGAAATCGGTCGGCTTGAAGGGCATCGTGACGCCGAATTCGGGCAGCCGATAGGCCAGCATGGCGGCGTCGTTCGGTTCGAGCAGGTGCACCGTCTCCGGCCCCTTCGGCTGCAGCCACCATTGCACACCCTCATGCGCGGCCGCGAAGCGTTTCAGTCGAGCCAAGTCATGATCGGACAAGGGCTCCAGATGCCTGAGGACCAGTGCAATGACACCAAGTTCAGCGCCATCTGGCCCTTCGCCACACGCAAGCTCGATCTGCGGACAAGTATCTCGGGCGTCCATCGACCCGATAAGCGCGCGCAGGGGCATCAACATGCCGCTGACACGTGCCGGCAGGACCGGGCACACCTGCATGTCGGCGAGATATCGGCTCTTGCGCTCATGAAAGCCGATCAGCACCGTGCCCTTCTTGACCACATGACGCACCGACAGCCGGGCTCGATAACGGTAATGCCAGGTCGGCCCTTCAAGGGGGCGCAGCATACTCTCGGGCCGCACCTTGCCGAGATGCCACAGGTTGTCCTCGAGCGCCCGTTGCTTCACTGCCACCTGCGCCACCGCATCCAGGTGCTGCATCTTGCAGCCACCACAAGCGCCCGCGTGCAACCCGAAATGCGGGCACCCAGGGCGCACGCGCTGCGATGACTCCTTGCGGATGGCCGTCACAGTGCCCTGCTCCCAGTTGTTCTTGCGGCGATGCACGTTGAGTTGCACTTCCTCGAAAGGCAGAGCGCCCTCGATGAACACCACCATGCCATTGGCCTTGTGCGCCACACCCTGGGCGTCGAGGTCCAGCGACTCGACCTGCAACCATTCGTCGTCGTGGAGGTGCAGCCCGGCCTTTTTAGTTTGTATCGAATCCGTCATTCGACGATTGTCTCAGTGCGGCGCCTCCTGCCTCCGCCAGCACTCAAAGCAAAGCGTCTCGATGCACGCCGGCCCGGGCTAGTTGCCTTCTCATCTTCGCCAAGGCCTCGTTCTGGATCTGACGTACGCGTTCGCGCGTGAGGCCCAGTCGGACACTCAGCACCTCTAGCGTTTCAGGATCACGGTCATGCAGACCGTAGCGGCCTTGGAGAACCTCCCGCTCGCGCTCGCTCAATGCAAGAATCCATTGATCGAGCAGTTTCTCGACCTCGTGCGTCTGCGTGATGCCGGTGGGGTCGCTGTGTTCATCTTCGGACGCCACCGTATCGGCCAGGCTGAAGCTGTCCTCGCTGCGCTCGCTGCCCGCGTCGAGTGAACGTGGCGCTTCTGCCAGCGCCATCAGATCCGCCACGGCCTGAACCTCACGCCCCAGCAACGCGGCGACATCTTCGACCCGCACACCATCGGGGCGACGAGCGACAAATTCGGCGTCCCCCTCCAGCGTGCGCCGCGCTCGCAACACTTGCTGCAGTTCGCGCACAACGTGCACCGGCAAGCGGATGGCACGCGCCTGCATCATCGCAGCGCGCTCGATGGATTGCCGGATCCACCAGGTCGCATAGGTCGAGAAGCGAAACCCTCTTTCGGGTTCGAACTTGTTGATCGCATGCATCAGGCCGAGGTTGCCTTCCTCGATCAAGTCCGCCAACGGCACGCCTCGCCCCAGATAGCCCTTGGCGATGTTGACCACCAGCCGGAGGTTGTGCTCGATCATCGACTGCCGCGCAGCAAAGTCACCGCTGCGTGCTGCGCAAGCGGTCCTGAATTCTTCGTCGGGAGTGAACAGCTCGGTGCGCCGGATCTCGCGCAGGTAGAGCGTCAGCGAGTCACCGCCCTCGCCGGCTTCGAGCGGGGCACCACTTCGCCCGAACTCGCGAACGTCGTCCGGTTCGGCGCGCTCCGAGGTGTTGTCCGAGTCGCCGCCCTGCCCGTGAGCATCGAAGGCCGACACACTACCGTTGCCGCCCGCCGCGCGCCGCACGACTTGAGTGCGGCGCAGGCGAGAAGCGGCCATGCATGGTCCTAGCGGGCGGGCAGATAGCGCGCCGGATCGACGGGCTTGCCCTGCCGACGAATCTCGAAATGCAGCTTCACGCGGTCCGCGTCGCTGCTGCCCATCTCGGCGATCTTCTGGCCCTTCTGCACGGACTGGTCTTCCTTCACCAGCAGCGTGCGGTTGTGGGCATAGGCGGTGAGATAAGTGTTGTTGTGCTTCAGGATGATGAGGTTGCCGTAGCCGCGCAGGCCCGCCCCAGCATAGACGACCCGTCCATCGGCAGCAGCGATCACCGAATCACCGGCCTTGCCGCCGATGTCCAAGCCCTTGTTCTTGGCCTCGTCGAAGCCCGCGATCAGCGAGCCCTGCGCGGGCCAGATCCAACCCACGTCTTCGTCGCCCGATGCAGTTGCCGCCGGCGTCGCAGGCGATGCCGTGACGATGGAGGGAGTCGGCCTCGCGGCTGCACTCGCAGCTGGTGCCGGCGCAGGCGCGCTGGCACCCGGCGTGGGGGTCGCGGCCGTTGCAGGTGCGGTAGTCTTGCCCGCATCCGCCACAACGGCCGGCGTCGCTCCGCCGACAGGCGGAATCACACGAAGCACCTGGCCCACTTCGATGAGATCGGGATTGTCGAGGTTGTTCCAGCGCGCGATATCACGCCAGTTCTGACCGGTCTCCGTGCCGATTCGCCGAATGGTGTCGCCGGGACGCACGGCGTAGTAGCCCGGCTTGCCGTAGTTCTCGATGCCCGGCAGCGGCTTGCCCGATGCGTCGGTCGTGATGGGCGGAACGCCTGGGGCCGTGCCGGGCGTCGTCGTTGCCGGCGTGCTGACCATCGTTCCGCGGTCTTCCACTGGGACGGGACCGCGCTTCGCGGCACATCCCGCAATCAAGAGTGCGACCACCAGCATCCCGCCGGCAAGCCAGCCCCGATTGCCAAAACCCTGCATGTGTTCTTCCTTCAAGCAATCCCCGATTTTAGGGGGACAAAGTGGACCGCCTCAAGAACGCGCCGGTCGACTCCGCGTGCCGTCTTGTCGATGACGACAAGCGCCTGCCCACCGGTGGCGGATTGGGTCGGCGCGACGATGCGCCCTCCCACGGCCAACTGCGCGAGCCAGGTATCCGGTACCGCCTCACCGCCTGCCGCGGCGATGATGCCCGCATAGGGAGCACCCTTGGCAAAGCCCACCATACCGTCGCCCAGCAACAGATGGACCGTGGCCAGACGAAACGGTCGGAGGTTGGCGCGTGCACGTTCGTGCAGCCCACGCAGGCGCTCGATGCTGTACACCTCGGACGCGACGTGACTCAGCACCGCAGCCTGATAACCGCAACCGGTGCCGATCTCGAGCACACGTCCAAGTTTGTCTGCCGGCTTGTTCACCAACGCTGGAGCGCCCAGCAGCAACTCGATCATCCGCGCCACGACGCTCGGCTTCGAGATGGTCTGTCCAAGTCCGATGGGAAGGCTGGTGTCCTCATACGCCTGATTGACCAAGGCGCTGTCCACGAAACGATGCCGCTCGACGGCGCTCATCGCACGCCTCACGCGCGGGTCGCTGATGCCCTGCGCGGCCAAGCGCTGCACCATTCGCGCCCGAATTGCTTCGGACGCCATGGACGGAGCCGCCTGCACGACGATCGGCTTGGCAGGAACAGCCGACGTTCGTCCGCGTGTCGCAGCCGAAGCGGTAGGCGTGAGCCGCACGGGAAACCCCGGCCGTTGACTCGCCATGGTCAGGGGCGCTCCGCCAGCCGAGCAACCGTGGCGCGCCACTGGTCCAGGTGAGCATGATCCGTCAGGTCGATCTGCAGTGGTGTCAGCGCGATGTGGCCGGCGGCCGCGGCGTGAAAATCGGTGCCTTCGCCGCTGTCCTTGGCGCCGCCGGCGGCGGCGATCCAATACATGGTCTCGCCTCGCGGGCTGTCCTGCGTGATCACCTTCTCTGCAGCGTGCCGCCGCCCGAGGCGACAGACCTTGACCGGCTTGAGTTGCTCGAAGGGCAGGTTCGGCACGTTGACGTTGAGCAGGAAAGTCGGGCCCTCGAGCATGCGCTCTCGCTCGACCTGTTCGACCAGTTGACGCGCGACGCGAGCTGCCGCATCTACATGCGCCCACCCCTTCTCGATCTGCGAGAAAGCGATCGCCGGAATGCCGAAAAGATAGGCTTCCATGGCTGCGCCGACCGTGCCCGAATAGATGGTGTCGTCGCCCATGTTCGCGCCATTGTTGATGCCGGAGACCACGAGGTCGGGACGATAGTCGAGCAGTCCCTTGAGAGCGATGTGCACACAATCGGCCGGCGTGCCGGTCACGTATCGAAAGCCGTTGTGCGCCTTGTGCACATAGAGCGGCGCAGCAAGCGTGAGCGCATTCGACTTGGCGCTGTTGTTGTGCTCCGGTGCCACGACTTCGACGTCCGCCATGTCCTTGAGCGCATCGTGGAGCGCCACGATGCCCGGGGCCTGAAAGCCATCGTCGTTCGAAATCAGTATCTTCATGGCGTTGGTAGTGCGCGCGATTGTAGGCGGCGGGTACGTCACGGCAGGGACAATGCCCGATTGGGGTCCCGCCTATCATGGCCGCCACCCAAGACCCCCGTCATTTCCAACCCAAGGAGACCCGAGCATGCACGCATGGCTCTGCGAAAACCCGACCGGCGTCGATGCGCTGACCTGGAAAGAACTGCCGACGCCGACGCCGGGGGCGGGCCAGGTGCTGATCGAAATCAAGGCAGCAAGCCTGAACTTTCCCGATCTGCTCATCGTCCAGAACAAGTATCAGATCAAGCCACAGCTGCCTTTCGTGCCCGGTTCCGAATACGCAGGCGTGGTCGCGGCCGTGGGAGAAGGCGTCACCCACCTTCGACCGGGTCAGAACGTAGCATGCCTGTCGGGAACCGGTGGGTTCGGCACCCATACGCTTGCACCGGCAGCGCTTTGCATGCCTTTGCCCGAGGGCTTTGGTTACGTCGATGCTGCCGCCTTCATCATGATTTACGCCACGTCGTGGCATGCATTGATGGACCGGGCACAGCTGAAGGCCGGAGAAACCGTGTTGATTCTTGGGGCGGCAGGTGGCGTCGGCACTGCAGCGATTCAAATTGCCAAGGCCGCAGGCGCCAAAGTGATCGCGGCGGCCTCCACCGACGAAAAATGCGACCTGTGCAAATCCATTGGCGCCGACGACACGATCAACTACACGACGCACACGCTTTCTGGGGGCTTTCGCGACGCCATCAAGGCAGCGACCGGCGGCAAAGGCCCCGACGTGATTTACGACCCGGTGGGTGGCGATTTCGCGGAACCGGCATTCCGTTCCATCGGTTGGCGCGGCCGCTATCTGGTGGTCGGATTCGCCTCGGGACCCATTCCGTCGTTGCCGCTGAATTTGATGCTTCTCAAAGGCGCGTCTCTGGTTGGCGTGTTCTGGGGCGATTTCGCGAAGCGCGAGCCAAAAGCCAACGCCTCGATGATGGCGGAATTGGCCAAGTGGTACGGGCAGGGCAAGATCAAGCCTGTGATCGACAGCACCGTCCCGATGTCGGATCTGAAGGCCGCCTACGCCCACATGGGCTCGCGGGCGGTCAAGGGCAAGCTCGTGCTGGTCAACTGAAGAGAAGGGGCGAGCCGATCAATAAGAAAAGCCCGCTAAGCGGGCATTTCTATGGAATCACAAAGCGCCTGCGCCTAACGGATCTCGAAATCCGACAAAGGCTTGCCGGCTGCCAGTGCTTCCGTGATCCAACGAGGTTTGCGGCCTCGGCCACCTGACCAGGTTTCGCCATTGGGGCTGCGGTACTTCGCAGCGGACTTGACCGCAACAGCCGCGACAGACTTTCTGCCGCCCCGAGATGCGAGTTTAAGATCTGCAGCGGACAGGCCGTATTCCGCGATCTTTTTACGAAGCTCTTCGATCACGCCCGCACGCTCCTGATTGCGAAGATCCTCCGCTTGCTTGCGCAATTGGGCGATCTGCTCATCGTGCTTCTTGATCTGAGAATTGATGTCGGCAAGTGTAGAGGCCATCGGTGCAAGTTCCTCCAAATTGGAAAGCCCGAATTCTAATTCAACTTCATATTGCCGCAAGACCCGTCGAATACGGCGCTGAAAGAAGCCGTCGCGCAGCAAAAAAAAACGCCGGTCGAATGACCGGCGCTTTGTGAGAAATCTTGGGGTGGCTGATGGGACTCGAACCCACGACGACCAGAATCACAATCTGGGACTCTACCAACTGAGCTACAGCCACCGTAGAGCCGGCAATTGTAGCTTGAAAAAAGCTACCTTCCGACAGTGATGCCCGAATCTGCAGGCCGGGGCACCAAAACTTCGGCTTTGAGCCGCTTCTTGAGCAGGTCGTAGTAAGCGGCAGTCTCCGCAGCGGCGGCTGCCATGGCGTACTGCTGGGCTTCCTGTTGCGCCACCTCAGGCGCCGGCGCCGTGCGCGGCACTTCCTTGACCACACGCACGACCGCGTAGCCCTGCACTCCCAAATCCACCCCGACCAGCGTGGGCAGCTTCGTAGGATCTGCGCGCAATGCGCCTTCGATCACAGGAGTCGGCTGCGATTGGGCATCGAGACGTGACACCGTCACGGCAGCGCCGAAATTGGCGCCTGCCGCATTGGATTGCCAAGCAACGAGCTTGTACTCGCCTTCGGTCTTCGCCAGTGCGGAAGCACGCTCGGCGACCAACTGCGCTTTCACCTTGTCCTTGACCTCCTCGAAAGGCTGCGCGCGCGCCGCCGTGTATTGAATGACACGCCCCGACGCGAGCTGGTTCGGCCCGATCTCGATCGCCTCCGTGTTGTGCTTGCGTTCAAGCGAATCGGGCGCGAACAGCGCGTTCAAGAAATTGGCACTGGCCAATGCACCTGTCGCTCCAGGCGCCGGCGTGCGCGCCACCTTGTCGGCCGTGCGAATCGTGAGCTTGAGCTTCTCCGCCGCAGCCTTGAGGCTCTCGGGCTGCTGGTAGACGGCATCTGTGAAGCTCTCGGCCGCCTTGGCGAATTCCTGCGTCGCCTGCTGGCTGCGCACCTCGTCCTCGATCTTCGCGCGCACCTGCTCGAAGGGCGGCGCGACCGCTGGCTTGATGTCGTTGAGCTGAATGATGTGATAGCCGAACTCGGACTCCACCACATCGCTGATCTCGCCTTTTTTGAGCGCGAACATCGCATCCTCGAATGGCTTCACCATCGCGCCGCGGGTCACGAAATCAAGATCGCCGCCCTTCTCAGCCGATCCCGGATCCTGCGAGTTCTTGCGTGCGAGCTCGGCAAAGCTGCCGGGCGTCTTGCGCACCTCGGCGAGCAATTCCTGCGCCTTCGCGCGTGCCTTTTCGCGGTCGGCCGCAGGCGCGCTCGACGCCGCCCCGATCAGGATGTGGCTGGCTCGCCGCTCTTCTTTCGTGCCGAAGCGTGCGGTGTTCTGCTCGTAGTAAGTGCGAAGGTCCGCCTCGTTCACCGCGATGTTCTTCTTGGCAGTGTCGAGGTCCAGCACCAGGTATTCGATGCTGGCTTGCTCCGGCAACTGGAACTGCGCGACGTGCTGCTTGTAATAGGCCTCGAGGTCGGCGTCGCTCACGGTCACCTTGCTCGTGAAGTCGCCCGGTGCGAAACGCGCAACCTGAATTTCGCGCCGGTCATAGAACGCATTGAGCGTGGGCGCAGCCTGCGCCGGCGTCGCGAAACCCGTGTCGGAGATGCCCTTGAGCACCTGCTGGCGCGTCATCTGCGCGATCAGCGCATCCTGGTGCTGCTGAGGCGTCATGCCCGTGGCGCGAAAGAACAGCTCGCGATCGAATTCCGGCTTGCCGTTCTTCGTTGTCACGAAGGTCGCCAGGGCCGGGTCGTTCTGGAACAATTCCAGCTGCCGCTGCTCCGTCACGACGAAGTGGTCTTGCGCCGCTGCCGCTGCCAGCACGCGATCGCGAACCATGCGCTCGAGCGTGGCGTAGCGTTCGGACTCGGTGTCGAACATCGACGGATTCACGTCCGGCCGCTGCTGACGGATGCGATCGACATCGTTGCGATGCTGCGTGTCCCAGTCCGGGCGCCGAATGCCGTCGCCTGCGACGCTGGCAACTTTCTCACCCTTGTCGTTGCCGCCGGTGTAGCGGTCCAGCACGCCGACGACCACGAATGAAGGCACGATCAACAGGAACAAGATGGCCATCAGGATCTTGTTGTGCTTCCGGAACGAATCGAACATGGATGGAAATCTCTCTAGCGAAAAACAAAAAAGGCGAACTGATTGTTCGCCTTTGCATCGGTTGGTGGGTGCTGAGGGGCTCGAACCCCCGACCTACGCCTTGTAAGGGCGCCGCTCTACCAACTGAGCTAAGCACCCAACCGTAAAACCGTCTGTCAGTTCAGCGCATCTTTCAGCGCCTTGCCGGGGCGAAACTTGGGAATCTTGGCGGCCTTGATTTTAATCGCGTCGCCGGTGCGCGGATTGCGACCCGTGCGCGCAGCACGTTTACCGACAGCGAAAGTACCGAAACCGACGAGCGAGACCGAGCCACCTTTCTTGAGCGTGGTGCGGATGGCGCCGATGGTCGACTCGAGGGCGCGGGTTGCAGCGGCCTTGGAGATGTCGGCGTTCTTTGCGATGTGCTCAATCAGTTCGGTTTTGTTCACAAGGACCCCTTGTAGGAAAAGATAGTTGATCGGGTAGCGTCAGACAAAATGCCGACCCCGCGACGGTGCCGCGGGGTTCATGGAGGTGATGGATGGCAGATCTGACGCGCCGGCAGCGCACTGCCGACAAGGATTACAACCACTGGTCCACAGGGTGTCAATACGACACTGACCCGTGTGGCGCAGCGAGGACCGCGATTCTAGTTGCGTTTCGCGAGCCCCTTCCCGAGGGCCGGCTTTCAGAGCGCTTCTGCGATCGCGCGGCCGAGGTCCGACGTGCTCGCGGTGCCGCCGATGTCCGGCGTGCGTGGTGCGCCGCTCGCGGGCGCCAGCACCTTCTCGATGGCCGCGAGGATCGCATCGTGCGCGTCGCGATGGCCGAGGAACTCCAGCATCATCGCGCCGCACCAGATCTGCCCGATCGGATTGGCGATGCCTTTGCCCGCGATGTCCGGGGCCGAGCCGTGGACCGGCTCGAACAGCGAAGGCGTGGTGCGCTCCGGGTTGAGATTGGCGCTCGGCGCGATGCCGATCGTGCCGGTGCAGGCCGGGCCCAGGTCGGACAGGATGTCGCCGAACAGGTTGCTCGCCACCACCACGTCGAAGAAATCGGGACGCTGCACGAAGTGCGCCGTGAGGATGTCGATGTGGAACTTGTCGAGCTTGACGCCTGGATAGTTCGCGCCCATCGCGGCCACGCGTTCGTCCCAGTACGGCATGGTGATCGAGATGCCGTTCGACTTGGTGGCACTGGTCAAGTGCTTCTTCGGCCGCGACTGCGCGAGTTCGAAGGCGAACTTCAGCACGCGGTCCACGCCCGTGCGCGACATCACCGTTTCCTGAATGACGATCTCGCGCGCTGTGCCTTCGTACATGCGCCCGCCGATGCTCGAGTACTCGCCCTCGGTGTTCTCGCGCACGATGTACATGTCGATTTCGCCAGGCTGCCGCGGCGTGCCGTCGCGCCGCACCACCGGCGCGATGATGCCGGGCATCAGGCGCGCCGGCCGCAAGTTGATGTACTGGTCGAACTCGCGGCGGAACAGCAACAGCGAACCCCACAGCGACACGTGATCGGCGATCTTCTCGGGCCAGCCCACCGCGCCGAAGTAGATCGCATCGTGCCCGCCGATCTGGTCTTTCCAGTTGTCCGGCAGCATCTTGCCGTGCTTCTCGTAGTAGTCCCAGCTCGAGAAATCGAAGGTGTCGAACTGCAGGTCGATGCCGAATTTACGGCCTGCTGCGTCGAGCACGCGCAGCCCCTCGGGCATGGTTTCCTTGCCGATGCCGTCGCCGGCGATCACGGCGATGCGCTTCTTGCTGCTCATGGTGTCTTCCTTGTCTGATGGCGGATGGGGGTCATTGAAAAAATCGGAGCGCTTCCTCGGCCAGTGCCTCGGGCGCTTCCTCGGGAATGTAGTGACCGCACGGGAGCGCAGCACCCGACACATGCCGCGCCCTTTCGCGCCATAGCGCAAGCACGTCGAAGCAGCGTCCCACGACGCCGTGCTCGCCCCACAGCACGCGCAGCGGCTGCGTAACGCGCCGGCCCGAAGCGACGTCGGCGCGGTCGTGTTCGAGATCGATGGTCGCCGAGGCGCGGTAGTCCTCGCACATGCCGCGCGCGGTGCCGGCAATCGCTGCGCAACGCTCGTACTCGGCCATGGCTTCGGGCGCAAAAGGCGCCAGGCCCGCATGACGGCTCCCCATGACGCTGCGCACGTAGCGCACCGGGTCGGACTCGATCAAGGCCTCGGGCAGCGGCGATGGCTGGATCAGAAAAAACCAATGCCAATAGGCACGTGCAAAGGCTTCGGAGGTGCGCTCGTACATCGCCAGCGTGGGTGCGATGTCCAGCAGCATCAGCCGCTCGACGGCGTCCGGATGATCCACAGCAAGTCGATGCGCGACGCGCGCGCCGCGATCGTGTGCCAGCACCTGGAAGCGGTCGAAACCGTGGTGCGACATCACGGCCATCGCGTCCAAGGCTATCTCGCGCTTGCTGTAGACCAGATGCTCGGCATCCGCTTGCGGCCGGCCTGAATCGCCATAACCGCGCAGATCGACCATCACGAGCGTGAAGCGCTCCGCCAGCTTCGGAGCCACACGGTGCCAGATCGTCAGCGTCTGCGGATGGCCATGCAGCATCAGCACGGGAGGGCCGCTTCCCCCGATGCGGCCGTGCAGGCGAACACCGTCTCGCGTGACATCGAAGGGAGTAAAGCCGGTTTGCATCTGGCGATTGTGCGTTGCACGCCGGAGGCCATCAAGAAACAATTGGAGAATCGACTCTTTCCAAGGAGGAACGAATGGAACGTGGCGACCTGGAGCTGGTCTTGTCAGTCCGCAACACCGGCAGCCTCGCCGGCGCGGCCCAGGCGTTGGACGTGGTGCCTTCGGCCATCACCAAGCGCTTGGCCGCGCTGGAGCAGCGGCTCGGCCATCGCCTGTTCGAACGCACCACCCGCAGGCTGAACCTCACGGCCGAAGGCGAAGCCGTGTGCATGCACGCCGAGCGCCTGCTGGCAGGCTTCGCAGCACTCGAAGCTGAGCTGAGCGAACGGCAGAACGAGCCGCGCGGCGCGCTGCGCATCGCGGCCACCTTCGGCTTCGGTCGGCGTTGGGTGGGCCCCGCCCTCGCCCGGTTTCGCGAACGCTACCCTGCACTTCAGGTCGAGTTGCGGCTCACCGAGCGCCTGCCCGATCTCGGCGCGGAAGGCTACGACGGCGCAGTGTGGCTGTGGTCTGCGCCGCAGCGGCATGCAGGCGACTGGGTCGCGCGGCGGCTGGCCCGCAACCAGCGTGTGCTGGCGGCTTCCCCGGCCTACCTGCAGCAGCGTGGCGCCCCCGCCGATGCAGCGGCGCTGGCGAACCATGACTGCCTGGTCGTGCAGGAGAACGAAAGCGCCGCGGCCCGGCGCTTCGACGTCTGGACCTTGAACGACGCGCAGACGCGGCAACCCGTGCGCGTGCAAGTCAGCGGCCCCTTGTGCAGCAACTCGGGAGAACTGGTGCGTGACTGGTGCCTGGCCGGCCAAGGGATCGTGCTGCGCAGTCTTTGGGACATCGCGCCGCAGTTGGCATCGGGTGAGCTCATCCAGGTGCTGCCACGGCTGTCCATGCCGGACGCCGACATCCAGTGGCTTGCACCCTGGCAACCCAAGACGCCACGGCGTGTTCGTCTGCTGGTCGACTTCCTCGCCGAGCAGTTCAGGCACGAGCCGTGGCAGCCCATGCCTGAAGCCAGACGGCGCCGAGGGTCTGTGAAGGCCTGAGAGCCAGGAATCGCTCGACTCAACGCTCGCCGCGCACGACCAGACTCACGCCGACCGCCGTCATGCCGATGCCGATCAGCGTCGGCACGGTGACAGGCTCCGCGAACAGCAGCCAGGCCATCAAGGCCGTGCAGGGCGGCACGAGGTAGAGCAGGCTGGTCACGGCCGTGGCGGTGCCACGCTGGATCAACATGTAGAGCAGCGAGCTCCCGCCCAGCGAGAGCGCCAGTACAGACCACGCCATCGCGCCGATCGAGTAGGCGTTCCACTGGACAGAGTCCGCTTCGAGCAAGGCGAAGGGCACGCTGGCCACGAAAGCGGCCGCGAGTTGGATGGCGCCCGCGGCGCGCACATCGCAGGGCGCGACGAAGCGCTTTTGATACAGGGTGCCGGCCGTGATGGACAACAGCGCCATCACCGCCAGGCTCATGTTCAGCGCACTGACTTCGCCGCCCTGCTCCAGTTTGCGCAGCACCACCAGCACCAGCCCGGCGAAGCCCAGCGCCAGGCCCGCCCACTGTCGACCATTGATCGCACCGCCGCGCATCGACAGCCAGACCGCGGTAAGAACCGGCTGGATGCCGACCAGCAGCGCGACCAGGCCCGACCCCATGCCTGCACGCACCGCGGCCCAGACACCGCCCAAGTAGCCCGCCTGCATCAGGATGCCGGTGACCGCCAGGTGCCCCCACTGCGCACGCTCGCGCGGCCAGCTCACGCGCGCGAGCCGCACCCACACCAGGAAGCACAGAACCGACAGCGCATAGCGAACGGCCAGGAACTTGAGCGGCGGCGCATACGGCATCGCGTAACGCGCCACGATGAATCCGGTGCTCCAGATCAGCACGAACACGGCCGGCATGGCCCGCACCCATCCCGAGGCGGGAGCGGCTGCAGCCGTCATTTGGCCCGGGCCCGGATCTCTGGGATCGCCTTCTGCAGGTAGTACACCATCGACCAGACGGTGAGCACGGCCGAGATCCAGATCAGCCACTGGCCCCAGAGCCCGGTGTCGATCACGCCGAACAGCGTGCCATGGAAGAGCAGGAATGGAATCGCCACCATCTGCACCACGGTCTTGACCTTGCCGATCATGTGCACCGCGACGCTCTTGCCGGCGCCGATCTGCGCCATCCATTCGCGCAGCGCCGAGATGGCGATCTCGCGACCGATGATGATCAGGGCCACGAACACGTCGGCGCGGTTCAGGTGCACCAGCACCAGCAAGGAAGCGCACACCAGAAACTTGTCGGCCACCGGATCGAGGAAGGCGCCGAAGGCCGATGTCTGGTTGAGGCGGCGTGCGAGATAGCCGTCGAGCCAGTCGGTGGCCGCGAACACGATGAACATCACCGTGGCGACCAGGTTGCGCGTCGGCTCGTTCACCGGCAGGTAGAACACACCCACGATCAGCGGAATCGCGACGATGCGCGTCCAGGTCATGATGGTGGGGAGCGTCCAGAACATGCGGCGGATTGTGTCATGCGGCCGGATCGCGCCGGCACGCGAGGTCAATGAAGAGCGCGATAGATCTCTTCGGCCAGATCCATGGCGATGCCGTCGACCGATGCGATGTCCTCCACGCTCGCCGCCGCCACGCCGCGGATGCCGCCGAAGCGCTGCAACAGGCGCGCGCGGCGCTTGGGTCCGATGCCGGGGATGTCCTCGAGCTGGCTGCCGCCGACCCGCACCTTGGCGCGCTTGGCGCGCATGCCGGTGATGGCGAAGCGGTGCGCTTCGTCGCGAATCTGGGCCACCAGCATCAGCGCGGCCGAATCGCGGCCGAGGTACACCTTCTCGCGGCCGTCGGCGAACACCAGCTCTTCCAGGCCGACCTTGCGCCCCTCGCCCTTTTCCACTCCGACGATCAGCGACAGCGGCAGTCCCAATTCACCGAACACTTCGCGCGCCATCGAGACCTGTCCCTTGCCACCGTCGACCAGGACCAGATCGGGCATGCGCGCGCCGCGCGTCCCGGTCGCTGCGTCGGCTCCCGCACCTGCCGCATCGCCGGCAGGCGGCGCGTCGGTCTCGGCGGCCATCGCCTCGGCGAGCTTGCCGTAGCGCCGCTGCAGTACCTGGCGCATCGCTGCATAGTCGTCGCCCGGCGTGATGCCATCGATGTTGTAGCGCCGGTACTCACGGTTCTGCATCGTGTGGTGTTCGAACACGACGCAAGAGGCCTGCGTCGCTTCACCGGCCGTGTGCGAGATGTCGAAGCACTCGACACGGAAGTTGTCCAGGTCGTCGGGCGCCAGCTCCAGCGCGTCGACGAGTGCACGCGTGCGGGCCTGCTGCGAGCCTTCCTCGGCCAGCAGCCGCGCCAGCTGAAGACCTGCGTTGGTCTGCGCCATCTCCAGCCAATGCCGGCGCTGCTCGCGCGGCTGGAACACGGCCGTCACCCGCGTGCCGGCCTGCTGCGCCACGGCCTCGATCAACTCGCGGCCGACCTGCTCGCTCAGCACCAGTGTGGGCGGCACGGGCACGTCGATGTAATGCTGCGCGACGAAGGCCTCCAGCACTTGCGTCTCGACCGATCCGAAGGCCTCGGGGCTTTCCTCGCCCTCGGCATCCGCGCCGGCCAGCATCTGTGCCGCGTCTTCCACATGCACCGGAAAGTAGGCGCGGTCGCCCAGGTGCCGGCCGCCGCGCACCATCGCCAGGTTGACGCAGGCCTTGCCGCCCTGCACCTTGACGGCCAGGATGTCGACGTCCTTGTCGGAGGCGATCTCGATCGACTGCTGGTGCAGCACGCGAGACAGCGCCGACATCTGGTTGCGCAACTCGGCCGCCTGCTCGAACTCGAGCTTTTCCGAGTGCGCCATCATCCGCGCCTCGAGCTGCGACAGCACGGCCTGCGTGTCGCCGAGCAGAAAGGCCTCGGCATTGGCGACGTCCTGCGAATAGGCCTCGGGCGTGACGTAGCCGACGCACGGCCCGGAGCATCGCTTGATCTGGAACAGCAGGCAGGGCCGCGTGCGGTTGGCGTACACGGTGTCCTCGCAGGTGCGCAGCTTGAAAACCTTCTGCAGCAGCTGGATCGACTCCTTGACCGCCCAGGCGCTCGGATAGGGGCCGAAGTACCGATGCTTGCGGTCCACTGAGCCACGGTAATAGGCGAGGCGGGGAAAGGTGTGCGATGCGATCTTGAGGTAGGGATAGCTCTTGTCGTCGCGGAACAGGATGTTGTAGCGCGGCTTGAGCGACTTGATCAGGTTGTTCTCGAGCAGCAGCGCTTCCGCCTCGGAGCGCACCACCGTCGTCTCCATGCGCGCGATCTTCGAGATCATGTGGCCGATGCGGGTGCCGGCGTGGTTCTTCTGGAAGTAGTTGGCGACCCGCCTTTTCAGGTTGCGCGCTTTGCCCACGTAGAGCACAGCGCCCGCGGCGTCGAAATAGCGGTAGACGCCCGGCAGCTGCGGCAGCGCCGCCACTTCGCTGAGCAGTTGATCGGAATGCATGTCTGACATCGGGGCGCTATTGTGCCGAGGCGGCGCGAGTGGCCCGCCGCGTCGGGCTGTAGAGTACCCCGCGATGCGCTGGGACATTTTCTGCAAGGTCATCGACAACCACGGCGACGCCGGCGTGTGCTGGCGTCTGGCGCGCGGTCTGGCGACGGCGGGCGACGCAGTGCGGCTGTGGATCGACGACCCTTCGATGCTGGACTGGATGGCGCCCGCCGGCCACCCGAGCGTTCGCGTCGTCGACTGGACGCCGGCTTTGGCACGGAGGGAAGCGTCCGACGGTGCACCGCCGGACGTGCTGATCGAAGCCTTCGGCTGCCATCCCGCGCCCGAGCTGATCGAGCGCTTCGTGCAGCCGGCGCCGGCCGGTGCGCCCCGTCGCGTCTGGCTCAACCTGGAATACCTGTCGGCCGAACCCTATGTGGAGCGCCTGCATGGACTGCCCTCTCCCGTCTTGCAGGGACCGGGCGCCGGACTGACCAAGTATTTCTTTTATCCCGGCTTCACCGATGCGACGGGGGGACTGTTGCGCGAGCCCGACCTGATGGCGCGCCGCGCCGGCTTCGAACGCGCCGCCTGGCTGGCCCGGCAAGGCATTCCATGGCGCGGAGAACGCCTGGTCTGCCTCTTCTGCTACGAACCCGCCGCACTCGATGCCCTGCTGGCCCGCTTCGAGCAGGCAGGCACGCCCACGCGGCTGCTGGTGACGGCGGGCCGCGCCACGCGCGCGCTGCCGCAGGGTCCGGCACAGCGCGGATCGCTGTCCATCACCTGGCTGCCTTATCTGCCCCAGGACGAGTTCGATCACCTGCTGTGGGCCTGCGACCTGAATTTCGTCCGGGGCGAGGATTCGCTGGTGCGCGCGATCTGGGCCGGCGCGCCTTTCGTGTGGCAGATCTACCCCCAGGACGACGATGCCCACCACGAGAAGCTCGAGGCTTTCCTCGACTGGCTGGACGCGCCATCCGAACTGCGTCGCATGCATCACTTGTGGAACGGCATGGCCGATGGTGATCTACCCCCGCTCGACGCCCAGGCGCTCGCGCCGTGCGGAAGCGCGGTGACCGCGGCGCGCGAACGCCTGCTCGCCGAAGACAGCCTTGTGACTCGCTTGCGGCAGTTCGTGGCCCAAAAAAGCTAGAATTGCGGGCTTTGCGGATTCGGGCCGGGTCTTTTTGGAACGCGCGCCACGCCATCCGCTGAACCCGCCGCGGTGAACGTATCGAGGGCCTTTCGCCTTGCAGATGCGCCGAGCGGCCCACATCCAGAGACCCTGACTATGAAAATCGCTCAAGAAATCCGCGCCGGCAACGTGATCATGCATGGCAAAGACCCGATGGTGGTCCTCAAGACCGAATACAGCCGCGGCGGCCGCAACTCCGCCACCGTACGCATGAAGCTCAAGAGCCTGATCGCCAACTTCAACACCGAAGTGGTCTTCAAGGCCGACGACAAGATGGAGCAGATCGTGCTCGAGAAGAAGGAGTGCACCTACTCCTACTTCGCCGACCCCATGTACGTCTGCATGGACGGCGAGTACAACCAGTACGAGGTCGAGGCCGAGAACATGGGCGACGCGCTCAACTACCTCGAAGACAACATGCCCGTCGAAGTGGTGTTCTACGACGGCAAGGCGATCTCGGTAGAGCTGCCCACCAGCGTCGAGCGCGAAATCACCTGGACCGAGCCGGCCGTCAAGGGCGACACCTCGGGCAAGGTTCTGAAGCCCGCCAAGATCGCCACGGGCTTCGAAGTTCCCGTGCCACTCTTCGTGTCGCAGGGCGACCGCATCGAAATCGACACCCGCACGGGTGAATACCGCAAGCGCGTCTGAGCGGCGAACCCGCTCCGCAGCATCTGCCAAGAGGCTCCTTCGGGAGCCTTTTTTGCGTACGCTGCGGCCTGACGCATCGATGCGTTCAGTCAGCGGGCGCGAATCCTGCAGCGCGCACAATCCGATACCCGTTTTCCCAGTTCGACCATGCCCAACCAGACACACGACCTCCACAACAAGCGCCTGGCCGACGCCTGGGCCACCCTGCAAGCACACGCCGACAAGGGCCTGCCGCTGCATGCAGACCCCTCGCGCCTGGCCTTCGCCGACCCCGAGTTCCTGCTGCGGCGCGAAACGCGCGGCCTGCGCATGCAGCTGGAGCTGATGAAGCCCGACCTGGAAATGCGCGCGCATGGCATCGAGAACACGGTGGTCGTGTTCGGCAGCGCACGATTTCGCAGCGAGGAAGAATCCGGCGCCCTGATCGCCCAGGCCGATGCCGCCGGCGACACGGTCGCTGCCGCGCGCTGGCGCCGGCTGGCCCGCAACTCGCACTACTACGAGAAAGCCCGCGCCTTCGGCAAGCTGGTCGCTCAATACAGCGACGACAAGGAGCCGCAGGACAAGCTCTTCGTCTGCACCGGCGGCGGCCCCGGCATCATGCAGGCCGCGAACCGTGGCGCCTACGAAGGCGGCGGCATTTCGGTCGGGCTGGCGATCGCGCTGCCGATGGAGGAAGAAGCCAACCCGTACGTCACACCGGCGTTGAGCTTCAAATTCCACTACTTCGCCATCCGCAAGATGCATTTCATGATGCGGGCGAAAGCGCTGGTCGCCTTCCCCGGCGGCATGGGCACGCTGGACGAGTTGTTCGAGGTCATCACGCTGGTGCAGACCCGCAAGGCGAAGCCGGTGCCGATCGTGCTGTTCGGCTCCGACTATTGGCGTCAGCTGATCAATTTCGACTTTCTGGCAGAAGAAGGCGTGATCTCGCCCGAAGATGTCAGGCTGGTCGAGTACGTCGACGCGCCCCAGGACGCATGGGACGCGATCAAGCGCTTCTACAAGCTGTGATCCGCCGGGGGCGGCGGCACCCGCAGCCCCCAGATGGCCCGCGAGCCCACCGCCACCACACCGCCGAAGAGCCAGAAGACGCCCGCGATTCCAATCAGCGCGCCGATCGAGCCGAACAGCATCGGCATCACGACGCTCGAGGCATTGATGGTCATCAGGCGCAGCCCCAGCGCCTCGCCATGCCGCGCATGGGGGGTGATCTGGTGGAGCATGCTCATCACCATGGGCTGTACCGCGCCGAGCGCGAAGCCCAGCACCACCGAACAGACCGCCATCGTCGACGCCGAGGTGAGCAGCGGGTAAACCGCGAACACCAGCGCCGTGACCACGGCCGACGTGGCGATCACGCTGCGCTCGGACGCGCGCGCCGCCACCAGCGGCAGCATGACGCGGATCGCCGCAGCGGCGATCGCGAAGGCGCCGAGGATCGCGCCGATCACCGACGCGCCGATGCCACGCTCGTGGCCCAGGATCGGCAGCACGAAAGCATGCACGTCCCAGCTGGAGGACTGCAGCCAGTTGACGAACAGCAGGCGGCGGAACATGGGTTCGCGCAGCAGATCCCAGGCGCGCGGCCGAATGCCATCCGCCGGCGGGGGCACGCGTGGAAGCTCGCGCGTGGGACGCGCGAAGAGCCACCCGCCCAGCGGCAGCAGCGCCAGCGTGACGAAGGCGATGCGGAAACCTGCCATGTCGGCCGGCGAGCGCCCCGCATGGTCGATGAGCAAGCCGGCCACGAATGGACCGAGAAAGTTCGCGCCGGCGGGCGCGATGGCGAGCCAGCTGAAGACCTGCTTCAGCTGTACCGGGTTGGTCGCCGCCCGCCCGACGTGCCGCTGCAGCGCGATGACGGCCGCACCGGTGGCACCGCCAGTCAGCAGAGCCGACAGGCACAGCACCGGAAAGGTCGGCAGCACGGCCGCCACGCCCGCGCCTGCCGACGCTGCCACCACGGCCAGCACGAGCGGCCGCTTCAGCCCATGCCGGTCGGCGAACCGCCCGGCCGGCAGCGCCAGGAAGACCTGGGTCAACGCGAACAATGCGATCAGGATGCCGACCGACGCCGCGCTATGCCCCTGCTGCAGCGCCAGCAACGGCGCGCCGAGACGCATGCCCGCCATGGCCGCATGCAGGCAGATCTGGGCCGCGATGAGGCGAAGCAGTTCAGCTGTCACGGAACGAGGTCGCCCTCGTCGGAGGTGGGCAGCAAGG
Organism: Variovorax sp. KK3; assembly: GCF_001984055.1. Taxonomy (GTDB): domain Bacteria; phylum Pseudomonadota; class Gammaproteobacteria; order Burkholderiales; family Burkholderiaceae_C; genus Variovorax. The sequence goes on from NZ_LYVO01000013.1 coordinate 94,862, forward strand.
CCTGCGACTGCGCCTCCGGCAGCGCTTCGACCTTGCGCAACGCCAGGCGCATCTGCTTGGCGCGGGTGTCGGCCTTGTCGAGCGTGTCGGAGGCCTTGGCCACCTGCTCCTTGATACGCGCCACCCACTCGCCGTAGCGCTCGAATTCCGTCTTGACCGCGCCCAGCACCTTCCACACCTCGGACGCCTGCTGCTCCAGGGCCAGCGTGCGAAAGCCCATGTGCAGGCTGTTGAGCATGGCCAGCAGCGTGGTCGGCCCTGCCAGTGTCACCCGGTGCTGGCGCTGGATCGCGTCCATCAGGCCCGGGCGGCGCAGGACCTCGGCGTACAGGCTTTCGACTGGCAAGAACAGGATCGCGAAATCGGTGGTGTGCGGCGCGGCAAGGTAGTTCTCGGCGATCGACTTGGCCTCGGTGCGGATGCGCGCTTCGAGCGCGCGCGCGGCCAACTCGGCGGCACCGGCATCGGCACGCTCATGCGCGTCGAGCAGGCGCTCGTAGTCGTCGCGCGGAAACTTGGCGTCGATCGGCAGCCAGACCGGCGCGCCCTCGCTGCCGCGCCCCGGAAAGCGGATCGCGAAGTCCACCCTCTGCCCGCTGCGCGGCTTGGTCTCGACCTGGCGGGCGTACTGTTCTGCCGTCAGCACCTGCTCGAGCAGGGCTTCGAGCTGCACTTCGCCGAAGACGCCGCGCGTCTTCACGTTGGTCAGCACGCGCTGAAGGTTGCCGACGCCGACCGCCAGCGTCTGCATCTCGCCCAGGCCCTTGTGCACCTGCTCCAGCCGGTCGGCCACCTGCTTGAAGCTCTCACCCAGCCGGGCTTCGAGCGTGCTCTGCAGTTTTTCGTCGACCGTCTGGCGCATCTCGTCGAGCTTGGCCGTGTTGCTCTGCTGCAGTTGCGCAAGCTGCGCCTCCATGGTCGAACGCACCTCGGCCAACCGGCGCGCATTCGATTCCGACAGGCCCTGCAGCTGCGTGTTGAGTGTGTCGGCCAACGTCTTCTGCAGCAGGGTCAGCTGCTGTGCGAAGGCGTCGATCTGGGCGTTCTGCGTGCGCGTGGCCTCCGCGCCCTGCTGCACGAGTGCCTGTTGGAAGGTGGCGAAGGCCTGCGCGGTTTCCTGCCGGGCGCCGCGGGCGGATTCGCCGATCTCTCGCCGCAGTTCGCGCTCGATGCGCTCGTTGGCCGCGCCCAGCGTGGCGACCAGCGCCGTCTGGTCGGGGGCGGCCGGCTTGCGCAGCAGCAGCCAGAGCAGCAGCAAGAGGTTGAGGACCGCCAGGCCTCCCAGGATCCAGGTTTCCGGCAAGGGCATGACCGACTACTTGCCTCCCAGCACCGCAGGGTTGAGGGGCGTGAGCGGCTTGCCGTGCACGAGGAAGCCGATCAGGTTGTCCGCCGCCAGGTCGGCCATGGCGCGCCGGGTCGGGATGGTGGCGCTCGCGATGTGCGGCGTGAGCACGACGTTCGGCACGGTCAGCAGGTCCGGATGCACCTTGGGCTCGCCCTCGAACACGTCGAGCCCGGCTGCTGCGATGCGCTTGTCGCGAAGCGCCGCGGCCAATGCCACGTCATCGACGATGCCGCCGCGCGCGATGTTCACCAGCGTGGCCGTGGGTTTCATCATCGCCAGCTCCGGTGCACCGATGGTGTGGTGCGAAGCCGCCGAGTAAGGCACCACCAGCACCACGTGATCGGCGGTCTTCAGCAGCTCTTCCTTGCCGACATAGGCTGCCTTGCATTCGGCCTCGAGCGCGGCGTCGAGGCGCGAGCGATTGTGATAGACCACTTTCATGCCGAAGCCATGTGCGCCACGCTTGGCGATGCCCTGCCCGATGCGGCCCATGCCGATGATGCCGAGCGTGCTGCCGTGCACCTCGGCCCCGGCGAACATGTCGTAGCTCCACTTCTGCCATTTGCCGGCACGCAGGAAATGCTCGCTCTCGGTGATGCGGCGCGCGGTCGCCATCAGCAGGGCGAAGCCGAAGTCGGCGGTGGTTTCGGTCAGCACGTCGGGCGCGTTGGTGGCCAGCACGCCCTTGGCGGTCATCGCGTCGACGTCGAAGTTGTTGTAGCCCACGGCCATGTTCGCGCAGATCTTGAGCTCGGGGCAGGCAGCGAGCACCTCGGCGTCGATGCGCTCGCTGCCGGTCGTGAAAGCGCCCTGCTTGTCCTTGAGCTTGTCGATCAGCTCTGCCTTGCTCCAGCCGCGGTCGTCCTGGTTGGTTTCGACGTCGAAGTGGGCTTGCAGGCGCGCGATGGTTTCAGGAAAGACCGAACGGGCGACGAGGATTCTGGGTTTGCTCATGGTTCAGCGGAAGAAGATGAAGGTGCAAAGGACGAACAGCGGCAACAGGATGGCACCCGACCACATCATGTAGCCGAAGAAGCTCGGCATGCGCACGCCCCGGCTTTCAGCGATGGCCTTGACCATCAGGTTGGGCGCATTGCCGATGTAGGTGTTAGCCCCCATGAACACCGCGCCCGCCGAGATGGCGGCCAGCGTGGCGGCGTGCGGCCCCATGAGCGCCTGCGCGTTTCCGCCCGCGGTGTTGAAGAAGACCAGGTAGGTGGGTGCATTGTCCAGGAAGGAACTCAGCACGCCGGTGGCCCAGAAGTACATCGCGGGGTCGGGCTGGCCGTCCGGCCGGGTCACGGCAGAGACGATCGCGCCGAACGGACCCTGGGCGCCGGCCTTGAGCATCGCGATCACCGGAATGATGGTGAGAAAGATGCCGGCGAAGAGCTTGGCCACCTCCGCCATCGGCGCCCAGCCGAACTGGTTGTCGGCATGCACCTGTGGCGCTGTGATCTTCAACGACAGCAGAGTGATGGCGATCAGGCCGATGTCTCGCACGATGCCCGGCAAGCCAAGCTCGGTGCCGAAGGCGTCGAAGCGCACGGGGGATTTCCACACCCCGCTCATCAGCACCAGGCCGACGACGCCGCCCAGCAGCCAGAAGTTGACGGCGCCCTCGAATCGAATGCCGCGCGTGTCGGGCGTTGGATCGACCGGCAGCCCACCCTCCTTGCGGTAGTACCACCGGTCGAGCCCGTGGAACAGCGCCAGGAGCGCGCCGGTGATGAACAGCGTCTCTGGGAAGATGTGGCGAGCCGTCCAGAAGAACTCCACGCCCTTCAGGAAGCCCAGGAACAAGGGCGGGTCGCCCAGCGGCGTGAGCGACCCGCCCACATTCGACACGATGAAAATGAAGAAGACGACCACGTGCACCCGATGCCGCCGGTTGTCGTTGGCACGGATCAGCGGTCGGATCAGCAGCATCGACGCGCCGGTCGTTCCCATCAGGCTGGCCAGGACCGCGCCGATCGCGAGGATCGCCGTGTTGAGCCCCGGCGTGCCGCGCAGGTTGCCGCGGATGTGAATGCCCCCGGCCACCACGAAGAGCGCCGTCAGCAGCACGATGAAGGGGATGTACTCGGCCAGCAGCGCGTGCACGAGATGCACGCCGGCCGACCCGATGCCGTAAAACGCCGCGAACGGAAGAAGGAACGCGAGCGCCCAACCTGCCGACACCTTGCCGTAGTGGTGATGCCAAAACGACGGCGCGAGCAGGGGCAGCAGCGCAATGGACAGCAGGATGCCGGCGAAGGGCAAGCCCCAGAAGGGCGACAACGCGCCGCCATCGATGTCGGCGGCGACGGCCGCGGCGGGAGCCATCGCCGACAAGGCGGCAGCCAGCAAGCGCAAGGGACGCGCGAGGTGGGTCGGCAGGCGCATCACGCGGGCTGCGCGATTTCGAAGACCTGGCGCAGGTAGGCGAGGTAGCGCTCGTCGTCGCACATGTTCTTGGCCGGCGTGTCGGACAGCTTGGCGACCGGTTGGTCGTTGCACCGCACCATCTTGATCACGATCTGCAGCGGCTCGTAGCCCAGGTCGTTGGTGAGGTTGGTGCCGATGCCGAAGGCCAGCTGGCAGCGTCCGCGGAACTGGAGGTAGAGCTCGATCGTTCGTGGCACCGTCAGGCTGTCGCTGAAGATCAGCGTCTTGGTCTGGGGGTCGACGCGGTTGGCGGCGTAATGGGCCAGCATGCGCTCGCCCCATTGAAACGGGTCGCCGCTGTCGTGGCGGGCGCCGTCGAAGAGCTTGCAGAAATAGAGATCGAAATCGCGCAGGAAGGCGCTCATGCCATAGACGTCGGACAGCGCGATGCCCAGGTCGCCGCGGTACTCGCGCGCCCACGATTCGAAGCCGAAGATCTGGCTGTCGCGAAGTCGCGGGCCCAGCGCCTGGCAGGCCTGCAGGTATTCATGCGCCATGGTGCCCAACGGGATCAGGCCGAGCTTCATCGCATAGAGCACGTTGCTGGTGCCGGCCAGCTGCGGCGGCTTGTCGACCGCGCGCTGCGGCGGCGACGTCACCGGCCCCAGGCGTGTGGCGAGCGTGCGCAGCACTTCCTCGTGCCAGTCCTTGGAGAAGCGGCGGCGGGTGCCGTAGTCGGCGATCTTCAGCTCTCGCAAACCATCGGCCTGCAACTGGCCCACCTTGGCCTCGAGGCGCTTGCGTCCTTCGGCGAGGTCGGGCCGCTTCTGGGTATTGCGGAAGTAGACCTCGTTGACGATGGCCAGCACCGGGATCTCGAACAGGATGGTGTGCAGCCAGGGGCCTTCGATGCGGATGTCGAGCTCGCCATTGGGCAGCGGCGTGATGTCGATGTACTTCTCGTTGAGCCGGAACAGCCCGAGGAAGTCGACGAAGTCGCTCTTGATGAAACGCATCGAGCGCAGATAGCTCAGCTCGGCGTCCTTGAACTGCAGCGAGCAGAGGTGGCGCACCTCCTCGCGGATCTGCGCGGCGAACTGCGCGAGGTCGATGCCGCCGTTACGGCACTTGAACCGGTACTCCACGCGCGCCCCCGGAAAGTGATGCAGCACCACCTGCATCATCGTGAACTTGTAGAGGTCGGTGTCGAGCAGGCTGTGAATGATCATGATGGAGCGGCGCGCGAGCGAGATTGTCCGGGTTCTGCGTGCGCTCGATTATCACGGGGTGCGTCGGCGTGTGCCTACGGTCCATTCCCTGGGCGTCCTACCGGTCTTCCGATGTAGCAAAGCCAGAGTGTCCTCACGTCGTTTCATAAGGACGAAGCGGCGACAAATCCATCATCTGACAAGGAGATCGGTCCCATGAACAAGGACACCATCGAAGGCAACTGGAAGCAGCTCAAGGGCAAGGTCAAGGAGCAATGGGGCAAGCTGACCGACGACGACTTCGACGTCATCGCCGGCAAGCGCGATCAACTGCTCGGCCGCATCCAGGAGCGCCATGGCATCAGCCGCGACGAAGCCGAAAAGCAGGTCACGGATTGGGAATCACGCGATGGCCGCACGCCGGCAGCGCTGTGGATGGAAAAGTACTGAATCACTACAACTCAAAACCAAAGGACACTCATCATGAAAAAACATCTGCTCATGCTCGCCCTGGCGTCGACCTGCTTCGTTGCCACTCACGCGAGCGCTATGACCAGCGCCGAGCACAAGGCCGCGAAGGACAAGATCGAGGCCGACTACAAGATGGACAAGGCGAAATGCGATCCGATGAAGGACAACGCCAAGGACATCTGCGAGAAGGAAGCCAAGGGCAAGGAAAACGTCGCCAAGGCCCAACTCGAACAGACGTACAAGCCTAGCGACAGCAATGCTCGCAAGGTCGAAGAGCAAAAGGTAAAGGCCACTTATGACGTCGCCAAGGAACGCTGCGACGACCAGAAGGGTGATGCCAAGAGTGCTTGCGAGAAGCAAGCCAAGGCGGACGAGAGCAAGGGCATGGCCGATGTGAAGGCCATGTACGCGAAGAAGTAATGCGGCTTGGGGTTCGCCCCTCGACGTGAATTGACAAAGGCGCCCGCGGGCGCCTTTTTCACGTGTGAGACACGTGGCGCAGGTCGGCTACGACGCCCTGCAGCGCCGCCGGCAGCTTGACCGGCCGCTGGTTTGTCCGGTCGACATAGACGTGGACGAAGTGCCCCTGCGCTGCGGCGGATTCGGCCCCCTCGGCGAACAACCCGATCTCGTAGCGCACGCTGGAGCTGCCGGCGTGCGCCACCCGGATGCCCGCCTCCACCGTTTGAGGAAAGGCCAGAGGCGCGAAGTAGTTGCACTGCGTTTCGACCACGAAGCCGATGGTGTCGCCGCCGTGGATGTCGAGCGCGCCGCGCTCGATGAGCAGCGCGTTGACCGCGGTGTCGAACCAGCTGTAATAGACGACGTTGTTGACGTGGCCGTACAAGTCGTTGTCGGCCCAACGGGTCGGGATGCTGCGGAAGACGCGAAAGGCGCTGCGGAGGTGCGGGGTGGGTTTGGTGCTCATGTGATCGTCCGGGCGGCGGCATTCTGCCACCGCTTCCAATACTCGAATGCCACGCGAAAAGTACCCAGTTGCACCTGCACAGTTTCGGAGATGTCGCTGGCATAACCACCCGCCATCGCGAACGCGAGCGGAAGACGGCGCTGCCAGGCGAAGTCGAAGACGCGGCGGTCGCGGGCTTCCAAGCCATCGAAGCTCAGCTTGAGGCGCCCCAACCTGTCGCGCTCGAATGGGTCTGCGCCTGCAAGATAGATCACCAGGCCCGGCGAGAAGCGCCTGTCGAGTTCGTCCAGAGCATGTTCGAGCGCGGCCAGGTAATCGGCATCGCCGCAGCCGTCGGGCAGTTCGACGTCGAGATCGCTGGTCTCCTTGCGGAACGGAAAGTTCTTCTGCCCGTGGATCGACAGCGTGAACACACTGACATCTCGCTGAAAGATGCTGGCGGTACCGTTGCCCTGGTGCACGTCGAGGTCGATCACCGCCACCTGCAGCGGGATGCGACCGAGCCGGCCATGCTCCGCCTGCATCAGCCGCGCCGCCACGGCAGCATCGTTGAACACGCAAAAGCCCCCGCCCTTGTCGGCGCTGGCATGGTGGGTGCCGCCGGCCATGTTGGCAGACACGCCCTCCGACATGGCAGCGCGACAGGCGGCGATGGTCGCACCCGTCGAGCGGCGCGAGCGCTCGACCATGGCTTCGCTCCAGGGAAAGCCGATCTCCCGCATCGCGCGCGCATCGATGCTGCCGTCGCTCACGGCCGCGATCCATGCGGGTGAATGCGCCAGGGCGAGTTCGCCATCGCTGGCGCGGGGTGCTTCGTACACCCGGATGTCGGGCAGTCGCTGCTCCAGTCGCTCGCGCAGCATGGCGTAGCGCTCCATCGGAAAACGGTGACCTGGCGGCAGGGGCAGAACGAAATGGCCCGAATAAAACGCACGCATAAGCAACATTCTCGGGGCCGTTTTAGGCCTGCGTTTCTAAATTGCTGCAGAGCAACAAAAATGACTTGGAGAGTGCCATGAGCCTCCCTATACTTCGACCCATGCTGCGCCGCAACAAAAGTGAAGAGGAGCAGCTCAACGTGAATCAATCCCCCTCATTTCAAACTGGAGCTTCCACATGGCACTGACCGCTGACCAAATCATCGCTTCCCACAAGGCTAACGTCGAAACGCTATTCGGCCTCACCACCAAGGCCTTCGAAGGCGTCGAGAAGCTGGTCGAGCTGAACGTGACGGCCTCCAAGGCTGCCCTGACCGAAGCCGCCGGCACCGCCCAAGCCCTGCTGAGCGTCAAGGACGCGCAAGAACTGCTGGCTCTGCAAGCCGGCCTGTTCCAACCCCTGGCCGAGAAGACCGCTGCCTACAGCCGTCACCTCTACGAAATCGCCCAAGGCACGGGCACCGAGTTCACCAAGGCTTTCGAAGTCAAGGCCGCTGAAGCCCAGCAAGCCTTCGTCGGCCTGGTCGACAGCGCTGCCAAGAACGCACCCGCCGGCTCGGAAACCGCTGTCGCCGTGATGAAGAGCGCCGTGGCTGCCGCCAACAACGCTTTCGAATCGGTCCAGAAGGCCGTCAAGCAAGCTAGCGACGTTGCCGAAGCCAACTTCCAAGCCGTTTCGACCACGGCCGTGAACGCTGCCAAGAGCACCGCTCAAACCGCTGCCCGCAAGCGCGCTTAATCATCACAAGCCCGCCTCGCGCGGGCAACGATTGTCTCCTTGGGTCCTTCGGGATCCAATTCAGGGCCCTGTCTTCGGACGGGGCTTTTTTTTTGCGCTCTATGATCGCCGGACCAATGGATTCGATTCATCGAGGAGCAAAGCACATGCAGATAGACGGCAATGTTTTCATCGTCACCGGGGGCGCTTCGGGCCTGGGCGAAGGCACGGCGCGCATGCTGGCCGCCAACGGCGGCAAGGTGGTGATCGCCGATATGCAGGCGGACAAGGGCGAGGCGGTCGCCAAAGACATCGGCGGCGTCTTCGTCAAATGCGACGTGAGCCAGGAGGCCGACGGCCAAGCCGCCGTCGCTGCGGCTTTGAAACTGGGCAAGCTGGTCGGCCTGGTCAACTGCGCCGGCGTCGCGCCGGCCGAGAAGACGGTGGGCAAGAATGGGCCGCACGCGCTCGCCGTCTTCAGCAAGACCGTCACCGTCAACCTGGTCGGCAGCTTCAACATGATTCGCCTGGCGGCCGACGCCATGGCGAAAAACGACCCCGAGGCTACCGGTGAACGCGGCGTGCTGATCTCTACCGCCTCCGTCGCGGCCTACGATGGCCAGATCGGCCAGGCCGCCTACAGCGCTTCCAAGGGCGGCGTGGTCGGCATGACGCTCCCGATCGCGCGCGACCTGGCCCGCAGCGGCATCCGCAACATGACGATCGCGCCCGGCATCTTCGGCACGCCGATGCTGTTCGGCATGCCTCAGGAAGTGCAGGACGCCCTGGCCGCCAGCGTGCCCTTCCCGTCCCGTCTCGGCACCCCTGATGACTACGCAAAGCTGGCAAAACACATCATCGAGAACGACATGTTGAACGGCGAGGTGATCCGGCTCGACGGCGCGATTCGCCTCGCGCCGCGCTAGTCACATCGCTCACGGGCCGCAGGCCCGAGGCCGCAAGCTCATCGGTGGATTTCTGCGTCCTCGACCGCCGCCATGGAGCCGGTGCGCTCCAGGCGCTCGAACTGCGCGATCACCTGGGCGCCGAACAGCACCAGGGTCGCAGCGATCTCCAGGCTCAGCAGAACGACGATCGCGGTGGTGAGCGAGCCGTAGACCACGTTGACCTGTGACAGGGTGGTGAAGTACCAGACCAACACGCGGCGCGTCACCTCCCAAAGCAGCGCGGCCGTTACCCCGCCCAGCAGCGCATGGCGCAGGCGCAGGCGGCCGACCGGCATGACCAGGTAGAGCGAGGTCAGCATGAAGATCTCGCCGCCCAGGCCCAGCAGGTACAGCAGTACACCCGAAACGCCCGAGAGCGACCAGCTGTAGCCGAACACCTCCACGCTCTCCTGCCCGATCACCTGCAGCGCGCCCGACACCACGGTGACGAGCAGCAGCCCGACGCACAGGCACAGGATGTACAGATAGGGCATCACGGCCGAGACGAGGAAGTGCCGTGAATGATCGGCCCGGCGGTGATGAAAGATCACGGCCATGGCGCCCTCGAGCACGGTGAAGGCCAGCGAGCTGAAGAAGATCATCGTCACCAGCAGCACGGGCCCCAGTACATCCCGGTGGTCGAGGAAGTTCGACAGCTCCGTCACGACGGCGCCCGACTGCCCAGGCAACAGCCAGGCCAGGTAGCGGCCGATGGCGCGCAGCAGCGAGTCCTGATCGATCACGTGCGACAGCGCGATCACGCTCACGATCGTGAGCGGCACGATGGACAGCAGCGCGTAGTAGGCCACGGCACCGGCCAGCAACAGCCCCTGGTTGGCCTTGAAGCTCTTGAGCGTCTCCCAGAAGAAGCGCATGGGATGGCGCAACAGCGGAACGGCGTCGGAAAAGGCTTGGCGGAGCATGCGGCGGAGTGGTTCCGGTGAGTATGCCCAAGTGCGGCGCTCGGCGGGCTTGCTTGCGTATGATTTGGCGCTCCCCGCCCCATGACCATCCCCGCTTCTTTCATCCAGGAATTGATCGCCCGCGCCGACGTGGTCGAGATCGTCGGGCGCTACGTCCAATTGAAGAAGGGCGGCGCCAACTTCATGGGCTTGTGCCCTTTCCATGGCGAGAAGTCGCCTTCTTTCTCGGTCAGCCCGACCAAACAGTTTTATCACTGCTTCGGCTGCGGGGCGCACGGCAACGCCATCGGCTTTCTGATGGAGCATGCCGGCATGGGCTTCGTCGAAGCAGTGCACGACCTGGCCGGCCAGTACGGCCTGCAGGTGCCCGAGGACGACGCCTCGCCGGAAGAGCGGGCCCGCGCCGCCGGGCAGCGGCAGAAGCAGGCCACGCTGTCGGAGGTGCTCGAGAAGGCGGGCGAGGCCTATCGCAAGCAGTTGCGGCAGTCCAAGACGGCGGTCGACTACCTCAAGGGCCGCGGACTGTCGGGCGAGATCGCCCGCCGCTTCGGCATCGGCTATGCGCCTCCGGGCTGGCGCACGCTGGCCAGCGTGTTCCCCGAATATGACGATCCGTTGCTGGCCGAGAGCGGCCTTGTGATTGCCGGCGAAACCGAGGAGAACGGCGAAGGCAAACGCTACGACCGCTTCCGCGACCGGGTCATGTTCCCGATCCGCAACGTCAAGGGCGAATGCATCGGCTTCGGCGGGCGGGTGCTCGGCGACGAGAAGCCCAAGTACCTGAACTCGCCCGAGACCCCGGTCTTCAGCAAGGGCCGCGAGCTGTACGGCCTGTACGAGGCCCGCGCTGCCTTTCGCGAACGCGGCTACGCGCTGGTCACCGAGGGTTACATGGACGTGGTCGCACTGGCGCAGTTGGGTTTCCCCAACGCCGTCGCCACCCTCGGCACGGCCTGCACCACGGAGCACGTGCAGAAGCTTTTCCGGTTCACCGAATCGGTGGTGTTCAGCTTCGACGGCGACGCCGCCGGACGGCGCGCCGCGCGCAAGGCGCTGGATGGCGCCCTGCCCTATGCCACGGACGTGCGCAGCGTCAAGTTCCTGTTCCTACCGGCGGAACACGATCCCGACAGCTTCATCCGCGAGTTCGGCGCCGAAGCCTTCGCGCGTTTCGTCGGCGAGGCCACGCCGCTGAGCCGATTCATGATCGAGGCCGCGCGCGAGGGCTGCGACCTGGGCTCGGCCGAAGGCCGCGCCCACATGGCCAGCAACGCCCGGCCGCTGTGGACGGCGATGCCGGAGGGCGCGCTCAAGAAGCAACTGCTCAGCGAATTCGCCGAGATGGTCCAGTTGAGCGGCCCCGAGCTGGCCGAACTCTGGCAGCCGTCCGCCGGCGCCCGGCCGTCCGGCCCTGGGCCGCGCGAGCGTCGGGATGGAGGCGCCCGCGCACAGGAAGGCCGCGCCTTCCCCGCACGCGGCGGTGCCCGGCGCCCACCGGCGGCACGCGGCCGCAGCCTTCCGCCTGGCAGGGCCGACGTGGCCGCGCGCCTGCTGCTGTCGAACATGGCCGAATGGGAGGCGCTGTCGCACGAGCTGCACGCGCTTCTGTGCGAGCTGCCAGGCGAACACGGCCAGCTCTTCGTATGGCTCGACAGCCAGTTCCACGAGCACGGCGTGCTCCCGTGGGCGGCCCTGCGCGAGGGTCTGCGGGGCCAGGACTTCGAGGCACTGGCGCTACGCGCGATGACCGGCCCGGACGGCGGCCCCATCGCCGACCCGGAAGGCGAAGCCGTGGCCGAGACCGCCCGCGAACTTCGCAGCGTGCTCGATTTCATGCTGGACGAGCAGCTCAAGGCGCAGCAAAGCGAGGCGATTGCTGCCGTGGGGAGCGATCCGCACGCGCTGGAGCGCTACAAGGCACTGGAAATTCGTCGCCTCGAATTGCGCGCGCGCCTTCGCCCGCAATGAATTCGAGATGAAATTACCCAAGAAACTTGCTTGAAAAACAAGCAACGCGCTATAATTATGGGCTTCGTCTTTTTGGCGAAGCTGAGGCAAGTGCGACAGCAGCACCTCCGGGCCGACCCGATGCGCAATGCAGTTTCCGACGAGTCCATGTCGGAATACGGGTCAATATCCGCAAGGACTGCACACCAAATGTTCGCCCGACATCTTGCCTCTTGAAGCGTTCGAGGACTGGCTCCCTGGCCCCTCGTCGCCTGCTTGTTATGTGCCCCCCGCTTGCGCCGGAGTATTGGCGCTGTGATTCCGTTGGTTCATTTGTTGCAGAGGTCTTATGCCCAGTTCAAAGAAGCCTGCCGTATCCACCACCAAGAAGCCGGCAGCAGACAAACCGTTGAAAGCTGCGGCCTTGCCGGCAACTAAGACGAGTGCCGCCGCGTCCAAGGCGACAGCCGCAACGAAAGTGAAAACCGTGCCCACCAAAACGCCCCCCACCGCCGAAACCAAGAAGACCGCTGCAGCCGCGATCGCCGACGCGCCCGCCACCACCACCCGCAAGGTCG
>NZ_LYVO01000014.1 GCF_001984055.1 Variovorax sp. KK3
CAACAGTTTGGGGCTGGCTCGTGTAGGCGAAGGAGGCGACGGACATGGGCCCGATGGTAGGTCCAAGTCGCAGTGGCGACGGCGCAAAACAGTTTTCCACCAAGGCGCTGGGCACGGCCGCACGCTCGCCTCATAGTGTCGGCCTGCAAGCAAGGAGACCACGATGCGCAACCTCGACGAAGACACGATCACCCAGGCCGTGCTGGCCCGGCATACGGGCGCGCCCGACGCCCGACTGCGCGAGATCATGACCAGCCTGGTTCAGCACCTGCACGCCTTCGCGCGCGACGTTCGGCTCACGGAAGCCGAGTGGTTCGAAGGCATCCGCTTCCTCACCGACGTCGGCCACATCACCGACGACAAGCGCCAGGAATTCATCCTGCTGTCGGACACCTTGGGGCTGTCGATGCTGGTCACGGCGCTGAACAACCGCAAGCCGCACGCATGCACCGAGTCGACCGTGTTCGGGCCCTTTCATGTCGAGGGCTCACCCGAGTACGCGCTGGGCGCCGATGTGGCCAATGGCGCGCGCGGCGAGCCCTGCTACGTGCGCGGCCGCGTGCTCTCGATCGACGGCAGCCCGGTGCCCAATGCCGAGATGCAGGTGTGGCAGGCCGACGCCGACGGCCTCTACGACGTGCAGTACCAGGGCGAGCACGGCCACCGCGCCCGCGGCACACTGCATGCCGATGCCGAAGGCCGCTTCCACTTCAAGTCGATCCGGGCCGAGGCCTACCCGATCCCGCACGACGGGCCCGTGGGCCGCATGCTCGATGCCCTGGGGCGCCACCCGTGGCGGCCGGCGCACCTGCATTTCATGATCACGGCGCCGGGCTTCGAGCGACTGATCACGCACGTGTTCCGCGACGGCGACCAGTACCTCGACTCCGACTCGGTCTTCGGCGTGCGCGGCTCGCTCATCGCCGACTGGGTGGAACACCCGCCCGGCCCCACGCCGGACGGCGGTCGAAGCGAAGAGCCGTTCTACACCCTGGACTTCGACTTCGTGTTGAACCCGGCCGTCAGTGCGGCAGGGCGCACACGCTGACGTCCTCCAGATCCAGCAGGATCGGGCTGGACGGCGAGCTGCGGTATCGCTCCAGCGCCTTGGCCTCGATGCAGTCGAAGTGGGCCTCGCAGGCGACGGTCAGGTCTTCTTCGGGGAGTGCGTGGCCGAAGGCGCGCAGTGCGGCTTCGGAGATGTGCGCCGTGATGCGGGGACCGTCCAGTCCATCGGGGTAGATGGCGAACCGCACGGTGTGGGTGTCGGCGCAGAGGATCGCTTCGCAGTACATCTTGTGTCTCGGCTGTCTCTCATTCTTGGTGCTGTGGATTGAAAGCCAAAGCACTACAGTCGCGGCGCGGCATACTTCGCCACGTGGAGAAAGACGCCGCCTACATGCCTGCACTGCCGCAATGAAACACCCCTACGACCTGCAACGCTTCGTCGATGCACAGGACCCCGTCATCGATGCGGTCCGGGAAGAGCTGCGCACGGGGCGCAAGCGCACCCACTGGATGTGGTTCGTGTTTCCGCAGATCGCCGGCCTCGGCCGCAGCGAGATGGCGCAGCGCTACGCGATCGGCTCGCTGGCCGAGGCGCGCGCGTACCTCGACCATCGGGTCCTCGGCGAACGGCTGCGTGAATGCAGCGCGCTGGTGCTCGCGGTGCAGGGTCACGGGGTCAGCCGCATCTTCGGCGCGCCCGACGACATGAAGTTCTGGTCGTCCATGACCTTGTTCGACACGGCCGATCCGGCCGAGCCCGTGTTCAACGATTGCCTGCAAAAGTACTTCGGCGGAAAGTCCGATCACGGGACGATGTCCCGGATCGAGGGCGGCCATGCCGGTTGAGCGGGTGGGGCGCTCGTGCCGCATCGCCGCATGGGCGCTGGGCTGCCTGCTGACGGTCGTCCTTGCGGGCTGCGCCGGACTGCCGAGGGACGTGGCTCGCACGCCCTCCGAGGCATTGAGCGGCACCGAGAACACCGCACTCGGCCGCATCGCCTGGGCCGGCGCGCCCGACCGGGCGCAGAGCGGCTTCAGGCTGCTGCCGATGCCGGCTTATTCGATGCACGCGCGGCTCGAACTGGCACGCCGCGCCCAGCGCAGCATCGACATCCAGTACTACCTGGTGCAGAACGACGAGACCGGCCGCTACCTGTTGCGCACGCTGCGCGACGCGGCCGAGCGCGGTGTGCGCGTGCGCGTGCTCATCGACGACCTCTACACCGCCGGCGCCGACCGCCTGCTGGTGGCGCTGGCCGCGCATCCGAACGTCGAGGTGCGCCTCTTCAATCCCTTTCCCGCCGGGCGCGAACGGCTTTCGACGCGACTGGCCGCGTCGCTCTTCGACATCGACCGCATCCACCGCCGCATGCACAACAAGCTGTTCGTCGCCGACAACGCGATGGCGGTGGTCGGCGGACGCAACATCGCCAACGAATACTTCATGCGCGATGCGGGCTCGAACTTCATCGACATCGACACGCTGGTGACGGGCGCGGTGGTGCCGCGCCTGTCGTCCTTGTTCGACATGTACTGGAACAGCCCCTACGTCTATCCGGTCGAATCGCTGTCGCCCCCCGATGCGCCGGCGCGCGAGCTGCGGCAGCGCTTCGAGGACCTGACCATGGACGCGGCGATCTGGGCGCCGCAGACGCCGATCGAGCGCGACCTGCTGGGCTACCGCGGGCTCGGCGAGGACATGGACGAAGGCGAACTCCAGCTCACCTGGGCGCGCGCCGAAGCCTATGCCGACACGCCGCACAAGGCGCTGGGCCCGCCCGAGCTGCGGCCGAAGATCGCGGCCGACGCACCCGAGGGCGTGCTCTTCAATGTTCGTCGAATCGTTCGCGCGGCCGAGCGCGATGCGCTGATCACCACGCCCTACCTGATTCCCGGCCGCGGCGGCATGCAGTCGGTGCGGCTCTTGCGCGAGCGCGGCGTGCGCTTCACGCTGGTGACCAACTCGCTCGCCGCCACCGACGAATCACTGGTGCACCTGGGCTACCGCCGCTACCGGCCCGAGCTGCTGCAGCTGGGCGTGGACCTGTACGAGCTGAGCCCCAAGCGCGTGGAGCAGACGCAGCGCTTCGGCGTCTTCGGCTCGGCCAGCGGGCGGCTCCACGGCAAGTCGGCAGTGGTCGACGGCAAGGTGGTGTTCCTCGGCTCGCTCAATTTCGACCCGCGCTCGGACCTGCACAACACCGAGCTGGGCCTGTTCATCTACAGCCCGCAGATCGCCGCCCAGCTGACCAGCCTGATCGGCTTCATCACCATGGACGCGGCCTACCACTTGCGGCTGGGCCCGCGCGGCGGCATCGAGTGGGTGAGTCCGGCGACCGACGGCGGACCCGATGTCGTGTTGCACAACGAGCCCGAGACCGATTTCGGCTCGCGGCTCAAGCTCGAGCTGTTCGCGCCGCTGGTGCCCGAGAGCCTGCTCTAGCGCTTGCTGCGCCTCAGCGCAGTTGCCCGCTCAGATAGGGCTCGGGGTCCACCGCCACGCCTTGCTTGCGCACCTCGAAATGCAGCTTGACGCGATCGGTGCCGCTGCTGCCCATCTCGGCGATCTTCTGGCCCTGGCGCACCACGTCCTTTTCCTTGACGACGATGTTTTGTGCGTGGGCGTAGGCGGTGAGAAAGGTGTCGTTGTGCTTGACGATCACCATGTTGCCGTAGCCGCGCAGCTCGCTGCCGACATAGACGACACGGCCGTCGGCCGAGGCCACGACCGGATCGCCCAGGCTGCCCGCGATGTCGAGGCCCTTGTTGTTCTTGCCGTCGAAGCGGGCCAGGGTCGGGCCCGAGGCGGGCCGCACGAAGGCGGCTGGCGCAGGCGGCGGCGGCTTGGGTGGCGTGGGCGGCACCGCGGGGATGGAGGATGGCAATGGCCGTTGCGGCGGCAGCGGGGTGGTGCTGCAGGCCACAAGGCTGGCGGCCGCAGCGGCGAGGATGCCGGTGCGGAGGGCGAGGGACTTGGATTGCATGGCGTTTTTCGAGGCCATTTTGACACCCGTGGTTCCCCTTCGGGTTGTAGGACCTCGACGAATCTAGGGTTTGTGTGGGTGGGCCCGCTGCTGCGCGAGCGATGGCTGGCGGGCCAGCACCTCGTCGCGCGGGCCGGCATCTGCAACGCGGCCGGCCTCCATCAGCACGATGGTGTCGAATCGTTCCAGCAGGCTCAGGCGGTGGATGGACGCGACGATGCAGGCCTCGGGGAAGGCCTGGCCGATGCGTTCGAGCACGTGGCGTTCGGTGGCGGCATCGAGTGCGCTGGTCGGTTCGTCGAGCAGCAGCAACGAGCTGTCGCGGGCCGCGAGCACGCCGCGCGCCAGGCACAGGCGCTGCCGCTGACCGCCCGACAGATTGAAGCCGCGCTCCGACAAGGGCGTGTCGAGGTCGCCTCGCGTGGAGGCCAGCACCTCGTCGAAGGTGCTGGCATGCAGGGCCGCGCGGATCGCCGCATCGTCCTGCGGCTGGCCGAAACCCAGGTTCTCGCGCACGCTGGCCTCGAATACCTCGATCTCCTGCGGGATCAGCGTCGCGATCTCGCGCAGCCGCGACCAGGCGACCGTTTGCCCGTCGATCGCGACCGTGCCGCCCGAGGGCGCATAGAGCCCGGCGAGCACCCGCAGCAGCGTGCTCTTGCCGCCGCCGCTGGGGCCGACCAGCGCCACCCGCTGGCCGCGGCCCAGCGTGAGCGCCACCCCATGCAAGCCGCTCGGCGCATGTTCGTTCGCCTCGGCCCGGGTGCCGCGCGCTTGGTACTTCCAGTCGAGTCCGTCGATGCGCAGCGAACGCCATGCGGTGTCCGCCTCGATGTGCTCCCGCGTCGGGTCTTCGGCGCGGGCGGGTGCGAGCCAGATCGGCGCCGCGCTGCCGTAGTCGGTGTGCATGCGCGCGAAGAAGCTGAAGTTGGCGGCCATCGAGCTGACCACGCCCGCGGCCTGTTGTGCGTACTGGTAGATCATGAACACGCCGCCCAGCATCACGGCCTGGCCCGGCGTCCGCGACTGCCACACGTAGACCACCACCAGGCCCCAGGTCAGGGCCAGGCCCATCACGTCGACCGAGAACCACTTGCCCTCGTTGAGCACCACCATGCGCTTGAGCGGCATCGACAGCGCGGCCATGCGGCCGCGCAGCAGCAGGCGCGACGCGGCCGACAGTCGCAGGCCGATCACCGTCGAGGCATTGGACAAGAAGTCGAGCAGGGCGGACACGTAGCGCCGGTCGGCGTCGTTCTCGAGCCGCGCGTAGTGCATCAGCGCGCGGTCGAAGCGCACGATGACGATGCCGATCACCACGTAGCCCAGCATCGCCGCCGCGCCGCTGGTGCGCGACAGCAGCGTGATCGCGACCAGCGGCCCGATGAAGTTGACGATGTTGGTGAGGTAAATGAACTGGTTCTGCGCGAAGTCGAAGAGCGCGCGGCTGGCCTGGTGCACGCGGTGCTGCAACTCGCCCGAGTGGTGGCCGTCGTGCCAGGCCAGCGGCGCCGCGGAGATGCGGGCATAGAGCGCATCGGCCACCGACTCGCGCACCTTGAGGCCAACGTTGCGCTCGAGGATGCGGCCCGGCCCGTGCATCGTCCACGAGAGCAGGTAGATGCCCGCCAGCGTGGCGATCCAGCGGCCGGCGCCCGCGAAGTCGCCGGTCTGCAGCGCATTGATGGCCTGGCCGGCCAGCCAGGGCAAGGTGAGCCGCATCAGCTGCGAGCTGGTCAGCATCGCGGTGGCGCCCAGCAACTGGCCGCGGGCGCCCTCGGCGTGGCGCCAGAGTGCGCGGTACAGCTCCCCGATGGCGTGGGTCGGCTTGTAGGCGCTGCTCACCCTACTTCAGCGGGATCGGCGTGGCGCGGTCGATGGGCACCGCGGTCACGCTGTTCTTGGGCGAGCCGTCGATCAACAGGTCGGAGTAGGTCAGGTAGACCAGGGTGTTGCGCGGGGCGTCGACCATGCGCACCACGCGCAGGCGCTTGAAGAGGATCGACAGGCGTTCGCTGTACACCTCTTCGCGCTTGGGCAACGGCTGGGTCACGCGCACCGGCCCGACCTGGCGGCAGGCGATGGAGGCCTCGGCCTTGTCCTCGGCCAGGCCGAGCGCGCCCGAGACGCCGCCGGTCTTGGCACGCGAGACGTAGCAGGTGACGCCGCTGACCTTGGGGTCGTCGTAGGCCTCGACCACGATCTTGTGGTCGGGCCCGATCAGCTTGAAAGCGGTGTCGACTTCGCCCACCGGCTCGGCGAAGGAGGCGGGCGTGGCCAGCACCAGCGGCAGGGCGCAGCAGAGCAGTGCGCGAAGCTGCTTCATGCGCTCGATGCGCTTCATGTGCCTCATGTGATGTCGACCGTGTGGACCCGGTCGAAGCTGCCGCGGCGCCGGTCCTCGAAGTAGAGCGTCAGCGCTTCCCGCACGGTGCGGAAGGCGACCTCGTCCCAGGGGATTTCTTCTTCGGTGAAGAGCCGCGCCTCGATCGTCTCGTGGCCCGGGTCGAACTTGTCGCTGAGCAGGCGCGCCCGGTAGAACAGGTGCACCTGGCCCACGCGCACCACGCTCATCACAGCGAAGAGACCTTCCATCTCGTACTCGGCGCCGGCTTCTTCATCGGTTTCGCGCCCCGCGCCCTGCGCGGTGGTCTCGTTGAGCTCCATGAAGCCGGCAGGCAACGTCCACTTGCCCCAGCGGGGCTCGATGTTGCGCTTGCAGAGCAGCACGCGATCGCCCAGCACGGGGATGGTGCCCACCACGTTCAGCGGGTTCTCGTAGTGCACGGTGTGGCACGCGGGGCAGATCGCACGCTCGCGCGTGTCGCCGTCGTCGGGCAGGCGGTAGACCACTGCGGTGCCGCAGTTCTTGCAGTGCTTGATGGGGACGCGCAGGAGCATCGTGGAATGAGCGGAGTGGGCGTGGTTGACGAGTGCGGCCGAAGAAAGGCGCGGCGGGTCAGGCGATCTTGACCGTGAGCGTGGGCAGGCCCGCGACCTGGCCGACCAGCGTGTCGCCGGACACCACCGCGTTCACGCCTTCGGGCGTGCCGGTGAAGATCAGGTCGCCGGGCTGCAGCTCCCAGGCGGCGGACAGGTGCTCGATGGTCTCGGCCATGTTCCAGATCAGCTTAGCGACGTTGCTGCGCTGGCGGTCCTGCCCGTTGACCTGCAACGAGATCTCGGCGTTCTGGATGTCGCCGGCCTCGGCCGCCGGCACGATCGGGCCGGTGGGTGCGCTCTGCTCGAAGCTCTTGCCGATGTCCCAGGGGCGGCCCTGCTTCTTCATGTCGCCCTGCAGGTCGCGGCGCGTCATGTCCAGCCCGACCGCGAAGCCGAAGACGTGCTTCATCGCATCGGCGGCCTTGATGTTCTTGCCGCCGGTGCCGATGGCTGCCACCAATTCGATCTCGTGGTGCAGGTTCTTGGTGAGGGTGGGGTAGGCCATGGTGCCGGTGCTGCCGGCATCGACCACCACCACCGCATCGGCCGGCTTCATGAAGAAGAAGGGCGGCTCGCGGCCGGTGAAGCCCATTTCCTTCGCATGCTCTTCGTAGTTGCGGCCCACGCAGTAGATGCGGTGAACCGGGAAACGCGCGCTTTGGCCCACCACCGGCAGGGATACCGTCGCCGGCGGAGTGAAGACGTATTCGGAAGCCATGGGGGAAAAGTCCTTATCGAGCGAAAGCGGCAGTTTGCCAGAGGGCGACGGCCGCTGCCGGCTTTTGCCTCGCGGCGGGGAGGCGGGCTATGCTCGGGCCCATGATGAAGCTGCACAACTATTTCCGCTCTTCCGCGTCGTTCCGCGTGCGCATCGCCCTCAACCTCAAGGGGCTGGACTACGACTACATCCCGGTGCACATCGCGCGCGGCGATCACAAGACCGGGCCCTTCTCGGCCATCTCGGCGGACATGCTGGTGCCGCTGCTCGAAGACGACGGCGAGCGCTTCTCGCAGTCGATGGCGATCATCGAATACCTGGACGAGATCCATCCCGAGCCCGCACTGTTGCCGCGCGACCCGGTGAGCCGCGCCCACGTGCGCGCGCTGGCGCAGTCGGTCGCCTGCGAGATCCATCCGCTCAACAACCTGCGCGTGCTGAAGTACCTCGTGCGCGAGCTGAAGATCGGCGACGACGCCAAGAACACCTGGTACCGCCATTGGGTGCGCGAGGGCATGCTGGCCTTCGAGCGCCAGCTTGCGCAGCGCCCGGCCAGCGTCTACTGCTGGGGCGACACGCCCACCCTGGCCGACTGCTGCCTGGTGCCGCAGGTATTCAACGGCCAGCGCTTCGACTGCGACTTCAGCGGGCTGCCGCGCACGATGGCGGCCTTCGAAGCCTGCATGCAGCTCGATGCCTTCCAGCGCGCGCAGCCATCGCGCTGCCCCGACGCGGAGCCCTGAGCGTGCCGCTCGGCGGAGCGCTCGGGCAGGTGCTGGTGCCCGACTGGCCCGCGCCGCCCGGCGTGCAGGCGCTGTGCACCACGCGCCAGGGCGGTGTGTCCCGCGGTGTCTACGACAGCCTCAATCTCGGCGACCACGTCGGCGATGCGCCGGGCGACGTGGCCATCAACCGTGTGCGGCTGCGCGATGCGATCGGCGCGCGGCCGGTGTTCCTGCAACAAGTGCATGGCACTGCGTTGCAGACACTGGAGTGCGCCAGCACCGACGGCGCCGCTGCCGATGCCTGCACCACCACGTCCGATGGCGTCGCCTGCACGATCATGGTGGCCGACTGCCTGCCGGTGCTCTTCACCGACCGCGCGGGTCGCCGCGTCGCCGCCGCGCATGCGGGTTGGCGCGGGCTCGCGG
Source organism: Variovorax sp. KK3 (assembly GCF_001984055.1). GTDB lineage: Bacteria > Pseudomonadota > Gammaproteobacteria > Burkholderiales > Burkholderiaceae_C > Variovorax. The sequence goes on from NZ_LYVO01000014.1 coordinate 8,805, forward strand.
CCGGCGTGCTCGAGCGGGCCGTCGGGGCCTTTGCACCCGAAGCGGCGCCTCCGGATCTGATCGCCTGGCTGGGGCCCTGCATCGGGCCGGATGCGTTCGAGGTCAGTGACGAAGTGCGGGCCGTCTTCGCCGCCGCGGCACCGGAGGCGGCGTCATGCTTCAGGCCTGGCGTCGCGGCCGGCAAGTGGACGGCCGATCTTGCAGGCCTTGCCCGCCAGCGTCTGCGTGCGGCCGGCGTGGCGCAGGTCTACGGCAACGACGGCAGCATCGCCTGGTGCACCGTGAACAACCCGTTACTCTTTTTCTCGCATCGGCGGGATCGGACCAGCGGGCGATTCGCCGCCTGCATCTGGCGCGGCTGAGTTCGCCGCGGCAGCGCGGATCGCGGCCTCGCGCTCGGCGGCCTCGCGTTCGCGGATGGCCTTGCGCCGGCCCGGTGCGCCCATCAGGTAAACCACCAGTGCCACCGGCATGAGGCCGTAGAGTAGAAAGGTGAAGACCGCGCCGAGCACCGTGCCGTTGGTGTTGGTGGCTTCGGCCACTGCCATCATGAGGGTGACATACAGCCAGGCAATGACGACAAGGTGCATAGGCGAGGATTTCGGGATGGTTTGGCGGGCCACGCTGGTCGGCCCCTGCCGGATGCAGCATACTCAACGCCGTTGCGACAAGGCGAGGAATCAGGAGAGACGACATGGGACAACAAGAACAGACGGCAGCGGAGCAGACCTTCGCGCCCTTCCAGCAGGCACTGACGCAGGGGTGGGAAAAGGCCCTCGCATCCTTTCAGTCGCTCGGTAGCGGCGCAGCGCCCGGCCTGAACATGAACATGGAGATGCCCCGGCTCTCCTTCTCCCCCACCAAGCTCCAGGAACTGCAGCAGCAGTACGTCGAAGAAGCCACTGCGCTGTGGCGCCAGGACATGGCCGAGCGCACGCGGCTCGACCGGCGCTTCTCCGCCGAAGCGTGGGGCAGCAACCCGGTGGCCTCGTTCTCCGCGGCGGTGTACCTGCTCAACACCCGCACGCTGCTCGGCATGGCCGAAGCCGTCGAGGCCGACGAGAAGACGCGGGCCCGCCTGCGCTTCGCGGTCGAGCAATGGGTCGCCGCGTCGGCCCCCAGCAACTACATCGCCTTCAATGCCGACGCCCAGAAGAAGGCCGTCGAAACCAAGGGCGAGAGCATCGCCAAGGGCATCCAGAACCTGCTGAAGGACGTGCGGCAGGGCCACCTGAGCATGACCGACGAAAGCGTCTTCGAAGTGGGCCGCAACGTCGCCACCACCGAGGGCGCGGTCGTGTTCGAGAACGAGCTGTTCCAGCTGCTCGAATACAAGCCGCTCACGGCCAAGGTGTACGAGCGCCCGCTGCTGCTGGTGCCGCCCTGCATCAACAAGTTCTACATCCTCGACCTGCAGCCCGAGAACTCGCTGATCCGATATGGCGTGGAGCAGGGGCATCGCGTCTTCGTCATCAGCTGGCGCAACCCCGATGCCTCGATGAGCCACTACACGTGGGACGACTACATCGAGGACGCCGCCATCAAGGCGATCCAGGTCACGCGCGAAATCACCGGGCAGGACAAGAAGGGCGGCCAGATCGACACGCTCGGCTTCTGCGTCGGCGGCACCATCCTGTCGACCGCGCTGTCGGTGCTCGCTGCGCGCGGCGAGCAGCCGGCCGCCTCGGTCACGCTGCTCACCACGCTGCTGGACTTCGACGACACCGGCATCCTCGACATCTTCATCGACGAGGCCTTCGTCCGCTTCCGCGAGATGCAGATGCAGTCGGGCGGCCTGCTGCAGGGCGGCGAGCTGGCGTCGACCTTCAGCTTCCTGCGGCCCAACGACCTGGTGTGGAATTACGTGGTCGGCAACTACCTGAAGGGCGAGACGCCCCCGCCCTTCGACCTGCTGTACTGGAACAGCGACGCCACCAACCTGCCGGGGCCCATGTACTGCTGGTACCTGCGCCACACCTACCACGAGAACCAGCTCGCCGTGCCGGGCGCGCTCACGGTGGCCGGCGAGCCGGTCGACCTGGGAAGCATCGAGGCACCGGTCTACATCTACGGCTCGCGCGAAGACCACATCGTGCCCATCGGCGGCGCCTACGCCTCCACCCAACTGCTCAAGGGCAAGAAGCGCTTCGTCATGGGCGCTTCGGGCCACATCGCCGGCGTGATCAATCCGCCCGCGAAAAAGAAGCGCAGCCACTGGATCCGCGCCGACGGCAAGCTGCCGAAGACGCAGGCCGAGTGGCTGGCTGGTGCCACCGAGCACCCCGGCAGCTGGTGGACCGACTGGTCCGACTGGCTCAAGACCCACGCGGGCAGGCAGATCCCGGCCCCCAAGTCCTACGGCAAGGGCAGCGCCTACCAGGCGATCGAGCCCGCGCCGGGCCGCTACGTCAAGGCGAAGGCCTGATCTCGTTCGTTTCCGTTTCTCATTTCAATCCCCAGCCTCGGAGCACACACCATGGAAGACATCGTCATCGTTTCGGCCGCGCGCACGGCCGTGGGCAAGTTCGGCGGCTCGATCGCCGGCATCCCGGCCACCGAGCTGGGTTCGATCGTGATCAAGGAAGTGCTCGAACGCGCCAAGGTCGGCGCCGACCAGATCGGTGAAGTCATCATGGGCCAGGTGCTCACCGCGGGCAGCGGCCAGAACCCGGCACGCCAGGCGCTGCTGAAGAGCGGCGTCGCCAAGGAAACCCCCGCGCTCACCATCAACGCCGTCTGCGGCTCGGGCCTGAAGGCCGTGATGCTGGCCGCCCAGGCCGTGGCCACGGGCGACAGCGAGATCGTGATCGCCGGCGGACAGGAGAGCATGAGCCTCGCGCCGCACGTGCTGCCCAATTCGCGCAACGGCCAGCGCATGGGCGACTGGAAGCTGGTCGACACGATGATCATCGACGGCCTGTGGGACGTGTACAACCAGTACCACATGGGCATCACGGCCGAGAACGTGGCCAAGAAGTACGACATCAGCCGCTCGGCGCAGGACGAGCTTGCCTTGGCCAGCCAGACCAAGGCGGCTGCCGCGCAGGACGCCGGCAAGTTCAAGGACGAGATCGTCGCCGTCACCATCCCGCAGAAGAAGGGTGACCCGGTGGTGTTCGACAAGGACGAGTTCATCAACCGCAAGACCAGCGCCGAAGGTCTGGCCGGCCTGCGCCCTGCCTTCGACAAGGCCGGCGGCGTGACGGCGGGCAATGCATCGGGCCTCAACGACGGCGCCGCCGCGGTGATGGTGATGACCGCCAAGAAGGCCGCGGCCCTGGGCCTGAAACCGCTGGGCCGCATCGCCAGCTACGCGAGCACCGGCCTCGACCCGGCCTTCATGGGCATGGGCCCGGTGCCGGCCTCGCAGAAGGCGCTGCAGCGTGCCGGCTGGAAGCCCGCCGACCTCGACGTGCTCGAGATCAACGAAGCCTTCGCGGCGCAAGCTTGCGCGGTCAACCGCGAGATGGGCTGGGACATCAACAAGGTCAACGTGAACGGCGGCGCCATCGCCATCGGCCATCCGATCGGTGCATCCGGCTGCCGCATCCTGGTGACGCTGCTGCACGAAATGCAGCGCCAGAACGCAAAGAAGGGCATCGCCTCGCTGTGCATCGGCGGCGGCATGGGTGTCGCGCTGACGATCGAACGCTGAGTCGCCACCTGCGCACAGGAAGCGGCCCGCGGGTCGCTGCCTTGATGCGCAGTCGCCTTCCATGGTCATCGACGGCTTCGCTCGAAGTCGCTCGAAGTCGCTCGATGGCGAGAGGCCTGAAAACTCCGTTGCCCAAGGGGGCTGCGATTCTCGCCAATGCTGGAACCAACAAGACGGTTTGGTGACAGAAGCGGCGCCAATCGGGAGGCCTGCCGCTGCTGCCGCAGCGGCGGCAACGGGGTCCGCTATTCACCAAGTGCCCGTTTCGTGCCCGCTTGTCTTCGACTGGCGGGCACGGTGCCATTGGCGTGGTGCAACGAGAGCACAGACCCTCATGCTTACGACGCCTTCCAAGTCATTCATCCAGCGCCCAATCCTCCCTCGATCATCCGACGTTGTCACTCCTGAAACGAAGGAGCACTCCGTCCCGCCGGGCAGCCCCGAAGGCCGGCGGTTGAAGTTGATCGAGGACTACAAGAAGAGTCTGAGTTGCGCAAGGAACGAGACCTTCGAGCAGGCGCAAGCGGCTGTCGACGGGAACCTGTTCGTCGAGCTGGGAGAACTCCGTTCCCATTACCTCAAAAAGTTCTTCGCAACCAATCCCGGTTTTGGCTTCTACGTCGCACTGCTACGCCAACTGAACATGTCGACGTCCATCGTGGCCCGTGACAAGGCGTGCCTCGAGGCCGATTGGAAAGTGCCCAGGACGAACCGTGCCCTGGTCGCCGTGCCCACATCGCATCCGACGCATTCACGCACGGCGAGCATGCGCAACGCCTACCGGCAGGTCTACGAACATCTTGCGGGCCACACGCCGCTCCAGGGCATCGAGGTTCTGGAGCGGCTGTTGCCGCCCGTCGAACCGGAGCAATGGAACAAGCCTTCGCTGGTCCACGACGAGATGCCGATGATGGCCGAAGCCATCGCCAATCAGGCTGTCGCGCTGCACGAAGAACTTGGGGCGCTGCCGACCGTCGCCGACCGTGACGCGTTGCTGGCTTGCACGGCCCGACCGGAGGTGTGGGGTGCGTACGACCAGGACGGACATCCCGATGCGCTGCCTGGGTACATGTTCCTGCAGCGGGCGCATCTGCGCTATGCCATGTGGAGTGCCTATGTCACGTTGGCGAAACGAGAGGGCTTGGACGACGAAGACATCGAGCGCATTGAATCGACCGCAAACTATTGGGGCAGCGTGGTCGGCTGGTTGAGCGAGCCTGGCCGGTTGAACGCGCAGACGGACAACTTCGAGTTCATAGAGATGCCAGGCTATCCGGATGCCGCGGGCAAGCTCGGAGCCGGCGAGAGCGAGTCGAGCGAACAAGAGGCGTTGCTCAAGCTCATCGGACAAGACCATCCGCGCTTGAAAGATGTCGTCGAACGATTTGGCACCAGTGGCGCCAAGGGTCACTTCCGCTTCACTGCGGGCGGTGACCGCGGACTGTGGAGAACGTCGGAGGACAACACCGAGATCGTCGATGTCAAAGCGATGGGAGCCCTTGCGCTGCGGTTCAAGGAGATCAAGGCGCTGGGAGGCGATGTCGGCACCGTCATCATTGCCGAGTGCGACAACCCTGCCCACTTCGGAAAGACCATCGCGTTGATGCGGCAGCAGGGGGTGATGACATGGCTCGACGACCCGGAGGGCGGGGTGGTCGTCATGCCGCTGATCGAAGAGGGTGACATGACGGCAGGCATCTCCAAGGCGTTGATCGAAATGCTCGACCAGCGGAGGGCCGAAGGCAAGCCGCTGCCACAAGTGGTTCATTTGATGGTCGCGGGCAGCGACTTGGTCAATCGCGAAGGCAAGGTCGGCCAGATGCTGGAGACGGCGCGCGCGCTGGAAGCGCTTCTGGACATCGCTACGGCCTTTCCCGGCACACAGGTGCGCTTGATGGAAGGCGTGGGAGGAAGCTCTGTGCGGACCGGGGGCGCATCGCGGATCGTGGAACTGCGCGACGCGCTCCGGCTCAAGGACGGGCCGTTCGACCGCTCGGCGATCACTTTCCAGGGCATCGTAGTCGACGCGGATTACGGCACGCGCACTTCTGCTCGTGCCACGTCTCGGCTGCAGGCGGAACGTCTCATGCGCGCGACTGCGACGGTGAAAAATCTTGACCAGGTCATCCAGTTTCTGAAAAGACTGAATCAGCATGTGGGCCTGCACCAAAGTTCGGGCACGGGCGAGCGCCAAGCCATGCGCAAGGATGAAGGTTTCGAGAAGCTGTTCGCCCCAGGGAACAAGGTCGTCGATGGCATCATGAGCAACCGCCGCGACGGATCGCGGACGGCGAAGCAGGGCACGCCTTCGAAGGGTGTCGGTCCCGAAGGTGAGCGCACGATTTCCTACGTGAAGATGATGCGCGCGACCGGCGGGCTGCAGTGGCACCACGATTGGCGCAAAGTGCCCGACGACTTGAAGAAGGAGATTGCTGAGGCGTGGAAGAACCCTGAGCACGCCGTGCATGCAGTCGTGCAGGTGCTGGTGGCGGACATGGCGGTCGAACTCACGCGCGTCGATCTCGACTTGGCAGACGAGGCCCTGTTTCCCGATCAGCCTGCCGAGCGCCAGCTTCCTGACGGATCAGTGGTGCCGAACCGAGACCCTGCGATGGCTTCGGCCTTCTCCGCCATGTGCAAGGCGCACGACAACCTTTGCGAGTTCCTCGAGTTTCTGGGCGTGTATCGGCGCCGCTCGGGCGACGTGCTCATGCCGGAAGACGACAGGGTCAGGGCGGCATTGCTCGAAGAACTCGGATTGCCGGTCGATACGGATGACAACGGGTTGGAGATGGCGCTCCTGGCACGGCGGGGCGAGGTACGCCTGCAGGTGCATATGCAGCAAAGCGGCATCAGTGCGGAGGCCGCAGCGTTGCAACTCGCCGCACAGTGGCGCAATTCCTACGACGGCCCCGGCGCGGCGGACCTTTCCGTGGAGCTCATGGAACGGTGGGGCCTGCAACGCCACCCGTCGACACTGGCGACGCCGGGCGTTTCGAGGATGCTTCCGAACGGGGATGCTTTGTTGACGCGTGACGGAGAACTGCAACTCGGTACCGAAGGCTTGGCCGCCCACGAGCAGTTCCATGCCGACAGTGGACGAGCCAAAGCCGCATTCGCCAAGTGGTACGGCGATGGCTTCTACGATGCGGCGATTTCCGAGACACTGGCAGCCCGGAATGCCGCCTCCGATGTGGCGTTGGCGCTGCGCACGCACTTGATCTTGGAAGGCATGCCTTCGAGGACTGACTCGACGATGACTCGCCGCCTGCGCAACGACCATGCGCAGGCAACTCTGGCCCTGGCAACGCGGCAGAAGCCCTTGACCGAGGCGAAGCTGCAAGCCCTCGCCAAGGCGGCCAGTCTGCAATTGCCGAATGCCGATCAGGCATTGGCCTTTGCCGCGGAGACCGCGCGGCAGAACGAGAAGGCCGCGCAAGCGCGGGCGTCCGAGACCGTGATCCGAACTTTGCTCGACAGCCCCGAGGCATTGGACAAGTCGCGCGAAGCCGTTGCAGCAGCGCATCTGCCCAACGAGGCGCGACACCTGCTCTTCAACCTTACCGGCGGGCTGCTGGGCGTGCCGAGCCACATGGAAACCCTCAAGACCTCGGAAGACACGCGCGCCTTCGCGCACGCGCTGACAGCGCAGGACTTCGCGACGCTGCGCGGGTGTCTGCCCGACACGTGCGCGAACGACATGCTCGCCATGGAGCGTGAGAGCCGCGAGGCTGCGGAGCGCCGGCAGGCGCTGCTCGAAAAGTCGCGTTCGGCCGCTGTTGCTGCGCCTCTGTTCAGGCGTGCGCAGAAGGGCGATGCGCGCGCCCGTGCCTCAGCCTTCGAGCTCGAGCAGGACTGGCTGATGGTCTGAGGCCCGTGTCCGGCCATCGACTTCGATTCGCGTCAGACGCGGCACGAGCGTCTCGCTCACGAAGAAGAAGTCGAAGGCGGCCGGGTCCGACCCGTATCGCTTGTCGAAAAGCCGGAAGGTCGGGTCGTGCGGCCGCTCGCCATGCAGGGCCGGCCAGGCGTCGTGCAATCGTGCACCCGGGCCGCCGCCTGGAGTCACGAGGTCGAAGCCTTGCTGAATGACTGCCTGAGCCGGGTCGGTAGCCGGCATGTTGAAGTCGCCGCACAAGATCGCATGCTGCGTGTGTGGCTTGGGCTGGAAAGGGGAGTGGTCGTGTTCGGCCTTCGGCGGTGCGGCCGCTTGCTGGCAAGCCTCGACATGCAGGGCACGCAATGCCCTTGTCTGGGCCGCTCGCTGGTTCGCCGAGTAGTACTCGAGGTGTGTCGTCATCACGCGTACCGGACCCAGGCCGGGGCTGGTCAGCGTGACGACGGTGCACATCCGCGGCATGGTGCTCACGGCCGAATCGGCAGGCCAGGGCAACGGATGGTGCCTCGCCTGCGCGACGGGCAGTCGCGTCGCGATCAGGTTGCCGAAGCGCATGCGCCGGCCCGCGGCGTCGAATTCGTCGACAGCCGCGCCGAAGAAAAGCTGGAAGCCCGGCAGCAGGGCGCGCAGCTCGGCCGGCTGGTCGCCGGGCGCGCCAGGCATGCGGTCGTAGCCCGAAGCGATCTCTTGCAGGCAGAGCACGTCGAAGTCGGCCAGCGCACGCGCCTCCTCGACGATGCGCAGGGGGCTGACCATGCCGTCGAGGCCGAGGCACCACTGGGTGTTCCAAGTGACGAGCTTCATGGGTCGATGGGATTCGTGGTGACAGAGCACAGGGCCGTCGCGAGATGGACGATATCGTTCTTTATCGAAGTCGATATGCGACGCAGCCTCTGTGACACCCCGTTGCATTGAGGGGTCAGTGTTTTCCTGAGCCGGGGGGCGTGAGAAACTTGGCTACAGTCAATCGCGCCTGTTCGGGCGCGTCAACCCCGAGGGAAAAATCATGAGCAAAAAAGTTGCATACGTCACCGGCGGCATGGGAGGAATCGGTACCGCCATTTGCCAGCGCCTTCACAAAGACGGCTTTACCGTCATCGCGGGCTGCGGCCCCACGCGGGACCATGGCAAGTGGCTGGCAGAGCAGAAGGCGCTGGGATACGAATTCCACGCCTCGGTCGGCAACGTTGGCGACTGGCAGTCCACGGTGGAAGCCTTCACCAAGTCCAAGGCAGAGCACGGCAGCATCGACGTGCTGGTCAACAACGCGGGCATCACCCGCGACCGCATGTTCCTCAAGATGACGCCCGAGGACTGGAGCGCGGTGATCGAGACCAACCTCAACAGCATGTTCAACGTCACCAAGCAGGTGGTAAGCGACATGGTCGAGAAGGGCTGGGGCCGCATCATCAACATCAGCTCGGTCAACGGCGCCAAGGGCCAGGCCGGCCAGACCAACTACTCGGCAGCCAAGGCCGGCATGCACGGCTTCACGATGGCGCTGGCGCAGGAGCTGGCAGCCAAGGGCGTGACGGTCAATACCGTGAGCCCGGGCTACATCGGCACCGACATGGTCCGCGCCATTCGCCAGGAAGTGCTCGACAAGATCGTGGGCACGATCCCGGTCAAGCGCCTCGGCGAGCCCAGCGAAATCGCGTCCATCATCGCGTGGCTGGCAACCGACGAAGGCGGCTATTCGACGGGTGCCGACTTCTCCGTCAACGGTGGCCTGCATATGCACTGAGGCAGGGCCCGCGAGCCATCTGCAAAGGCCCGCCTCGGCGGGTCTTTTCTTTTTTCGAACGGTTTTAGACGGCCTTCGCCGGGCGAGCGGCCCATGGTCTTGCACAATGCAAGCCAATGCCCCACAGCGTCTCACTCATCAACACCGTCGCGGCCGGCCTGGGCCTGGCGCTGATCCTCGGCTTTCTCGCAGCGCGCCTGCGGCTGCCGGCCCTGGTGGGCTATCTGCTCGCCGGCGTCATCATCGGCCCGTTCACCCCCGGCTTCGTGGCCGATGCGGAAATCGCGGCACAGCTGGCCGAGATCGGCGTGATGCTGCTGATGTTCGGTGTGGGTCTGCATTTCTCGCTCGACGACCTGCTCGCCGTGCGCAAGGTCGCGCTGCCGGGGGCGCTGGTGCAGATGGCAGTGGCCACCTTGCTGGGCGGCGCACTGGCCACGTGGTGGGGCTGGAGCCTGGGCGGCGCGCTGGTCTTCGGGCTGGCGCTGTCGGTGGCCAGCACCGTGGTGCTGCTGCGTGCGCTGGAGAGCCTGGGCATTCTCGAATCGTTCACCGGTCGCATCGCAGTGGGGTGGCTGGTCGTGGAAGACCTGGCCATGGTGCTGGTGCTGGTGTTGCTGCCGCCGCTGGCCGAGGTGCTGGGCGGCAACGTGGCACGCCCGGGCGCGGCGCCGGTCTGGCAGACCCTGGGTGTCACGCTGCTGCAGGTCGGCGGCTTCGTGGTGCTAATGCTGGTGGTGGGGCGGCGGGTCTTTCCCTGGCTCTTGTGGCAGGTCACGCGCACCGGCTCGCGCGAGTTGTTCACGCTGTGCGTCGTGGCAGCAGCGGTGAGCATTGCGTTCGCCTCGGCGGCGCTGTTCGGCGTGTCCTTCGCGCTGGGTGCCTTCTTCGCGGGCATGGTGATGCGGGAGTCCGAGTTCAGCCATCGCGCCGCGGAAGAGTCGCTGCCGCTGCGCGACGCGTTCGCAGTGCTGTTCTTCGTCTCGGTCGGCATGCTCTTCAACCCCGCGGTGCTGATCGAACGCCCGTTGCAGGTGCTGGCGGTGGTGCTGGTGATCGTGGTGGGGAAGTCGATCGCGGCCTGCGTGCTGGTGCTGCTGCTGCGCTATCCGCTGGGCACGGCGCTCACGGTGAGTGCGAGCCTGGCGCAGATCGGCGAGTTCTCCTTCATCCTCGCGGCGCTGGGCGTCTCGCTGGGGTTGCTGCCGCAGGAAGGTCAAAGCCTGCTGCTGGCGGGTGCGCTGATTTCGATCGCCACCAATCCGCTGTGGTTCGGGCTGATCGAGCCGCTTCAGCGATGGCTGCATGGCCATTCGCGCCTGCTGCGCGGGCTGGCCGAGCGCGACGATCCGCTGGCCGAACTGCCCATGACGACCGAGGCCAAGTACCTCTCGCGCCAGGTGGTGCTGGTGGGCTACGGCCGCGTCGGTCGGCGGATCGCCGCGGAACTGGCGGCGCACGACCTGCCTTTCGTGGTGGCGGAACAGAACCGCGAGCTGGTCGAGAAACTTCGCGCCGACGGCAAGGCTGCGGTGTGGGGTGATGCGGCCGATCCGGCCGTGTTGATCCAGGCGCACATCGCGCGTGCGCGCGTACTGGTGGTCGCCACGGCTGATGCCATCAACGTGCGTCAGATGATCGAGGCGGCGAGGACGCTCAATCCGGCCATCCAGACCGTCATCCGCAGCCACAACGAAGACGAAGCCCGCTTGCTGTCGCAGGAAACTGCGGCCACCGTACTCCTCGGCGAGCAGGAACTCGCGCAGTCGATGGCCCGCGCGGTCATCAGCCGCGCTGCACCGGCCTGACGCGGCCTCAACTGCGCGGCGCTAGAGGTCTTCGATGACCAGGCGGCAGTACCGCTCGGCGACCGAGTAAGGCACCTGGCGCACCACCTCCATCAGGCGTTCCGCGGTGGCCCGGTTCTCGGTCTTCACCAGCAGGCCGGTTTGGCCTTCGCGCGCCAGCTTGGTGTACATGCGCACGGTCGCGCCATCGGTCCCCGCCGAAGGCAGCGGCGTGTCGGCGTCGTCCCGAACCGTCGGCGAGATCTGCGAGAGCAGCGTCTTGGGTGGAATGAGGTAGACCTCGTCACCGCTGAAGCCCTGGTCGATCAGCTGATGCCCGACCCGGTTCGCATCGTCTGCGCTCGGGAACATCACCATCGAATGCCCGGTGGGGTAGAACGCTCCCCCGAACGCAGCGCACATGTGCGGGTCGAGGATGAAATGCTTCATGAGGCCTCCTCCAGTCCAGCGACTTCTGACGGGAAAGTCAGCTTAGGCCTGCCCGCACGGGGTTGATGTAGGAAAAGCCCCTAGGGCGCCGGTGCGTTCTGCTGTCTTTGGTAGATGTGTGGAAAGCTCGGAATGAATACTTTCCGTTCACATTTTCTGCTAACCGTGAATTTGTAACTTGGTCGTAACGCATGGCCTGAATAGCATCAGGCTGCCTACTTGGAATACCCGCTCAGACACCACATGCCGCAACTGCGAAACATCGCGCTCACCGTGCACGAACTCGAGGAAGGAGAGTTCTATTGGGTATTGATGGAAGGTGCCGACTACGCCATCGAAGACGCGCTGCCTTATCTTCCACTCGAGGCTGCCACCGATCCGCAGGCCAGTTATGCCAACGCCCTGGTGGCCGGGGTTGCGGCACTGCGCAAGATGTTCGGCAAGGACGGTCCGCGCAACTAAAGCAGTGGCAGCGCTCCGGGCATTCTTCAGGAAGTGACGCGTTGCTCGGCCGACAGGGGCCACAGGCGGCGCCACCAGGGACGCTTCGGCGCGGGGGCGGCGCTCGCGCTGGCGATCAACTCGGCGGCCACAGAGGCCCGCGTGCGCTCGCGGAGCGCCGTTTCGTAAGCATGGGCCGGTGCCCGGGCGCTCCGGTCTCCGCGCAATGCGAGCCGCCGCCAGGCTTGTGCCTGTTCGGCCAGTTCCTCATCGCTCAGGTCGTCAGGGTGGGGCAGTTGCTGCGTCATGCTGGGTGAGATTGTGCCGCGCTCCGCGCTGGACGCGCTCGGCACTTTTCCATTCTCCGGGCAGAAGATGCGCCCGCCCCACAGTAAAAAGCCGGAGCCATGCAATGCATGGCCCCGGCTCGTCGGGTCGCGCGTCGCGTGCTTACAGCGCGAGTTGCTGGCCGCGGGCGGCGGCGCGGGCTTCGGCGCGCACCGTGGCGCGGTCGATGGTGCTGTTCAGCGTGGTGACGCCTTGGCCATAGCCATCGGCAAAGCGGTCCGCACTGTGTGCGGCGGCCACGGCCTCGTTGCGGACCGAAGCGCGGTCGGTCGACGCGACGAGCGCCGGCGCGACGCGGGACGAGACGCCTTCGGCATACGGGTTCTCGCTGCGAGCCGCCACGACGGCTTGCGAGCGCACGTCGGCGCGTGCGTTGGCCGACACGGGCGCATGCACGCCTTCGTAGGTTTCCGCCTGGGCGCCGAAAGCGGCGAGGAGGGAGACGGCGGCAGCGGCGATGATCTTCGAGGTGTTCATTTCAGTTTCCTTGGCAGTTTGGCAATTGGCTTGATTCCGAACCGGTCTTGGGTGGGGTCGTCGCCTTCGTTGGTCGAGGCGGCCACCTCGCTCGGTGCCCTGTTCACTCAGAACAGTGGTTGGCTGCTCTGTGGGATGAAGTTTGCGCGCAAAAGCTAGGTAGTAACCCGGGGTGTTCGGAACCGCGGCGTTTTCGTCGCGGAAACAATCGGGCTGCGATGCTGCCGCCGCAAGCGTGCGGCATGCCGTCAGGAGATGGGCAGGAGGATCGGCTCGGCTGAAGAGCTCAGATGCCGGGCCGCGTCGGCAGAAACGGCTGGGATGGCTGAGAAGGCTGAGAAGGCTGAGATTGCGGCGATGCCTGAGCCGTTTGCTGCTTGCTCGCATCGAGCTCGCGGCTGATGCGGCGGGTGAGGGCGTCGAGTTCGCGCGCCAGCCGAAGCGCCTCGACGCGGGCGCGTTCGTCGCCCTGCTTCATGTGCGCGAGGTGCTGCTCGAAGGCGTCCGACAGCTGAGTCCATCGATCGAACGATGTATCGATAGCCGTCACCGGGTCCTGCATGGTTGCCTCCATTTCGCAACAGTGGAGCTGTAGTGCTCTCGGCGCCGCGTCCTGCAGAGCAAGACTACACAAAGGCGCCTGCTGTGACGACGGCAGTCCCCCGGATATACGGACCGCTTTCACAAATTGTTCATGCTTTTGACTACTGTCTAGAAGCAAAACGATCGGAAAAGTCCCACAAAAGACTTCACGACGGCTGATATCCGTGAAAAGCGGCACAAGAAACAGTAGCCAGTAAGTACTACACGTAATTACAATTAGCTACATGCATTCACGTTCCGAGACGTCACTGGATACGAATTGCCTGCCCGTGCGTGGAGGCGCGCTTGTCGTCGTATAGCGCGCTGCAGCGGATTGCGAAGGGGCCTTTGCCGATGGTGTTCACTGCCGTGGAAGACATCGAGGCTTTGCGCATCCTGAAGGATGGCGGCTGGGTCAAGGCGACGTTTTCGGCACCGCCGGGCCGCTCTGGATCGGCCACGGTGACGGAGCTGACGGCCCTGGGCCGCTTCGCCATGCAGTTCGTGCAACCTGACTAGGAGGCGCCATGAGAGTTCTTGTCTGCCTGATCGCCAGCATTGCCGCCTTCGTCGGCTTGATCGCTGCCTGGTGGTTCTATTGGCCGGTCTGGCAGGTGGAGTCGCGCGTGAAGAGCCGGTTGGCCGATCCGGCGGCTGTGCATTTCTCCGGCGTGGTCTATGACAAGCGAACCGGAACGGCCTGCGGTTATGTCAACCCGATGGCGCAAGGCGGACAGGGCGCAAATGGCGGCAGTGGCGGCAAGACGCACTTCATCCTGATGGCCGACGGCGACGTGCGCTTCGACCCCAAAGACCCGGTACGCGGAAGCACGCTGCAGCAGCTCGAGGGATTGCGCAAGCAGGCGGACTACCTGGCGCTGGCCTACGCCCACTGCCAGCGGGGCTGAATCCTCGGCTTACTGCCGCAGCGGGAGCTCGGCCACGGCGGCGGAAGGCGGGGCAGAGCCAGCGCCTGACGGCACGCGCATGCGTCCGGCCTGCTTCAGCGTCACGCCGAGCTGCTCGATGCCGAAGGGCTTGCTGAGCCAGAAAGTGCCCGGCAGCGTGCGGCAGGGTGCGGGCGTCGCCGTCGCGAAGACGATGGGTAGCGTCGCACATCTGGCCTGGAGCTTGTCCGCCAGTTCGAGGCCGGACAGCGCGGGCAGGCCTACATCCGCCATCAGCACGTCGAAAGCCCCTTCCATGAAGCGATCGAGCGCGCTTTCCGCGCTGCGCACACCGGTCGCCCAGTGGCCGAGCAGTTCCAACGCATCCAGGGAGGCCTCGAGGACTTCAGGGTCGTCCTCCACCACGAGAACGCGCAGGCTGCAGCACGAATCGGAAGAACACGCTGCGTCTGCGTCGGTCATGAAAGCTCCTCTTGATTAGTCATTTAGTCAACGTTCGGTCGGCCGACGAGAAGCATTGGCGAGCGGCGGCGCCTCCGGTGTAGGAGCGCGCCGCAATCGGATGCCCACAGCTTCAGGCCGCAGCGGCCGGCGTGCCGGTGGTTCGCAAGGCCTCGTCGCGAGGCATGACCGCGGCGTACTTCTGCTGCATGTCGAAGAGGTTCGCCTCGTGCGGTGCCAAGGCCCGGTCGCCCACGCAGTCGGACACGACCAGCGGCCGGAAGCCCCAGGACATGGCGTCGACCACGCTCGCCCGCACGCAGCCGCTGGTGACGGCGCCCGCCACCAGCAGGGTCTGCACGCCGCGCTGCGCGAGCCAGGCGGCCAGCGAGGTGCCGAAGAAGGCCGAGGGCACGGTCTTGCGCACCACCAGCTCGCCGGCGCGCGGCGCGAGCGCGGGCACGATGGCGCTGGCGGGCACGTGCTCCTTGAGGCCCAACATGCCCGGCACCTTGATCGAGAAGATGTTGTGGTCGGCATCGTCCTCGGCGTAGACGATGCGGCTGTGCGCGATGGCCCAGCCGCGCTCGCGTGCCGCAGCCAGCAGCGGCACGGTGGCCGCGATGGCGTCGGGGATGTTGCCGCCGCCGAAGACCTGCGGGTCGGCGAAGCCGTTGACGAAGTCGACGATCAGCAGGCCGTAGGGCCCGTGCAGCGGCAGCGTCGCGCCGAAGCCCTGGCGTTCGTAGGTGCCCAGTTCAGCGTGCATGGCGCGCCCCTTCCTCATCCAGCACGCGGCCTTCGCGCACCATGTCCTCGCCGTCCAGCCGCACCGTGCAGCGGCGCAGCGGGATGTCGATGTGGCAGGCCGTGGTGCGGCTGCCGCCGGCCTCGTTGTTCGGGCCGAGCGAGAACAAGAAGTTGCCTTCGTAGGCCCGCGCGTCCATGCCGATCGAGGCCTCGCGGTCGTACAGGCCCAGCGTCGACCAGCGCGCCCGGGGCTGCAGGCCCCAGCCGATGTGCGAGATGGCGTATGCCTCGGGGTCGCGAAACGAGGCCATGTAGTCGCTCAGCAGTTCGGCATCGAGCCCGCCTTCGATCTTCGTCGCGTAACCCTTCTCGACCGTGAGCACGATGGGCTCGCCCACATAGGACTTCTGCGGCAGCAGGATGTCGCCGCGGTCGATCACGATGCGGCCGCTCGCGCCGCCCTCGTCCGGAAAGGTCAGCGCGAAGCCGCTGGGCCAGTGATCCCATCGGCCGGGTTCGTCGACGAAGCCGTATTCGCTGATGGCCGGAAACTGGCCGAGCGGGCAGCGCAGGTCGGTGCCGGCCTCCGACACCACGTGCATCTCGCGCGAGCGCACGATGTGTTCGGCAGCGCGCTTGACGCGCGTGCGGTCGCCCTCGTTCGGCACCATGCGCACCAGCACCTCGGGCGGCTCCACCGCCAGCAGGATCTTCGTGCCGGTGGCCAGCACCTCGTGCTGTTCGGGCGAGAACAGCAGCGTCATCAGGTCCAGCACCAGGTCGCTGGCCTTCAGCATGGCGATGGCGGCCGGGTTGCCGGTCAGCGGCGTGCTGCCGAGATAAGCCAGGCTGTCGCGGCTCAGGGCCTTCTCTGCGTTCACGGGCGGCAGGTCGAGCCGGTTGACGATCGCACCCAGGTCCTGCGCCGCGACGAGCGCGCACGACAAGGTCTGCGGATGCGTGGCGGCGCTGGTGAGCACGGTCACGGTCTGGCCGGGCTCCAGCTTCGAGAGCGTCAGCACCTGCTTCCAGGCGCCGATCAGCTGATGGTCACTGACGGGCATGTGCTTGTCCTTTCCAAGGATTCAGTCGGCGATCGGCGTGCCGAGGAAGTCGCCGAAGGCCCGGTAGAAGCCGGCCTCGTCGTCCCACGGAATCATGTGGCCCGCGTTGGCCACGGTCGTCACCTGCATCGCAGGCAGCAGCGTGCGCAGCTCGGCCAGGTCGTCGGGCCGGATGACGTCGCCGCGCCCGGCGGCGATCAGCAGGGTGGGCACCGCCACGTGCGGCAGGTCGGCATGCACGTCGTCGTCGTGGAAGCCTTGGTAGGTCGTCACGATCGCGCGCTCGTCGCAGGTGTGCAGCCATTCGGCGCGCAGGCGCAGTTGCTCGTCGGTCCAGGTCGGCGAGAAGGGCCGCAGCGCTTCCATGCCGGCGCCGTCGCGCATCAGGCGGATCGAGTCGATGTACCAGTCCAGCTTGGCCGGGTACGCACGTCGACCGGGGCCGGAGACGGGCGGGTCGATGAGCACGAGACGTTCGAGGCCGGCCGGCTTCTGCCGCGCCGCGCGGATGCCGATGCGTGCGCCCATCGAATGGCCCACGAGCACATAGCCTTCGAGGCCCAGCGATGCTGCGAAGGCGTTGACGTCGGCGGCGAGCGCATCGAGTCCGTAGTCGAGCGTGTCCGAGGATTCGGAAAGCCCGCGCCCCCGCACGTCGAGCACGTAGGTGTCGACGTGCGCACCGAGGCGTTCCGCGACGAAGCCCCAGGTCACGGCCGGGCTCGTGATGCCCGGCACGACGACGACGGGCCGTCCGCGCCCGCCATAGCGCAGGTAGTGCTGCCGAATGCCGTTGGCGCGGACATTGGCGCCATAGAGGAAGTTGCTCATCGCCGCGCTCCTCAGTACGCGCCCGACAGCAGAGCGCCCGCGCCCGGCACGATCGGCTCCAGGTCCAATGCCTTGAGCATCGCGTAGGTGGTGGCGACGGCAGCCGTGACCACTGGCTTGCCCGTCATCGCTTCGACCTTCGCGATGGACGGCAGCGATGGCATCTGCACGCAGGCCGACAGCACGATCGCATCGACGTCGCGCGTGTTCATGCCGGCCACGATGCCCGGCAGCCGCGCCGGGTCGTGGCGGCCCACCTCCAGGTTGTCGGGGATCTCGAGCGCGCGCCAGTCGACCACGTCGTAGCCTTCGTGGCGGATGTAGTCGACCACCGTCTGGGTCAGCGGCTTCATGTAGGGCGCGACCAGCGCGATGCGCTTTGCGCCGATGACCTTGAGCGCATCGACCAGCGCGCCGGCGCTGGTCACCACCGGCGCGTTGCCGCCGTTCTCTTCGGTGCGCGCGCGCAGGCGCTGCTCGGAGGCGCGGTGGTAGCCCAGGCCCATCGACATGATCGCGACCAGGCAGGCGTAGCCCAGCACGTCGACGCGTGCGTCGCTGAGCTCGACGGCGCAGCGGTCGGACTCGGCGTCCATCGCGGCCAGCTCTTCCTTCTTCACCGTCTTCATGCGCATGCGGCTCGAATGGAAGGTGAAGCGCTCCGGGCGCACGAGCTGCCGGGCCGCGAGCATGGCCGGGATCTCGGTCTCCATGGTGGTGTTCGAGCTCGGCACGATCTGGCCGATGCGGAAATTCATTTGGGGCATTGAGGGTCTCCAGCGTGGATGAAGTCGATGGCCGCGCTCAGAGCGGCTTCAGCTTGAGCAAACGTTCGGCATTGCCGTGGCACACCAGCGCGCGCGTGGCTTCGTCGAGCGGGGCCTGCTCGATGAAGTCGGCTGCGATCGCGGTCGATTCGTAGGGGTAGTCGACCGAGAACATCACCGCCTCGGCGCCCATCTCCTCGATGGACGCCACCAGCGCAGGGCTGGAGCAGACGCCCGAGGTGGTGATCACGATGTTGCTGCCGATGTATTCGGAAGGCGCTCGCTGCAGCTTCACGCCGTGCGGATAGGCGGCGAAGCGGCTGTCGAAGCGCCAGCGCAGGAAGGGCAGGCCTTCTCCCATGTGGCCGAGGATCAGGTGCAGCTTCGGAAAGCGGTCGAACACGCCGCCGAAGAGCAGGCGCAGCGCATGCGTAGCCGTCTCCACGCCCCAGCCCCAGGCCGCGCCGTGCAGCTCGGGATGGCCGGCGAAGGCCGGCGGAATCGAGGGCATGTCGATGGGGTGCAGGTACAGCGGCACGTCGAGCGCCTGCATCCGTTCCCAGAACGCGTCGTAGCCGGGTTCGTCGTAGTAGCGGCCCTGCGTGTGGCCGTTGACCAGCGCGCCCTTGAAGCCGAGCTGCGTCACAGCGCGCTCCAGTTCGTCGGCCGCGGCCTTCGGGTCCTGCATGGGCAAGGTCGCGAAGCCGGCGAAGCGCGTGGGATGGCGCGCCACTTGCGCGGCCAGGTAGTCGTTGTTCTGCCGCGCCAGGCCGATGGCGTCGGCCAGGTTGGTCTCGGCCTGCACGCTCGGGCCGGTCTGCGACAGCACCGTCACGTCGATGCCGGCCTTGTCCATCTCGGCCAGGCGCAGCTCATCGAAGTCGCCGAGCCGGCGTGCCAGCTCCGCTTGCACCGCGGGGGCGATGTGCTGCAGGAAAGCCTTTGAATAGCGCTCGAAGCCGGGCGCCATGTAGTGCTCCTCCAGCGCGATCTTGCGAATCCTTGTTGTCATGAATGCTCCAGGGTGAGAGATGGGAGTCGGGGGTGTGGGGTCAGAGGTCGAACAGCAGCGCTTCGGTGTCGGGCGCTGCAGCGGTGACGAGCGGCGGTGTCTCGTGCGTGAAGCGCAATGCATCGCCGGGGCCGAGGCGCAGCGCGCCGTCGACGTCCAGCTCGCCCGACACCACGTGCAGGTAGCCCAGGCGGTGCGGTGCGAGCGGGCAGGGCAGCGAGGCGCCGAGGCTCAGGCAGGTCGAGAAGATCAGGGCTTCCTGCTGCACCGAGAGCGATCCTTCGCGCCCGTCCGGCGAGGCGATCACGCACCAGCGGTCGCGCTTGTTCTGCGCATCGATGCGCACCAGCTCGCACTCGGGCGCCGTGCCGCGCCGGCGTGGGTACAGCCAGATCTGCAGGTGGCGCTCGGCCTCGGCGTCCGATGCGTTCATCTCCGCATGCGCGATGCCGCTGCCGGCGCTCATGCGCATCACTTCGCCGGGGCCGAACACGTAGTCGTTGCCGAGGTTGTCGGTGTGGTGGATGCGGCCCTGGATGGGCAACGTGATCGCCTCGATGTCGCGATGGCCATGCCATGCGAAGCCGCGTCCCGGCGCCACCCAGTCTTCGTTGAGCGCGCGCAGCGAGCCCCAGTGCGTGTGGTTCGGATCGTGGTAGTCGCCGAACGAGAAGCTGAAGCGTGCGACCAGCCAATCGGTCTCCTGCACGCCGCGCTGATGGGCGCGCCGAACGCGGCTTTCGGGGATCGTCCGCTCGGGACGACGAACTGCTGATGACATGGCCGTCGCTAGAATGTTCAGTGTGCTAACAAATAGGGGTCGAGGTGGCATCGAAGCAGGTTCGAGCAGCGCGCAAGGGAGAGATGGAACCGGAGCTGCCCATCGAGATGACCACCGTCGATCCGGCCAAGGAACTGCTGTTCGCACGGCCGGGCTTCCTGATCCGGCGCCTTCACCAGATCCACTACGCGCTCTTCTTCGAGGAGTGCAAGACGCAGAACGTCACGCCGGTGCAGTACGGCATCCTCACGGCGGTGTCGGTGCTGCCCGACCTCGACCAGACCTCGCTGGGCCAGGAAGTGGGGCTCGACCGCACGACCACGGCCGACGTGGTCAAGCGCCTCGAAGAACGCGGCCTGGTCACGCGCAGTGCGAACCCGGCCGACAAGCGCACGCGCCACGTCCGTTTGACCGAAGACGGCGAGAAGGTGGTGGAGTCGCTGCGCGGCGGCATGGCCCGCGCGCAGGAGCGCCTGCTCGAGCCGCTGCGGCCCGCCGAGCGCACCATGCTGATGGACCTGATGCGCATCCTGGTCGAAGCCAACAACCAGTACAGCCGCACGGTGCTGCGCACCTTCTGACCTTCTGCTGATCACAACGGATACACCAGGTCGTTCGCGATGATCGTGGTGTCGTAGATCGCCTGCCGCTCCTCGAGCAGCAGCGCGCCGTCCACGCGTGCGAAGCGGTCGTGGTAGGTGCCGGCCATGTGGATGGTGCTCGGCCCTTCCACCAGCGTCTGCAGCAGCAGGAAGTTGGCCTGCGCCTCGATGCCCCCGGTTTCCGTCTCCGCCGTCACCCGCGTGTTGGTGACCAGGTGCAGGTTGTAGCGAGGCGCGAACATCTGCGTGCGCGCGATCGCCACCGCGCGGTCGTGCATCATCCCGCGGCCTTGCGCATACACCAGCCCGACCGGCATGCCGAGTTCGGCGTTCTCGCGCGCCGTGATGCGGTAGAGGCCGTTCTCGGTGAAGAAGGCGGGCCAGTCCTCGACCAGGCCGGCGTCGAGCACGGCGCAGTACTCGGCGTTGAAGGCCTCGACTTCCTGGCGCAGCGCGAGCGCGCGCGCAGGTGCGATGCGCTGCTTGCGATAGAGGTTGTGAGTGCTCGTCTTCATGGCCTCAGAACCCCATCACGTCGCGGTAATGGCTGTACATCGCGCGAATCGCCGCTTCCGAGATCAGCGAATTCGACGTGCCCACGTGGCCCGAGTCGAGCTTGAGCACGTTGCGGTCGGTGCTGGAGCGGCGCACGCCTTCCTGCACGAACTTCATCGCCTCGTTGTCTTCCAGGCCCAGGAAGCCGGCCGGGCCCATCAGGTTGCCCTGGCGCAGGCGGTGCTGCGTCATCTCCTCGGTGTCGTCCTCGTAGCCGAACATCGTCCACAGCATCAGCATGCTGTTGGGGCCGTTGGGCACGATCTGGCGCACGCCGAGCGTGTTCATCTCGCGTTGCACCACCAGGTTGGGCCACACGGTCTGCATGGTCACCGACCAGGGCGAATCGAACTCCTTCACGAAGTCGAGGAAGCGGTCGTCCTGCAGCCGCATGCCTTCGTGGAACGACCGCATCTCCTTCTTGTTCTCGGCGCTGACCTCGGCGTACTTGTCCTCGGTCTTGGCCGAGGCCATGGTGCCGTGGCGGCCATGCACGGGGTCGGCGATCATCGCCGCCTTGTTGCCCGCCACCAGCAGGCCGAAGACCACCAGGAAGGAATGCAGCAGCGTCGCGTGGTACGGGTCCTTCAGGTTCTCGTGGTACATCTTCCAGTTGCAGGGCAGCTCGTTCTTGTAGTAGCCCAGCACCTTGAGCTTCTTGCCCGGGAACACCACGTCGAAGTCCTTCAGGATCTCGGGCGTCAGGTATTCGTCGATGGCCTCCACCTCGTTCGAGTACGACGCGAAGATCACGCCGTGGCGCGTGGTCACGTGCAGCTTGACCAGGCCGTGGTCCTCGTTCTTGAAGTCCTTCGGCATGCCGCCCTCGCGGTTCACGCCGCGCTTGAAGGGCACGCCCTGCAAGTTGCCCTTGAGGTCGTAGGACCACTGGTGGTACGGGCAGACGAACTCGCTCGTGTTGCCCTGGCCGTGGCGGCAGAACTCCGCGCCGCGGTGCGCGCAGCGGTTCTCGAAGACGCTGATCGAGCCGTCGGCCGCGCGCGCCACCACCACCGGCGTCGCGCCCACGTAGGAGCGCTTGAAGTCGCCGGTGTTGGGAATCTCGGCTTCGAGCGCGACGTAGTTCCAGGTGCGGCCGCGGAAGATGCGCTCCATCTCGCGCTCGTACACCGGCTCGCTGGTGTAGACCCAGTCGGGGATGAAGTGCAAGGCGTCCTCGGGCCAGCGGCATGCGGCCAGCTCGGCGTCCTTGGCGCGGGGCGTGCGGTTGATGACCGCGTGGGTGCTGTACATGGAGGTGCTCCGGTCAGGTGGGTGAGAGAGGTCAGGTCAGATGGGAAGCAGGGCCGGCTTCGCGGCCAGCGCGTCGCGCACGCCTTGCCGCAGCGGCACGGAGAGGTCGCACAGGCGCGCGGCGTCGATCGGCACGGCTGCGTCGAACAACGGGCGCAGTTGGCGCAGGTCGCCGCCGGCGTTGACGGCGATCGCATGGCGCAGGCGGCCGTCCGCATTGGTGCCCAACATCAGCAGCTTCGGCATTGCGGCCGCAGCCGCGGGATCGCCGCGCCAGCGATAGGCCAGGCCCTCGGCGGGCAGGCCCATCATCTGCACGTTGCAGCCGAACTGGTCGGTCCAGAACCACGGCGTGGCGGCGGGCGCGGCGTCGATGCCGAGCATCGCGGCCGCCGCGATGCGGGCCTGCTCGTTCGCGCTCTGCCACGACTCGAGCCGCATCTCCAAGCCGGCATGCGGCTGATGCTGGCTCGTGCAATCGCCGGCAGCGAACACGTTCGGCGCACTGGTGCGGCATTGCGCGTCGATGCGGATGCCGCCGTTGCCCGGGTGCAGCGCGAGGCCGCTGTCGCGGGCCAACGCCACCTCGGGCGACTGGCCGATCGCGACGACGAGCAGCGGCGTCTGTATGCGGCTGCCGTCTTCCAGCCCGAGCGCGATGCCGTCCGGCACCGGCGCGACCGAGCCGCATCGCGTGTCGAGCCGCAGGTCGACGCCGGCGTCGCGCACGCGCTGCTGCAGCCAATCGGAAAAGGCTGGCGGCACCGCGCGCGGCAGCACGCGCGGCGCGCTTTCGAGCACCGTGACGCCGATGCCCATGGCGCGCGCGGTGGAGGCCACCTCCAGGCCGAGGAATCCGGCGCCCAGCACCACCATCGAGCCATGCCGCGCCATCGCCTCGCGCAAACCCTGCGCATCGGCCAGCGTGCGGATCAGGTGCATGCCCGGCGTGCCCGCCGGCAGGCCGGGCAGGGCGCGCGCATGGCCGCCCGTGGCCAGCAGGCAGCGGCTGAAGGGCAAGGTGCTGCCGTCGTCCAGGCGCGCCACCGACGTTTTCGCGTCGATGGCCACCACGTCAGCGCCCAGTCGAAGCTCGATCGATTGCTCGCCGTGGAATCCGGCGGGATGAATGCCGATGCGATCGTCCATCGCCGCATCCGACAGCACCGCCTTCGACAGCGGCGGCCGCTCGTAAGGCAGCGGCGCCTCGCGGCCCACCATGACGATGCGGCCAGCGAAGCCGCCGCTGCGCAACGCGGCCGCGGCGGTCGCACCGGCCTGGCCGGCGCCGACGATCAGGATGGGGTCGGACTCAGCCATCGTGGCCATCTCAGACATCCGCCAACACGTCGGCGCCTTCGATGCGCACGGGATACACGCGGATCGGCTGCGTGGCGGGCGCGCACATCGCCGCGCCCGTGCGCAGGTCGAAGCGCGCCTGGTGCAGCGGGCATTCCACGCAGCCGTCTTCCACGTAGCCGTCGGAGAGCAGGGCGTACTGGTGGGTGCAGACGTTGTCGGTCAGGTGGAATTCGCCCGCGCTCTTGAACAGCGCGAATTGGGCGCTGCCGAGCGTGATGGGCACGACTTCGTCGTCTTGCAGCTGGTTCGCGTCGGCGATGCGGGTCCAGGGCATGGGGCAGTCCTTTTGTGAAACGTGTACTGAGCGGTTATTGTCAGTGTACTGATCATAAATTGCAAACTGACTACGGGTTTTTCTGGATGCGAACCATGCGGGTGCAAGGCTTGAAAATTCGCACCAACCTGGTGATTTGCCTATGAGAATCTGCCGAATTTGCCCCTCGTCAGGGCGTCATCGCCCAGGATTCAAGGATCGGGGATTTTCCTAATCGATTTGCGTTGACACTGAAGAATATGGTCAGCATACTGACTATATTCTTAGCCAACCCCACCGAGGAGAGATTCGATGCAGCGTCGCCGTTTCCTGGAAAGATCGGGTGCCCTCGCGGGCCTCGCCACCGTTGCCGCACCCGCACTGGCGCAGTCGTCGTCGCCGAGCGTGAAGTGGCGCATGTCGACCAGCTGGCCCAAGAGCCTGGACACCATGTACGGCTCGGCCGAGCAGATGTGCAAGCGCGTCGGCGAGCTCACCGACGGCAAGTTCGAGATTCGCCCCTTTGCCGGCGGCGAACTGGTGCCGCCGGCTCAGAACATGGAAGCCATCAGCAACGGCACCGTCGAGGTCAACCACGTGCTGGCCTCCGCCTTCATCGGCAAGAACACGGCCGTCGCCTTCGACACTGGCCTGCCCTTCGGCCTCAACGCGCGCCAGCACAACGCCTGGATGCAATACGGCGGCGGCATGCAGGCCATGCGCGAGCTCTACAAGAAATACAACATCGTCAACTTCGTCTGCGGCAACGTCGGCGTGCAGATGGGCGGCTGGTATCGCAAGCAGATCAAGACGGTGGCCGACCTCGACGGCCTGAAGATCCGCATCGGCGGCATCGGCGGCATGGTGATGTCGAAGATGGGTGCGGTGCCGCAGCAGATCGCGGCGGCCGACATCTACCCCGCGCTCGAGAAGGGCACCATCGACGCGGCCGAATGGATCGGCCCCTACGACGACGCCAAGCTGGGCCTGCACAAGGTGGCACAGAACTACTACACGCCCGGCTGGTGGGAAGGCAGTGCCTCCATCACCGCCATGGTCAACAGCGAGGCGTGGAACAAGCTGCCGCCGGCCTACAAGGCAGCCTTCGAATGCGCGGCCAACGAGCAGACGATGAAGATGCTGGCCGACTACGACGCGCGCAACCCCGAGGCGCTCAAGAAGCTGATCGGGCAGGGCGCCAAGCTCGCGTACTTCCCGAAGCCGGTGATGGACGCGGCCTTCAAGGCTTCGTCGGAGCTCTTCACCGAGCTCGCCGACAAGAACCCCGACTTCAAGGCCGTGCTGCCGCAGTGGGTGAAGTGGCGCCGCGACCAGGCCAGCTGGTTCCGCGTGGCCGAGGCGGAGCTCGACAGCTACACCTTCGCCGCCGTCACCAAGGCGCAGTAAGCCCAGGCCCGGCGATGCCGCAGCGCTCCGCAGAAGACGACCCCACATGAACCCCATGACCCCCGACACGGGGCAGCCCTACGCCTGGGTGCGCGCCATCGATCGCGTGAACGATTTCTTCGGCGCGCTCGCCAAGTGGGCGCTGCTCGCGGCCTGCGTGATCAGCGGCGGCAACGCCATCATCCGCTACGCCGTGGGCTACAGCTCCAACGCCTGGCTCGAGATCCAGTGGTATCTCTTCGCCGTCGGCGTGATGTTCGGCGCCGCGCAGGTGCTGCGGCTCAACGAACACGTGCGCGTCGACGTGTTCTACGGCGGCTGGAAGGCGCGCCGCCAGGTCTTGATGGACCTGTTCGGCCTGGTCTTCTTCCTGCTGCCGATCATGGGCTTGCTGGCCTGGCTGTCGTGGCCGCTGCTGGTGGAGATGGTGCGTTCAGGCGAGTCGTCTTCCAACGCCGGCGGCCTGGTGCGCTGGCCCGCCATGCTCACGCTGCCGCTGGGTTTCGCGCTGCTCGTGCTGCAGGGCGCGGCCGAGGTCTGCAAGCGTGTGCTCTGGCTGCGCGGACGTCTGCGCATGGACACCCACTACGAAAGGCCCGTGCAATGAGCATGGAGACCTTCGCGCCGATGATGTTCGCCGGCCTGGTGGCGATCCTGCTCCTGGGCTTTCCGGTCGCCTTCTCGCTGGCCGCGCTGGGCGTGGCCTGCGGCGGCATCGCGATCTTCATGGGCTGGTTCCCGGCCGGGTTCATGGCGGCGCTGCCGCTCAACGTGTTCGGCATCCTGTCGAACGACCTGCTGCTGGCCATTCCCTTCTTCACGCTGATGGGCTGCATCCTCGAGCGCTGTGGCCTGGCCGAGGACATGCTCGACTCCATGGGCCAGCTCTTCGGCCCGGTGCGCGGCGGCCTGGGCTACTCGGTCATCATCGTGGGCTTCATCCTGGGCGCCATCACCGGCACCGTGGCCGGCCAGGTGATCGCGATGGCGATGATCTCGCTGCCGGTGATGATGCGCTACGGCTACAACATGCGCTATGCCACCGGCGTGCTGGCGGCCTCCGGCACCATCACGCAGCTGGTGCCGCCTTCGCTGGTGCTCGTGGTGCTGGCCGACCAGCTCGGCCGCTCGGTCGGCGACATGTACAAGGGCGCCTGGGGCCCGGCGATCCTGCAGGTGCTGCTGTTCGCGCTCTACACCTTCCTCTTGTCGCGCATCCGCCCGCAAGACGTGCCGGGCGTGCCCAAGGAAGCGCGCACGCTGCACGGCTGGGCGCTGTGGCGCAAGTGCCTGCGCGGCATCCTGCCATCTGCCATCCTGATCTTCGCAGTGCTGGGCTCGATGGGCGGCCTGCCTTTCATCGACCACGCGATCGCCACGCCCACCGAGGCCGGCGCCATGGGCGCGCTCGGCGCCTTCGCGCTGGCCGCCATGCACCGCCGGCTGAGCTGGACGCTGCTGAACAACGCCATGGGCTCGACCATGCGCATGACGGCGATGGTGGTGTTCATCCTCATCGGCTCGCGCGCCTTCTCGCTGGTGTTCCAGGGCGTCAACGGCGGCCTGTGGATCGAGCACATGCTGTCGGCGCTGCCCGGCGGCCAGCTCGGCTTCCTGATCGCGGTCAACATCTTCATCTTCTTCCTGGCCTTCTTCCTCGACTTCTTCGAGATCGCCTTCATCATCCTGCCGCTCTTGGCGCCGGTGGCGGCCAAGCTGGGCATCGACCTGGTGTGGTTCGGCGTGCTGATCTGCGTGAACATGCAGACCAGCTTCATGCATCCGCCCTTCGGGTTCTCGCTGTTCTACCTGCGCGGCATCTCCGATACGCTGGCGAAGAACGGAACCCTGCCGCGCAAGGTCGAGTCGCGCGACATCTACCTGGGCGCCATCCCCTGGGTCGCGATGCAACTGCTGCTGGTGGCGATCGTGATCTTCGTGCCCGAGACGGTGACCGCCTTCCTCGACAAGGAGAAGGTGGTCGACGTCGACAAGATCCGCATCGACGTGCAGCCGCGCGAAGGCGATGCGGCGGGCTCCGGTGCCGAGCGCGACGACCCGTCCCGACTGTTCGCGCCCGAACCCAAGTGAACGAACCGAGCCACACCATGAGCAACGACAACCACCACGAGGCACGCGCCGGCCAGGGCGTGGGCGCGCGCGTGCTGCGCAAGGAAGACGAACGCCACCTGCACGGCCGCGGCCGCTTCGTGGCCGACATGAGCATGCCCGAGCTCAGCGAAGTCGCCTTCCTGCGCAGCCCGCTGGCCCATGCGCGCATCGTCGGCGCCCGCCTGCCGACGCAGGGTGCCGACCGTGTGGCGCTGCGCGAGAACATGACCGACGTGCTCGACATCGTGGCCGACTCCACGCTGCCCACCTACCAGGCCTCGGCCCAGCCGCCGCTGGCCGCGGGCAAGGTGCGCTTCGTCGGCGAGCCGGTGGCCATGTGCTTCGCACCCACGCGCGCCGAGGCCGAAGACCTGGCCGAGCAGGTCGAGGTCGACTTCGACGAGCTGCCGGTCCACGCCGATGCCACCAGCGCGCGCGCAGCCGGCGCCGAGCTCATTCACGCGCACTGGCGCGACAACACCTTCGTCACGCTCGGCGCCGACAAGGATTTCGATCTCCACGCCAAGCAGGCCGCGCTGGTGGTGCGCCGCTCCGTCGACCTGTCGCGCCAATGCATGGTGCCGATGGAAGGCAAGGCCGTGCTGGCCTACTGGGACCACCAGGCCGATCAGCTCGTGGTGGTCAGCGCCACGCAGGTGCCGCACATGATCCGCACCGTCATCGCGCAGTGCCTCGGCCTGGAGCAGGGCCGCGTGCGCGTCATTTCGCCCGACGTCGGCGGTGCCTTCGGCTACAAGTGCGTGCTGCAGCAGGAAGAGCTGTGCGTGGCCTGGCTGGCCAAGACCCATCGCAAGCCCTTCCGCTACATCGAGGATCGGCGTGAGCACTTGATCGCCGGCGCCAACACGCGCGAGCACCACTACGAGATGACGGCCTATGCCGACGCGCGCGGCAAGCTGCTGGCGCTCGACGCGCGCATCACCATCGACGGCGGCGCGTACTCGGTCTGGCCTTTCACCATCGGCCTCGAGCCGGGCCAGGCCGTGGGCAACCTGCCCGGGCCCTACGCGTTTCGAGGCTACCGCTGCGTCACCGAATGCGTGGCCACCAACAAACCGGGCTTCGTGCCTTACCGTGGGGTGGCGCGAACCGGCGTGTGCTTCGCGATGGAACTCACCATCGACGCCATCGCCCGCGCCGTCGGCCGCGAGCCGTGGGAAGTGCGGCTCGAAAACCTGGTGCCGGCGTCGGCCATGCCGCACGTCAACGTCGCCAACAAGCACCTCGACAGCGGCGACTACCCGGCCAGCCTTCAGAAGGCGCGCGAGATGATCGACTTCGACGCCGTGCGCCGACGCCAGCGCGCCACCGAGCCCGACGGCCGCCTGATCGGCATCGGCTTCGCCACCTACACCGAGCAATCGGCGCACGGCACCTCGGTCTTCGCGACCTGGGGCACGCCGGTCATCCCGGGCTTCGATTCCGCCAACGTGCGAATGACGCCCGACGGCGGCCTGGAGATCCGTGTCGGCGTGCATTCGCACGGCCAGGGCATGGAAACCACCTTCGCGCAGATCGCCCACGAGATCCTGGGCGTCGACATCGGCAGCATCAAGCTCGTGCACGGCGACACCGGGCTCACGCCGTTTTCCACCGGCACCTATGCCTCGCGTTCGCTGGTGATGTCGGGCGGCGCAGTGTCGCGTGCGTGCAAGGCGCTGGCGCCGCGGCTCATGCACATCGGGGCGCACCTGTTGGGAGTGGCAACCGCTCAGGTCCGGATCGAAGCCGGCCGCATCGTCGGCCCCGCCGGCAGCGTACCGATCTCGGAGGTGGCGCAAGCCTGGTACCTGCGCCCCGACCGCCTGCCGGCCGACGTCGATGCCTCGGGCCTCGAAGTGACGATGGGCTTCAAGCCCAAGGTCGACACCGGCGCCTTCACCTATGCGAGCCACGCGGTCACTGTCGCGGTCGACCCGGACACGGGTCACGTCGACATCCTCGACTACGTGATCGTCGAAGACTGCGGCACCATGATCAACCCGATGGTGGTCGAGGGCCAGACCTACGGCGGCGTGGCGCAGGGCATCGGCACCGCGCTCTACGAAGAGACGCCTTACGACCGCAACGGCCAGCCGCTCGCATCGACGCTGGCCGACTACATGCTGCCCGGCGCCACCGAGGTGCCGAACCTGCGCATCCACCATTTCGAGACGCCTTCGCCGCACACCGAGTTCGGCGCCAAGGGCATGGGCGAGGGCGGTGCCATCGCACCGCCCGCCGCGATCTTCAACGCGGTCAACGACGCGCTGCGTCCGCTGGGCGCCGAGGTCGCGCACACGCCGCTCACGCCGCGCCGCCTGCTCGAGGCGATCGAGGCCGCGAAGCTCGGCGAGCACAGGAAAGTCGCGTGAGGGCGAATCGATGAAAGCTGCGAACTTCGAATACCGCCGCCCCGCATCGCTGGCCGAAGCGCTGCGCCTCCTCGCTGAGGGCGAAGGCCAGGCCAAGCCCATCGGCGGCGGCCAATCGATGGGCCCGATGCTCAACCTGCGGCTGACGCGCCCGAAGCAGGTGATCGACGTCGCGGCGTTGCCCGAGCTGCGCCAGGTGCGCGAAGAAGGCGCCTGGATTCGCGTCGGCGCCGCCGTCACGCACGCCGAGATCGAGGACGGCGTACATCCGCTGCTTCGCGGCACGCCGATGCAGCAGGTGGCCGGCGGCATCGCCTACCGCGCCATCCGCAACCGCGGCACCGTCGGCGGCAGCCTCGCGCATGCCGACCCCGCCGCCGACTGGGTGCTGACCGCCTCGGCCCTGGGCGCCGAGATCGAGATCGCCTCGCACGCCGGCACGCGCCGCATCGCGGCCGACCGCTTCATGCAGGGCGCCTACACCACCGCGCTGGCCGAGGGCGAGCTGATCGCTGCCCTGTGGGTGCCCAGGCTCGGCGCCTCGGCACGCTGGGCCTACTTCAAGTTCTGCCGCAAGACCGGCGAGTTCGCCGAGGCCAGCTGCGCCGCGCTCTTCGACGCCGAGCGCAAGCTGGCGCGCATCGTCGTCGGCGCGCTCGACGGCGCGCCGCAGGCCCTGCCGCAGTTGGCGGCGCAGGTCGCGCGCAACGGCGAGAAGCCGCACCGCGCCGCGGTCGAGGCCGCGGTCATGGCCATCGCGCCGGGCAAGGACGCCATCGACCGCAAGCTGCTGGTCGCCGCCGTCGAGCGCTGCCTCGGCCGGATCTTCATGCCGGAGCATGCCGAATGAACACCATCGCCATCGAACTCAACGGCCGTCCCGTGCGCCGCGACATCTCCGCCCGCACGCACCTCGGCGACTTCATCCGTGACGAAGGCCGGCTCACCGGCACCCACCTGGGCTGCGAGCACGGCGTGTGCGGCGCCTGCACCGTGCTGGTCGACGACCAGCCGGTGCGCTCTTGCATCGCTTTCGCCGTGGCCTGCGACGGCCGCAAGGTCACCACGGTCGAGGGCTACGACGCCGATCCGGTGATGGCGCTGCTGCGGCCCGCCTTCTCGCGCCACCACGCGCTGCAATGCGGCTTCTGCACGCCCGGCATGCTGGCGACTTCGCGCGACATCGTGCTGCGCTTTCCCGATGCCGACGAGCCGAAGATCAGGCTCGAACTGTCGGGCAACCTGTGCCGTTGCACGGGCTACATGGGCATCGTGGCGGCCATCCGCGACGTGCTGCAGCAGTGCGGCGGCGACGCGCATCCGGAGATCACGGCCCTGCGGCAGGCGCTGCGTGCGGCGCGTGGCGAATCGGCGCCTGTGCCGCTTGCAGCGAGTGCGCCGTTCGCCACCTTCGAAGCCACCGATACCGGCACGGCAGCGCCTGTCGCTGCGCCGCGCGACGAACCGGCGCAAGCACAGGGCTCTGCAAGCGACAAGGGCACGCGCATCCAGGGCCGCTTCAGCGTGCCCTTCGCGGCCGACGAGGTCTGGCGCTTCATGGCCGATTTGCCCGCCGTGGCGGGCTGCCTGCCCGGCGCCGAACTGACCGAGCACACGGGCGACCGCGTGAAGGGCCGCGTCGCCATCAAGTTCGGTCCCATGTCCGCCAGCTTCAACGGCGCCGCGCGGCTGGAGCGCGACGACGCTGCGCGCTCCGCCGTGCTCAAGGGCGCGGGCCAGGACACGCTGAGCCAGTCGCGCGCCAACGGCGACGTGGCCTACCGCCTGGTCGAGGTGTCGCCCGGCGAGACGCGCGTCGAGGTCGACCTGCTCTATTCGCTGCAGGGCCCGCTGGCACAGTTCTCGCGTTCGGGCCTGGTCAAGGATTTCGTCGGGCGCCTGATCCAGGAGTTCGGCAAGAACGTGGCGCTGCGCATGGATCCCGCGCGCTCGCCCGATGCGCCGCTGCCGCCGGCACGGCTCAACGCCTTCAGCCTGGGCTGGAGCGTCTTGTGGTCGCGGATCCGGCGCCTGTTCGGTGCCGGCGACTGACGAAACAACCGACACCCGCGTATCCACCCATCCGTTCTTCCACGGCGCGAGCATGCCGCTCGCGCCGATGGCGGAGCTTTGCCTTGTTGTCCACTCGTCCGGAGGTCCTCGCCATGTTTTCATCGATTCCCAAACTCAAGCTCATCGGCCGCGCGCTCGCCGGCTGTGTCGCCTTCGCCATGGCCGCCGGCGCGGCCGCGCAGGCACCCGAAAAACTCAAGGTGCGCCTCGACTGGACGCCCTGGGGCGTGCACGGCGCGATGCACCTCGCGCAGCAGAAGGGCTGGTTCAACGCCGCCGGCCTCGACGTGCAGATGGAGGACGGCAACGGCTCGGTCACCACCGTGCAGATCGTCGGTGGCGGCGACCAGTTCGACGTCGGCCATGCGGCGCTCGCATCGATGATGATCGCGCGCGACAAGGGCCTGCCCGTCAAGGGCGTGGCCGTGTTCGCGCGGCTCAGCGACGTCGGCATGCTCGTGCCGGCGGGCGGCGGCATCAAGGGGCCGAAGGATCTCAAGGGCAAGAAGGTGGCCTACACCGCCGGCTCGCTCGAAGCGCCCTTCGTCGATGCCTTCCTCGCCGCGGGCGGGCTGAAGAAGAGCGACATCGAACTCGTCAACGTCGACGCCGCCGGCAAGGCCGCGACCTATGCCGCGGGCCGGGCCGATGCTGCGTTCTCGACCATTCCCTTCTTCCTTCCGGTGGTGTCGCAGACGCGGCCTTCCGAAGCCGTGCGCTTCGCCGACTACAACCTCAACATGCCGAGCTTCGGCCTGTTCGCGTCCGAGGCCAAGCTGGCATCGAAGCGCGAGGCCATCGCCAAGTTTGCGAGCGTGGTCGCGGCCTCGTGGCAGTACGTCTACGACGGCCACGAGGACGAAGCGGTCGAGGCCATCGTCGCCCAGCGCCCGCAGGCCAAGCTCGACAAGAAAGTGCTGCGCGGCCAGATCGATGCGCTGCGCGGCTTCTTCCAGCTGCCTGCACCGGCCGGTCAGCCCTTGGGCGCGCCCGTGGCCGCGGACTGGAGCACGGCGGTGAAGACGCTCACCGACGCCGGCCTGCTGAAGTCGATCAAGGACGGCAACGACTTCTTCGTGCCCGGCCTCGTGCGCCCCGTGGCCCTGAACGCGGCGAGCGCGAAATGACGGCCGCCGCCATCCACGCCCGCGGCGTGCGCAAGGTGTACGAAGGCGACCGCGCGCTCACGGCGCTCGACGGCATTTCGCTGGACATCAAGCCCGGCGAGTTCGTCAGCATCCTCGGCCCGAGCGGCTGCGGCAAGAGCACCTTTCTGCGTTGCGTGGCCGGGCTCGAAACCATCAGCGGCGGCGACCTGCGCGTGGACGACCGGGCGGTGGCCGGCCCGCCCGACCACGTGGGCATGGTCTTCCAGCGCGATGCGCTGCTCGAATGGCGCAGCATCGAGCGCAACATCATGTTGCCCATCGAATTCGCCGGCAAGCCGGTGGCGGCCTACCGCCAGGCGATGGCCGACCTGCTCAAGCTCACCGGCCTCACCGAGTTCGGCGACCGCTATCCGCGCGAACTCTCGGGCGGCATGCGCCAGCGTGCCGCCATCTGCCGCGCGCTGATCGACCAGCCCAGCCTGCTGCTGATGGACGAGCCCTTCGGCGCCCTCGATGCGCTCACGCGCGACCAGATGAACGTCGAACTGCAGCGCATCTGGCTGGAGACGCGCAACACGGTGATGTTCGTCACCCACGGCATCGCGGAAGCGGTGTTCCTGGCCGACCGGGTGGTGGTGTTCTCGCCGCGGCCCGGCCGCATCGCCGACATCATCGAAGTCAACCTGCCGCGCCCGCGCAAGCTCTCGGTGCGCGAGACGGCGCAGTTCGGCGCTTACACCGCGCGCATCCGCAAGCTCTTCCACGAGATGGGTCTGATCAACGAAGACCCCGGCGAAGTCCGGGAGGAGATGGCGGCATGAAGACGCTCAAGCAGAAGGGCCGCCAGTGGGGCCTGGGTTTGTTCACGATGCTGCTCTTCCTCGTGCTCTGGGAGGCGCTGGTGCGGTTGCTGCACGTGCGGCCCATCACGCTGCCGCCGCCGAGCGCGGTGCTGCTGGAGCTGTCGCAGGAATGGCGCTGGTATCTCGACCATGCCTGGTACACGCTGGCCACGACGCTGGGCGGCTTCGTGCTTGCGGTGGTGGTGGGCGTGGGCCTGGCCATGATGCTGGTGGGTTCGCGCTGGTTCGAACACTCGATCTATCCGCTGATCGTGGCGCTGAACAGCGTGCCCAAGGTCGCGATCGCGCCGCTGTTCGTGATCTGGCTGGGCACGGGCTCGGAGCCCAAGATCGCCATCGCCTTCCTGATCGCGGTGTTCGCCGTCATCGTCGACGCGGTGCACGGGCTGCGTTCGGTGCCGCAGGACGTACTGGACCTGGGGCGCGTGTTGAAGGGGTCGACGCTGGACTTCTTCCTGAAGGTGCGCCTGCCTTGTGCTCTGCCGTCGATCCTGACCGGCATGAAAGTTGCGATCTCGCTGGCGCTCGTCGGTGCGATCGTCGGGGAATTCGTGGCGTCGCAGCGTGGGCTGGGCTACGTGATTCTCAGCGCGCAGGGCACCTTCGACACCACGCGCGTGTTCGCGGCGGTGATCGTGTTGGCGCTGCTGGGGATCGCGCTGTACGGCGGACTGGCCTGGGCGGAGCGGAGGCTCACGCCCTGGCGGCCGCAAGAGGCGATGGCGTAGGCGCGATGCCCTCACCCTAGCCCTCTCCCAGAGGAACAGGGGACAAGAGGCTTCCTCCACCTCTCGGCAAGAGGGGGCAACATGCCTTACTCCCTCTCCCTCTCCCTCTGGGAGAGGGCAGGGGTGAGGGCACCGGGCGCACCCACAGCCCACCCCCTCCAAACCCGTCATCAACCCAATAGTTGCTCAACAGACAACTTCTGACTAAAGTGTTGCCCCATACGCTCACCCGAGCGTCATTCCCTGGAGCACACGATGAAGTTTGCCTTTCTGCTGTACGACGGCGTGGAGCCCATCGACCTGGCCGCGATCGGCGTGGTCTCGATGGCCAAGCGCGTGGTGCCCGAACTCGAGTACCTCACGGTCGCCGCCGACACCGCCTTGCAGCGCATGTCGAACGGCCTGCGCGTCGTGCCTGACTTCGGCTTCGCTGACTGCCCCCCGTTCGACGTGCTCATCGTGCCCGGCGGGCCCGGCTGGGTGCAGGCGAGCGAAGACCCCGCCATTCGCGAGTTCCTGCGCCGCCGGGGCGACGGCACGCTGCTGGTCTCCATCTGCACCGGCGCCATGCTGCTGGCGAAGGCCGGTCTGCTCGACGGCCGCAGCGCGACCACCAAGCGCGAGGTGCGCCCGCCAGAGGTCTCGCCGCTCTCGCTGCTCGCGCGCGACCACCCCCGCATCGACACCCGCCACGCGCTCATGGTGGACAACGGCACGGTGCTCACCGGCGGCGGCGTGAGCCTGTGCATCGACGCGATGCTGCACGTCATCGCCACGCGCATCGGCGCCGCGCAGGCCGCCGAGGTGGCGCGGATCATCGAATACGGCGCGGCCTGGGAAGCCAACAAGGCGCGCCTGCCCACGCTCCAGGCGGGCGAGGGTTTGTCCTAGCGCCACATCGCGTTGACGCGACCGATCGGGCAACCTATAGTTTCCCAATGGACAACATAAGTTGCCCGTCGCAGCGCCGCCGAGCGGCGCGTGTCAGATCAAGGATTGGAGAAGGCGATGGAAATCACGCAGGACTACGGCGCCGCAGCGGCGGAGCAGGCGAAGAAGGCGGACCCTCGCGTCGGCCGGGTGGTGTTCGCCAGCACGCTCGGCACGATCATCGAGTGGTACGACTTCCTGATCTACGGCGCGGCCGCTGCGCTGGTGTTCAACAAGCTGTTCTTTCCGTCGGTGGACCCGTTCCTCGGCACCTTGGCCGCGCTGGGCAGCGCGGCAGTCGGCTTCTTCGCGCGGCCCTTCGGTGGTGCCGTGTTCGGCTACTTCGGCGACCGGTTGGGCCGCAAGTCGATGCTGCTGCTCACGCTGGTCATCATGGGCCTGGGCACCTTCGCCATCGGCCTGTTGCCGACCTACGCACAGATCGGCATCTGGGCGCCGGTCCTGCTGATCCTGCTGCGCATCGTGCAGGGCATCGGCCTGGGCGGCGAATGGGGCGGCGCGGCGCTGATGGTGCTGGAACATGCGCCCGCCAAGCGGCGCGGGTTGTGCGGCAGCCTCGTGCAGGTGGGCTTTCCGATCGGGCTCATCCTTTCGGCGGGCGTGTTCGCCCTGGTGTCGAAGCTGCCCGAGGAGGAGTTTCTTTCCTGGGGCTGGCGCGTGCCCTTTCTCTCCAGCATCGTGCTCGTGATCCTCGGCGCATTCATCCGCATGAAGGTGGAAGAGTCGCCGGTCTTCGAGGCCATGAAGGCCAAGAAGGAGATCGCGCGCAACCCGCTTGCAGAGGCGATCTTCAAGCATCCGAAGAGCTTTCTGGTGGCCATCGGGCTCAAGATCTCGGAAGTGTCGTGGGTCTACATGCTGACCGTGTTCGTGGTGGTGTACGCCACCACCAAGCTGGGCTTGCCCAAGTCGCAGATCCTCGACGCGATCATGATCGCAGCGGCGATCGAGATCGTGACCATCCCGCTCTTCGGCTACCTCTCGGACAAGTTCGGGCGCCGGCCCTTCTACTTCGCGGGCGCCATCTTCACGATCTTCTTCGCCTTCCCGGTGTTCTGGCTGCTCGGCACGCGTGACCCGCTGATCATCGTGGCCACGGTCGCGGTGGCCCTGAGCTTCGGCCACGGGCTGATGTTCGCGCCCGAGGCGACCTACTTCCCCGAACTGTTCGGTGCCCGTGCCCGCTACAGCGGCGCGTCCTTCGGCTTCCAGGTGGCCGCGGCCATCGGTGGCGGCTTGACGCCGGTGCTCGCCACCTGGCTCACCGAACGGCTGGGCGGCACCTCCGGTGTTTCCATCATGCTGATCGTGCTGGCGCTGATCACGCTCACTGCCGCCTTCTTCGCGCACGAGACGCGCGACCGATCCGTGTCGGTGTCGTGAGGCCCGACCTTTCCATCCACCCAATCATTCACCCGATCATTCATTCATTCCAAAGGAGATCTCATGTCCAACGTCCACACCGCACAGCGCCTCGCCGGCAAGCTCGAGCCCACCAAGGGCGGCTCGATCTACGTCGACCCCGAGAAGCTCGAATGGCAGAAGTCCCAGTTCGAAAAAATCTGGATGAAGGTGCTCTACCGCAACGACGAGGCCGGCGAGATGACGGTGCTGCTCAAGTGGGAGCCGGGCGCCGTGCTGCCCTTCCACAAGCATCCCGAGATCGAGCAGAGCTGGGTGCTCGAAGGCAGCTTCTACGATCACGATGGCATCTGCCGCGCCGGCCAGTACGTGTGGCGCCAGCCCGGCTCGTTGCACGAGACGCGCTCCGACGAAGGCTGCCTGCTGCTGGCCATCTACCGCAAGCCCAACGTGTTCTTCCACACCGCCGGCTTCCAGTCGGAGGCGAAGGCGCAGCCCGCCACGGCCTGAGGACGAGCGCGGTGGCCTACGTCGTTACCCAGGCCTGCATCGGCTGCCGCTACGGCGAATGCATCGAGGTCTGCCCGCAGGAGGCGTTTCACGAAGGGCCGAACTTCGTCGTCATCGACCCCGACGCCTGCGCCAACTGCGCCTTGTGCGAGATGGTGTGCCCGGTGCAGGCCATCCATCAGGCACACGGGCTCGAGGCGGCGATGCAGCCTTTCGTGGCGCTCAACGCAGAGCTCGCGCGCCGCTGGCCCAAGGCGAGCTACCGGGGCCCGCTGCCGCAGGCCGATGCGTTGGCCGCTCGCGCGGACAAGCTCGCGCTGCTCGACAGGGGCGGGGAGGGGCCTCCGTAGAATCGGGCGACATGCCAACGAAGAAGCGTCCCGCAGCAGCAGCCCCGGCCCCGGAGAGCGCGTCGGAGCCGGTGCAGCAGCAAGACGCCGCACTGCCCACCGCCGACCTCGGCGCCCGCATCAAGCACCAGCGCCTGGCTGCCGGCCTGACCCTTGCCGAACTGGCCGAACGCGCCGGCTTCGGCAAGGCGTATCTCTCCCGCATCGAAAACGGCAAGAAGGTGCCGCCGATCGGCACGCTCTCGCGCATCGCGGACGTGATGGGCATCGAGGCAGCGGCCCTGCTGCAAAGCGCGGGCGTGCAGACGCGGTGGCGCGGCTCCAGCGTGGTCCGGCGCAACGAGAAGCGGCAGACGGTGCTGGGCGGCAGCGCCTTCGGCTACGACTACTTCGCGCTCACCGACGCCACCGAGGGGCGCGCACTGCAGCCGTTCCTGTTTTCCTTCCCGGCCGAGGTCGACAAGTTCGTCTTCTTCGAGCACGAGGGCGAAGAACTGCTGCACGTGCTCACCGGCCGCATCGAATGGCAGGTGGGCATGGACAAGTACATCCTCGAAGCCGGCGACACCATCCACTTCGATTCGCGCATGCCGCACCGTGGGCATGCGCTCTCGGGCGCGGCCACGGCGCTGGTGGTGATGTACTCGCCGGGCAAGCCGGCCAACCTGGGTTGAGGTTTCGACCCGTTCAGTGGTTGCCGGACGACCGGCGAAGAGCTTGGAGCATCACGGCGCCGACCAGTGAGGCCAAGACGGCTCCCGCAGCGCAGACAGAAGCACCGGTCAGGACCATTTCCCGGCTGCCGTGATCGGTGTTGTTGGACATTTGCTCGTTGGCGGATGTGATCGCGCCGGCAATCGTCATCAAAAAACCGACACAGAGCGGCGTACCGATGAAATGGCACATCACGGTCGGTTGCGGCGTATGGTCGAAATAGTCGCGCACGGCCTGCCACGTGTCGTTTGGAATGTTGCTCAGGGCTTGAGTCAGTGAATTTCCGTGTGGAAGAGCCGTATTGCCAGGCGCTTGCCTGTCATTGTCGATGTGCTCGTTCAGTGGAACTTGAATCGCGACGTCGACGGGTGCTGCAATTTGAAAATTTTCAGCCTCAGATTCGGATGACTGCTCAGAGGCGCGGAACTCTGGCAATTCGCTGTCTGTGAGATCGGCAATCGCGTGGTCTTCAGGTTGAAGTTGGGTTTGTGGCTGAGGCGAACATTCAAAGATGCTTGGGCGCGGGCTGGTTGAAATCATGATTGTGTTTGGGTCAAAGCTTGAATGGTTGCATCAAATGCTGGAGGTGCCGGCGCTCAATGTCGCAAGTCGTGCTTCCGCGAGCATTTGAAAGTGTCGATGTCGCTCATCCGAACGTGCGAAATCGATGGTCTTCTCGAAGGCGGCGGTCGCAGCATCGGGGATTTGCAGCGCTTGCAGGCATTCGCCCAGCCGGTATTGCGCCGCCACAGTGACATCGAACTTTTCATCGAGCGCCGCTGCTGTTTCGAAAAAGGCGCCGGCTTCGGCAGGCATGCCCAGGCGCTGAAGACAGGTGCCAGCAAGGAAGGGAAAGCGGCAGTTGCGGCTGCCATTGGCGGTCAACACCAGCGCCAGCGGTAAAGCGTGTACGAATTCGTTGTCTTTGCACAGATCGAGTGCCGCCTCGTAAAGTTCGCGGTCGAACTCCGGGCCGTGGCCATGAAACCGTTTCGGCATTCGGCTGGAATCACTGTTCGCTTGAAAATCGGTCGGGTTCTTTTGAATATTCCGCAGTTTTTCTGTTGCCGCTTCCACGAGCGCGGCAATTCTCGGGTCAGAAGGTGGATGAACGTAGGAAGACGGTAAATTCAAAATGCATCGCTCTCCGGAATTGTTGTGAAGGTCGTGAGTGGACACGATCAGCGTTTAAGTTCCAACTCGCGGATTTGCTGGTCAGCCTTTTTACAACGCAAAGAAAGCGAAAACATCGAATAGATTGAACTGGCGCTTGGCATGCACACGCCGTGCCGTCCAAGGCGCTACGCCGCCAACGCCGACACCGGCGTTCAAGCCAAGGCTTGCCGCAATCCGACGTTGCTGCGCAGGGCGGGCGACAGCGTGAGGGCCCTGCGCGCCTGCAGTTCAGTTGCCGCATCGAGGGGTGCAAGCCACTGGATCTCGCCGCCCACGCTCGCCGCGATCGGTACGCCGTCCTGGTAAAGGACGCGCGAACCCGGCACGCGCGGCACGCGGCCGCCGGGCAGCACGCTGCCGAGCAGGTTGGCCGGGTCGGCGGCCGAGAGGCAGATCAGCTCGCCATCGGGCGCATTGCGCCGCACCTGGCGCAGCAGGCCGATGGCCTCGGGCAGGGCGAATTGCTCGCCCGACAGGCCCGCGATGAAACGCCCGCCGCGGATCTCGCCGCGCGCCTCCAGCCGGCGGTAGCAGCGCACCAGCTCGCGCCAGGGCGGCAGCCATGCGGCCTCGCGTTCGATCAGGTGCCAGCACATCACGCCGTAGCGCCGCAGCAGCACGCGCGCGACCTGCTCGACGGCATCGGCCGCGGGCGCGTCGGCGCTGCTGGGCGGCCGCGCGAGCGACCAGCGCCCCGCGTCCTCGATGCCGAACAGCGGATTGCGCCGGCGGCCCTGGCGGGCATGCGTGCTGGCCCGCTTGGAGGCCGGCACCAGCAGCGCGCGCAGTCCGGCGTAGCTGTCGCAGCGAACGCGGCCGCGGGCGACCAGCTCCGACAGCGCGTCTTCCAGCTCGGTGCCGAGCAGCCGGGCGCCGTCCTGGATCTCGTCGAAGAAGGAGGCGCCGCGCTCGCCGAGCCATGCGGCCACGCGCTGCGCGCGCGAACTCAGCGCCTCGTCATCGGCGGGCGTGGGGGCGAGGCCGGTCCACAGCGC
The DNA here is from genome assembly GCF_001984055.1 of Variovorax sp. KK3. Classification (GTDB taxonomy): domain Bacteria; phylum Pseudomonadota; class Gammaproteobacteria; order Burkholderiales; family Burkholderiaceae_C; genus Variovorax. The sequence continues at coordinate 49,492 of NZ_LYVO01000014.1, forward strand.
GGCGCTGCGGCGCGGCAACAGCAGGATCGGCGTGCTGCGCAACGACGTTCCGGCGCGACCGGCGCGTCCCTCGACCACGTTCGGCCGCAGTCGAGTCCACATCACGCGGCCGGCTGTGCAGAGGTCGTCGAGCCAGGGGCTGGAATAGTCGTTGACGCGGGCGGGCAGCAGCTCGGACTCCCACAGCGCGGCGGGCGCCTCGTAGCCTTCGAGCTGCGTCAGCACGCCGGTCAGCGCCTCGGGGCCGCTGACGCGCGAGGACGCACTCACGTGCTGCCATTCGAAAAGGAAGCGCGCAAAGTCGCGCGGCTCGACCGGCTCGATCTCGCGCCGAAGACGCTTGAGCGTGTAGCGGTGGATGCGGGCCAGCAGGTGGCGCTCGCACCACTCGGGTTCGGCAGCGCCGGGCGTGAAGCGGCCGCTGAGCAGCAGACCTTCGCCTTGCAGGCCCAGCAGGGCGGTTTCGATCTCGGCGAGGGGCAAGCGCAGATGCCGCTCCAGCTGCGGCAGCGTGACGGGACCGAGCCCGCCCAGGCGCGATTGCAGCAGTTCGCGCAGGGCTTCGTCGCGGCTGGCAGGCGGCTGTGCGCAGGCGGCGGGTGCTTCGATGTGCGGTTGCAGGCTGGCCGAGGGATGCAAGAGGCGCAGTAGCGACAGGCGTTCGGCCGTCACCCACATGCCCTCGTTTTCGCCTGCCGGCAGCAGGCGTGTCGCGCGCCCCGCCTGGACCAGCTCGGCCAGCCAGGCGGCCCAGGCCGGATCGCGTTCGGCTTCCTCGTCGGTCAGCAGGCCCAGTCCGTTGAGCGCCTCGTGCATCTCGTCCGCGTGGCGGGGCGCCGGCCAGGCTTCCTCGCGCACGGCGTCGATCGCCTCGGGGTCGAGCCGGCCCAGGTCGTCGGCGCTTTCCGGATCGCTGTAGCGCCGGCTCTGCACGGCCCGCGTTCGGCGTTCTTCGAGCGGTGCGTCGTCGAGAAAGGCATAGGGGCGGGCGCTCAGCACCTCGGCCGCGAGCGGCGAGGGCGCGGGCAGGTCGCGCGCTGCCACCTTCACTTCGCCCGACTCCATGCGGCGCAGCAGGGCCAGCCAGCCCTCGGCATCCATCGCCTCGTGCAGGCAGTCGTCGAGCGTTTGCGCGACCAGCGGATGCTCGGGCACCTCGCGCTCGCCGGCCAGGTTCTCGGCGCAGGCCACCTGGTCGGGGAAGACGCTGGCGAGCAGGTCTTCGGACTTCATGCGCTGCAACTGCGGCGCGACCTTGCGGCCGCCGACGAAGCGCGGCAGCGCGAGCGCGGTGGTCGCGTTCCAGCGCCAGCGCACACCGAAAAGCGGCGCATCGAGCAGGGCCTGCACGAGCACGTCGAGCGCGGTGGCCGAATGCAGGTAGCGCGCGACCTCGTCGAGCGCAAAGCTGTGGCTGGTCGACAGCGACAGCACGATCGCGTCTTCCGTCGCCGCGGCCTGCAGCTCGAAGTTGAACTTGCGGCAGAAGCGCTTGCGCAGCGCCAGGCCCCAGGCCCGGTTGAGCCGGCTGCCGAAGGGCGAATGGATGACCAGCTGCATGCCGCCCGATTCGTCGAAGAAGCGCTCCAGCACGATCTGGTGCTGGCTGGGCAGCACGCCCAGCACGGCCAGGGTGCGGGCCAGGTGGTCCACCAGCTGGCGCGCGGCGTCTTCCGACAGGCCTGCGATGTGCCCCTGCAACCACCGCGCCGCGGCCGGCGCGCCTTCGGCCTCGATGCGCCCGGCGATCTCTTCGCGCAGGCGCGACACGCCGAGCGAGAGTTCATCGCTGCGTCCCGGCGCTTCGCCGAGCCAGAAGGGGATGTTGGGCGCGGCGCCCTGGGCGTCTTCCACGCGCACGCGGCCGGGCTCGATGCGCAGGATGCGGTAGCTGGTGTTGCCGAGCTGGAACACGTCGCCGGCCAGGCTTTCGACCGCGAAGTCTTCGTTGACCGTGCCGATCGCGTGGGCCTGCGGCTCCAGCACCACGCTGTAGTCGCCGGTCTCGGGAATGGTGCCGCCGGAGGTCAGCGCCGTCATGCGCGCGCCGCGGCGTTCGCGAAGCAGGTGATGCACTGCATCGCGGTGGACGTAGCCGGCGCGCGGCCCGTTGCGGGTGGCGAAGCCCTGGACCAGCATCGACAGCACGGCCTCGAACTGCGCGCGCTCCAACGCGGCATAGGGCCAGGCCCGCCGCACCATGTCGAAGAGCGTGTCCTCTTCCCATTCCTGGCAGGCGGTCTCGGCCACGATCTGCTGGGCCAGCACGTCGAGCGGCGCTCGTGGAATGCGCAGGGCGTCGAGCTCCCCGCGGCGGATGCAGTCCAGCAATGCCGCGCATTCGACCAGCTCGTCGCGCGACTGCGGAAACAGCCGTGCCTTCGGCGTGCCGCCGACCGCGTGGCCCGAGCGTCCTGCCCGCTGCAGAAAGGTGGCGATGGCGCGCGGCGAGCCCAACTGGCAGACCAGGTCGACGTCGCCGATGTCCAGGCCCAGCTCCAGCGAGGCGGTGGCCACCAGCACCTGCAGCTCGCCGCGCTTGAGGCGCTGCTCGGCATCGAGCCGCGCTTCCTTGGCCAGGCTGCCGTGGTGCGCGGCCACGGCTTGCTTGCCCAGGCGTTCGCCCAGGTGGCGCGCGGCCCGCTCGGCCATGCGCCGGGTGTTGACGAAGACCAGCGTGGTCCGGTGCATCAGCACCAGCTCGGCCACGCGGCCGTAGACCTGCTCCCATTGCTCGTTGGTCATCACCGCGCCCAGCGGCTGCGGCGGCAGCTCGAGCGCCAGGTCGCGCCGCTTCGCGTAGCCGATGTCGACGATCTCGCAGTCGGCCACGCCGTCGTGCACGTGCGCCGCGCCGACCAGGAAGCGCGCGACCTCTTCGATCGGCTTCTGCGTGGCCGACAGGCCGATGCGGGTGATGGCCCCGTCGGCCAGCGCCTCCAGCCGCTCGAGCGTCAGCGCGAGGTGGCTGCCACGCTTGCCGGCGGCGATGGCGTGGATCTCGTCCACGATCACTGTGCGCACCGTCGAGAGCATGCCGCGGCCAGAGGCGGAGCCCATCAGCACGTACAGCGACTCGGGCGTCGTCACCAGGATGTGCGGCGGCCTGCGCAGGGCCTGCTGCCGGTCGCGCTGAGCGGTGTCGCCGGTGCGCACCGCGCTGCGGATCGCGACGTCGGGCAGGCCCAGCCGCGCGAGCTCGTCGCGGATGCCGGCCAGCGGCAGTTCGAGGTTCAGGTGGATGTCGTTCGACAGCGCCTTGAGCGGCGAGACGTAGACCACCGTGGTCTGGTCGTGCAGGCCTTCGGGCGCCAGACCCTGGCGCACCAGCGCGTCGAGTGCAGCGAGGAAGGCGGTCAGCGTCTTGCCCGAGCCCGTGGGCGCCGCGACCAGCGTGTGCCGCCCGGCGCGAATCGCCGGCCAGGCGGCCGTCTGCGCCTCGGTGGGTGCGGGAAAGCTGCGGCTGAACCAGCCGGCAACGGCGGGGTGGAAATTGGCCAGGGGCATGAGGTGGATGGGCCGCGCGGCGGCCGGCTTGCGGAGCATGTTACGCGGCTGCGGGGCAGGGCGTTCGAGCGGGGCGAATCACCCCCGGCACCGGCTTGGCGGGACGCGAATGGCGTCTGTTCCGGGCATCGATTTGGCTGGATTGCGCCACTCGGCGCGTCTTCTACGCCAACTCTGCCGTGGCCGTTACAAAGCATCAGGTTCTGGTCGGTCTTCCGTCTATTTCTTCACACGTCTCCCAGGGGAAACAGGCGCACACTACGTTCACTGTTTCTCTGGGGGATTGCTGCAAAGGCAATCATTTGGGCTCGCTCTGCGAGCCCTTTTTTTTGCCCGCGCCAACGCCAGGCCCGAGCTCACGGATCCATGTCACCGACTGCGATGGAATGCGCCAGCAGCGCTGCGTACTGCGAAGCGCTGGGGCGAAACGGCGCGGAAAGGTTGAAGTGGCTGCGCTCGGCAGCGGCCGCCATGGCCCGCAGGTCCTTCGCGGCGTAGCCCAGTTCGGCCAAGGTGGCGGGCAGGCCCAGTTCCCGCATCAGCGCTGCCACGCCCGCAGCCAATGAGGCACCGGAAGAGAGCCCGAAGGCTTCGGCCACCGCAGTCATCCGCGCGGGTGCGTGTTCTGCCGTCGCATCGAGCGTGGCGACCAGGCCGATTCCGCTCAGCACGCCGTGGTGGAAGCCCTGGTCGCTGCAAACGATGGCGACGGCGTGTGCCGGCCCGAGGCCCATGGCGATGGACGCGCCGCCCGCGTAGGCGGCCATCATCATTTCTGCTCGTGCATCGAGATCGTTGCCGTCGACCACGGCGCGGCGAAGATGACGCGCCACTCGCCGGATGCCGTCGAGCGCGATCGCCTTGCCGAGCGGCTGATCGCGTTCGGAGAGATACCCCTCGATGCAATGGGACAGTGCGTCGATGCCGGTGGCGGCGGTGAGCCGTCGCGGCAGGCTCAGCGTGAGTTCGGGGTCGAGCACCGCCAGCCTGGGCACCAGATGCCGCGAGTTCATGCCGACCGACGGCGTCGTTGCATCGGGGTGGATGCCGGCGGAGGGCGAGGCTTCGCTGCCGGTGCCGGCCGTGGTCGGAATCACGACGAGCGGCGCCGCGGGACCGTGTGGCACGCCGGGCTTGCCGGCGTAGTCGGCGACCGTTCCGGCGTTGGCGGCCAGCAGGGCGATCATCTTGGCGGTGTCGATCACCGAGCCACCGCCCACGGCGAGCACGCCGTCGCATCCGTGCGCCAGGTAAGCCGCGGCGCCGGCATCCACATCGGTGAACAGCGGGTTCTCGGTCACGTTGTCGAAGAGCACGGTCGAAACGCCGCCCCCGCAGGCAGCCACCACGCGGGCCGAGACGCCGGCCGCGACCAGGCCCTGGTCGGTGACCAGCAAGGGGCGGCGCACGCCCAGGCCTTCGAGTTCGGCAGACAGCGTCCGCACGGCGCCTCGGCCGAACAACGTCCGCGGGAGTGTCAATGCGGTTGCGGCTGCGGGTGCGACCACGAGGGCGGCGGTTGTCGGTTTCACGGTGCGGCCATCGTTCATAGCGGGTAGTGCCGCTTTTCCTGGCTCACCGTCACCAGGTTGAGGTCGGTGAACATGTCGATCGCCCAGCGGCCGAAGCGCGCCCAGTCGCTGTCCTTGACGCCGCCGAAGGGGATCTGCGGTTCGCCGCCCATCGTGGGTCCGTTGACGTTGACCATGCCGGCCTGCACTTGGCCGCCCAGGCGGATGCCGTTCCACACGTCCGCGGTCATGATCGACGCCGACAGGCCGTAGGCCGTGCCGTTGGCCTCCGCCACGGCTTCTCGTTCGTCGTCGAAAGCTTCGACCAGCACGACCGGCCCGAACACCTCTTCGCTGTGGATGGGTGCATCGGCGCTGACGTCCGCCAACACGGTGGCGTCGAAGCAGCGCCCGCGCGACGTGCCGCCCGCCACCAGGCTCGCGCCGCAGGCCAGTGCCTCATCGATCCCGCGCTGCACCTTGGCCAAGGCCTGGTCGTTGATCAGCGGCCCCAGCTTCGTGTGCGGGTCGCTCGGGTCGCCGGCCCGCAGGTCGCGTGCGCGCTGCGCGAAGCGCGCCAGGAATTCGTCGTACAGCGATCGATGCACGAGGATCTTGCGTGTGTTCATGCAGATCTGGCCCTGGTGGAAGAACGCCGCGAAGATGGCCGTGTCCACGGAGTAGGCAAGGTCTGCATCGGCCAGCACGATCATCGGGTTGTAGCCGCCCAACTCCAGCGCGATGCGTTTGAGTTTGCCGCCTGCGCGCGCGGCCAGCCGCGCACCGGTGGAGGACGAGCCTGTGAAGTTGTACGCGCGCACCTTGGCGCTGTCGAAGAGGCGGTCCGCGATGGGGCCGATGTCGTCCGGCGCGTGGGTCACCACATTGACGACGCCGGGCGGAAAGCCCGCTTCGTGCAGGACTTCGCCGATCAACAGGCCGGCGCACACCGGGGCTTCTTCCGACGGCTTGAGCACGACCGTGTTGCCGCAGGCGAGCGGCGCGACGACGGTGCGAAAGCCCAGTGCCAGCGCGCCGTTCCACGGCGAGATGCCGCAGACCACGCCGAGCGGCTTGCGCACGGCCATCGCGAACACGCCGGGCGTGTCGGACTGCACGATCTCGCCGCCCGGCAGGTACGGATAGCCGGCGGCCTGGCGCAGCAGCCCTGTCGCCCACTGGATCTGAAAACGCGAGAAGGCCGCCGCCGTACCGGTCTCCCGCGCCATGAGCCGCACGACCTCGTCCGCGCGGCGTTCCAGGATCGTGGCCGCGTTCAGGAAGAGCGCTTGGCGCGCACGCGCACCCATGGCCGCCCAGGCCGCGAACGCATGGTCGGCCGCGTCGATGGCGCGTTGGGCGTCGGCCGCGCCGGAGGCGGGCACCGTGGCGAACGCGTGTCCCGTGTAGGGATCGATGTCCTCGAAGGTGCGGCCGCTCTCGGCGCCGACCCACTCGCCCGCGATGAGTTGGCGATAGGCGTGCGCGCCGCCGGAAAGGGAAGGGAGCATCTCGAAATCCTCGTGATCTTGCAGGTGGCTTGCGCGTCGTCAGTCGATCGACACCTTGACGTGCCTGAGCACCTCGGCGTAGCGCGCACGGTCCGACTTCATGAGATCGGCGACCTGCTGCGCAGGGCCGGGGCTGGCGATGAAGCCGAAGGTGTTCAGGCGGTCCCTGGCATCGGGATGCGACAGCGCTTCGTTGACCGCCTTGTTGATGCCGTCCACCGTGCCGGCCGGCGTGCCTCGCGGTGCCATCAGGGCGACCCACGACAGCGTGCTGATGCCCTGCGGACCGCCGGCTTCCTCGAGCGTGGGAACATCCGGCAGCGCCGGCGAGCGCGCGACGTCCGCCACCGCGAGGAAGCGCAGCTTGCCCGCGCGCGCGAGCGGGCCGGCGGTGGCGATGCTGCCGTACGCCCAGTCGACCTCGCCGGTCGACACCGCAGCATAGAGCTGCGACGTTTCCTTGTACGGCACGTGCATCATGTTGGCGCCGACCGCGTGTTCGAGCCGTGCCGAGAACAAATGGATCGGCCCGCCCACCGCATTCGAGCCGTAGCTCAGCGGCCGGGTCTTTCCGTTCGCGGCCTGCAGCAGGTCCTTCAGGGTCTTGAAGGGGCTGTCTGCGCCCACCGTCACGAAGAAGGCGGTCTTGTAGAGGACTGCCACGGGCACCAGTTCCTTGTCCGGGTCGTACGACAGCTTCTTGAAGATCAGCGGATTGATCGACAGGTTGCCGACGTCGGCCACGACGAGATCGTTGCCGGTCGGCGGCGCATTCTTCATCGCGTTGATGGCGACCACGCCGGCGCCGCCCGGCTTCGGGTCGACGACGACGGGCCGCTCCCATTTGGCCTGCAGCTTCTCCGCGACCACGCGCGCGATGGTGTCGGGGCCGCTGCCGGCCGGCAGCGTGCTGGTGATGCGCACCGGCCCGGTCGTCAGGCCGGCCGGCGCTTGTGCGCGTACGACCGGAGCGAATGCCAGGGCGGCGAGCGTGACTGCGGTGGCCACGATGTTGCGGGTGTTCATGTTGTCTCCTGGGTGCGGATCGAGGCTCAGGCTTCGTCGACGATCGGATTGCGGAGCACGCCGATGCCCTCGATCTCGACTTCGCACACGTCGCCGGCCTTCATCCACACCTGCGGCTTGCGCGCCATGCCCACGCCCGCGGGCGTGCCGGTGATGATGATGTCGCCCGGCTGCAGCGCCATCGCCTCGGAGCAGCACGACACCAGCGTGGCGACGTCGAAGATCATGTTGCGCGTGTTGGCGTCCTGCAGCGTCTCGCCATTCAGGCGGCAGCGCAGCCGCAGTCCGCTGGCACCGGCAGGCAGCTCGTCGGCCGTCACGAACTCGGGGCCGAAGGAACCGCTCGCGTCGAAGTTCTTGCCGAGCGTCCACTGGTTGGTGCGCAGCTGGTAGTCGCGCAGCGAGCCATCGTTGAACAGCGAATAGCCGGCCACGTGCTCCAGCGCGCGTTCCTTGGGGATGTAGCGCCCGCCACGGCCGATGACGGCCACCAGCTCGGCTTCGTAGTCGAATTGGGTCGACACCTTGGGGCGCACGAGCGCGGCCTCGTGGCCGACCCACGACGACACATAGCGCTGGAACACGACCGGGTACTTCGGCGCGTCGAAGTTGCTCTCGGCAGCGTGGTCGGTGTAGTTCAGTCCGATCGCGAAGGCCTTGGCGGGGTTGCTGACGGGTGGCAGGTAGCGAAGGCCGTCGAGCGGCAGCCGATGGGTGGCGCGTTCCACCGCGTCGCGGGCGGCCTGCATGCCGGCGTCGCCCTGGCGCAGCAGTTCGTCGAGCGTGGCGGGCAGGCCGAGCGCGGTGACGTCGATCAGCTCCTGGCCACTGCGAACGCCCAGCGCGGGGCGACCTTGTTCGTTGGTGAAAGCGATGAATCTCATGAGGAAGCTCCAGAAGCAGGTTCGTGGTTGGTGATGAAGTCGTCGGGGACCGGCGGCCCCCAGACGTAGAGCGAGTCGTGCGGCGGGTGGTCGGCCGCAGGCCAGTCGAGGTCGTGCGGGACGAAGTCGATGTCGTGCGAGTACTCGGCGAAGCTGCCCCAGGGATCGCGCACATAGTGGAAGTAGTTCGACCCCAGCACGTGGCGGCCCACACCCCAGCCCTTGTCGTGGCCGGCGATGCGCATCTGCTCGGCGCCGCCGCCGACCTCGTCGATGCTCCCGACGTCCCAGCTCGAGTGGTGAAGGCCCGGCGCATGCGACTTGGCGAACGCCACCAAGTGGTGATCGCTGCCGTGCTGCCCGTGCATGAAGGCGATCACGTCGCCGGAATGGTCGGACAAGCCGAGGCCCAGCACCTTGGACGAGAAGTCGACCATGCGTGCAACGTCCGGCGTGAAGAACAGCACGTGGGACAGGTGGCGCGGCCGTACTTGCGGTGCGGCGCTGCGGGCCGGCGCTGCGCCGCTGCCCGGCGCGACATCGGCACGAGGCGTGGCCGGCGACTTGCTGCTCGGCGATACCTTCGATGCGGCGACGAGTTGCAGCGGCGTGCCGTCGGGGTTGCGCAGCCACAGGCCGCCGCCATCGGACAGCCGATGCGACGGGCAGGCCAAGCCGTGCCGCTCGATGCGCTCGCGCCATGCGGGCAGGTCCGCTTCGTCGACGCCGTAGCTCAGGTATTCGAAACGCTTGGCGCCGTCGCCGCTCTGGAACACCGAGGCCCAGGTGTGCGGATGACCGAAGGTGCGCAGATCGATGCGATCGGCGTGGCGCCGCACGTTCAGTCCGAAGGCGACATAGAAGCGCTCGGCCTCGTCCAGGTCGGGCACCGAGAAAACGAAGCGATCGATGGAGTGCACGGCGAGCACGTTCGCGCGGCGTTGCAGGTGGGGCTGCAGGGATGCTTCGGTCACAGGACGCTCCCTTGAACGGCCTGGCCGGAGACGTGTTTCAGAAGGGCCGCGCCGTCGGCGGGCCACGCATCCGCGCGCCACGCCACGTGCTGGTCGGGCCGGATCAATGCATATCGCGCGGCGTAGAGCTGTCCCACCACGCGTTCCGCCGGCTGGATCACGGTCAACGGAACGCCGATGGCGCCTGCCGCCCGGCGCGCATCGTCGAGCACAGTCGCGTCGGCATCGAGCGACGCCAGCAAGGTGAAGCCCCGGCCGAAGTGGTCGTACAGCGACGTGCCGTCGTGAAGCCAGGCGTGCGGCGCCAGCGCGCCGGGTCGCGCGCTCGGGACGTAGTTGAGGAAGTCGATGACCGGCGCCTCGCTGCCATCCGGCGCGATCACGGGCGAGCTGTCGTACCGGTAGCCGAGCACGACACCGAGCGTGTTGAACTCGCGCATCTTCGCTACCTTGATCCGCGTGCCGACGGCCTGTCGCATCTGCTCGCCGGCGTCCGTCGCGTCTTCCAGCCCTTCCTGCCACAGCTGGTTGCCGAGCACGGCATGGTTGGCCACGGCCTCGTCCATCACGAAGTTGTGGACCGGGCGGCGCTCCTGTTCGTAGCTGTCGAGCAGGGTCTGGCCGCCCCAGCCCTGCAGCACCGCGGCGATCTTCCAGCCGAGGTCGACGCCGTCGGCAACGCCCATGTTCATGCCGTAGCCGCCGAACGGCGGATGCAGGTGGCAGGCGTCGCCGACGAGGAACACGCGCCGGTCGCTGTACTTGTCGGCGATCAGGCGGCTTGCCACCCATTCGTCGGTGCTGAGCACCTCGATCTCTTGCGTGGACAGGCCGGTGGCACGGCGGATCAGGTCCGGCGCATCTTCTGCCGTGACCTTCTGGCCTTCGCGCAGTTGCGTGGGCATGAAGAACCACTTGTCGCCGCTGTCCATGGGGCCGATCAGGCTCGGCACGTCGCCGTTGATTTGCCAGTACATGATGGCCGGGCCGTGCCGATGCGCCTCGGCGAGACCGGGTGCGCGGAACACCACGTTGTAGTTGCGCGAGAGGCCGTAAGCGCCTTCGAGCTTGGCGCCGATGGCCGCGCGCACCGTGCTGCGTGCGCCGTCTGCACCCACCAGGTATTGGCAGCGCACGTCGAAGCTGCTGCCGCTCTCGAGGTCATTCAGCTGGGCGACGACACCGGCGGCATCCTGCTCGAACAGCGCGAGCTCGCAACTGAAGCGCAGCTCGACGCTCGGCAGCGTCTGCACGTGGGAGCGCATGACTTCTTCGACCGAGTACTGCGGAATCCACTGCGCGTGTTCCGAGTACAGCGAGTTCTTGCCCGGCGCGCAGTTCATCGCGTTCTCGATGCTCGCCAGGCGCGGGCCGTTCAGCCGCGTGCAGAAGACCACGTTCGACGGGTAGTCGAGCCCGAGCGGCGAGGCCGCGCGCAGCTTGTCGGCGATGCCCCAGCGCCGCATGTACTCGCGCGTCCGCACGTTCGTGGTCTTGGCGCGGGGCGCGTAGCCGACGCGGTCGTTGCGCTCGATCAGCAGGCAGCGGATGTCGCGCTGTCCCAGTTCGATGGCCAACGCCAAACCTGCGGGGCCGGCGCCGACGATCAGGACTTGTGGCTGCGCCTTGTGCTCTCTGTCGTGCTCGGTGATTTGCTCTCGGTTCACTTCGTCTCCTTCGCCCCTCGGACATTGGCATCCAGGGAATCTGTTGGACGCGGATCGTAGAAAGCCGGCTGAATTAACAGAAGATGGCAAGATCGCGCGACTGATACTTCTTTGGCATCACCCGGCTTATGAAACTGCACCACCTGCGCGATCTGCTGGCCGTCGCGGACCAGGGCAGCATGCGCGCTGCGGCTCGGGAGCTGGGCGTTGCCCAGCCGGCGATGACGCGCAGCATCCAGGAACTCGAGCGCGAGCTGGGCGCAGCGCTGTTCGAGCGGCGGTCGCGCGGCATCGTGCCCACCGCGATCGGTGAAGCCTTCATTCGGCGGGCGCGCAGCATCGACAACGAACTACTGCGCGCACGCGACGAGGTCGCGCAGCTGCGCGGCCTGTCGCACGGCCACGTGCGCGTGGCGCTGTCGATGGTGCCGCACATGGCCTTGCTGCCCGAGGCGCTGCGGCCGTTTCGCCTGCGCTATCCCGACGTCCGGCTGGACATCATCGATGCCGTGTTCCCGACGGTGGCGGCCGAGATGGTCGACGGCACCATCGATTGCTACGTGGGCCCGCCGCCAGAGCAACTGCCCGACGGCATGCTCATGGAAAAGCTCTTCGACAACACCCGCGTGATCGTCGGGCGCAAGGGCCATCCGCTGAGCCGCGCGACGACCTTGCGCGAACTGGTCGATGCCGAATGGGTTACGACCTCGATCACCGCCCAGGCAGAACATGAACTTGGCCCGGTGTTCTCGCAGCACGGATTGCCTGCGCCGACCCTCGTGCTGCAGGCGCATTCCGCGCTGACCATGATCGTGTCGCTGCTCTACTCCGACCTGCTCACGATGCTGCCGACCCAATGGATGAGCTTTCCATTGACCCGCGACGTGCTCCAGGCCTTCGACGTGTCGGAGACGCTGGCCGCCCCACCCATCTGCATCATTCAACGTGCGGGACTGCCGTTGACACCGGCGACGGAGTACCTGTGCGATTTGCTGCGGCGCGCGGCGGCGCACGCATCGGTTCGCTGAAGTCCTGACGACCTGAGGTCCTGGCGCCATGCGCCAGGCGGCTCGATGGCCTGATGCCGCCGCCAGCGATCCGATCCAGGTATCGCTTTCGCATTTTTGGCATCTGCTGTTTTCACGCGGGCGCCTCTACCATCCGCGGCGAACGACCCGCTAGCGTGCCTGGCCCAAGAGAGACAAGACCCGACCATGAAAAAGATCGACATCTACAACCACGTCCTGCCGCCCGCGTACTTCGAACTCGTCAAGACGCATTCGAAGGACATCGGCATCGTCAAGCGCATGGCGGGCCTGCCGATGCTGTGGGACCTCGAAGCCCGCGCGAAGATGCTGGTGGAGAAGTTTCCCGATGTCGTCCAGGTTCTGACCTTGAGCGCACCGGCGCCCGAGTACCTGGGCGGCCCGGACCAGTCGCCGGAATTCGCCCGCGTCGCCAACGACGGCATGGCGGAGATCTGCAAGCGCTGGCCCGAGCAGTTTCCGGTCTTCGTGGCATCGCTGCCGATGAACAACGTGCCGGCGGCGCTGGCGGAGATGGATCGAGCGATCGACCAGCTCGGCGCCAGGGGCGTGCAGATCATCACCAACGTGAACGGGCGGCCGCTGGACGATGTTGAGTTCTTTCCGATCTTCGAGCGCATGGCCAACCACCATGACCTGCCGATCTGGATGCATCCGTTCCGCCCGGGCACTACGTCGGACTACAAGGGCGAAGAACGCTCGAAGTACGAGATCTGGCAGGTGCTCGGCTGGCCCTTCGAAACCTCGGTGGCCATGTCGCGCATGGTGTTCTCGGGGCTGCTCGAGAAGCTGCCGAAGCTGCGCGTCATCACGCACCACTGCGGCGGCATGCTGCCTTACTTCGCAGGCCGGGCCGAGTCGCTGTGGGCGCAATTGGGCAGCCGCAGCGCGGATGGCAGCGAAGCCGACGTGCTCAAGCGCCTGTCGAAGGCGCCCATCGAGTACTTCAAGATGTTCTACGGCGACACCGTGCTCGGCGGCTCGCGATCGGCACTGCGCTGCGGCCTCGACTTCTTCGGCGTGGACCACGTGGTGTTCGCATCGGATTGCCCCTTCGATCCCGAAGGCGGACCCATGTTCATCCGCGAAGGCATTCGTTCGATCGAAGACATGGATCTGAGCGACGAGGATCGCGAGAAGCTTTACCTGGGCAACGCGCTCAAGCTGATGCGGCTGTCACACATCGGGAAGGCGTGAATGTCGTCGAACACCAACCCCTTCGAATGCAACCGAGGCGAATCGAGCATGAGACACGGCACCCTTGAACGTCCGGCCCTTCCGGCGAGCGCTCTGAAGACATCCACCGTCGGTGTGCTGGCCTTGGCGGCCGCGGCATGCGTGGCTTTGTTCTCATCGGCAGTGCAGGCGCAGCCGCCGGCGTTCCCGAGCAAGCCCATCACGCTGGTCGTGCCTTTCACCTCCAGCAGCGGAAGCGACATCATCGCGCGCATCGTCGCGCCGAAGCTGGCGCAGCGCTGGGGTCAGCCCGTGGTCGTCGACAACAAGCCGGGAGCGAGCGGAAACCTGGGCGCGCAGCAGGTGGCCGCGGCAGCGCCGGACGGGCACACCTTGCTGATGGCGATCAACACCTTCACGATGACGCCGGCGATCTACAAGAAGATGCCCTTCGACCCCGTCGCGGACTTCGCGCCCGTGGCCAAGCTCGCCGAGGCGAGCTTCGTGTTCGCGACGAACCCCGGCGTGCCGGCCACCGACGTGAAGTCGTTGGTCGCCCTTGCGAAGAAGAACCCGGGCAAGTTCAACTACGCCACGCCGGGCAACGGCACGCCGCAACACCTGGCGATGGAACTGCTCAAGCAGGACACGGGCATCGACGTCGTGCATGTGCCGTACAAGGGCATCGCTGGCGCGATCACCGACCTGATGGGCGGCCAGGTCCAGATGATGATCGCGAGCGTGCATTCGATGCGCCCGCACGCGCAGGCCGGAAAGGTTCGCCTGCTTGCGGTCACCGGCGAGACGCGAAGCGCCTTCGCACCCGAGGTGCCGACCTTCAAGGAACAGGGCATCGACGCGATGAACGGCGTCGACGCCTGGTTCGCCGTCCTGGCGCCGGGGCGCACGCCGCCCGAGCTGGTGACGCGGCTCCATCGCGACTTCGTCGCGGTGCTGAACTCCGACGAGGTCAAGGAAAGCCTGGGCAAGCAAGGGCTCATGGTGCGCACCGGATCGCCGGCCGAACTGGGCGCGCTCATCAAGCGCGACATGGCGCGCTGGAGCAAGGTCGTCACCGACGCAAAGATCACGCAGGACTGAAACGACACCAGGAGACTTGGATGAACAAAGTCATCGACCCCGATCGGACGGCCCCCGTTGCTGCACCGTCCGCCGCTGTCGCACCGGCCATCTCGCCGGTACGGTTGGCCCATGTCGTGCTTCGCACATCGAAGTTCGACGAGCTGCTGCGCTGGTACCGATCGGTGCTGTGCGCCGACGTCGCCTTCTCGAACGGCCACATCGCTTTCCTCGCGTACGACGACGAGCACCACCGCATCGCGCTGATCCAGGTGCCTGGCCTGCAGGCCCAGCCCGCGGGCATCTGCGGCGTGCATCACATCGCTTTCACCTACGCATCGCTGGGCGATCTGGTCGCCACCTATGAACGGCTCGAAGGCCTGGGCATCAGGCCGGTGTGGTGCGTCAATCATGGTCCGACGACGTCGATGTACTACGCCGACCCGGACGGCAACCAGGTCGAACTGCAGATCGACAACTGCGCCACGGTGGAAGAGGCCGGTGCCTTCTTCTTCACGCCTGCCTTCGAGTCGAATCCGATCGGTGTCGATTTCGATCCCGCCGACCTGGCCCGGCGCTTTCGCGCGGGCGAAGACGAGGCTGCGATCAAGCAGCGCCCGCCAAGCGGACCTCGGGGCGTGGACGGCATCAACCTGCGCTGACGCACAGGTCCGATCGAGCGATGAATCCTGAAGACACACCGCGCTGCGAGCGCGAATGCACCCGCCTGTGCAACGACTTTGCATGGACCGTGGATCGGTGCGACTACGACGCCTTCGTTCGCCTCTTCGCGGAGGACGGCATGTTCGAACGAGCAGGGCAGGCCAGCATCGGCCACGCCGCGATTCGGCGCTTCCTCGACGGACGGCCGGCAGGCAGGACCACGCGGCACATCTGCACCAACGTTCGGATCGACATGACCGGCCCCGGCACGGCGACGGGCACCTGTTCTGCGTTGATGTTCCAGGCCCCCGCGATAGACGGCGCCGCGCGGCCAGAGCCGCTGCCTGTTTCCGCGCCCGTGATCGTCGACTACGCGGACGACTACGTCTTGACCGATAGCGGCTGGAAGTTCAAGCGACGCGTCACGACGCTCGTGTTCCAACCTTGAACACCATGCACGCAGTGCCGGCGCGCGCGAATCGCGTGCTGAACCCGTTTCATAAAACCAGGAGACTTGCTTGAAGAAATGTTCCCTTGCCATCGCCGTGTTGGCCGCATCGGGTGGTGCCTCTGCGCAATCGTCGGTCACCGTCTTCGGCATCGTCGATGCGGCCGTGAGCCACTACAGCGTCAAGAGCGCTGCCTACGGCATCACGCCCATCGGCAGCGCCGCGCAGCTGACGCCCTCCGTGCAACGCAGCCAGACCGCGCTGTCGAGCGGCGGCTACCTTCCAAGCCGCTTGGGATTTCGGGGCACGGAAGACCTGGGAGGCGGGTTGTCGGCAGGGTTCTGGTTGGAGTCGCCCATCACCAACGACGACGGGGCAGTGGGTCTGTCCACCTTCTCCAGGCGCTCGACAGTGAGCCTTTCGGGCCCCTTCGGCGAGCTGCGATTGGGTCGCGACTACACGCCGACCTTCTGGCTTCAGACGCTCTTCGACCCTTTCGGCAACATCGGCGTGGGCGGCACCGCCATCGGATCGGTCGGCATGAACCTCACGCGCGCTTCGGCATTGGCGGGCGGCGGCCTGCTCAACGGCGGCATTTCTGGCGGCACGGACAACTACGCGCGCTCCAGCAACATGGTCGGCTACTTCCTGCCGCCGAATCTCGGTGGCTTCTACGGCCAGCTGCAGTACGCGCTGCATGAGAACGTGAAGTCCGACGACATCTTGGGCAGCCCGTCGAAACGCGGGCAGCACTACGGGTTCCGCTTCGGGTACGCCGACAGCGCGTTCGACGTGGCGGCGTCTTACACCGAGAGCGTGGCCATCGATTCCTTGCTGCCGAACGGCAATCGAGCCGAGCGCAAGATCAAGAACGCCAACCTGGGCGCGTCGTACGACTTCGGCGTCGTCAAGCTGTTCGCGCAGCTGTCTCGCGTCATCGACGATGCCGAAGCGTCCGCGTTGACGCCGATCGGGCGGTTGGGCAGCGCGACCAAGGACAAGTACACGGGCGCCTTGGTCGGCTTGACGGTGCCGGTCGGCCCTGGATTGATCCGCGCCGCGTACTCGCGCGTCAAGTTCAAGGACGATCCCGGCGCGGTGCCGATCAGCGCATTCGGTACCGACCTGGATGCCTCGGTCGGCAAGCTTGCGATCGGCTATGTGCACAACCTGTCGAAGCGCACGGCTCTGTACGCCACTGCCGCCAGGATCCGGATCCGCGACGGACAGAACAACCCGGCAGTCAT
This sequence comes from Variovorax sp. KK3, assembly GCF_001984055.1. Taxonomy (GTDB): domain Bacteria; phylum Pseudomonadota; class Gammaproteobacteria; order Burkholderiales; family Burkholderiaceae_C; genus Variovorax. Next base: position 66,233 of record NZ_LYVO01000014.1, read on the forward strand.
GGGCATCGGCACGGGCGGAAGCGCGGCCTATCTCTCGACGGGCGCAGGTGTCGGCGGCTATGCGCCCCGAAGCGCCATGGGCTACGACTTCGGCATCCGTCACACCTTCTGAGCTTCGGCTTCGCTGCGGCCTCGCGGCTCGCCGAGGGGTGGCTGGGCAGCTGGGAGAATGCGGGCATGCATGCAAACTCCCTGGTCAGCGTCGCGCCCATGATGGACTGGACCGACCGCCATTGCCGCTATTTCCACCGCCTGCTGAGCCGCCGCGCACTGCTCTACACCGAGATGGTGACCACCGGCGCGTTGATCCACGGCGACGTCCCTCGGCACCTGCGCTTTCATGCAGAGGAGCATCCGGTCGCGCTGCAGCTCGGCGGCAGCGAGGCCGCGGACCTGGCGCATTGCGCGAAGCTGGGCGAGGAGTGGGGCTACGACGAAATCAACCTCAACTGCGGGTGCCCGAGCGAACGCGTGCAGCGCGGCGCATTCGGTGCCTGCCTGATGAAAGAGCCGCAGCTGGTCGCCGACTGCGTGAAGGCGATGGTCGACGTGGTGAGCGTGCCGGTCACGGTGAAGCACCGCATCGGCGTGGACAAGACCGAGTCGTACGAGTTCGTGCGCGACTTCGTGGGGCAGGTGAGCGAGGCCGGCTGCGGCGGCTTCATCGTGCATGCGCGCAATGCCTGGCTGAAGGGTTTGTCGCCCAAGCAGAACCGCGAGATTCCGCCGCTGCGCTATGAGCTGGTGCACCGGCTGAAGCACGACTTTCCCGAGCTGTCGATCTCGATCAACGGCGGCTTCGTCGACGACGAGCAGATGAAGCAGCACCTGCGGCTGCTCGACGGCGTAATGGTCGGCCGCGAGGCGTACCACAACCCCTGGTGGCTGGCGCGCTGGGATGAGGTGTTCTACCGCGAGGCGCCGTCGACGCTGACGCGCGAGGCGGTGGAAGAAGCCATGTGCGACTACATGGCGCGCGAGGCCGCGGAGCACGGCACGCCGTGGTCGAACATCGCGCGCCACATGCTGGGCTTGCGCAATGGACTGCCGGGCGCGCGCCGCTGGCGCCAGGTGTGGAGCGACCACCGGCTCAAGACGCGCCCGCCGCACGAAGTGATGGCGCTCGCGCACGAACAGCCGGCCGCGGCTGCGGTGGTCGACTGATTTCCTGACGACGTGCCGTCAGGCCGCCATCAGGCGTGCTTCCGGCACGTCCTCGATGGTCGTGCGGCGCAGTTCGCGGCGCTCGGCGATGTCGTAGCGCCGGCCGCGGTGCAGGGTGCCGCGGTTGTCCCACATCACCAGGTCGCCCACCTGCCACTCGTGGCGGTACACGAATTCGCGCTGGGTCGCGTGCTCCAGCAAATCCTGCAGGTACATGCGCGACTCGGCAGTCGGCCAGCCGATGACCTGGCGCGCATGCACGCCGACGAAGAGCAGCTTGCGGCCTGAGCCTGCGTGTGTTTCGACCAACGGCCAGACTGCGGGTGGAATGGCCTTCTTCTGGTCGTCGGTGTAGGCCTCGTCGCCCAGCAGGATGCGGGTGTGCAGCGCGTAGTGCTCGGCGCGCAGGCCTTGCAGCTCGGCCTTGGTGCGCTCGGGCAGCCCGTCGTAGGCGGCGCGCAGGTCGGCGAACTCGGTGTTGCCGCCCCAGCTGGGCAGCACCAGCGCATGCAGCATCGAGTAGGCGGCGCGCGGGTCTTGAAAGGAGCTGTCGCTGTGCCAGAGCTGGTTGGCGAAGTTCGACAGGTTCTTGGGCGAATCGCGGCCTGCCACCTTGCCTTCGGCGTCGACGTTGGAGATGTCGATCAGGTGCTCGTCCTCCAGCCGCTCCTTGCGCTTGAAGACCTTCTTGAGGCCCAGGTCCAGCGGGCCGAAGGACTTGGCGAAGTCGAGCTGCTGCTGGCCCGTGAGAGGCTGGCCGCGCCAGACCAGCACGGCGTATTGGTTCATCGCGGCGTTGATCTCCCGCACCTCGCTGTCGGCGAGCGGGCGGGTCAGGTCGATGCCGCTGGCTTCAGCCGCGAAGACGGGATGCAGGGGTTTGAGTCGGAGGGACATGGGTTCTTCTCTGCTGCTGTTGTTGCTGCTGTTTCTGCTGCTGGTGCGGTCATTCGGCCTGGATGCCCGATTCCTGGATCACGCGGGCCCAGCGCTTCATTTCGGACTGGACGAAGGCGTCGAACTGCTCGGGCTCGGACGCGACCACCTCCATGCCCTGTTCCTCGATGCGCTTGCGCATGTCGGGCTGGCGCAGCACCTTCTCGGTGTCGGCCTGGATCTTCCGCACGATGGCCGGCGGCGTGCCGTGCGGCGCGACGAAGCCCAGCAGCGCGTTGACGCTGAAGCCGGGCAGAGTCTCGGCCACGATGGGGTAGTCGAAGCCGGGCACTCGCTTGTCGCCAAGGGTGGCGATCATCTTCATGCGGCCCGCCTTCACGTAGGGCAGCACCGAGAGGAAGGGGTCGACCACGATGTCGATGCGCCCGCCCATCAGCTCGGTGTGGGCCGGTGCGCTGCCCTTGAAGGGCGAGTGCAGCATGTCGAAGCCGGCTTCGCGCTTGAGCAACTCGGCGCCCAGGTGCGTGGTGCTGCCGGCGCCGGGGGTGCCGTAGGTGAGCTTGCCCGGGTTCTTCTTCGCGTAGGCGATGAGTTCCGGCACGGTGTTGAAGGGCGCGTCGGGCCGCGCGACCATGGCGAGCTGCAGGTTGGCGATCTGCGTGATGCCGGCCAGGTCCTTGGTCGTGTCGTAGGGCAGCGACCTGCGCAGCGACGGATTGACCGCGAACGAGGAGTTCACCATGCCGAAGGTCAGGCCGTCGGGCTGCGACTTGGCGACGAAGTCCACGCCGATGGCCGTGCCGGCACCGGGCTTGTAGTCGACGATCACCGGCTGGCCCCAGATGTCCTGCAGCTTCTGGGCGATCAGTCGGCCGACGGTGTCGGTGGGGCCGCCAGGGGCGAAGGGGATGATGATCTTGACCGGGCCTTTCGGAAACTCCTGGGCGGCGGCTTCACGGCCGATGCCCAGTCCGGTGGCGAGCAGGGCGCCGGTCATCAGAATCTGGCGGCGGGTGGCTTGGGTGTGTTGTCTCATCGAAGGTGCGTTTTAATGGAACATTGTTTTGAAATAATACGCTCCGGAACGACCAAGTCAACCGAAATATGAAATGGTGTTTTGAAAAATGAGTTCGATGTCTGAGCAAGGCGCCACGGAAGTCAGTGCGCTGGCCCGCGGGTTGGGTGTGCTGAAGGTGGTCGGGGAGGCGGCCGGCCCACTGAGCAACCGCGAACTGGCGGAGCTGACGGGCATCCCCAAGCCCACCGTGTCCCGGCTGACGGCGACGCTGGTGGCGAGCGGGTATCTGCGCCAAGCGCCGGACTCCGATCGCTTCAGTCTGGGACCGGCGCTGCTGGACATGAGCAACCGCTTCCTGCGGCATTTCGATCTGAGGACGGTGGCCCGGCCCCACCTGTCGGCTTTGGCGGAGTTCGCCAGCGCCAGCGTGCACATGGGCGTGCGCGACCAGCTCGACATGCTGATCATCGATTCGCTGCGGCCGCGCAACGCGCTGATCAGCTCGCGCATCGAGGTGGGGGCGCGCATGACCATCGCCACCTCGGCGGCTGGCCGGGCTTACCTGGCGGCGCTGCCGGCGGACGAACAGCGTGAGCTGCTGGCGCAGATACGGCTGGCGAGCGGGGAGAACTGGGCGGCGCTCGAGCCGCACATCATGGCTGGCCTGGAGGACTACGCGCGCTTGGGCTACTGCAGCTCGTTCGGCGAATGGCATCCGCGCATCCACGCGCTGGGCTTTCCGCTGCGCGGGCCGCGCGGGGAGCGCTATTCGGTGAGCTGCGGCGGGCCGGCCTACCTGCTGCCGCGCGAGACCATGGTCTCGCGGGTCGCGCCGAAGCTTCTGGAGACGGTGCAGCTCATCAACGCCGAAATCGGGATCGCAGCGCCGGCCGATTGAACCGGCGTTGCGTGCCGAGCCGCTCAGTTCGCGGCTTCGAGGCCGCTGCGGAAATGCGCCTGCATCCGGGCCATGGCGGCGTCCGGGTCGCGCGCCTTGATCGCGGCCATCACGGCCCGGTGCTCCTCCAGCGACTCGGCGATGCGTCCCGCCTTGAGCAATGAGTTGTGGCGGTTGAGCTTCATCACCTTGCGCAGGTCGGCCACCATCTGGTCGCGCCAGCGGTTGTCGGCGATGGCCATCACCCGCATGTGGAAGCGCTCGTTGATCGAGAAGAAATGTGCGCGGTCGACCTGGCCCGGCATCGCGGCGGCTTCGAGTTCGGCATGCAGCGACTCGAGCTCGGACAACTGCGCCGCCGTGGCCCGCTCGGCGACGACGCCGACCGCGTCGCTCTCCAGAAGGCTCAGCAGGTGGTACACGTCGGCCAGATCCTTCTCCGACACCTCGGTCACGTAGGCGCCACGGCGCACCTTCATCGTGACCAGGCCCTCGGCCGCCAGCACCTTGAGCGCCTCTCGCAAGGGCGTGCGGCTGATGCCGTATTCGTCGGCGAGCTTGAGTTCGTCGATCCAACTGCCCGGCTCCAGCTCGCGGTTGAAGATGCGCTGGCGAAGCAGCTCCGCCACCTCTTCGTAGAGGGCGCGCGGCGTGAGGGTGACGGCGGACATGGGCGGACTGTACCGCAACTCAAAGGGTTTGAATTAATAATTACAGATGGGTTAGACTCCAGCGTCCACGCAAACTGCGAGATCCGCGCGCATGCCACGGACCTTCCATTCACCCCTGCAAGACCCTTGCGAGAAGCGTCGCCCATGAGCAGCAAATCCGAACCGAGCTTCCAATCCGCCACCCTCGACGCCTGGGCCAAGGCCGCGGCCAAGTCGGCGCCCGGCGGCGACGTGGCAGCGCTGAACTGGCGCACGCCCGACGGCATCACGGTCAAGCCGCTGTACACCGCTGCTGACCTGCAAGGCCTCAAGTACACCGACACGCTGCCCGGCTTCGAGCCCTACCTGCGCGGCCCCCAGGCCACCATGTATGCAGTGCGGCCCTGGACCATCCGGCAGTACGCCGGCTTCTCGACCGCCGAGGAATCGAATGCCTTCTACCGCAAGGCCCTGGCCGCCGGCGGGCAGGGCGTCAGCGTGGCTTTCGATCTGGCCACCCACCGCGGCTACGACAGCGATCATCCGCGCGTGACCGGCGACGTCGGCAAGGCCGGCGTGGCGATCGACAGCGTGGAGGACATGAAGATCCTGTTCGACCAGATTCCGCTCGACAAGGTGAGCGTGTCGATGACGATGAACGGCGCGGTGCTGCCGGTGCTGGCGGGCTACATCGTGGCGGCGGAAGAGCAGGGCGTGCCGCAGGCGCAGTTGTCGGGGACGATCCAGAACGACATCCTCAAGGAGTTCATGGTCCGCAACACCTACATCTTTCCGCCCGAGCCCTCGATGCGGATCATCGGCGACATCATCGCGTACACCGCGGAGAACATGCCGAAGTTCAACTCGATCTCGATCAGCGGCTACCACATGCAGGAGGCGGGCGCGAACCAGGCGCTGGAACTGGCCTTCACGCTGGCGGACGGCAAGGAATACGTGAAGACGGCGCTGGCCAAGGGGCTGGACGTCGATGGCTTCGCGGGCCGCCTGAGCTTCTTCTGGGCCATCGGCATGAACTTCTACCTGGAAGTGGCGAAGATGCGCGCCGCGCGGCTGCTGTGGTGCCGCATCATGAAGGAGTTCAACCCCAAGAACCCCAAGAGCCTGATGCTTCGCACCCATTGCCAGACCTCCGGCTGGAGCCTGACCGAGCAGGACCCGTACAACAACGTGGTGCGCACCACCATCGAGGCCATGGCGGCCGTGTTCGGCGGCACGCAGAGCCTGCACACCAATGCACTCGACGAGGCGATCGCGCTGCCCACCGAGTTCAGTGCGCGCATCGCACGGAACACCCAGCTCATCATCCAGGAAGAGACGCACATCACGAACGTCATCGACCCCTGGGCCGGCAGCTACATGATGGAAAAGCTCACGCAGGACATGGCCGATGCGGCCTGGGCCATCATCGAAGAGGTCGAGGCCATGGGCGGCATGACGCGCGCGGTCGACAGCGGCTGGGCCAAGCTCAAGATCGAGGCGGCGGCGGCCGACAAGCAGGCGCGCATCGACTCGGGTCAGGACGTGATCGTGGGCGTCAACAAGTACAAGCTGAAGAACGAAGACACGCATGACATCCTGCAGATCGACAACGTGAAGGTGCGTGAAAGCCAGGTCGCCCGGCTCGAATCCGTGCGCAAGAAGCGCGACGGCGCCAAGGTGCAGGCGGCCCTCGATGCCCTGACGGCCGCCGCCGAGAGCGGCCAGGGCAACCTGCTGGCGTTGAGCGTCGAGGCCGTGCGCCTGCGCGCCACGGTCGGCGAGATCAGCGATGCGCTCGAAAAGATCTACGGTCGCCACCGTGCCGACACGCAGAAGGTCACCGGCGTGTATGCCGCCGCCTACGACTCGGCCGAGGGCTGGGAGGCGCTGCAGAAAGAAATCGCCGACTTCGCCGAGGAGCAGGGCCGCCGCCCGCGCGTGATGATCTCCAAGCTGGGCCAGGACGGCCACGACCGCGGCGCGAAGGTGGTCGCCACGGCTTTCGCCGACCTGGGCTTCGACGTCGACATGGGCCCGCTGTTCCAGACACCCGAGGAGTGCGCGCGCCAAGCCATCGAGAACGACGTGCACGCGGTGGGCGTCAGCACGCTGGCGGCGGGCCACAAGACGCTGGTGCCGGCCATCATCGAAGAACTGCGCAAGCAGGGCGCCGACGACATCATCGTGTTCGTGGGCGGCGTCATTCCACGGCAGGACTACGAGTTTCTGTACGACGCGGGCGTGAAGGGCATCTACGGGCCGGGCACGCCGATTCCGGCCAGCGCGAAGGATGTGCTGGAGCAAATTCGCGCGGCGGTCGCGGCTTGATTGGCATGACGAATACGCCTGACGTCCGTTGGCAGCAGCGCCTGGACAACTACGGACGCGCCCTTGCCCAACTGACCGGCGCGGTTGCGCTCGCGGCCCAGCGTCCTCTTTCAGAGTTGGAGCAGCAGGGGCTGATCCAGGCCTTCGAATTCACCCACGAGTTGGCCTGGAAGGTCATGAAGGACTATCTGGACTACCAGGGTGGCTACCAGATCACCGGGTCGCGCGATGCGACGCGGCAGGCGTTTGCGGTAGGCCTCGTGGAGGACGGCGATACGTGGATGGAGATGATCCAGAGCCGGAACCAGTCTTCGCATACGTTCGACTGCGCGACGGCTACCGCATTGGCTCAGCGCATTTCGAGTGGGTACGCGGCGCCGCTCAAGGCCTTTGCATTCAAGATGGAGGCGCTGCGTGGCATGTAAGCAAGGCGCCATTCGCGAATTGCCGATGTCTGCATTGGGGTCGTCCCGTCTTGTCCTGCGCATCCATCGCGTGCGCGGGGCCCTTTTCGAGCGGAGCTCGGGCACAGCGAACGGGGAGTGTGCGCGGCCGTGAAGCATCGAGATCTCGACGTCGACGACATCGTGCAGGGCGAGGGTGCACTGCAGCGTCGTGCCATTGCAAAGTCCATCACCTTGCTCGAGTCGACCCGCGCCGATCACCGCGCCAAGGCGGATCTGCTGCTCACTTCCTTGCTCCCTCACACGGGCAACTCGTTCCGCCTCGGCATCTCGGGCGTGCCCGGCGTCGGCAAGTCGACCTTCATCGAAACCCTGGGGCTGCGGCTCATCGACCTGGGCCACCGGGTCGCGGTGCTGACCATCGACCCGTCGTCCACCGTGTCGGGCGGCTCGATCCTGGGCGACAAGACGCGGATGGAGCGGCTTTCTGTCCACGAGCGGGCCTACATTCGGCCGAGCCCGTCGAGCGGCACGCTGGGTGGCGTGGCGGAGAAGACGCGCGAGGCGATGCTGGTCTGCGAGGCCGCCGGCTACGACGTCGTCATCGTCGAGACCGTGGGCGTGGGCCAGAGCGAGACGGCGGTTTCGGGCATGACCGACATGTTCGTGCTGCTTCAGCTGCCCAATGCCGGCGACGACCTGCAGGCGATCAAGAAGGGCGTGATGGAACTTGCCGACCTGGTGGCCATCAACAAGGCCGACATCGACCCCGACGCCGCGACGCGGGCCCAGGCGCAGATCACCTCGGCGTTGCGCTTGTTCGGCCACCACGGCAACCCCGCCCACGCACATGTGGCGCATGGCACCGGGCAGGCGGCGCCGGTGCAGTGGCAGCCGAAAGTCATCCAGCTCAGCGCGTTGCTGGGCACCGGCGTCGACATCTTCTGGACCACGGTGCTGGAATTCAAGACGCTTCAGGCCGCCAACGGCCGGCTTGCCGCGCGCCGCGAAAAGCAGGCGCTCGCCTGGATGTGGGAACGCATCGACGCGGGGCTCAAGCATGCCTTCAAGCACCACCCGCAGGTGCGCGAACTGCTGCCCGACGCCATCGCTCAGGTGGCGGCGGGCACGCTGCCGGCGTCGACCGCGGCGCGCACCCTGCTCGCGGCCCAGTTCACGCCGGGCCGGCTCACCGAAAACACACCAACCACTGTCGGAACAGGACCATGAAAGAGATCCTCGAACAACTCGAAAAGCGGCGCGCCCAGGCGCGCCAGGGCGGCGGGCAGAAGCGCATCGACGCGCAGCATGCCAAGGGCAAGCTGACCGCGCGTGAGCGCATCGCGCTGCTGCTGGACGACAACACCTTCGAAGAATGGGACATGTTCGTCGAGCACCGCTCGAGCGACTTCGGCATGGACCAGACTAAGATTCCTGGCGACGGCGTGGTCACGGGCTACGGCATGATCAACGGCCGGCTGGTATTCGTCTTCAGCCAGGACTTCACCGTCTTCGGCGGCGCGCTCAGCGAAGCGCATGCCGAGAAGATCTGCAAGGTGATGGACCAGGCGATGAAGGTCGGCGCGCCGGTGATCGGCCTCAACGACTCGGGCGGCGCGCGCATCCAGGAGGGTGTGGCTTCGCTGGGCGGCTATGCCGAGGTGTTCCAGCGCAACGTGATGGCCTCGGGCGTGGTGCCGCAGATCAGCATGATCATGGGGCCCTGCGCCGGCGGCGCCGTGTACTCGCCGGCCATGACCGACTTCATCTTCATGGTGCGCGACAGCTCGTACATGTTCGTCACCGGCCCCGAAGTGGTGAAGACCGTGACGCACGAGGACGTGACCGCCGAGGAGTTGGGCGGCGCCGGCACGCACACCACGAAGAGCGGCGTGGCCGACATGGCTTTCGAGAACGACGTCGAGGCGCTGATGATGCTGCGCCGCCTCTACAACTACCTGCCGCTCAACAACCGCGAAAAGGCGCCGGTGCGGCCCAGTGGCGACCCGGCCGACCGCGCGGACGCTTCGCTCGACACGCTGGTGCCGGACAACCCGAACAAGCCCTACGACATCAAGGAAGCCATCACCAAGGTGGTGGACGACGGCGAGTTCTTCGAACTTCAGCCCGACTACGCGAAGAACATCGTGATCGGCTTCGCGCGCATGGACGGGCAGAGCGTGGGCATCGTGGCCAACCAGCCGCTGGTGCTGGCGGGTTGCCTGGACATCAAGTCGTCGATCAAGGCGGCGCGCTTCGTGCGCTTCTGCGATGCCTTCAACATCCCGGTCGTGACCTTCGTCGACGTGCCGGGCTTCATGCCCGGCACCAGCCAGGAATACGGCGGCATCATCAAGCACGGCGCCAAGCTGCTGTACGCGTATGCGGAATGCACGGTGCCGAAGATCACGGTGATCACGCGCAAGGCCTACGGCGGCGCCTACGACGTGATGGCCTCCAAGCACCTGCGCGGCGACGTCAACCTGGCCTGGCCGCGCGCCGAGATCGCAGTGATGGGCGCCAAGGGTGCGGTCGAGATCATCTTCCGCGAGGACAAGAACGATCCCGAGAAGCTGGCAAAGCGCGAGGCCGAGTACAAGGCGCGCTTTGCCAATCCGTACGTGGCCGGAACGCGTGGCTACATCGACGACGTGATCCTTCCGAGCGAAACCCGCAAGCGCATCTGCCGCAGCCTCGTGATGCTGCGCGAGAAGAAGCTCGAGAACCCGTGGCGCAAGCACGGCAACATTCCGCTCTGAGGCCAGGAGACAAGAACATGTTCAAGAAGATCCTGATTGCGAACCGCGGAGAGATCGCCTGCCGGGTGATCAAGACCGCGAAGAAGATGGGCATCGCCACGGTGGCGGTCTACTCCGATGCCGACAAGGACGCCCGCCACGTGGAGCTGGCCGACGAGGCCGTGCACATCGGTGCCTCGCCGAGCCGCGAGAGCTATCTGCAGGCCGACCGCATCATCGCGGCCTGTAAGAGGACGGGGGCCGAAGCGGTGCATCCGGGCTACGGATTCCTGTCGGAGAACGAGGCCTTCGCGAAGAAGGTGGAGGAAGAGGGCATCGTCTTCATCGGCCCGAAGCACCAGTCGATCGCCGCGATGGGCGACAAGATCGCTTCGAAGAAGCTGGCCGGCGAAGCCCAGGTCAACACGATTCCGGGCTGGAACGACGCGATCGAGACGGCCGAGCGTGCGGTGGAAATTGCACGCGACGTCGGTTACCCCGTGATGATCAAGGCCTCGGCCGGCGGCGGTGGCAAAGGCCTGCGCGTGGCCTTCAACGACAAGGAGGCTTTCGACGGCTTCACGTCCTGCCGCAACGAGGCGCGCAACAGCTTCGGCGACGATCGCGTGTTCATCGAGAAGTTCGTCGAGGAGCCGCGTCACATCGAGATCCAGGTGCTCGGTGATGCGCACGGCAACGTGATCTACCTGAACGAGCGTGAATGCTCGATCCAGCGCCGCCACCAGAAGGTCATCGAAGAAGCGCCTTCGCCTTTCATCAGCGACGAGACCCGCAAGGCCATGGGCGAGCAGGCGGTGCAACTGGCCAAGGCGGTGAACTACCAGAGCGCGGGAACGGTCGAGTTCGTGGTCGGCAAGGACCAGAGCTTTTACTTCCTCGAGATGAACACGCGGCTGCAGGTCGAACATCCGGTAACGGAGGCGATCACGGGGCTGGACCTCGTAGAGCTCATGATCCGCGTCGCCGCCGGCGAGAAGCTGCCGCTGGCGCAGAAGGACGTGCAGCGCAATGGCTGGGCCATCGAGTGCCGCATCAACGCCGAAGACCCGTTCCGCAACTTCCTGCCGTCGACCGGCCGGCTGGTTCGCTTTCAGCCGCCGAAGGAGACGATGTTCTCGGCCGACACCGAGCACCTGTACGGCGTGCGCGTGGACACCGGTGTCTACGACGGTGGCGAGATCCCGATGTTCTACGACTCGATGATCGCCAAGCTGATCGTGCACGGGCGCGACCGCAACCACGCGATCGCCATGATGCGCGAGGCGCTCAACGGCTTCGTGATTCGCGGCATCAGCAGCAACATTCCGTTCCAGGCGGCATTGCTGGCGCATCCGAAATTCGTGAGCGGCGCATTCAACACAGGCTTCATCGCAGAGCACTACGGCAAGGGCTTCCGTGCCGAGGACGTGCCGCACGACGAGCCCGATTTTCTGGTGGCGCTCGCGGCCTACATGCACCGTCGCTACCGCGCGCGGGCATCGGGCATCAGCGGGCAACTGGAAGGCCACGGCGTGAAGGTCGGCGAGCAGTTCGTGGCGGTGGTGCTCGATTCGAACGGGCAGCACGTTCACACGCCCGTGACGGTGACCGACTTCCACAAGCCGACCGGCGCGAGTGCCGTCACCGTCGGGTCGAACACCTACAAGATCGACAGCCAGACGGCGTTGGGCAGCACCCGCGTCGAAGGGTCGGTCAACGGCCGAGGCTTCACCGCGCAGGTGGAGCGCGGTGCGGGCAAGAACCCGTTGGCGCTGCGCGTCGCGCACGACGGCAAGCAGATCGAGGCTATGGTGTTGTCGCCGCTGGGCGCTCGGCTGCTCAAGCTGATGCCCTACAAGGCGCCGCCCGATCTCAGCAAGTTCCTGATGTCGCCGATGCCGGGCTTGCTCGTCGAGATCTCGGTGCAGCCGGGGCAGCAGGTGCAGGCTGGCGAGAAGCTGGCCGTGATCGAGGCCATGAAGATGGAAAACGTGCTCTTCGCCACGCAGGATGGCGTGGTCGGCAACATTTCCGCTGCCAAGGGCGAATCGCTCGCGGTGGATCAGGTCATCCTTGAATTCGCCTGAGGGAGACATGCGCATGAGCAACGACAACGCGTCGCGGGAGCGTCCCTTCAAGGTGCTCGGCGTCCAGCAGATCGCGATCGGGGGGCCCGACAAGGGTCGGCTGCAGAAGCTGTGGGTCGACATGCTGGGACTCGAGGTGACCGGCACCTTCCGCAGCGAGCGCGAAAACGTGGACGAGGACATCTGCGCGATCGGCACCGGGCCATTCAAGGTCGAGGTCGACCTGATGCAGCCGCTCGATCCCGAGAAGAAGCCGGCGGTGCATGCCACGCCGCTGAACCATGTGGGACTGTGGATCGACGACCTGCCCGTCGCGGTGGAATGGCTGAGCGCGCAGGGCGTGCGCTTCGCGCCGGGCGGCATCCGCAAGGGCGCGGCCGGCTTCGACATCTGCTTCCTTCATCCCAAGGGGAACGACGAATTTCCCGTCAGCGGAGAAGGCGTGCTGATTGAAATGGTGCAGGCGCCGCCGGAAGTCGTGAAGGCGTTCGCGGCGCTGGCGGCGGGCTGAAAGCGCCGCTCGGACCCCTGTTCAGACGCCGGGGCGGCGCCAGAGCGCGAGCGTGGCGGCCAGCAGCCACATGCCGGCAGCGCAACCGCGGTTGAGCATGCGCAGGCTGCGCCGCGAGAGCCAGCGCACGGCCTGCGTGCCTGCCGCTGCGTAGCCCAGCATGATGCAGGTGTCGATGCCGATGAAGATCGCGCCGAGCACGAGGTACTGCGGACCCTGCGGACTGCCCGTATCGATGAACTGCGGCAGGAACGCGGCGAAGAAGAGCAGGGTCTTGGGGTTGGAGAGCGCCACCGTCAGGCTGCGGAGAAAAGCGATTCGCCCCGATCGGCCGTCTGACGACGAAGTAGCCAGTGCGGCGCCGATGTCGACGGGCTGGCTGCGCCACATCTTGATGCCGAGCCAGACCAGATAGGCGACGCCGGCGGCACGCAGCGCATTGAACAGCCACTCGGAAGCCGCCAGCAGCGAGCCCAGTCCCAGCGCGACGATGGCGACCAGGATGGCGGCGCCGACCGACGCACCGACGATTCCCCAGACCGCCGCGCGCATGCCGCCGGCGATGCCGTTGGACAAGGCGAGAAGCATGGTCGGCCCGGGCGTGATCGCCAGCACGAGGGAGGCGGCGAGGTAGAGCAGCAGCGTGTCGAGGGTCATAGGTGGGCGTCAACGAGTCGGCGGATGGTCTGCGGCAGGCCGGTGCCGGATCATGGCGTCGGGGCGGCCTTGGCCGCACGGGCGCGTGCGAGCGCGGCTTCGACGATGCTCCGCTTGCGCTCGGACGCGGCCGCTTCGGCGGGCGGCGCGGCGATGGGCTCGTCCCGGTCTTGGCGACGACGGTGGGCGTCGTAGCGGCTGCGTGCTTCGTCGGCTTGCGCTTGCGACCACGCCTGCCAACCGGTGCGGCCGGGCGTGGCGTCTTCGAGCGAGATGCAGTCGACCGGGCAGACCGGAATGCACAACTCGCAGCCGGTGCAATGCGCTTCGATCACGGTGTGCATGCGCTTGTTGATGCCCAGGATCGCATCGGTGGGGCAGGCGTCCAGGCAAAGCGTGCAGCCGATGCACCAGGTTTCGTCGATCACGGCCATCGCGCGGGGCCCCTCGGTGCCGAACCGGGGATCGATGGGCCGCACCGGCCGGCCGGTGAGTTGAGACAGCCGGTGCACGCCTTCGGCGCCGCCCGGCGGGCACTGGTCGATGCCGGCTTGCCCGCCCGCAATGGCTTCGGCGTAGCCTGCGCAATCCGCATAGCCACAACGTGTGCACTGCGTCTGCGGCAGCGCGTCGAGAATGCGCCGGGCCAGCGCGCCCATGGCTAGCGACGCGCGCGGCGCGCCGGCGCAGACTTGCGTGCCACCGGCCGCGCCTTGGCGGCCGCGGCGACCTTGATCGTGTCTTCGGCCGTCACGCTGCCGCGTGCGGACTGCTTCTGCGGCTGGTCGTACGCCATGATGAACGCCTTGACCTCGGGGTACACCTTGTCGCGCCAGCGGCGCCCGCTGAAGATGCCGTAGTGGCCGGCACCGCGCACCTCGTAATGCTGCTGGTGGGTCGACGAGACGCCGGTGCAGAGTTCATGCGCTGCCCGCGTCTGGCCGGCGCCGGAGATGTCGTCCAGTTCGCCTTCGACCGTCAGCAGGCCGGTGGAATGGATGTCCTGCGGGCGCACGCGTTCGAGGACGCCCTCGGGGTTGCGCACGTCCCAGGTGCCGTTGACCAGGTCGAAGTCCTGGAACACGGTGCGAATGGTCTCGAGGTAGTAGTCCGCGTCCATGTCGAGCACGGCGTTGTACTCGTCGTAGAACTTGCGGTGCGCCTCCGCGCTGGCATCGTCGCCCTTGATCAGATCCTTGAAGTAGTCGTAGTGGCTGCTCGCGTGGCGGTCGGGGTTCATCGCGACGAAGCCGGTGTGTTGCAGGAAGCCCGGGTACACGCGGCGGCCTGCGCCGGGAAAGCCTTGCGGCACCCGGTAGATCACGTTGTTCTCGAACCACTCGTAGCTCTTGTTCATCGCCAGGTTGTTGACCGCAGTGGGCGATCTGCGGGCGTCGATGGGGCCCCCCATCATGGTCAGCGAGAGGGGCACCTTCTCGCCGCGGCTGGCCATCAGCGACACCGCCGCCAGCACCGGCACCGTGGGCTGGCAGACGCTGATCACGTGGCAATTGCCGTACTGGCCCTGCAGGTGGCGGATGAACTCTTCGATGTAGTTGATGTAGTCGTCGAGGTGGAACTCGCCGTCCGACAGGGGCACCAGGCGTGCATTGGTCCAGTCGGTGATGTAGACCTTGTGGTCCTGGAGCATGGTACGAACGGTGTCGCGCAACAGAGTCGCATAGTGGCCCGAGAGGGGTGCCACCAGCAGCACGACCGGCTGGCTCTTCAGGGTCTGCAGGGTCTGGGGATCGTCGGTGAAGCGCTTGAAGCGGCGCAGTTCGCAAAATGGCTTCGCGATTTCGACGGCTTCCTGGATGACGACGTCGTCGTTGTCGACCTTCACCGACTTGATGCCGAATTCGGGCTTCTCGTAGTCCTTGCCCAGACGGTAGAGAAGGTCGTAGCCGGCGGCCACGCGCTGGGCCATCGGTGCCTGTCCGAAGATTCCGCCCTGGCCATAGAGCTTGGACGCGGCTTGGGCGAAATCGGCGAAGGGTTCCATCAGGGAACGCTGCGCCTCGTACAGTTGGTAGAGCATCGGGGAGGAGTATGGGCGAATGTTGCAATGCAATATATCAGCAGCACTCCCCGTGTGCTAGGCAGGAATGCCCAATACTGGGGCGCGCCACGCGCCCCAGCCTTGTTTCATAGCACCTTTGCGATGCTCTGGCACACGTAGTCGATGTTCTTGCTGTTGAGCGCGGCCACGCACATCCGCCCCGTGTCGGTGCCGTAGACGCCGAACTCGTTGCGCAGGCGCACCATCTGATCTTTGTTGAGGCCCGAGTAGCTGAACATTCCGATCTGGTCGGTGATGAAGCGCATGTCCTGCTTCACGCCCGCCGCCGTCAGGCCGTCGACCAGCTTGTGGCGCATCAGCTTGATGCGGTCGCGCATCTCGCCGAGTTCCTGCTCCCACAAGGTGCGCAGCTCGGGCGTGCCCAGCACCGTGGCGACCACGGCGCCACCGTGGGTCGGCGGGTTGCTGTAGTTGGTGCGGATCATGATCTTGAGCTGGCTCAGCACGCGCGAAGCTTCTTCCTTGTTCTCGCACAGCACAGAGAGTGCGCCCACGCGCTCGCCGTAGAGGCTGAAGCTCTTGGAGAAGGAGGTGGAGACGAAGAAGCTCAGGCCCGCGGCAACGAACTTGCCGATCGCTGCGCCGTCTTCCTGGATGCCGTAGCCGAAGCCTTGGTACGCCATGTCGAGGAAAGCGACGAGATTGCGCTCCTTCACGGCGGCGACGACCTGGTCCCATTGGTCGGCGCGGATGTCGTAGCCGGTGGGATTGTGGCAGCAGGCGTGCAGGACGACCACGGTGCCTGCCGGTGCCGCGTCGAGCGCACCGAGCATGCCGTCGAAGTCGATGCCCCGCTTGGTGGCGTCGTAGTAGGGGTACTCCTCGACCGTGAAGCCGGCCTGGGTGAACAGGGCGCGATGGTTTTCCCAGCTCGGGCTGCTGATGAGCACCTTGGCGTTCGGGCCGAGCTTCTTGAGAAAGTCGGCGCCGACCTTGAGGCCGCCCGTACCGCCGATGCCCTGGATGGTGGCGACGCGGCCGGACTTCACCGGCTCGCTGCCTGCGCCGAACACCAGGCCCTTCACGGCTTCGTCGTAGGCGACGATGCCGTCGATCGGCAGATAACCGCGCGCCTTCGGTGCCTTGATCATGTCTTCCTCGACCGCTTGCACGCAGCGCAGCAGGGGCAGCTTGCCGTTGTCGTCGTAATAGACGCCGACGCCGAGGTTGACCTTGTTGGGATTGCTGTCGGCGGCGAACTGCTCGTTGAGGCCCAGGATCGGGTCGCGCGGCGCCATCTCGACGGCGGTGAACATTGACATGGAGAAAAGTCCTTTGGGTGATGCGATTCGCGCCCGGTCGGTGCCGGGTTTGCGCCTTGGCTCGCGGGTGCGTTAGCCTCGCGAGTTGGCTTGAATTTTACCGGCCGCGCCGCATCTGCCTTGGACCCCCATGCCTGAAACCACCGAAGTCATTCCGGATCGGCCGAGTGCCGAGCCCGTGGGCCCTGTCAAGGAAGGCGAGTTCATCCACTTTCCGGACTCGCCTTTCGAACTCTTCCAGCCCTATCCACCCGCGGGCGACCAGCCCGGCGCCATCGAAGGCCTTGTCGAAGGCGTGCGCGACGGCGAGGTGTTCCAGACCCTGCTGGGCGTGACCGGTTCGGGCAAGACTTTCACCATGGCCAACGTGATTGCCAGGCTGGGCCGGCCTGCCATCGTGTTCGCCCCCAACAAGACGTTGGCGGCGCAGCTCTACAGCGAGTTCCGCGAGTTCTTCCCCAAGAACGCGGTCGAGTACTTCGTCAGCTACTACGACTACTACCAGCCGGAAGCCTACGTCCCGCAGCGCGACCTGTTCATCGAGAAGGACAGCTCGATCAACGAGCACATCGAGCAGATGCGCCTGTCGGCCACCAAGAGCGTGCTGGAGCGCCGCGACACGGTGATTGTCGCCACGGTGAGTGCCATCTATGGCATCGGCACACCGGAGGACTACACGCAGATGCGCTTCATCATGCGCACAGGCGACAAGATCGGGCAGCGTGATGTCATTTCGCGGCTGATCCGCATGCAGTACACCCGCAACGAGCAGGACTTCTCGCGCGGCACATTCCGGGTGCGGGGCGACACCATCGACGTCTTTCCGGCCGAGCACAGCGAACTGGCGATCCGCATCGAGCTGTTCGACGACGAGATCGAGACACTGCAGCTTTTCGACCCGCTGACGGGGCGCATTCGCCAGAAGATCCCGCGCTTCACCGTTTACCCGTCCAGTCACTACGTGACGCCGCGAGACAAGGTGCTGACCGCCGTCGAGACGATCAAGATCGAACTCGACCATCGCCTGAAGGAGTTCGTGGGAGACGGCAAGCTCGTCGAAGCCCAGCGGCTCGAGCAGCGCACGCGCTTCGATCTCGAAATGCTGGCCGAGATTGGACACTGCAAGGGCATCGAGAACTACACGCGCCACCTCTCCGGCGCGGCGCCCGGCGATCCGCCGGCCACACTGACGGACTATCTGCCGAAGGACGCCATCATGTTCCTCGACGAGAGCCATCAGATGATCGGCCAGCTCGGCGGCATGTACAACGGCGACCGGGCTCGGAAGACGACGCTGGTCGAATACGGCTTTCGACTGCCATCGGCGCTCGACAACCGCCCGCTCAAATTCGACGAGTTCGAGACCCGGATGCGGCAGTGCATCTTCGTTTCGGCCACACCGGCCCAGTACGAGAAGGATCACGCCGGCAACGTGGTCGAGCAACTGGTGCGGCCGACCGGCCTGATCGATCCCGAGGTGGAGGTGCGACCGGCCACCCACCAAGTGGACGACGTACTGCAGGAAATTCGCATTCGCGTGGACAAGAACGAGCGTGTGCTGATCACGACCCTGACCAAGCGCATGGCCGAGCAGCTCACCGACTATCTGGGCGACAACGGTGTCAAGGTGCGCTATCTGCACAGCGATATCGACACGGTCGAGCGCGTCGAGATCTTGCGCGACTTGCGGCTAGGCACCTTCGACGTGCTGGTTGGCATCAACCTCCTGCGCGAAGGCCTGGACATTCCTGAGGTGTCGCTGGTGGCCATTCTCGATGCCGACAAGGAAGGCTTTTTGCGTGCCGAGCGCTCGCTGATCCAGACCATCGGCCGTGCGGCACGGAACATGAATGGCAAGGCGATTCTCTACGCCGACCGCAGGACCGACTCGATGGAGAAAGCTATCGGCGAAACCGAGCGGCGCCGGGCGCGGCAGATTGCCCACAACGAAGCGCATGGCATTACGCCGCGCAGCATCGTCAAGCAGGTGCGCGATCTGATCGATGGTGTGTACAGCGAGAAGGCCGGCAAAGAAAACGCCAAGCGGGAACTCGAGCGCGCGAAGGTGGAAGACATGTCCGAAAAGGACGTGGCGCGCGAAATCAAGCGGCTGGAAAAGCAGATGCTCGAGCACGCGCGCAACCTCGAGTTCGAAAAAGCCGCCCGCGTTCGCGACCAGTTGGCACTGCTGCGCGAGCAGGCCTTCGGCGCGCCTGGCAAGGACAACATCGGGCCGGACGTCACCGGCTGAGCCCCCTTCGAACCCTGCAATGGGGTTTACCCGAGCAGGGCAGAGGGGCTTCTGTTATAGTTGAGCGAAATACTCAAGAACAAGAGAACTTCGCGATGAAGAACCGGCTCCTACTTTCTGGAACACCCAGTCAGCGGCGAGCCGGGAAGGGCGGAGACGGCGTCACCAATGCTCACAACGCTGCGGTGTCTTTTCAACGGTAAGCACTCATAGGAGCTTGCGATGCGTCTCACTACCAAAGGCCGTTTTGCGGTCACAGCCATGATCGACCTGGCGTTGCGCCAGAACTCCGGTCCGGTCACGCTGGCCGCGATCAGCCAGCGGCAGCAGATCTCGCTGTCGTATCTCGAACAGCTGTTCGGCAAGCTTCGTCGCCACGAGCTGGTCGAGTCGACCCGTGGCCCCGGCGGCGGTTACTCGCTCGGCCGCAAGGCAGCCGAAATCACCGTTGCCGACATCATCGTTTCGGTGGACGAACCCATCGATGCCACCCAGTGCGGCGGCAAGGAAAACTGCCTTGGTGAAGCTGGCCGTTGCATGACCCATGAGTTGTGGGCTTCGTTGAACCAGCGCATGGTCGAATTTTTGGATTCGGTCACTTTGCAAAAGTTGGTGGACGACCAGATTGCCAAGGGCGTACAGATCGAGAACAAGCCGGCAGTGAAGCGGGCTATTTCGAGCCAGCCGGTCGTGAAGCCGATCCGCGTCAATGCGCCCAACTCGGTGTTCGCGCTGGGCAACGCCTTCGCCAAGTCCTGAGCGGTAGCGCCCGCGGGCGCTGCCTGAGTTTGCCCAAGAACAGAACAGTCAACCCCACGCCAGCACGAGCCAGCCATGGATGTCACCCCGCATTTCCCCATCTACCTCGATTACGGCGCAACGACGCCCGTCGATCCGCGCGTTGTCGACGCGATGATTCCGTGGTTGCGCGAGCATTTCGGCAATCCGGCGTCGCGCAGTCATGCGTGGGGCTGGGAGGCGGAAGAGGCGGTTGAAAAGGCCCGTGGCGAGGTCGCGGAGTTGATCGGCGCCGATCCCCGCGAGATCGTCTGGACCTCGGGTGCGACCGAGTCGAACAACCTGGCGCTCAAGGGCGCGGCCCAGTTCTACAAAGGCAAGGGCAAGCACCTCATCACGGTGAAGACAGAGCACAAGGCTGTGCTCGACACCATGCGCGAGCTGGAGCGCCAGGGCTTCGAAGTGACTTACATGGACGTGCAGGAGAACGGCCTGCTCGACCTGGAAGCCTTCAAAGCGGCGATCCGTCCCGACACCATTCTGGCCAGCGTGATGTTCGTGAACAACGAAATCGGCGTGATCCAGGACGTCGTGGCGCTGGGTAACCTGTGCCGTGAAAAGGGCGTGATCTTCCACGTCGATGCGGCGCAGGCCACCGGCAAGGTCGAGATCGACGTCAAGACGCTGCCCATCGACTTGATGAGCCTGGCGTCCCACAAGACCTACGGTCCGAAGGGCATCGGTGCGCTCTACGTGCGCCGCAAGCCGCGCGTTCGGCTCGAGGCCCAGATGCATGGCGGCGGGCACGAGCGCGGCATGCGCTCCGGCACCTTGCCGACGCACCAGATCGTCGGCATGGGCGAGGCCTTTCGCATCGCCAAGCTCGAGATGCAGCAGGACATCGCCAAGGCGCGCGCGCTGCAGCAGCGGATGCTCGACGGCCTGAAGGACGTCGAGCAGGTCTTCATCAACGGCGACCTCGAGCAACGCGTGCCGCACAACCTGAACATGAGCTTCAACTACGTCGAAGGCGAGTCGCTGATCATGGGCATCAAGGGACTCGCGGTGTCCAGTGGTTCTGCCTGCACCTCGGCCAGCCTGGAGCCCAGCTACGTGTTGCGCGCCCTCGGCCGAAGCGACGAACTCGCGCACAGCAGCCTGCGCATGACTTTCGGCCGATTCACGACCGAGGAAGAGATCGACTACGCGGTTTCGACGATCAAGCACAACGTCGCCAAGCTGCGCGAGCTAAGCCCCCTGTGGGAAATGTTCCAGGACGGCATCGACATCAGCACGATCCAGTGGTCGGCGCATTGAACAAAAGACTGAGAGGTACCCCATGGCTTATTCATCCAAGGTCATCGACCATTACGAAAATCCCCGCAACGTCGGTTCGTTCGAAAAGGGCGACGACTCGGTAGGCACCGGCATGGTCGGCGCTCCCGCATGCGGCGACGTCATGAAGCTTCAAATCAAGGTGAACCCGGAAACCGGTGTCATCGAAGATGCACGTTTCAAGACCTACGGCTGCGGATCGGCGATCGCCTCGTCTTCGCTCGTCACCGAATGGGTCAAGGGCAAGACGCTGGACGAAGCTGCTGCGCTCAAGAACGCGCAGATCGCCGAAGAACTGGCGCTGCCCCCCGTCAAGATCCACTGCTCGATCCTTGCGGAGGACGCGATCAAGGCAGCCGTTAGCGACTACAAGGCCAAGCACGGCGCAGGTGCCGGTGCGGCCGCGAAGACGGACGCCGTGCACTGACATGGCTGTGACCCTGACCGAAGCTGCGGCGCGCCACGTGACGCGCTATCTCGGCAAGCGAGGCAAGGGCGTGGGTGTGCGGTTGGGCGTCAAGACCACCGGGTGCTCCGGCCTGGCCTACAAGCTCGAGTATGTCGATGAGCTGGCGCCAGAAGACGTGGTCTTCGAGGACCACGGCGTCAAGGTCCTCGTCGATCCCAAAAGCCTGGCGTACATCGACGGCACACAACTTGACTTCGTGCGCGAAGGGCTCAACGAGGGCTTCAAGTTCAACAACCCGAACGAGCGCGACCGCTGCGGTTGCGGCGAGAGTTTCCGGATCTGAATCCGGTCCGTACCTGCTTTCCGTCCGAGCCGCCACCACCCGGTCATGGGCTGGCGGCTTTTTGACGCCATGAACCTCAACGACACCGATTTCGAACTCTTTGCCGTTCCGCCGACTTTCGCGCAGGATCGCGCCACGCTCGATGCGCGATGGAAGGAACTGCAGCGCGAGGCGCACCCCGATCGCGTCGCGGCTCAGGGCGCCGCTGCGCAGCGCGTGGCCATGCAGTGGTCCGTGCGCATCAACGAGGCCTATCAGCGCTTGAAGGATCCGATCCGGCGCGCGAGCTACCTGTGCGCGCTGAACGGGCATCCGATCGATGCCGAAAAGAACACGGCCATGCCGCCGGCGTTTCTGATGCAGCAGATGGAATGGCGCGAGGAACTCGACGAGGCCGATGACGTTGACGCGATCGGGCTACTGCGCGATGAAGTGGAGGCCGGCCGTGCTCGTGCGCTGTCGTCTCTCGATTGGTTGATCGACGAGAAGGGCGACCACGCCGAGGCCGCGAAGCAGGTGAGAGCCCTCATGTTCATCGAGCGCTTTGCCGATGACGTGGAGGCGAAGGCCGATCGATTGGGACAATAGACCATGGCATTGCTCCAGATTTCAGAACCCGGTCAAGCTCCCGATCCGCATCAGCGCCGCATCGCGGTCGGCATTGACCTTGGCACTACGCACTCTTTGGTGGCCGCCGTTCGAAGCGGTGTGGCCGAATGCCTGCCCGACGCAGAAGGACGTGTGATCCTGCCTTCGGCCGTGCGGTACGTCGACAAGGACCGCCGTCAGATCGGCTACGACGCGTTGGCCGCGCGCACGGCCGACCCGGGCAACGTCATCACCTCGGTCAAGCGTCTCATGGGTCGCGGGCTGCAGGATGTGTCGAACCGCGCGTCGATGGCCTACCGGCTGAGCGGCGACGCAGGCATGGTGCAGGTGCTGACGGCCGCCGGTGCCAAGTCGCCGGTCGAGGTGAGCGCCGAAATCCTTGCCACGCTGCGCTACCGTGCCGAAGACAGCTTCGATGACGAACTGTATGGCGCCGTGATCACCGTGCCGGCCTACTTCGACGAAGGCCAGCGCCAGGCGACCAAGGATGCCGCCCAACTGGCCGGCATCAACCTGCTGCGCCTGATCAGCGAGCCGACCGCGGCGGCCATCGCCTATGGGCTCGACAACGCGAGCGAGGGCGTCTATGCGGTCTATGACCTGGGCGGCGGCACCTTCGACATTTCGATCCTGAGGCTGACGCAAGGCGTGTTCGAGGTCATCGCGACAGGCGGTGATTCGGCGCTCGGCGGTGACGACTACGACCATGCATTGGCCGACGCCGTGTTGGCGCAGACCGGCCGCGAGGCGCATGGCGATGGCGACTGGGCGGCGCTGCTGATCGCCGCGCGCGCGGCGAAGGAAGCCTTGTCGAATGCCGACACGGCCAGTTTTGCGCCTGTCCTGGCCGCTGGCCCTTTGCAACTGGACATCTCACGTGCGGATTTCGAGACGGCCACCGAAAGTTTGACCGCGCGCACCATGGCGGCGGTCCGCAATGCCCTTCGCGACGCACGCCTGCAGCCCGATGAACTGCAGGGCGTGGTGCTCGTCGGTGGTGCCACCCGCATGCCGCAGATCCGCCGCGCCGTTGCGGGCCTCTTCGGCCGTGAGCCGCTGATCAACCTGAATCCGGACGAAGTCGTGGCCCTGGGCGCCGCGATACAGGCGAACCAGCTCGCCGGCAACAGCGGCGCGGACGACCTGCTGCTGCTCGACGTGATCCCGCTGTCGCTCGGCCTCGAAACCATGGGGGGATTGGTCGAACGCATCGTTCCGCGCAACCAGACCATACCCACGGCGATGGCTCAGGACTTCACGACCTACCAGGACGGCCAAACGGCGCTTGCGCTGCACGTGGTGCAGGGCGAGCGCGACCTGGTGGCCGATTGCCGCAGCCTCGCGCGCTTCGAATTGCGCGGCATCCCGCCGATGTCCGCAGGGGCTGCCCGGATTCGCGTGACCTTCACAGTCGATGCCGACGGCTTGCTCAGCGTCAGCGCGAAGGAGCAGGGCAGCGGCGTCGAAGCCAGCGTCACGGTCAAACCCTCCTATGGCCTGTCCGACGAGCAGATCGCCGGAATGCTGCAGGACAGTTTTTCGACCGCGCAGCAGGACATGCAGGCACGCGCGCTGGTCGAGGCGCGCGTGGATGCCGACCGCATGTTGCTGGCAACGCAAAGCGCGCTGGATGCAGACGGTGATCTGCTGAGCCGCGAAGAGCGCGAGTCCATCGAGGTGCTGATGGTCGCGCTGCGCAACTCGCGAGCGAGCGCCGATGCCACTGGCATCGAAGCCGCGACCAAGGGCCTGGCCGATGGCACCGAAGCGTTTGCGGCACAGCGCATGAATGCGGGCATCGCACGCGCGCTTGCCGGGCGCAAGATTGAATCCCTGTAGAGCTCCCATGCCCACGATCAAGATCCTTCCCCACGCCGAGTACTGCCCCCAGGGCACCGAGATCAGCGCGCCCGCCGGCACCTCGATCTGCGAAGCGCTGCTCGAGCACGACATCGACATCGAGCATGCCTGCGAGATGAGCTGCGCCTGCACCACCTGCCATGTGATCGTGCGCAAGGGTTTCGACTCGCTCAACGAGGCCGAGGAGGGCGAGGAAGACCTCCTCGATCGCGCCTGGGGCCTGGAGCCACAATCGCGGCTGAGCTGCCAAGCCATCCTGGGCCAGACAGACCTGACGGTCGAGATTCCCAAGTACTCGATCAACCACGCCAAAGAAAACCACTGATGTCTCGCCAGATCGTCCTCGATACCGAAACGACGGGCCTGTCGGCCGAGAACGGCGACCGCATCATCGAACTGGGTTGCGTCGAACTGTTCAACCGCAAGCTCACCGGCAACGACCTGCACATCTACTTCAACCCCGAGCGCGAGAGCCATGAGGACGCGCTCAAGGTGCACGGGCTGACCACCGATTTCCTGCGCGACAAGCCGAAGTTCGCGACGCTGGCGAACGACATCGTCGAGTACCTCCGCGATGCCGAGTTGATCATCCACAACGCAGCTTTCGACGTCGGCTTCTTGAACAAGGAGTTCGAGCTCGCCGGCCTGCCGCCGCTTCGCAGTATCGCGGGTGACGTGACCGACACGCTGTCGATGGCGAAGGCGGCTTATCCGGGCAAACGCAACTCGCTCGATTCGCTGTGCGACCGCTTCGGCATCGACCGCTCGAACCGGACTTTCCACGGCGCCAAGCTCGACGCGCAATTGCTGGCCGATGTCTACATCAGCTTGACGCGCGGCCAGGACGCGCTGCTGATCGACATCGCCACCGACGAGCCCGTGCAGGGTGCAGTGATCGTGATGGACCTGCGCAGCTTCGTGCTGCCCGTGCTCACGGCCGCCGACCACGAGCTCGCTGCGCATGAAGAACTGCTGTTGCAGCTCGACAAGGCCAGCAATGGGCGGACGATCTTTCGTCAGGCGAGCCAATTTCCTGTGGCATAATCGCAGGCTTCGCGCCAAGCGGTGCGAAGATCCATCAAGACGCAGCCCACGGCTCGCGTCGAGGGCGGTTAGCTCAGGGGTAGAGCACAGCATTCACACTGCTGGGGTCGGAGGTTCGAAGCCTCCACCGCCCACCAATTTCCTTCTTTTCCATCCTGCTGGCATGTCGGTCTGTACCGACGTACGCTGCGGCTGCGCGCGACTTGTCGTGACGCGCGCGCTTGCGTAGAACGGTGCTGAAAGGAGAAATGGCCATGGTCACCAGTCCCGATCTTCCGACCCCCATCACCGCCGATCCGCCCGATGTGCCGGACCTGCCGGTCGAGCCCGACAAGGGCCCCGCCGCGCCGCCGGAGAATCCAGCCGATCCAGAGAAGCCTTTCAGCATCCGCCCCGAGTAGAGCCGCAAATCCAACTTCGCCCGCTAAGCTCGCGGGATGGACGAATTCGATTGCGCAGTCATCGGTGCAGGCGTGGTGGGCTTGGCCGTTGCCCGGGCGCTCGCGTTGGCGGGCCGCGAAGTGATCGTGCTGGAGGCCGAAGGCGCCATCGGCACCGGCACCAGTTCGCGCAACAGCGAGGTCATTCACGCAGGCATCTACTACGCCAAGCACTCCCTCAAGGCGCGGCTGTGTGTGGAGGGCAAGCAACTGCTGTACGAGTATCTCGATCAGCGCAGCCTGCCGTTTCGGCGTTGCGGCAAGCTGATCGTCGCGACCTCGCAGCCGCAAGTGAGGCAATTGGAGGGCATCGCTGCCAAGGCGAGGGCCAACGGCGTCGACGACCTGACGTTTCTCACGCGTGATGAAGCGCGTGCGCTGGAGCCGCAGCTCGAATGCAAACGCGCGCTGCTTTCACCGAGCACCGGCATTGTCGATAGCCACGCGTTGATGTTGAGCCTGCAGGGCGACCTGGAAGGCGCCGGCGGCGTGCTGGCGCTGAAATCTGGCGTCGCCAGGGCGCGCTGCACGAACAGCGCCATCGTCTTGACGGCCGAAGACGGGACCGAGTTGCGCTGCCGCAGCGTGGTGAACGCGGCGGGGTTAGGCGCGCCAGCGCTCGCCCGGCGCTTCGAAGGGCTGTCCGCAAGCGCCATTCCTCAAGACCATTTCGCCAAGGGCAACTACTTCATCCTTGCGGGTCGCGCGCCCTTCAGCCGCCTGATCTATCCCGTGCCCGAAGCTGCCGGCCTGGGCGTGCATCTGACGCTGGACCTCGGTGGCCAGGCCAAGTTCGGGCCGGATGTCCAATGGGTCGATTCGGCCGATGACCTGGTGGTCGACCCCGGGCGCGGCGACGCTTTCTACGCGGAGGTGCGCAAGTACTGGCCAGCACTGGCGGACGGCGCACTCGCGCCCGGCTATGCCGGCATCCGTCCCAAGATTTCGGGCCCTGGCGAGCCGGCCGCAGATTTCTTGATCGAAGGGCCCGAGGCGCACGGCGTCGCGGGCTTGGTCAACCTCTTCGGCATCGAATCGCCGGGGCTCACCAGCAGCCTGGCAATCGGACGCCGAGTGGCGTCTTTGCTGCCGTAGGCCCACCCGGGCATGTACCATGGGATGCCACGCCGCCGACCGGCGTGATGTCGCCGGCGCGGTGCCGGCGTGGATCAACGAGGGAAGATTCCAATGACTGCAACCTCCAATCTCGAAGCAGCGGCCAACGCTGTGGCAGAAGACATCGCAAGCGACGTGCGCGGCGTGCTCGCCAGCAAAGAACTCGATAGCGTTCCGCACATCAAGGCGCTTCGCCAGCGCATCGACAGCAAGCTGGCGATCGCCCGCGAGTTGGCCGCCGAGAAGAGCAAACTCGCCGCGAAGAAGGCGCGCGAGGCGGCCAGCACCGCCAATGCCTATGCACACGACGAGCCGTGGCAAATCGCCGGCGCCGCCTTGGCGGTCGGCGTGCTGGTGGGCCTGCTGCTTGGGCGCCGCTGAGCGCAGCGCGTCCGCCGCAGGCGGAGAGGGCGCATGAGGCTGCTCTCGTTCCTGGGGCTGGACGCCCGGCTGAGGCGCTTGCGCATCGCCGCCGGCGAGGGCGCATTGGCAGCGGAAGACCGCGCTCAGTTGCTCAAGCTTGCCTGGGCAGAAGAGCGTGAGCGGCTTCGGCTGATCGTGGCACTGGCCATCGCGGTGATCGGGCTGACCACGGTCACCGTGGCCCTGCTGTCCGTCGCGGTGGTCGTGCACTTCTGGGACACGCCGAATCGAGTCGCGGCCGCCTGGACTGTGGCGATCGTTTGGATCGTCCTCTGGCTCATCGCAGTGGTGGCTTTGGCGAGAACGATGCGCACGGCGTCAGGCGCGTTCGAACCCGCCCGGCAGGAATTCGCACGCGACTGGAAATGGGTGCAGGCCCGCTTCCACGTTGGCGATGACGGCGCCGCGAGCGAGCCGCACGCGCGCGAGCGCGCCCCCCTCGGACGCGAGGAAGTATTGGCACGCATAGCGCGCCAACGCGAGCGCATCGCCACGCTGCAAGGAACCCCGCCCAAGGCGAGCGCACCGCAGCCCCCTGCAGATGAGTCGACCAGCGAAGCCGCCATGCGGCTTGCGCGTGAGCATCCGATCGCAACGGGCGCCATCGCCGCTGCAACGCTCGCCGTGCTCGGCCCGCGCCGGGTGCTGCGCTGGACGACCGTGATCGCTCCCATTCTTTGGCGAATGCGCGGCTGAGGCGCGCTGTCGTTCAGCGGCCGCGTCGGCGCAGCGCCTGGGCTGCTTCGCGCACCAGCGCAGGCCCCTTGTAGATGAGCCCGGTGTAGATCTGGACCAGGTCTGCCCCGGCTTCGATCTTGGCCTCGGCGTCTGCGCCGCTCAACACGCCGCCGACGCCGATGATGGGGAAGCCCTTGCCCAGCGCAGCACGCAGTTGGGCGATCACGCGGCTGCTCGCTTCGCGCACAGGTGCGCCCGACAGTCCGCCGGCTTCTTCCGCATGCGCAAGCCCCGCGACCGCCTCGCGCGACAACGTGGTGTTGGTGGCGATCACACCGTCCATTCCGTGGCGGCGCAGCGTGGCGGCGATCACCTCGACCTGCGCCTGCTCGAGGTCGGGCGCGATCTTCACGAAGAGCGGCACGCGCTTGCCATGGGGGTGGGCCAGGGCCTCGCGCTTCTCGGCCACCGCACCGAGCAAGGCATCGAGCGCCTCGTCGCTTTGCAGCGAACGCAGATTGGCGGTATTGGGACTCGAAATGTTGATCGTGACGTAGTCCGCATGCGGATAAACGCCGTCCAGACAGACCAGGTAGTCGTCCACGGCACGCTCGATCGGCGTCGCGGCGTTCTTGCCGATGTTGAGGCCCAGCAACATCGGCGCACGGGCGCTGCCGCGACGGAATCGGGCCCGCTGCACGTTGGCGACGAAGGCATCGAGCCCTTCGTTGTTGAAGCCCAGGCGATTGATCAGGGCGTCGCGCTGCGGCAGCCTGAACATGCGCGGCTTGGGGTTGCCCGGCTGCGCCTTCGGCGTCACGGTGCCGACCTCCACGAAGCCGAATCCCATTGCCGCGAAAGCGTCGATGCAGCGGGCGTTCTTGTCCAGCCCCGCAGCCAAACCCACCCGATTGGGAAAGCGCAGGCCCGCAAGGCTCAGTGGGTCGTCCACGCGCGGCGCGGCGTAAGTGCAGGCGAGCGGCGTGTTCTGTGTTCGTGCCAGCGCATCGAGCGTCAGCTCGTGCGCATGCTCGGGATCGAAACCGAAGAGGAAAGGTCGGGCAAACGGGTAAAGCGAGGAGGGCAGCAGCAAGGGCATCGGATAATGGCGGGCTTCGTCAATCCAAGGATTCTCCCCGATGACTTCCCCCGCTGCCGCTCCGGTCCTCTCCCAGGATCAGCTCAAGGCGCAAGTCGGCCGTGCTGCGCTCGCCCATGTGGGCAAAGGGGACATCGTCGGCGTGGGCACGGGGTCGACGGTCAACAAGTTCATCGAGGCGCTCGCGAGCATCCGCAAGGACATCCGGGGCGCGGTGTCGAGTTCGGTGGCGTCGACAGAGCGGTTGCAGGCGCTGGGCATTCCAGTCTTCGACAGCAACGAGGTCGAAGAGCTTGCCGTCTACATCGATGGTGCCGACGAGATCGATGGACGCGGCTACATGATCAAGGGCGGCGGCGCTGCCCTGACGCGCGAGAAGATCGTGGCGGCGCAATCCAGGCGCTTCGTCTGCATCGCTGATGTTTCCAAACGGGTCAATACCCTGGGTGCGTTTCCGTTGCCGGTAGAGGTCATTCCGATGGCCGCTCAGCGAGTGATCCGGCAGTTTGCGCGCCTCGGCGGCGTGGCGGCGGTGCGCGAGAAAGACGGTTTGCCGCTCGTCACCGACAACGGTCAGCACATCATCGATGTGACGGGCCTGCGCATTACCGACCCGTTGGGCTTCGAGACGGAAGTGAACCAATGGCCGGGCGTGGTGACCGTCGGTGTCTTCGCGCATCAGCGCGCGAGCGTCTGCCTGCTCGGCACGCCGTCCGGCGTTCAAACGTTGCGCTTCGACTGACTGAAGGCGCGGGTGCCGGCCGGTCGCCGGCTCGACGACTTTTTAGCTAGAACTTGATGCCCGCCGGATTACTCGGCGTGGGGCCTTGCGCCGGCCCCGGCGCCGGTGCGGGCTGAGGTACTGCCGCGGGTGCGGTGGCCTGGGCCGCCGGAGCCGGCGCAACCTGCACGGCGACCAGCGGCGCGGCCAGAGGGTTGCGGTAGCCTGCCGGCAGCTGTGCGCTCTTGGGATAGCCGGCAGCGTCCAAGTACTGCGACCACTCCGGATCCGAGAACCCTTTGAGCTGCTGTGCGCCAATGCTCAAGATCGGCAGGGCGGCCTGCCCGCTCAACCGTTGCAGCGCCAAGATATCGTCATTGGTGTTGACGGTGCGTTCCTGAAACGGGATGCCTCGCGTCACCAGCAGCGACCGGCCCGCGCTGCAAGGCGCGCAATCGTTGCCCGTGTAGATCGTGACGGGGTAGCGTTGGGCAACCTGATTCAGCTCATAGGGCAAGGCCGCCCCACCTCCGGACGCCGTACCGCCGGATGGCGTGGGCTGCGCATTCGCCGCCGGTGGCTGGTCGGAGAAGGTGACCTTGCCGTTCCTGTCGACCTGCCGATAGACGGTCTGCGCCATGGCGGCGCCCGCGACGAGCGCAAGGACGAGAACAGGAAGACGTGCGTGGAGCTTCATCGATGGCTTTCGTGGTCCGACTGCCGCGCAGTATCTCAGGCCGGCTGTGCGTCCACCATCCCCTGGTGCCGCAGCAGCGCGTCCAACTGTGGCTCGCGACCGCGGAAGGCCTTGAAAGACTCCATGGCGGGCCTGCTGCCGCCGGCCTCGAGGATGGCCTGCCGGTACTTGCGGCCGGTCTCGATGCTGGGCTTGCCGTTGGCACCAGCAGTCTCTTCGAAGGCTGCATAGGCATCGGCGCTCAGCACCTCCGCCCACTTGTAGCTGTAATAGCCCGCCGCGTAGCCGCCCGCGAAGATGTGGCTGAACGTGTTGGGCGTGCGGCTGAACGGTGGCGCCGGCATCACGGCGACCTCGGCACGCACCCGGCCCAGGAGTTCGAGCACATCGCCCGGCGGCGAAGCGCTGGCGTCGTACTCGGTGTGCAGCAGCATGTCGAACAACGAGAACTCGATCTGGCGCAGCGTCTGCAGGCCGCTCTGGAAGTTCTTCGCGGCGGTCATCTTGTCGAAAAGCGCACGCGGCAGCGGCTCGCCGGTGTCGACGTGCGACGTCATGTGGGCCAGCACGTCCCATTCCCAGCAGAAGTTCTCCATGAACTGGCTCGGAAGTTCGACCGCGTCCCACTCGACGCCGCTGATGCCCGAAACGTCGCGTTCGTTCACCTGCGTCAGCATGTGATGCAGTCCATGGCCGAACTCGTGAAAGAGGGTCGTCACGTCGTCGTGGGTGAGCAGGGGCGGCTTACCGTCGACACCCTCGGCGAAATTGCAGACCAGGTGGGCGATGGGCGTTTGCAGCGCGCCGGTGTCCGGCCGCAGCCAGCGGGCACGCACGTCGTCCATCCAGGCGCCGCCGCGCTTGGCCGAGCGGGCTGAAGGATCGAGATAGAACTGGCCGACCTTCTGCGGACCTTGCGTGGTCAGCCGCTCGATGCGATAGAACTCCACGCTCGGGTGCCACACGGGCGCGCTGTCGCGCCGAATCGACACCTCGAAGAGCGTCTCGACGATCTTGAACAGGCCCGCCATCACCTTGGGCGCGGTGAAGTACTGCTTGACCTCCTGTTCGCTGAAGGCATAGCGCGCTTCCTTGAGCTTTTCGCCGATGTAGCTCCAGTCCCAGGGCTGCGGGTCTTGCAGATTCAGCTGCTGCGTGGCGAAGACTTTGAGGTCCGCCAGGTCGCGCTCGCCGAAGGGTTTGGCCTTGGCGGCCAGGTCGCGCAGGAAGCGGACCACCTGATCGGCCGAATCGGCCATCTTGGGCACGATCGAGAGCTCGCCGAAGTTGGCATGGCCCAGCAGCTTGGCCTCTTCCTGGCGCAGCGCGAGGATCTCGCGGATCAGCGGCGTGTTGTCCAGTACCGGGTCGCCGAACTCGCTGGCGCGAGTGACATAGGCACGGTAGACCTTCTCGCGTAACGCGCTGCTCTTGGCGAACTGCATCACCGGCAGATAGGAGGGCATCTTCAGCGTGAACTTGTAGCCCTGCTTGCCGTCGGCATCGGCGGCCGAACGTGCCGCGCTGATCACATCCTCGGGCAGCCCGTCGAGCTCGCCTAGCTGCGCGTAGTACGAGAACGCATCGGTCGCGTCGAGCGCGTTTTCGCTGAACTTCTGGCTCAGCTCGGCCTGGCGCTCCTGGATCTCGGCGAAACGCTTCTTGGCCTCGCCTTCGAGTTCGGCTCCGCCGAGCACGAAATTGCGCACGGCATTGAGGTGGGCCTGACGCTGCTCGGGGTTCAGCGACGCCGGATCGATGGCCTTGTACTTGGCATACAGCCGCTCGTCGGAACCCAGGCGGGTCCAGAAGGCAGTGACCCGCGGCATGGCCTCGTTGTAGGCAGCGCGCAGCTCGGGCGTGTCGGCCACTGCGTTGAGGTGGCCGACCGCGCCCCAGGCCCGGCTGAAGCGCTCGGACGCGACGTCCAGCACCTTCGCGATGGCGCTCCAGTCGGCGGGGAACTCAGGCGCCGTGACCGTTTGCAGCGCGGTCTCTGCATCGGCCAGCAAGGCGTCGACGGCAGGCGCGACGTGCTCGGGCTTGATCTGGTCGAACAGCGGGAGGTCTTGGAAGTCGAGGAGCGGATTGGTCATGGTCTGGTGCAGTTGGCGTTCGGGCCTGTCGAGTTCAAGAGCGCGAGCGCTCGGCGGCTTCGAGGGTGTTGACGAGCAGCATCGCGCGGGTCATCGGGCCCACGCCCCCCGGCACCGGGGTGATCCAGCCGGCCACTTGGCGAACGCCCTCGAAATCGACGTCACCGCAAAGCTTGCCTTCGTCGTTGCGGTTCATCCCCACGTCGATGATCACGGCGCCGGGCTTGACCATGTCGGCGGTGAGCACATTGCGCTTGCCGACGGCCGCCACCACCACGTCGGCCTGGCGCGTCAAGGCGCCCAGGTCTTGCGTGGCGCTGTGGCAGATGGTGACGGTGGCACTTTTGGCGAGCAGCATCATGGCCATCGGCTTGCCCACGATGTTGCTGCGGCCGATGACCACCGCATGCTTGCCGCGCAGCTCGTATCCGATGGACTCGAGCATCTTCATGCAGCCGTAGGGCGTACAGGGCCAGAACCCCGGTTGGCCCGTGACGAGCGCGCCGGCGCTGGCGACGTGGAAGCCATCCACGTCCTTGGCGGGCGAGATGGCTTCGATGACGCGCGCCGCATCGATGTGTTTGGGCAGGGGCAGCTGAACCAGGATGCCGTGGATCGACGGGTCGTTGTTGAGCGCATCGATGCGCGCGAGCAGTTGGCTTTCCGACAGCATGGCCGGATGGCGCTCGAGCACCGAGTGCAAGCCTGCTTCTTCGCTGTCCTTGACCTTGTGGCGGACGTAGACCTGGCTGGCCGGATCTTCGCCCACCAGGATCACGGCGAGCCCAGGCGTGACGCCGCGGGCCTTGAGCGCCTGCACGCGGCGTGCGACCTCGGCCCGGGTCTGTGCCGCGAGTGCGTTGCCGTCGATCAGTTGAGCAGTCATCGTTTTCGATTCTCCAAGTAAAAACGCCCGCTTGCGCAGGCGTTGAATTTGATTCTGGCTATGGCTGCGATGGCCGAAGTGGACGAATCGTCTTCAGGCTTTGGCGGGCGACGCAGCCTGCCCCAACGCGATCTTGAGCAGGTCGGCCACCGTGTTGGCGTTGAGCTTTTCCATGATGTTGGCGCGGTGCGCCTCGACCGTCTTGATGCTGATGCCCAGGTCGTCGGCGATCTGCTTGTTGAGGCGGCCGGCGACGATGCGCTCGAGCACCTGCGCCTCGCGGCCGGTGAGCTTGGACAACAGGGCATCGCGGCTGGCCGACTGCTGATGCTGTGCGAAGGCGCCGCGGGCATGTTCGAGCATGCGCTCGACCAGGGTGACAAGGGCTTCGTCGTTGAACGGCTTCTGGATGAAATCCATCGCGCCCTTCTTCATGCTGTCGACCGCCATGGGCACGTCGCCATGGCCGGTGATGACCACGATCGGCAACGGCGAGCGGCGTTCGATCAGCCGGTCTTGCAGTTCCATGCCGGACATGCCGCCCATGCGGATGTCGACGATGAGGCAAGCGACTTCGCGTGGGTCGTATCGAGACAAGAAGGACTCTGCTGAATCGAAGCATCGGACGCGGTAGTCCTTGCCTTCGAGCAGCCATTGCAACGAATCGCGGACTGCTTCGTCGTCGTCGACGACATAGACGGTGCCCTTCTTCGGGATCAGACTCATGCGGGTACTTTCGCCTCGTTGCTTGCTACGGAATCGGTAGCGTCGAACACCGGTATCCAGAAGGAAAAACGGCATCCCACGACGTCCGGGCCATTGTAGATGTTCTCCGCGCGCATCCGGCCGCGGTGCGACTCGACGATGGTGCGGCACAGGTTGAGCCCGATGCCCATGCCTTCGGGCTTGGTCGAGAAGAAGGCTTCGTAGAGCCGGTCCATGACTTCGGGCGCCAGACCCATGCCGGTGTCTTGCACCGAGAACTCGATGGCGTTCTGCGCGTCGATGGTCTTGGGCAGCACGCGCAGCTCGACGCTGCGGCGCGCGAGCGGACGGTTGGCCAGGTCGATGGACTCGGCCGCGTTCTTCAGCAGGTTCACCATCACCTGCTCGATCAGGATCGGGTCGACGCGAACCACCGGCAGCCTTGCTGCCACGTAGTGGTTGAGCCGCACGTTGCGCCGGCGCAGCTCGATGCCCGCCAGCTCCACCGCTTCGCTCACCATGGTCGAGACCTCGGCCGGCGTGCGGTTGGGCTCGCTGCGCTTCACGAAAGAGCGGATGCGCTGAATGATCTGCCCGGCCCGCTGGGCCTGCTTGGCGGTCTTGTCCAGCGCGGCGAGCAGGGCGTCCGAATCGATCTGCTGGCCGCGGATGCGCGACATCATTCCGTTGCAGTAGTTGGTGATGGCCGTCAGCGGCTGGTTGAGCTCGTGGGCCACGCTCGATGCCATCTCGCCCATGGTGATGAGCCGGCTGGCGGCCTGGGCGCGGTCCGCCTGTGCGGCCGACAGGTCCTCGGCCATGCGGCGCGGCGTGATGTCGGTGGCGATCACCAGCTGGGCGAGCCGGCCGTCGACCCAGGTCAGGTAGCGCGAACGCACTTCGAGCCACTTGCCCAGCTCCGGCACGAAGATCTCGTTGTTGGCTGGCTGGGCGGCCGTGAGCTGGTCGATCGGCAGGCCGGCGAACGGGTCCACGTCGTCCAGCGTGTCGTCGTGGGCATGCGATGCCGGCACGCCGGCCTGCGCCACCATGCTCAGGTGGCCGACCGTGTCGGAGCCGAACCAGAGACGGTAGAGCTTGTTGGCGAACAGCAGCTCTTCGCTGCCCAGCGGCGCAACCGACACCGACGCGTCCAGCGCCTCCAGCACGGTCGTGAAGCGCTCGTAAGACGCCGACAGCTGCTCGCGGATGCGGGTGGGCTCGGTGATGTCGGTCATCGAGGTCATCCAGCCGGTCTGGTGGCCGCGGGCATCGATCAGCGGCGAAACGTAGAGGCGGGCGTTGAACACGGTGCTGTTCTTGCGCTTGACGCGCACCTGAAAGCCCCCGGGCAGGGCACGGCCGTGCAGCTCTTCTTCGAGCCGTTCGTTCATGATCTCGCGGTCCGACTCCAGCCAGTAGGGGAAGGGCGGTGTCTGCCCGACGAGTTCGCTTTCGTCCCAGCCGGTCATCGCGCAGAAGGCTGCGTTGACGTACGTGATGCGGCCCTCCAGGTCGAGCACGCGCATGCCGGTGAGCATGGAGTTTTCCATCGCGCGCCGGAAGTTGGTTTCGGCCACCAGCGCCTGCTGGGCCTGCAGCCGCCGCCGCGTGTGGCGCCAGGTGCCGATCAGCATCCAGCTGGTCATCACGCTGAGTGCGCCCACCAGCCAGAACAGGCCGTTGCCGACGACGCCTTGCGAGGTGCGGTAGGCCTGGGCGCGCAGCAGCAGCGCGTTGCCGACCGGCGATACGGGCACCTCGTACTCGTTGGTCTGCTCGGCCCACGGCACCAGCTTCGCCTCGGCTTCTCGCGGGCTGGCGACCGTGTTGCCGGCGATCAGTCCGCCCTTGGCGTCCAGCAGCGAGACCGCGTAGCGCGCCGACACTTCCGACGGCATGCCATAGCGCAGCAGCCCGTCGATGGAAAACTCGCCGAGCACCTCTCCGGCGAACAGGCCTTGATCGAAAAAGGGCACGTGCAACTGCAGCATGGCCGGCGGGTCGCCGCCCGCGACCGGCTGCGAAAAGACCGGCTGGCGCAGTTCGCGGGCGAGCGCGTAGTTGCTCTCGATGTCGCCCGGGCGCAGCACGTCACCTACCGCATGCTGCTGTGCCGGATGGACGCTCGGTGCCGCATAGCCGGCCTTGAAGCGGCGGCGGTCGTCGATCCAGCTGATCGCCTGCAGTTCGGGAAACTGGCTGACCAGCGACTCTGCGCGGCTGCCGAATTCGGTGGCGTCGATCTCGCGGTTCGATGCGTCGCGCGCCAGGCGCATGAGTTGCTCCTGCCGCTCCAGCAGGCGCAGGCGCACGCGCTGCTGGGCGTATTCGACGTCGCGCTTCACCGACTCCTGCTCCCGCTCCACTTCTTCGGCCCGCAGGTACCAGAAGGCCGCGACGATGGCGGCCAGGAAGAGCACGACCGCCGCGAGCGGCGCCAGCATCGCCACCGCGTCCTGCAGCACCGGCGTTTGCCGCCGCCACCACCGCCGCCACCATGACAACGGCGACGCATGGACGGCGCTGCGCGCCACTGCGATCGGGGAGGAAAAGGGCATCGCGCGAGTTTAGGGGAAGGTCTCTTCCGAGCAACGGAGGGGCATTGCAGTTCCAAGGCCGGCAGTGCGGCAACCTGCATGCCCGAACTACTTCATTTCTAGATCGATGAAAGTCGATGGATTTCACATAAAGAAAACGTCACGCACTATTTGAAATTCGCAAATTTCTGTGAGAAACTCCTCGCGCTGCCGGATACGGCACTAAATTACCCAGCCACAACCCCCCGCAAAAAGGAGACAAGCATGTCGGCAATTCCCGAGAACCGATTCGGTTCCGCCGCCAATGACACGGACGCCCAGGAAACCCGCGAGTGGATGGACGCCTTGTCCGCCGTGATCGAGAGCGAGGGGCCCGAGCGCGCGCATTTCCTGCTCGAACAACTGCTCGAGCACGCGCGCCAGAACAGCATCGACAAGCCCTTCTCGGCCAACACCGCCTACCTGAACACGATCGAGCCCGATCAAGAGGAGCGCTCGCCCGGCAATCCCGAGATCGAAGAGCGGCTGCGTTCCTACATGCGCTGGAACGCGATGGCGATGGTGGTCAAGGCCAATCGCCTCCATCCGGCAGACGGCGGCGACCTGGGTGGCCACATCGGCTCCTTCGCCTCGCTGGCCAACATGTTCGGCGCCGGCTTCAACCACTTCTGGCATGCCGAAAGCGAGAAGCACGGCGGTGACTGCCTCTACATCCAGGGCCACGTGTCGCCCGGCATCTATGCCCGCGCCTACCTGGAAGGCCGTCTGACCGAAGAGCAGCTGCTCAATTTCCGGCAGGAGGTGGATGGCAAGGGCCTGTCCAGCTATCCGCATCCCAAGCTGATGCCCGAGTTCTGGCAGTTCCCGACGGTGTCGATGGGCCTCGGCCCGCTGATGGCGATCTACCAGGCGCGATTCCTCAAGTACCTGCATGCGCGCGGCATCGCCGACACGGCCAACCGCAAGGTGTGGGTGTTCTGCGGCGACGGCGAAATGGACGAGGTCGAATCCCTGGGCGCCATCGGCTTGGCGGCACGCGAGAAGCTCGACAACCTCGTCTTCGTCATCAACTGCAACCTGCAGCGTCTCGACGGCCCGGTGCGCGGCAACGGCAAGATCATTCAGGAACTCGAGGGCGAATTCCGGGGTTCCGGCTGGAACGTAATCAAGCTGATCTGGGGTGCCGGCTGGGATCCGCTGCTCGCGCGCGACAAGGACGGCGCGCTGCGCAAGATCATGATGGAGACCAACGACGGCGACTACCAGTCGTTCAAGGCCAATGATGGCGCCTACGTGCGCAAGAATTTCTTCGGCCGCGACCCGCGCACGCTCGAGCTGGTCTCCAAGATGAGCGACGACGACATCTGGCAATTGCGCCGCGGCGGCCACGACGCGCAGAAGGTCTACGCTGCCTTCCACTCGGCGGTCAAGCACACCGGCGAGCCGACCGTGTTGCTGGTCAAGACCGTCAAGGGCTTCGGCATGGGCAAGATCGGCGAGGGCAAGAACAATGTGCACCAGACCAAGAAGCTGACCGACGAAGACATCAAGGCCTTCCGCGACCGCTTCAACATCCCGATCCCGGACAGCCAGCTGCCCGACATCCCGTTCTACAAGCCCGCCGACGACACGCCCGAAATGCAGTACCTGCACGAGCGCCGCAAGGCGCTGGGCGGTTACTTGCCGCACCGCCGCACGACGGCCGACGAGAGCTTCACGGTGCCGGCACTCGACACCTTCAAGGCAGTGCTCGAACCGACTGCCGAGGGCCGCGAGATATCCACCACCCAGGCCTACGTGCGCTTCCTCACGCAGTTGCTGCGCGACAAGGCGCTCGGCCCGCGCGTGGTGCCGATCCTCGTCGACGAGGCGCGCACCTTCGGCATGGAAGGGCTGTTCCGCCAGGTCGGCATCTACAACCCCGATGGTCAGCAGTACACCCCGGTCGACAAGGACCAGGTCATGTACTACAAGGAAGACAAGGCCGGCCAGATCCTGCAGGAAGGCATCAACGAGGCCGGCGGCATGGCCAGCTGGATCGCTGCCGCCACGTCGTACAGCACCAACAACCGCATCATGGTGCCGTTCTACGTGTACTACTCGATGTTCGGCTTCCAGCGCATCGGCGACCTGGCCTGGGCGGCGGGCGACATGCAGGCGCGTGGCTTCCTGCTCGGCGGCACGTCGGGCCGCACCACGCTCAACGGCGAGGGCCTGCAGCACGAGGACGGCCACAGCCACATCCTGGCCAACACCATCCCCAACTGCGTGAGCTATGACCCGACCTTCGCGCACGAAGTCGGCGTGATCCTGCACCATGGCTTGAAGCGCATGGTCGAGAAGCAGGACAACGTGTACTACTACCTGACGCTGCTCAACGAGAACTACGCGATGCCCGGCCTGCAGCCCGGCACCGAGGAGCAGATCATCAAGGGCATGTACCTGTGCAAGCAGGCGCCGGTGATCAAGGCAGCTAAGGGCAAGGAAGCGCCGACCGTGCAATTGCTCGGCAGCGGCACCATCCTGCGCGAGAGCGTCGCAGCCCAGGAACTGCTCGAGAAGGACTGGGGTGTCGCCGCTTCGGTCTGGAGCTGCCCGAGCTTCAACGAGCTGACCCGCGACGGCCAGGACGCCGACCGCTGGAGCCTGCTGCATCCGACCGAGACGCCGCGCGTGCCCTTCGTGGCCGAGCAACTGTCGGCGACCACCGGCCCGGTGGTGGCATCCACCGACTACATGAAGGCTTACGCCGAGCAGATCCGCCCCTTCATCCCGAAGGACCGGACCTACCGCGTGCTGGGCACCGACGGCTTCGGTCGCAGCGACTTCCGCAGCAAGCTGCGCGAGCACTTCGAAATCAACCGCCACTACATCGTGGTCGCATCGCTCAAGGCCCTGGCCGACGACGGTGCCGTGCCTGCGCAGAAGGTGGCCGACGCGATCAAGAAGTACGGCATCAACGCCGACAAGATCAACCCGCTCTACGCGTAAACAACAAGCAACAACCCCATTGCGCCTCTAGGGCGGGAGACACGACATGGCTACTGTGGAAGTAAAGGTGCCGGACATCGGCGATTTCGACGAAGTCGCGGTGATCGAAGTGCTGGTGAAGGTGGGTGACTCGGTCAAGGCCGAGCAG
>NZ_LYVO01000015.1 GCF_001984055.1 Variovorax sp. KK3
CCCCGCCGCCGCCTCCTCCTGCGCCGGCCTCGCCCAAGCTCGGCTTCGACGCCGTGTCGAAGAGCCTCGCCGACGTGGTCGCCGTGCCTGCCGGCTACACCGCCACCGTGCTGTACCGCCTGGGCGACCCGATCGCGAACGGCGTGCCCGCTTATGCGAACGACGGTACCGATGCGGCCGCCACCTACGACCGCCGCGCCGGCGACCACCACGACGGCATGACCTACTTCGGCATGGACGGCTCGAACAAGTGGAGCCCCGCCGCCGCTGCACGCGGCCTGCTGGTGATGAACCACGAGGCCATCACGCCGCTGTTCCTGCACCCCACGGGCCAGACCACCACCGGCACCGGCAACGCGCAGCTGCGCAGCGTGCCCGACGAAGTGCTGCGCGAGTTCTACCTGCACGGCGTGAGCGTGATCGAGGTGAACAAGGGCGCTGGCGCCAGTGCCTGGAGCTACAAGCAGGACTCCACCTTCAACCGCCGCGTCCACACGCTGACCGAGATGACCTTCTCCGGTCCGGCCGCCAAGACCGACGCGCTCAAGACCAAGTACTCCACCGACGGCAGCAAGACCCGCGGCACGCTCAACAACTGCGCCAACGGCACCACGCCCTGGGGCACCTACCTCACCTGCGAGGAAAACTGGGCCGGCTACTTCCGCCGCATCGTCGCCACCGACAACCTGAACCGCACCGCGCGCGAAATCGCATCCTTCACGCGCTACGGCGTGGCCGGCACCGGCCGCGAGCTGTGGGCCACCGTGACGCCGGACACCGCCGACAACCTCTACGGCCGCTGGAACACCGAAGTCATCAGCGGTGCCGCCACCGCCACCGCCGACTACCGCAACGGTGCCAACACCTACGGCTGGGTGGTCGAGATCGACCCCTTCACGCCCAACAGCACGCCGAAGAAGCGCACCGCGCTCGGCCGCTTCGGCCACGAAGGCGCCTGCCTCGGCCCGGTCGTGGCCGGCAAGCCGCTGGTCTGGTACATGGGTGACGACTCGCGCAACGAGTACATCTACAAGTTCGTGTCGACGAAGAACTGGGATGCGGCCGACATCGGCGGCGGCATCGCGGCCGGCGACAAGTACATGGACGACGGCCGCCTCTACGTCGCGCGCTTCGACGCCGACGGCACCGGCGTGTGGCTGGAGCTCAAGCTGGGCGTCAACAACATCACGTCGAGCTACGCCCCCTATGCCTTCGCCGACGCGGCCGACGTGGTGATCAACGCCCGCTTCGCTGCCGACGCGGCCGGCGCCACCAAGATGGACCGCCCGGAATGGACCGCCGTCAATCCGAAGACCGGCGAGGTCTACGTGACGCTGACCAATACCAACGCGGCCTCGCGCCCCATCACGGCCACCGACGCGGCCAACCCGCGCTTCTACAACGACCCCAAGGGCGCGGCCGCCACGGCGCAGACCGGCAATCCGAACGGCCACATCGTGCGCTTCGCGGACGACAACGCCAACCCGGCGGCCCTGAGCTTCAAGTGGGACGTCTACCTGTTCGGCGCGCGCGCCGGTGCATCGGCCGACGTCAACCTGTCGGGCCTGGTGGCCGACAACGACTTCTCCAGCCCCGACGGCCTGTGGTTCAGCGAGGTCACCGGCGGCCTGCTGTGGCTGGAGACCGATGACGGCGCCTACACCGACGTCACCAACTGCATGCTGCTTGCCGCATTGCCGGGCAAGGTCGGCGATGGCGCCGCGAAGACGATCACCAACGTCAGCGGTGCCACCACCCGCCAGCAGGCCACGATCGCCGGCAAGGCCCCGGGCACCGACGGCCTGCGCCGCTTCCTGGTCGGGCCGAAGGACTGCGAGATCACCGGCATCGCCGAATCGGGCGACGGCCGCGCGCTCTTCGTGAACATCCAGCACCCGGGCGAAACCACGCCGAACGCGAACATCGCCAACCCGGCGCAGTTCGGCAGCCACTGGCCGGACGGCGGCAACGCGCGTCCGCGTTCGGCGACCATCGTCATCACCAAGGATGACGGCGGCATCGTAGGCCTCTGAACGGGCAGGCTTGGCAAGACGGTAGCGGCCCGCCGCCGGGCCGCCCCGAGGCGAGCCACCCCGCGCCCACGGGGGTGGCGTTACACGAGCGAAGCTCGTGCAAAGCCGGGGGGCCTTACTTCGGCAGGGGCAGCGCCGTCTTGTAGCGCACTTGCTTGAGCGCAAAGCTCGAGCGAATTTTCTCGATGCCCGCAATGGGCGTCAGCTGCTCGAGGATGAACTTCTCGAGCGCCGCGATGTCGGCGACGGCGACCCGGATCAGGTAGTCGCTGTCGCCGGTCATCAAATAGCACTCCATCACCTCGTCGTGCTCCGCGATGCGCTGCTCGAAGTCGGCCAGCGACTGCTTGCTTTGCGTCTTGAGGCTGATCGAGATGAACACGTTGAGCCCCAGGCCCAGTGCAGCCGCGCTGGCCAGCGCCACGTAGCGCTGGATCACGCCAGCCGCCTCCAGCGACTTCACGCGGGCCAGGCAGGGTGAGGGCGACAGATGCACGCGCCGCGCCAGCTCGACGTTGGACAGTGCGCCGTCGCGCTGGAGTTCGTCGACGATGCGCAGATCGATGACATCCAGTTGCATGAAATGCTTCAAAGTGGCAAAACGGCGGCATTCTATGCCGTGCGGTGGTCGAACTTGGTGATTGAACGGCAACTCATTCCGCTCGTGGCGGCCTAAAGTGCGGTTCATGAATGCCCCGATCTCTGCCGGCCAACTGCGCGCCCTCCTCGACATGCCCATCGACGACACCGACCCGGCCGAGACCGCCGAATGGCGTGATGCCTT
Source organism: Variovorax sp. KK3 (assembly GCF_001984055.1). Lineage (GTDB taxonomy): Bacteria > Pseudomonadota > Gammaproteobacteria > Burkholderiales > Burkholderiaceae_C > Variovorax. The sequence goes on from NZ_LYVO01000015.1 coordinate 2,818, forward strand.
CGCCTCGCTGGCCGAGAACCACGGTCCCGAACGCGCACGCTGGATGCTCGACGAGCTGGCCCGCATCGCGCGCAGCCAGCGCATCGGTTGGCAGCCCGAGCTGGCCACGCCCTACGTCAACACCATCGCGGTCGAGTCGCAACCCGTGTTTCCGGGCGACCTCGCGATCGAGGAGCGGCTGGCCTCGCTGATGCGATGGAACGCGCTCGCGATGGTGGTGCGGGCCAACCAGGCCTATGGCGAACTGGGCGGGCACATCGCGAGCTATGCGAGCGCGGCGGATCTGTTCGAAACCGGCTTCAACCACTTCTTCCATGCGCGCGACGAGAAGCACCGCGGCGACCTGGTGTTCTTCCAGCCGCACAGCGCGCCGGGCGTCTACGCGCGTGCCTACCTCGAAGGCCGCCTGAGCGAAGAAGACCTGACTCACTACCGTCAGGAACTTACCGCGCCAGCGCAGGGCGCACGCGGCCTCAGCAGCTACCCGCACCCGTGGCTCATGCCCGACTTCTGGCAGTTCCCCACCGGCTCGATGGGCATTGGCCCGATCAGCTCGATCTACCACGCGCGCTTCATGCGCTACCTCACGCACCGCAACCTGCTCGACTGCGCAGGCAGAAAAGTGTGGGGCGTGTTCGGCGACGGCGAGATGGACGAGCCCGAATCGATGAGCGCGCTCACGCTGGCGGCGCGGGAGAAGCTCGACAACTTGGTGTGGGTGGTCAACTGCAACCTGCAGCGGCTCGACGGCCCGGTGCGCGGCAACGGCCGCATCATCGACGAGCTCGAAAAGCTCTTCGCCGGCGCCGGCTGGAACGTGATCAAGCTGGTCTGGGGCAGCGACTGGGACGGCCTCTTCGCGCGCGACACCGAGGGCGCCCTGGCCCGCGCCTTCGCAGACACGGTCGACGGCCAAATGCAGACCTTCGCTGCCAAGGACGGCCGCTTCAACCGCGACAACTTCTTCGGCCAGAACGAGGCGCTCGCCCGCCTGGCCCAGGGCATGACCGACGAGCAGATCGACCGCCTGAAGCGCGGCGGCCACGACCTCGTGAAGATCCATGCCGCCTATGCCGCGGCCGCGGCGCACCGCGGCCAGCCGACCGTGATCCTGGCCCACACCAAGAAGGGCTACGGCATGGGCAGCGCCGGGCAGGGCAAGATGACCACGCACTCGCAGAAGAAGCTGGACGACGTGGACCTGGTCGAGTTCCGCAACCGCTTCGCGCTGCCGCTCAGCGACGAGCAGGCCACCTCGCTGGCCTTCTACAAACCGGCCGACGACAGCCCCGAGATGCGCTACCTGCTGGAACGCCGCAACGCGCTCGGCGGCAGCATGCCGCGCCGCGAGACCGCCTGCAAGGTGGTGGCCAAGCCGGAACTCGCGACCTACGCGCAGTTCGCCGTGGCGGCCGCCGGCAAGGAGATGAGCACCACCATGGCCTTCGTGCGCATGCTGGGCAACCTCATGAAGCATCCGGCCCTGGGCCCGCGCGTGGTGCCCATCGTGGCCGACGAGGCGCGCACCTTCGGCATGGCCAACCTGTTCAAGCAGGTCGGCATCTACTCGAGCGTGGGCCAGCGCTACGCGCCCGAAGACATCGGCTCGGTGCTCTCGTACCGCGAAGCCACCGACGGCCAGATCCTCGAAGAGGGCATCAGCGAGGCCGGCGCCATCGCCAGCTGGACGGCCGCCGCCACCAGCTACAGCGTGCACGGGCTGGCCATGCTGCCCTTCTACATCTACTACTCGATGTTCGGCTTCCAGCGCGTGGGCGACCAGATCTGGGCCGCGGCCGACCAGCGGCCGCGCGGCTTCCTGCTCGGCGCGACCTCGGGCCGCACCACGCTGGGCGGCGAGGGCTTGCAGCACCAGGACGGATCGAGCCACCTGATCGCCGCCACCATTCCCAACTGCAAGGCCTACGACCCGGCCTTCGCGGGCGAGATGGCGGTCATCGTCGATGCCGGCATCCGCGAGATGCTGGTCGAGCAGAAGGACGTGTTCTATTACGTCACGCTCATGAACGAGAACTACGCGCAGCCCGACCTGCCGGCCGATGCGCAGGCCGAGGTGCTGCGCGGCTGCTATCGATTCAAGGCGGCGGAAGGCAAAGGCAAGCGCGTCACGCTGATGGGCTCCGGCGCGATCCTCACCGAGGTGCTGAAGGCCGCGGACCAACTGGCGGCAGATGGGATCGATGCCGAGGTGTTCAGCGTCACCAGCTGGAGCGAGCTGGCGCGCGACGGGCAGGCCTGCGAGTCGCGCGCCTTGGCCGGCGAGGCCGAGCCCGGCACGCCCTTCGTCGCACGGCAGCTCGCCGAGGGCAGCGGCCCGGTGATCGCCGCCACCGACTACGTGCGCGCCGTGCCCGAAAGCATCCGCGCCTTCGTGCCCGAAGGCCGGCGCTACATCACGCTGGGCACCGACGGCTTCGGCCGCAGCGACACGCGTGCGGCGTTGCGGCAGTTCTTCGGCGTCGACGCGCAGAGCATCGCGCGGGCGGCGCGCCACGCGCTGGGCTGAGCACGCTCAGCCAGCGGGGCTGCCGTCGATCAGGCCGCGATGTCGAACCGATCGAGGTTCATCACCTTCGTCCAGGCCGCGACGAAGTCGTCGACGAACTTCTTCTGCCCGTCCGAGCTGCCGTAGACCTCGGCCAGCGCGCGCAGCACCGAGTTGGAGCCGAACACCAGGTCGACGCGCGTGCCGGTGAACTTGACGGCGCCGCTCTTGCGGTCGCGGCCTTCGAACAGGTCCGCGCCGCTGGCCTTCCACTCCGTGCCCATGTCGAGCAGGTTGACGAAGAAGTCGTTCGTCAGCTGGCCCGGCTTGTCCGTGAACACGCCGTGCTTCGACGCGCCCGCGTTCGCGCCGAGCACCCGCAGCCCGCCGACCAGTGCCGTCATCTCGGGTGCGGTCAGCGTCAGCAGCTGGGCCTTGTCCACGAGCAGCGCTTCGGAGGGCACGGCGTAGGGCGCCTTCTGGTAGTTGCGGAAGCCGTCGGCCACCGGCTCGAGCGGTTCGAAGGAGTCGACGTCGGTCTTCTCTTGCGATGCGTCGGTGCGGCCTGCTGCAAAAGGAACCTTCACGTCGTGGCCGGCATCCTTGGCGGCCTTCTCGATGGCTGCGCCGCCGGCCAGCACGATCAGGTCGGCCAGCGAGACCTTCTTGCCGCCCGTGCCTGAACCGTTGAATTCCGACTGGACGCCTTCGAGCGCCTTCAGCACCTTGGCCAGCTGCGTCGGTTGGTTCGCGGCCCAGTCCTTTTGCGGAGCGAGGCGGATGCGCGCGCCGTTGGCGCCGCCGCGCTTGTCGCCACCGCGGAAGGTGGAGGCCGAAGCCCAGGCCGTGGAGACCAACTCGCCGACCGTCAGTCCGGTCGCGAGAACCTTCGCCTTGAGCGCGCTCACATCGGCATCGTCCACCAGCGGGTGGTCGACCTCGGGCAGCGGGTCTTGCCACAGCAGTTCTTCGGTGGGCACCTCGGGGCCGAGGTAGCGCGCCTTCGGGCCCATGTCGCGATGCGTCAGCTTGAACCATGCGCGCGCGAACGCGTCGGCGAACTGGTCGGGGTTGGCCATGAAGCGGCGCGAGATCTTCTCGTAGGCCGGGTCCATGCGCAGCGCGAGGTCCGAGGTCAGCATGGTCGGCAGCAGCTTCTTCGACGGATCGTGCGCGTGCGGGATGGTGGGCTGCGCGTTCTTGGCCACCCATTGCTGCGCGCCGGCCGGGCTCTTGGTGAGCTCCCACTCGAAGCCGAAAAGGTGCTCGAAGTAGTCGTTGCTCCACTGGGCCGGCGTACGGGTCCAGGTGACTTCGAGCCCGCTCGTGATGGTGTCGGCACCGCGGCCGGTGCCGAACTTGTTGTGCCAGCCGAAGCCTTGCGCTTCGAGTTCGCCGCCCTCGGGCTCCACGCCCACGTTGTCGGCCGGGCCGGCGCCGTGCGTCTTGCCGAAGGTGTGGCCGCCGGCGATCAGCGCCACGGTTTCCTCGTCGTTCATGGCCATGCGGCCGAAGGTGTCGCGGATGTCCTTGGCCGATGCGACCGGGTCGGGCTTGCCGTCCGGGCCCTCGGGGTTCACGTAGATCAGGCCCATCTGCACGGCGCCCAGCGGGTTCTCGAGGTCGCGGGTGTGGGGCACCTTGCTGTCGTCGTCCTTCACCAGCACGCCGTGCTTTTCATCGACGCCGGGCGAACCCTTGGAATAGCGTTCGTCGCCGCCCAGCCACTTGGTCTCGCGGCCCCAGTAGATGTCGTGGTCGGGCTCCCAGGTGTCCTCGCGGCCGCCGGCGAAACCGAAGGTCTTGAAGCCCATGCTTTCGAGCGCGACGTTGCCGGTGAGGATCATCAGGTCGGCCCACGAGATCTTGCGGCCGTACTTCTGCTTGATCGGCCACAGCAGGCGGCGCGCCTTGTCGAGGCTCACGTTGTCGGGCCAGCTGTTGAGCGGCGCGAAGCGCTGCTGCCCGCGCCCGGCGCCGCCGCGACCATCACCGATGCGGTAGGTGCCGGCGCTGTGCCAGGCCATGCGGACGAACAGGCCGCCGTAGTGGCCGAAGTCCGCGGGCCACCAGTCCTGCGAGTCGGTCATGAGGGCCGTGAGGTCCTTCTTCAGCGCGGCGAGGTCGAGGCTGTTGAAGGCCTTGGCGTAGTCGAAATCCTCGCCCATCGGATCGGACTTGTTCGAATGCTGGGACAGCAGGTCCAGCCGCAGCTGGTTGGGCCACCAATGTGCGTTGTTGGTGCCGCTGCCGGCGGCACCGTGGTCGAAGGGGCACTTGGCGCCGGTGTTGTCGCTGCTCATGGGGAAGCCTCCGTTCTTGAGGGGAGTGGGTCGGGGCATGCATTCTTGACCACATCGCGTGGCATGCGAATGAATACCGTCAATCGCCCTCATAGAAAGGGCAATGGACCGCATTGGTGGGCCGACCCGGTGCTCGGGTTCCTTCCGACATGCGCGACGAGATCGCTCTTCGCGGAACCACCGCGACCGTGGCCCGGTGCCTCAGCGCAGCCCGATGCGCGAGGCGTGCCAGCGCAGCACCGCGGCGCGCTGGGGGTCGGTGGCCTCGATGCGGCTTGCGCGCTGGTGCAGCGCGCGCATCTCTTCGACCTCTTCGATGATCCGGCCCGGGCTGAACAGCGCATCGAGCAGCGTGCTTGCTTCGTCGGCCAAGGCCTTGAACGCGCCGAACCACGTGCGCGAACCGGTCGATTGGTCGAGGCCTGACATGCATGGGCTCCTGGCAAGGAAAAGACGGAGAAGGAGGAGAGACGCGGCGGGGAAAGGCCGATCTTATAGGGTTAACCCGGGCGCACTTTTCTGCGTCGTCGAAGCCCCTCGGGGCGGGTTCACCCGGATACGGAATCTCCAAAAAAGTTGACCCCGGTCAAGCCGCGTTTCGCGGCCGGCGCGCAGCATTCGCGCACTGGGGATGGCGACTGCGAACCCAAGCAAGAAGAGCGCAGCTTCAACAGGAGACAACATGATCGAACGCATCGTTTCTCACGCCCGGGCTTGTCGAGCCAAGGCCCTCACCGCTGCCGTGCTGGCGTTGGCCGGCACCTCGCCCGCGCTCGCCGCGTGGGAGCCGACCAAGCCGGTGGAGTTCGTCATTCCGGCCGGCACGGGCGGCGGCGCCGACCAGATGGCGCGGCTCATCCAGGGCATCGTCATCAAGCACAAGCTGATGAAGGAGCCGCTGATCGTCGTCAACAAGTCCGGCGGCGCGGGCGCCGAGGGCTTCCTGGCGGTGAAGGAGGCTAAGGGCGATCCGCACAAGATCGTGATCTCGCTGTCGAACCTGTTCACCACGCCCATGGCCACCGGCGTGCCCTTCAACTGGAAGGACATGACGCCGGTCGCGATGATGGCGCTCGACCAGTTCGTGCTGTGGACCAACGCCGAGCAACCCTACAAGACGGCCGGCGAGTACATCGCCGCGGTGAAGGCGGCGGGCCCCAACAAGTTCAAGATGGCCGGCACCGGCTCCAAGCAGGAAGACCAGATCATCACGGTGGCGCTCGAGAAAGCCACCGGTACCAAGTTCATCTACGTGCCCTTCAAGGGCGGCGGCGAGGTGGCGGTGCAGCTGGTGGGCGGCCACGTGAACTCCACCGTCAACAACCCGATCGAGGCGGTCGCGCAGTGGCGCGCCGGCAAGCTGCGCGCGCAGTGTGTGTTCGACGACGAACGCATGCCCTACAAGGAGAAGGTGACCGACACGCAGTCGTGGAACGACATCCCGACCTGCAAGGAAGCCGGCGTGCCCACCAAGTACACGATGCTGCGCGGCATCTTCATGCCCGCGGGCGTGAGCAAGGACCAGCTCGCCTTCTACGTCGAGCTGTTGACGAAGGTGGCCGCCACGCCCGAGTGGAAGGAATACATGGAGAAGGGCGCCTTCAACCAGACCTTCATGAGTGGCGATGCCTTCGGCAAGTGGCTGGCGACCGCCGAGGTCACGCACCGCACGCTGATGACCGAGGCCGGCTTCATCGCCGCCAACGCGAAGTAGGCGGCGTCGCCGCCCCGTGGGGGCCGCCGAGCGCGGCCGCCCGCATCCGGTCTTTCTTGTCGAACTTCACGATGGGGGCTCCATGGAGCACGAAGAAAATCCCGAGGGCGCGGCGCGCGCCGGCGTACCCACCTACCTGGTGGAAGCGGTCGCCGCGGCGATCCTGCTGATCATCGGCCTGGCCGTGGTCTTCGAGAGCCGCAAGCTGGGCGCGGGCTGGACCACCGACGGCCCCGGCGCCGGCTACTTTCCGTTCTACATCGGCGTGCTCATCGTGGTCTCGGGCGCCGGCATCCTGTACCAGGCGCTGCTGGGCAAGAACCGCAACACGACGCCCTTCGTCGATTCGGAGCAGTTCCGGCGCGTGCTGTCGGTGCTGCTGCCGGCCACGGGCTACGTGCTGGCCATCACCTTCCTGGGGCTGTACGTCGCGTCGGCGATCTACATCGCGCTCTTCATGGTGGTGCTGGGCAAGTACTCGTGGTTGAAGAGCGTGCTGATCGGCTTCTGCGTCAACGCGCTCTTCTTCTGCATGTTCGAAGTCTGGTTCAAGGTGCCGCTCTTCAAGGGCTCGCTCGATCCGCTTCGCTTCCTCGGCTACTGAAGCCACCGAATCTCAAGAAACCCACGGAGCGAACCCGAAATGGATGAAATCAGCGCCCTGCTGCAGGGCTTCGCCGTGATCCTCACGCCCATGAACATCGGCCTGATGTTCGTCGGCATCGTCCTGGGTGTGCTGATCGGCGTGCTGCCCGGCCTCGGCGGCGCCAACGGCGTCGCGATCCTGCTGCCGCTCACCTTCACGATGTCGCCGACCTCGGCCATCATCATGCTGTCGTGCATCTACTGGGGTGCGCTGTTCGGCGGCGCCATCACCTCGGTGCTGTTCAACATCCCGGGCGAACCCTGGTCGGTGGCCACCACCTTCGACGGCTACCCGATGGCCCAGCAGGGCCAGGCCGGTGCGGCGCTCACGACGGCCTTCACCTCGTCCTTCATCGGCGCCTTCCTCGCGGTGGTGATGATCACCTTCCTTGCGCCGCTGGTCGCCAAGTTCGCGCTCAAGTTCGGCTCGCCCGAGTTCTTCGCGGTGTATCTGCTGACCTTCTGCAGTTTCGTCGGCATGGGCAAGGGCTCGCCCTTCAAGATCCTGGCCTCGATGGCGCTGGGCTTCGCGCTCGCCAGCGTCGGCATGGACACCGTCACCGGCCAGCTGCGGCTGACCTTCGGCCAGCCCGAGCTGATGCGCGGCTTCGACTTCCTTATCGCGGTCATCGGCCTGTTCGGCATCGGCGAGATCCTGCTGTCGATGGAAGAGGGCCTCAAGTTCTCGGGCAAGAGCGCCAAGATCGACCCCAAGGTGGTGCTGCAGACCTGGAAGCAGCTGCCGCAGTACTGGGTGACCTCGCTGCGCAGCTCGCTGATCGGCATCTGGATGGGCATCACGCCCGGCGGCGCCACGCCGGCCTCGTTCATGAGCTACGGCCTGGCCAAGAAGATGTCGAAGAAGGGGCCGAAGTTCGGCACCGGCGAAATGGAAGGCGTGGTCGCACCCGAGACCGCCGCGCATGCCGCCGGCACCAGCGCGCTGCTGCCGATGCTGGCGCTGGGCATCCCGGGCTCGCCCACCGCGGCGGTGCTGCTGGGCGGCCTGCTGATCTGGGGCCTGCAGCCCGGGCCACTGCTCTTCGTCGAGCAGAAGGACTTCGTCTGGGGCCTGATCGCCAGCATGTACCTGGGCAACATCGTCGGGCTGATCGTGGTGCTGAGCACAGTGCCTCTCTTCGCCTCGATCCTGCGCATCCCGTTCTCGATCATCGCGCCGGTGATCATCGTGATCTGCGCGATCGGCGCCTACACCGTGCACAACGCGATGCTCGACATCTGGTTCATGCTGGGCTTCGGCGTGGTGGGCTACGTGTTCAAGAAGCTCGACTTCCCGCTCGCGCCGCTGGTGCTGGCGCTGGTGCTCGGCGACAAGGCCGAGGACTCCTTCCGGCAGGCCATGCTGGTGTCGCAGGGCGACGTCTCGATCATGTGGTCGAACCCGCTGGTCGGCAGCATCACCACGCTGGCGCTGACCATGCTCTTCTGGCCCTTGATCTCCAAGGTGCTGGCGATGATCAAGCCAAAAAAAGTTGACGAGTTCGCCGCCGAACGGCCGGTGGACTGACCTTCTCGATCGATAGCCAGGAGCCCGACTCATGCCCGTCATCGCCATGACCCAGGAAATGGGTTCCCTCGCCAAGGACGTGTCGTTGCAACTCGCGCAGGCCATGGGCCTGGCCGTCATGCGCCACGAGGCCATCGAGCGCGTGGCCGACCGGGCCCAGGTGTCGAGCAGCCTGATCGGCCGGCTGCGCGACGGCAAGGCCGGGCTGGTCGAGCGGCTGACCACCGACAAGCGCAGCGTCGCGCTCTACACCGCTGAAGAGGTCTTCTCGCTGGCCGATGCCGGCAACGTGGTGCTGCGGGGCTGGGGCGCCACCTGCCTGCTGCGGCCGGTGTCGCACGTGGTGTGCGTGCGCATCACGCGGCCGCTCGCGAAGCGGGTCGAGTGGCTGATGGCGCACCTGGGCACCGACGATGCCGAGTTCGCCGAGGCCGAACTGCGCCGCAGCGACCACGCGCATGCGTCGCGCATGCACGAGCAGTTCGGCGTGACCTGGGGTGACCCGGTGCTGTACGACCTGGTGCTGAACACCGGGCGCGTGTCGGTGGAAAGCTGCGTCGAGCAGATCCGGCAGTTGGCAGACCGGCCCGAGTTCGCCGAAACGCCGGAGTCGCGGGCCCTGCTCGCCAGCATGGCGCTGGAGGCGCGCGTGCGTGCGGCGCTGAAGGAGCACTCGGACACCCGGGACACCAGCATCACGATCCATGCGAAGGAAGGTGCGGTGGCGCTGCGCGGCATCGTGCTCGATGCAGAAGAGCGGACGCAGGCCGAGAGCGTGGCGGCGGCCGTGCCGGGCGTGCAGGGCGTTGCCAATGAACTGAGATTGATGACCAGCTCGCGGCGCTTCGCGTCGTCCAAGCAGACCTGAATCAGATCTTTCCGCGCTTCTTCAGGCGGCTCAGCGTCTCGGCGCTGAGGTTGAGATACGACGCCAGCTCCTTGCTCGGAATCCGGTCCACCAGTTCCGGATGCTTGCGCATGAAGCGATGCACCCGACCCGGCGCATCCAGCAGGTGCAGCGTGATTGTGTGCGCCATGATCTCGCTCATCCCGCGCATCACGCAGAACTCGAACAGCTCCTTGGCCTCTGCCCGGGGCTTGAGAAACGCGATCCAGTCCTTCAGCGGCAGGCTGGCCACCCGCGCCTTGGTGACGCACACGATGCCGTAGGGCGTCGGCGTGCCCAGCCGCAGCGCGGCGTAGCTCGTTTCCATGTCGAACTCGTCGGCGAAGCGCAGGATCATTTCCTTGCCCTCCGGATTGCTTACCACGCGCTTGAGGATGCCGTCGAGGATGAAGTACTGCCCCATCTCGCGCACGCCCTGGTGCATGAGGAAGTCGCCTTTGTTGCCGTCCACGATGGCCAGGTGGGCTTCGAGCTCGGCGCGGTCGGCGTCGCCCAGGTCCTTGAGCAGCACGTTCTGCCGGAGCTGCGCGCGAATGATGTTCTTCTCCGGATGGTTGTCGAGCGTGGTCATGGGTTCGCGGGTTGCTCTCTTTCGCGGCGGCAGGGGGCGATGGCGCCGCGGCGGCACACCAGGGTCTTCGCGGGGTGTCCATTTCCGAAAAGTTGACCCAGGTCAACGGCCGACAGCGGGGGTCCAAATCATAGTCCGGGCACGGCCTCCGGCCATTCCACACGAGCAGAAGGAGACACATGTCCTCAGTCATCACCGCCAGGCAGGCACCCGCAGCGGCCGGCGACACACCCGCCCGCGCACTCCACAGCGTCCCGCTCGATGGCGACGCCGCGGAGCAACCGCAACTCACCGACGGCTTCCACCTGGTGCTCGACGCGCTGAAGCTCAACGACATCGACACCATCTTCGCGCTGCCCGGCATCCCGATCACCGACCTCACGCGCATGGCACAGGCCGAGGGGCTGCGCGTGATCTCGTTCCGCCACGAGCAGCACGCCGGCAACGCAGCCGCCGCGGCCGGCTACCTGACGCAGAAGCCCGGCATCTGCCTGACGGTGTCGGCGCCTGGCTTCCTCAACGGCCTGACCGCGCTGGCCAACGCCACCACCAACTGCTTTCCGATGATCCTGATCAGCGGCTCCAGCGAGCGCGAGATCGTCGACCTGCAGCAGGGCGACTACGAGGAGATGGACCAGCTGGCCATCGCCAAGCCGCTGTGCAAGGCCGCCTTCCGCGTGCTGCATGCCGAGGACATCGGCGTGGGCATCGCACGTGCCATTCGCTCGGCGGTGTCGGGCCGGCCTGGCGGCGTGTACCTCGACCTGCCGGCCAAGCTCTTCGCGCAGACCATGGATGCCGCCGCCGGCAAGCGCTCGCTGATCAAGGTGGTCGACCCGGCGCCGCGGCAGATTCCGGCGCCCGACGCCGTGCAGCGCGCACTCGACCTGCTCAAGAGCGCGAAGAAGCCGCTGATCCTGCTGGGCAAGGGCGCGTCCTACGCCCGTGCCGATGCCGACATCCGCGCGCTGGTCGAGAAGACCGGCATTCCCTACCTGCCGATGTCGATGGCCAAGGGCCTGCTGCCCGACACACACGGGCAGTCGGCGTCGGCCGCGCGCTCCTACGTGCTGCAGGAGGCCGATGTGGTGATGCTGGTCGGTGCGCGCCTCAACTGGCTGCTGTCGCACGGCAAGGGCAAGACCTGGGGCCAGGACAAGGGCGTCAAGCAGTTCATCCAGATCGACATCGCGCCGACCGAGATCGACAGCAACGTGGCCATCGCCGCGCCGGTGATCGGCGACATCGGCTCCTGCGTGGCGGCGCTGCTCGCGGGCATCGACGCCGAGTGGGCCAAGCCGCCGGCCGAATGGACCGGCGCCATCGCCGAGCGCAAGGACAAGAACCTGTCGAAGATGGCCGCCACGCTGGCCGCCCGGCCATCGCCGATGAGCTTCCAGAGTGCGCTCAGCGTGATCCGCGATGCGGTGAAGGCGCGGCCCGATGCGATCGTGGTCAACGAGGGCGCCAACACGCTCGACTTCGCGCGCAGCATCGTCGACATGTACGAGCCGCGCAAGCGCCTCGACGTGGGCACCTGGGGAATCATGGGCATCGGCATGGGCTTCTCGGTGGCCGCTGCGGTGGTCACGGGCAAGCCGGTGATCGCCATCGAAGGCGACAGCGCCTTCGGCTTCAGCGGCATGGAGGTCGAGACCATCTGCCGCTACAACCTGCCGATCTGCGTGGTGGTGTTCAACAACAACGGCGTGTACCGCGGCACCGACCAGAACGCGGGCGGCGGCGCCGACGTCGCACCGACCGTGTTCGTCAAGAACGCGCGCTACGACAAGCTGATGGAAGCCTTCGGCGGCGTCGGCGTCCACGCCACCACGGCCGACGAGCTGGAAAAAGGCCTCGCCGAAGCCATCGCCTCGGGCCGGCCCACGCTGATCAACGCCGTGATCGACGAGACGGCCGGCACGGAGAGCGGCCGCATCACCAGCCTCAACCCAAGCACGGCCAAGAAGAAGTAACCCGCTTTCAACAGATCCAGGAAAAGGAGATTTCAATGAGCAGCACCAAGCCCCTCGACGGTATCAAGATCATCGACTTCACCCACGTGCAAGCCGGCCCGGCCTGCACACAACTGCTGGCCTGGTTCGGCGCCGACGTGATCAAGGTCGAGCGCCCCGGGGCGGGCGACGTCACCCGCAGCCAGCTGCGCGACATTCCCAACGTGGACGCGCTCTACTTCACCATGCTCAACAGCAACAAGCGCTCGATCACGCTGGACACCAAGAAGCCGGAAGGCAAGGCGGTGCTCGAACAGCTGGTGCGCGAGTCTGATGTGCTGGTCGAGAACTTCGGCCCCGGCGCGCTCGACCGCATGGGCTTCACCTGGGAACGCATCCAGGAACTCAACCCGAAGCTGATCCACGCATCTGTGAAGGGCTTCAGCGAAGGCCACCACTACGAGGACCTGAAGGTCTACGAGAACGTGGCGCAGTGCGCCGGCGGCGCCGCCTCGACCACCGGCTGGTGGAAGGGCGAGAACTCGCAGCCCACCATCTCGGCGGCGGCGCTCGGCGATTCCAACACCGGCATGCACCTGGCCATCGGCATCCTCACGGCCATCATCGGCCGCGAGAAGACCGGCAAGGGCCAGAAGGTCGCCTGCTCGATGCAGGACGCCGTGCTCAACCTGTGCCGCGTGAAGATGCGCGACCAGCAGCGCCTGGAAAGCGTGGGCTACCTGGAGGAGTACCCCCAGTACCCGCACGAGATGGACGCGTTCAAGGACAAGGTGACGCCGCGCGGCGGCAATGCGGGCGGCGGCGGCCAGCCGGGCTGGATCCTCAAGTGCAAGGGTTGGCAGACCGACCCCAACGCCTACATCTACTTCACGGTGCAGGGCCACGCCTGGGAGCCGATCTGCGAAGCGCTGGGCAAGCCCGAGTGGAAGACCGACCCCGACTACATGACCGCCAAGGCCCGCCAGCCGCACATCGAGCAGATCTTCGCGACCATCGAGGACTTCATCAAGGACAAGACCAAGTTCGAGGCGGTCGACATCTTCCGCAAGTTCGACATTCCCTGTGCGCCCGTGCTGTCGATGAAAGAACTGCTGCGCGACGAGTCGCTGCGCAAGAGCGGCTCCATCGTCGAAGTGCCGCACAAGGAGCGCGGCACGTACTGGACCATCGGCAGCCCGATCAAGTTCTCGGACCTCAAGCCCGAGGTGACGGCTTCGCCGCTGCTGGGCGAGCACAGCGAAGAGGTGCTCGAGGAGTTGGGTTACACCCGCGAGCAGATCATCAACCTGCGCGAGGCCAAGGTCATCTGAGCCCTGGGACTCGCGTGCGCAACAGGGGAGGCGCCGTGTCGTCGAACGTGGATTTCAAGCAGCTGGTGGAAGGCGCCGGCGATGCCATCATGGTGTGCGATGCCGAAGGCGCGATCGTGCTCTGGAACAAGGCCGCCGAGCGCATCTTCGGCTTCACCGAAGCCGAGGCGCTGGGCCGCTCGCTGGACCTGATCATTCCCGAGCGCCAGCGGGGCCGCCACTGGGACGGCTACCGCACAACCATGGCCACGGGCATTACCAAGTACGGCGCCGATCTTTTGCGCGTGCCCGCGCTGCACAAGGACGGGCACACGCTGTCGATCGCGTTCACGGTGTCGATGCTGTTCGCCGAGGATCGCACCGTGACGGGCATTGTCGCGATCGTGCGCGACGAGACGGCCCGCTTCGCCGAAGATCGCAAGCTGCGCGCCCGGCTCGCCGAAGCAGAGGCAAGGGCCGAGGCGAAGGCCAAGGCAGAGACACAAGGAGACACACGATGAGCGGCAAGGCACTCGAAGGCGTTCGCGTCCTGGACTTCACCCACGTCCAGTCCGGACCCACCTGCACCCAGTTGCTGGCCTGGTTCGGCGCCGACGTGATCAAGGTCGAGCGGGCCGGCGAGGGCGATGCCACGCGCGGCCAGCTGCGCGACATCCCCGGCGTGGACAGCCTCTACTTCACGATGCTGAACCACAACAAGCGCTCCATCACGCTCGACACCAAGAAGCCCAAGGGCAGGCAGGTGCTGGACACGCTGATCAAGACCTGCGACGTGCTGGTCGAGAATTTCGCGCCCGGCGCCATGGAGCGCATGGGCATCACCTGGAGCCACATCCAGGACCTGAACCCGCGCATGATCGTCGCCTCCGTCAAGGGCTTCGGCCCGGGCAAGTACGAAGACTGCAAGGTGTACGAGAACGTCGCGCAGTGCGCCGGCGGCGCGGCCTCGACCACCGGCTTCGACGACGGCCCGCCGGTGGTGACGGGCGCGCAGATCGGCGACAGCGGCACTGGGCTGCACCTGGCGCTGGGCATCGTGGCCGCGCTCTACCAGCGCACCCACAGCGGCCGCGGCCAGCAGGTGCTGGCGCCGATGCAGGACGCGGTGCTCAACCTCTGCCGCGTGAAGATGCGCGACCAGCAGCGGCTGGAGCGCACCGGCACGCTGCACGAGTACCCGCAGTACCCCGACGGCAAGTTCGGCGACGCTGTGCCGCGCGCGGGCAATGCATCGGGCGGCGGGCAGCCGGGCTCGATCTTGAAATGCAAGGGCTGGGAGACCGACCCCAACGCCTACATCTACTTCATCACCCAGGCGGCCGTGTGGCCGGCCGTGTGCAAGGTGATCGGCGAGGAGGGCTGGATCGACGACGAGGCCTACGCCACGCCGGCCGCACGGCTGCTGCACCTGAAGCCCATCTTCGCGCGCATCGAGCAGTGGACCATGACCAAGGACAAGTTCGAGGCCATGGAGATCCTGAACCAGTACGACATTCCGTGCGGGCCGATCCTGTCGATGAAGGAGATCGCCGCGGACGAGTCGCTGCGCGAGAGCGGCACCATCGTCGAGGTCGACCACCCCACGCGGGGCAAGTACCTCACGGTGGGCAACCCGATCAAGATGTCCGACAGTTCCACCGAGGTGACCCGTGCGCCGCTGCTGGGCGAGCACACCGACGAGGTGCTGCGCGAACTGGGGTTCAGCACGGACGACCTGGCGATGCTGCGCCAGGAACGTGTGATCTGAGGGCTGCCTGAGCCGTCGGCACCGATGCCCTTCCTCGCGCCCCATGCATAACTCATCACGAATGCAGTCAATAAGATAGTTTCATTGTTATTTATCGGTCAGCTTTTCTACATTTCGATCATGCCGAGCGAATTCGATCCAACCACCGGCGGCATTCAATTCGAAGGAGAAAAGCATGATCAATGATTTGCCGATTCAATACCGCGACGATGAAATCGAACGCAATGCCTACAACGCCGCGTTCTACGAACTGGGCCTGCGCTGGCATTGGGATCGTCGCTTGTACGACGAGCTGCTGGGCTTGAGCCAGGACGCCGCCGAGCGCATCTGCCATTACGTGCGCACATGGCAACCGCACCTGCTGACGGCCTACGACGTGGCCTTTCTCGCCGATTTGATCGAAGTGAAAAAAGGCCAGCACATTCAACGTTCCGCCGCCTGCGCCAATTCGAATTACTTCGATTGGGCACAGGCGCGCGGTGCCGAACTCGGCACTTGAGCAATTCAAAACCGGGCCACTCGCCATGTCCATCCTGATCGACAAGCACTCGCGCGTCATCACCCAGGGAATGACCGGGAAGATGGGGCGCTTCCATACCGCGCTGTGCCGCGACTACGGCAGCGGCCGCAAGTGCTTCGTCGGTGGCGTCAACCCGAACAAGGGCGGCACCACCTGCGACGGGCTGCCGGTCTTTGGCAGCGTCGCGGAGGCCAGGGCGAAGACCGGCGCGACCGTGTCCGTGGTCTACGTGCCTGCGGCCACGGTGGCCGGTGCGATCGACGAAGCGGTGGCGGCCGGCATCGAGCTGGTCGTCTGCATCACGGCCGGCATTTCCGCGGCCGACGTGGACCGCATCCGCCGGCGCATCGAAAGCAGCCGGACGCTGTTGGTCGGCCCGAACTGCCCCGGCCTGATCACGCCGGAAGAAATCAAGATCGGCATCCTGCCCGGGCACCTGCATCAGCGCGGGCGCATCGGCGTCGTGTCGCGCTCTCCCACGCTGGCCAGCGAGACGGCGCGGCAGCTCGGCACCTTCGGCATCGGGCAGTCGACCGTCGTCGGCGTGGGCAGCGATCCGGCCGGCGGGCTTACGCACGTCGACGTGCTGAAGCTCTTCAACGAAGACGCGCATACCGATGCCGTGATCATGGTGGGCGAGGTCGCCGGCGACGCGGAAGAACGCGCCGCCGCCTGGATACGCGAACACATGCGCAAGCCGGTGGTGGGCTTCATCGCGGAAGGCACGACAAACCCCGTCGCGCATGGCGTGGCCGAACGCAAGCTCGCCGCGATGGAGAGCTGCGGCATCCACGTCACGCGCGACCCGGCCGACATCGGCACGCTGCTCGCCTCGCTGGTGGTCCCCGACTACCTCCCATTCGATTGATCGACCGAGACAGACATGCAGCACACACAACGTTGGATGCGCTTCGAGCGCCATGGCAAGACCGGTTTCGGCACGCTGGACGGCCAGCGCGTGCGCGAGCACCGCGGCGACATGTTCGCGCACCCCGAACCCACCGGCCACGTGTTCGCGCTCGACGAACTGCGGCTGCTCACGCCGACCCAGCCGACCAAGGTCATCGCGCTGTGGAACAACTTCCGCGCGCTGGGCGAGAAGCTCAAGTTGCCGGTGCCGTCGGAGCCGCTTTACCTGCTGAAGGCGCCGAACTCCTTCCACGCCCCGGGCGAGCCGATCCGTGCGCCGCTGTGCGAGGGCAAGGTGGTGTACGAAGGCGAACTCGGCATCGTCATCGGCAAGACCTGCACGGCGGTCGCCGAGGCGCAGGCCATGGAACACGTGTTCGGCTACACCTGCGCCAACGACGTGACGGTGGCGGACATCCTGAACCGCGATGCCTCTTTCGCCCAATGGGCGCGCGCCAAGGGCTTCGACACCTTCTGTCCCATGGGCCCGGTGGTGGCCACCGGCCTCGACCCTGCGTCGCTCACCGTGACCACGCTGCTCGAAGGCGCGGTGCGGCAGAACTACCCCATCAGCGACATGCGCTTCTCGGTGCAGCAGCTGATCAGCCTGATCTCCGCCGACATGACGCTGCATCCCGGCGACGTCATCTTGTGCGGCACCTCCGTCGGCGTCGGCTCGATGAAGCCGGGCAGCCTGGTCGAGGTCGAGATCGACGGCATCGGCCGGCTCGCCAACCGGTACGGCTGAAGCGCTTCGAACCAGATTCAACACTTTTAAGGATCGACATGAAGATAGCCATCATCGGCGCAGGCGCCATCGGCGGCCTGGTCGGAGCGAAGCTCGCGCTGGCCGGCGAGGACGTCACGTTCATCGTGCGGGGAGCGAACCTCGATGCCATCGCGACGAACGGCATCCGGCTCGTCTCGGACGAAGGCGGCGAACAGGTCGCGCGCAACGTGAAGGCCACCGACCGCTACGACCAGGCCGGCCCCCAAGACATGGTCATCCTGGCGATGAAGGCGCACCAGGTCGAGGCCGTGGCGAACGAGGTGCCCAAGCTCTTCGGCCCGAAGACGGTGGTCGTCACCATGCAGAACGGCATCCCGTACTGGTACTTCCACAAGCACGGCGGGCCGCTGGAAGGCAGCACGGTGAAGAGCGTCGATCCGCACGGCCTGGTCGCGGCGAAGATCCCGGCGGAGCGCGTCATCGGCTGCGTGGTGTACCCGGCCTCCGAGCTGCTCGCGCCGGGCGTGGTCAAGCACATCGAGGGCGACCGTTTCCCCGTCGGCGAACTCGACGGTTCGTCGAGCGAGCGCGTGAACCGGGTGGCGGGCTGCTTCGTCAACGCGGGCTTCAAGGCGCCGGTGCTCGACAACATCCGTTCCGAGATCTGGCTCAAGCTCTGGGGCAACCTGACCTTCAACCCGATCAGCAGCCTGTCGCATTCGACGCTGGTCGACATCTGCCAGTACCCGCCCTCGCGCGAGCTGGCCGCGGCCATGATGCGCGAGGCCCAGGCCGTGGCGCACAAGCTGGGCATCGAGTTCCGCGTGTCGCTGGACAAGCGCATCGCCGGGGCCGAGAAGGTGGGCAAGCACAAGACTTCCATGCTTCAGGACGTGGAGGCCGGCCGCGCCCCCGAGATCGATGCGCTGGTCGGCGCCGTGGTCGAACTGGCCCGGCTCACCGACACGCCGACGCCGCACATCGACACGGTGTATTCGCTGGTCAAGCTGCTGGCCCGCACCATGGAAGACCAGCGCGGCCGCGTCAGGCTGCACGAGATGGCGTGAGCGCGCCGCAGGCGCGCGGTGGCGCCGACGCGCCCAGGTGCGCTTAAATTGGCCGGATGAAGCACGCGACGCTGCGCCAACTCAAGGTCTTCGAGGCCGTGGCGCGGCTGCTGAGCTTTTCGCGCGCGGCCGAAGAGCTGCACCTGACGCAGCCGGCCGTGTCGACGCAGATCCGCAAGCTGGAGGAACACGCCGGCAACGTGCTCTTCGAGCAGTTCGGCAAGAAGATCTACCTGACGCCGGCCGGCACCGAACTGCTCGCGATCAGCCGCGCGATCATCCAGCAGTTCGAAGCGGCCGAGCATGCGATGACGCAGTTCCGTGGCGTCTCGGGCGGGCGGCTCAACGTGGGCGTGATCAGCGCCGGCGACTACTTCTTTCCGCGCCTGCTGGTCGAGTTCGCCGGCCGCCACAAGGGCGTGACGCTCAACTTCACGGTGCACAACCGCGAAGGCCTGCTGACCCACATCGCCGAGAACCTGACCGACCTGGCGATCATGGTGCGGCCACCGGTGGGCCTGGACACCGTGCACCAGGCCTTCGCGCCGCATCCCTACGTCATCGTCGCGGCGCCCGGCCATCCGCTGGCCGGGCAGGCGAAGATCCCGCGAGCGAGGCTGATGCGCGAGCCCTTCGTGGTACGCGAGAAGGGCTCCGACACCTGGCATTCGATGGAAGACGGCTTCGGTGGCGACCTGCGCGGCCTGCACGTCGCGATGGAGATCCGCAGCACCGAAACCATCAAGCAGGCGGTGATCGCCGGCATGGGCGTGAGCTTCTTGTCGGCCTACACCATCAGCCAGGAGCTGAAGGCCGGCAGCCTGTGCGTGCTCGACGTGGTGGGCTTTCCGCTGATGCTCAACTGGTACGTGGTGCACTTGCGCACCAAGCGGCTGCCGCCCGTGGCGCAGGCCTTCAAGGAATTCCTGCAGAGCGAGGGCGCAGGGCTGATCGCCCGGATTGCGCCGGTGGACGGGGCAGCCTGACGGCCACCGGCCAAGAAGCCGAGTTGCGGAACGACCTCATCCCGGGCACGATTCATGCCTCGGCGGAACAGGTGCGCCGCATGCCGGTATCGGCCTGTGCATGCGGTGTCGCACGGAAGCCGCACCCGCGATGTTCTTTCTTTGGCCCGAGTACCTGTGGTTCCTGCCGGCGCTGGCGATGCTGCCGGCGGTGTACGTCTGGCTGCTGAAGCGCCGGGTCAAGACCAGCCTGCGCTACAGCAGCATCGGCATCGCGCGCGAGGCGGCCGCCGGCCGGCAATGGCGGCGCCATCTGCCCCCTGCGCTGCTGCTGCTGGCCTGCTGCGGGCTGCTCATCGCCGCGGCGCGGCCGGTGGCGCGCATTCCGCTGCCCTGGGCGCGCTCGTCGGTCGTCCTGGCCATCGACGTGTCGCTCAGCATGCGGGTGTCCGACATCAAGCCGACACGACTCGCAGCCGCGCAGGAAGCGGCCAAGGTGTTCCTGCAGGAGCTGCCGAAGAACATCGAGGTGGCGCTCGTGACCTTCGCGGGCAGCAGCCAGGTCACGCAGCGAACCACGCTCGAGCGCGCACCCGTGGTCACCGCCATCGACGGCTTTCAGATGCAGCTGGGCACGGCGGTCGGCGACGCCATCGTGCTGAGCCTGGCGGAGATCTTTCCGGACCAAGGCATCGAACTCGGCGAAATGACTTTCGGCAGCAGCAAGATGCAAGGCCGCAGCCTCGACGACAAGGCGAAGCCGCCGCCCAAGCCCTTCACGCCGGTGGCACCGGGTTCCTACGACTCCGCCGCGATCGTGCTGTTGAGCGACGGCCGCCGCACCACCGGCATCGACACGCTCGTGGCCGCGAAGATGGCCGCCGACCGCGGTGTGCGCATCTACGTGATCGGCCTCGGCACCGTGGAGGGCGATGCGTCGACGCCCGACGGCACCGCCATCTACATGCGGCTCGACGAGCCGACGCTGCGCGAAGTGGCGCGCATGACGGGTGGCGAGTACCACCACGCCGGCAGTGCCGAGGCGCTGCGCAGCGTCTACCGCAACCTGGGGTCGCACGTGCAGGTGCTCACGCGCGAAACCGAATTCACCGGCCTCCTGGCGCTCGTCTCCGCGATGGTGGCGATGGGCGCGGCCCTGCTGTCGCTGCTGTGGTTCGGGCGCGTCGGCTGAGCGCGCTGCACTCAGATCCACAGCGAGCTTCACTCCCCCTCCGCAGATACCCGCGGCATCGCCGGAACTTGACTGCGATCAAGAGCGATTGCGCCGTTGCGTCCGACAGTGCTTCTCACGCGGGAAGCGGCAGTCCCTCGGCGCCATGAAGTTCGAACCCATGCGCTGATCTCGTTTCCGCCTCCTGCGTCGATCGCTCCCACAGATCGGCCCGGCGTCCATTCGTCGCCTGGCCGTCAACACAACACCAGGAGACAACATGACCCGGCCAACGATCACGATCGCCGCTCCACACGCCGCGATTCCCACCTCCACGGATTTTCATGGCGCCGTCACCGGTGCCCGGTCGCAGCGTTATCGATGGGGCCAGCTCGTGGTCGGCATCGTCTGCATGGCGATGATCGCCAACCTGCAGTACGGCTGGACCCTGTTCGTCAACCCGATCGCCGACAAGCACGGCTGGAGCCGTGCGGCGATCCAGGTCGCCTTCACCATCTTCGTGCTCACCGAGACCTGGCTCGTGCCCATCGAGGGCTACCTGGTCGATCGCTTCGGCCCGCGTCCCGTGGTGCTGGTCGGCGGCGTGCTGTGCGGCCTCGGCTGGGCGCTCAACTCGGTGGCATCGTCGCTGCCGCTGCTCTACGTCGCGGCGGCCATCGGCGGCATCGGCGCCGGTGCGGTCTACGGCACCTGCGTGGGCAATGCGCTCAAGTGGTTTCCCGACCGGCGCGGCCTGGCGGCCGGCATGACCGCGGCCGGTTTCGGTGCCGGGTCGGCGATCACGATCATTCCGATCTCGGCCATGATCCAGTCGCACGGCTACGAGGCGGCCTTTCTGTACTTCGGCCTCGGCCAGGGCCTCATCGTCTTCCTGCTTGGCTGGGTGCTAACCCGTCCGCCCGAGCACGTCAAGGCCACCGACAGCCGCAACGTGCAGCAGACGCGCCGCGACTACAAGCCTTCCGAGGTGCTGCGCTCGCCGGTCTTCTGGGTGATGTACGCGATGTTCGTGATGGTGGCGGCCGGCGGCCTGATGGCCACGGCCCAGCTCGCGCCTATAGCCAAGGACTTCAAGATCATCGACGTGCCGGTCAACATCATGGGCCTGGTGCTGCCCGCGCTGACCTTCGCGCTGGCCATCGACCGCGTGCTCAACGGGTTGACGCGGCCCTTCTTCGGCTGGGTGTCCGACAAGATCGGCCGCGAGCAGACCATGTTCATCGCCTTCGCGCTGGAGTCGGTCGGCATCCTCGCGCTCTACCACTGGGGCCACAACCCGATCCTCTTCGTGCTGCTGACCGGCCTGGTGTTCTTCGCCTGGGGCGAGATATACAGCCTCTTCCCCTCGACCTGCGCCGACACCTTCGGCGGCAAGTACGCCGCATCCAACGCCGGCATGCTCTACACCGCCAAGGGCACGGCCTCGCTGCTGGTGCCGTTGTCCAGCGTGCTCGCCGCAGCCACCGGCAGCTGGCAGGCCGTGTTCATCGCGGCCAGCGTGGTCAACGCGGTGGCGGCGCTGATGGCCTGGTTCGTGTTGCGGCCGATGCGGCGGCGGCATATCGAGCAGAGCCGGCAGATCTTGTAGGCACCGAATCGCGAGGTGGCTTCCCGTAGGGCGATGGTGTACTCTTACCAATTCTCCTTCGATAGCGCATCAAGTACGAACATGGCTGCCACCGCCACTCTGTCGAGCAAGTTCCAGATATCCATCCCCAAGGTCGTTCGCGACGAGCAGCATTGGCACGCAGGGCAGGAGTTCGTGTTCATTCCCAAGGGCAGGGGTGTTCTCGTCATGCCCGTTCCGGAATTCGATCAATTGAAGGGCATCGCCAAGGGGGCGCGCAGGGACGGCTACCGTGATCGAAAGGATCGCTTCTGATGGCGGCCACGCTGCGCGTGGTCGATACCTCGGCTTGGATCGAATGGTTCATTGGTAGTGCAGTCGGGACGAAGCTGGCCAGGCAGTTTCCCGGCAAAGAGCAATGCATCGTGCCGACCATCGTGCAGCTCGAGCTTTCGAAATGGCTCGTGCGCGAAGTTGGCGAGGAGCAGGCGGATCAGGTCATCGCGTACACGCAGAAGTGCACTGTCGTTCCGCTTGACACCGCCATCGCCCTCCTTGCCGCAGACCTGCACCGCCATCACAAACTCGCCACGGCAGACGCCATCGTCTACGCCACGGCCCAGCACCAACGGGCCGAATTGCTGACCTGCGATGCTCATTTCAATGGGCTGCCGGGTGTGGCCTTCTTTTCCAAGACTGCGTAGCGTCGCCGCTTGGCGAAATTGACCGGCGTCAAGAGCGCGCCGGCCTGATTCATCGACAGTTCCTTGTCATGAATCTTGAATCCAACCTGGAACCGAAGGTGCTCGATGCGGCGCGGGCCTTGCCCATTGCCGAAATGAATCGCCCGATTCCCCGAATAAATTGGACCGGGCTCGCGGCATTGCCGACACTGACCGCGCGCGACACGGCGCAACCACGATGAACGACATGGAACCCTCCTCTACCGCCACGGTGCGCGCCGTGCTGGCCCGTCGCATGGACGAGCCCGGTGCCTTGCTGCCGATCCTGCACGAACTGCAGGACGCGCTGGGCCACATTCCGGCCGATGCCGTGCCGGAGATTGCCGGTGCGCTGAACCTCTCGCGGGCGGAGGTGCATGGCGTCGTCACCTACTACCACCACTTCCGTGCCGAGCCCGCCGGGCGCCGCGTGATCCAGATCTGCCGGGCCGAGGCCTGCCAGTCGATGGGCGCCGATGCGCTGCTGGCGCATGCGGAGCTGCGGCTCGGATGCGGCGTGCACGGCACGACGGCCGATGGCGCCTTCACGCTGGAGCCGGTGTTCTGCCTGGGGCTGTGCGCCTCCTCGCCTGCCATGGTGATCGGCGACGAGCTGCACGCACGCGTGACGCCGAAGGCCTTCGACGCGCTGATCGCGCAGGAAAAGGAGGCGCAATCATGAGCATCACCGTGTACGTGCCGCGCGACTCGGCTGCGCTCGCTGCCGGTGCGGACCGCGTCGCGCGCCGCATCGCGCACGAAGCCTCGGCGCGCGGGCTCGACCTGTCGATCGTACGCAACGGGTCTCGCGGGATGTTCTGGCTGGAGCCGCTGGTCGAGGTGGCCACGCCGGCCGGGCGCATCGCCTACGGGCCGGTCACGCCGGGCGATGTCGCGGCGCTCTTCGACGCTGGCTTCCTCGAAGGCGCGGCGCATGCGCTGCACCTGGGGCCGACGGAAGAGATTCCGTACCTGAAGAATCAGGAGCGCCTGACTTTCGCGCGCATGGGCATCACCGACCCGGTGTCGATCGCCGACTACGAGGCGCACGAAGGCTACGCCGGCCTGCGCCGCGCGCTCGCATTGGCGCCGGCCGAGGTGGTGCAGGAAGTGCTCGACTCCGGCCTGCGCGGCCGCGGCGGGGCAGCGTTCCCCGCGGGCATCAAATGGAAGACCGTGCTGGGCGCGCAGGCGCCGCAGAAGTACGTTGTCTGCAACGCCGACGAGGGCGATTCGGGCACCTTCTCCGACCGCATGACGATGGAAGGTGACCCGTTCATGCTGATCGAGGGCATGACCATCGCCGGCATCGCCACGGGTGCCACGCGGGGCTACGTCTACGTGCGTTCGGAATACCCGCATGCGATCGCGGTGCTGAATGAGGCGATCGCGCGCGCCGAGGCCGCTGGCTTCCTGGGCGACGACGTGCTGGGCTCGGGCCGCGCCTTCCGCCTCGAAGTGCGCAAGGGCGCCGGCTCGTACGTGTGCGGCGAAGAAACCGCGCTGCTCGAAAGCCTGGAAGGCAAGCGCGGCGTGGTGCGCGCCAAGCCGCCGCTGCCGGCGCTGGCCGGCCTGTTCGGCCAGCCCACGCTGATCAACAACGTGATCACGCTGGCCAGCGTGCCGCTGATCCTGGCGCGCGGCGCCGCGTTCTACCGCGACTACGGCGTGGGCCGTTCGCGCGGCACGCTGCCGATGCAGCTGGCCGGCAACATCAAGCACGGCGGGTTGGTCGAGAAGGCCTTCGGCGTGACGCTGCGCGAGCTGCTCTACGACTACGGCGGCGGTTCGGCATCGGGCCGGCCGATCAAGGCGGTGCAGGTGGGCGGGCCGCTGGGCGCCTACCTGCCCGAATCGAAGTGGGACCTGCCGCTGGACTACGAGGCCTATGCCGCGGCCGGCGGCACCGTCGGCCACGGCGGCATCGTGGTGCACGACGACACGGCCGACCTGTCGAAGCTGGCCCGCTACGCGATGGAGTTCTGCGCCATCGAGTCCTGCGGCAAGTGCACGCCCTGCCGCATCGGCTCCACGCGCGGCGTGGAGGTGATCGACAAGATCCGCAGCAACCAGAACCGGCCGCAGCAGGTGATGCTGCTGCGCGACCTGTGCGACACGATGGTTCACGGCTCGCTGTGCGCGATGGGCGGCATGACGCCGTTCCCGGTGCTGTCAGCGCTCGATCATTTCCCCGAAGACTTCGGCCTGGTCGTGCCCGACCGCGAAGCGGCCTGAAGGAGAGAACAAGATGCTCGACCACCTCAAAGAAACCGACTGGGGCACGCCCAAGCGCGAATCCGAACGCGAAGTGACGCTGGAGATCGATGGCCAAGAGGTCACCGTGCCGGCCGGCACCTCGCTGATGCGCGCGGCGGTCGACGCCGGCATCCGCGTACCCAAGCTCTGCGCCACCGACAGCCTGGAGCCCTTCGGCTCCTGCCGCCTGTGCCTGGTCGAGATCGAAGGCCGCCGCGGCTACCCGGCCTCGTGCACGACGCCGGCCGAGGCCGGCATGAAGGTGCGCACGCAGACACCCAAGCTGCAGGACCTGCGCAAGGGCGTGATGGAGCTCTACATCTCCGACCATCCGCTGGACTGCCTCACCTGCTCGGCCAACGGCAACTGCGAGTTGCAGGACATGGCGGGCGTGACCGGCCTGCGCAACGTGCGCTACGGCTTCGACGGCGCCAACCACCTGAAGAGCCAGAAGGACGAGTCGAACCCGTACTTCAGCTACGACCCGTCGAAGTGCATCGTCTGCAACCGCTGCGTGCGCGCCTGCGAGGAAACGCAAGGCACCTTCGCGCTGACCATCAGCGGCCGCGGCTTCGAGTCGCGTGTGTCGCCGGGCCAGGACCAGGCCTTCATGGAATCGGAATGCGTGAGCTGCGGCGCCTGCGTCGAGGCCTGCCCCACCGCCACGCTGCAGGAGAAGTCGGTGATCTGGCTCGGCCAGCCCGAGCACAGCGTGATCACCACCTGCGCCTACTGCGGCGTGGGCTGCGCCTTCAAGGCCGAGATGAAGGGCAACGAGGTCGTGCGCATGGTGCCGTGGAAGGACGGCAAGGCCAACGACGGGCATTCCTGCGTCAAAGGCCGCTTCGCCTGGGGCTATGCGACGCACCAGGACCGCATGCTCAAGCCGATGATCCGCAAGAAGATCAGCGACCCCTGGCAGGAAGTGAGCTGGGACGAAGCGATCAATTACGCCGCGAGCGAGTTCAAGCGCCTGCAGGCCAAGTACGGCCGCGAATCGATCGGGGGCATCACCTCGTCGCGCTGCACCAACGAGGAAACCTACCTCGTGCAGAAGCTGGTGCGCGCCGCCTTCGGCAACAACAACGTCGACACCTGCGCCCGCGTGTGCCACTCGCCGACGGGCTACGGCCTCAAGCAGACGCTGGGCGAATCGGCCGGAACGCAGACCTTTCGCTCGGTGGAGAAGGCCGACGTCATCGTGGTGATCGGCGCCAACCCGACCGACGGGCACCCCGTGTTCGCCTCGCGCATGAAGAAGCGGCTGCGCGAGGGAGCGAAGCTCATCGTGGTCGACCCGCGCCGCATCGACATGGTGAAGTCGCCGCACATCCAGGCCGCGCACCATCTGCAGCTGCGCCCCGGCACCAACGTGGCGGTGATCACGGCTTTGGCGCACGTGATCGCCACCGAGGGCCTGATCGCCGAGGACTACGTGGCCGAGCGCTGCGACACCGCGTCCTTCGCCGAATGGCGCGCCTTCGTCTCGAAGCCCGAGAACTCGCCCGAGGCCACCGAGCCGGCCACCGGCGTGCCGGCCGCCGAACTGCGCGCCGCCGCGCGGCTGTATGCCACGGCCGGCAACGGCGCCATCTACTACGGCCTGGGCGTCACCGAGCACAGCCAGGGATCGACCATGGTGATGGGCATCGCCAACCTCGCCATGGCCACCGGCAACGTCGGCCGCGAGGGCGTGGGCGTCAACCCGTTGCGCGGCCAGAACAACGTGCAGGGCTCCTGCGACATGGGCTCGTTCCCGCACGAGCTGCCGGGCTACCGGCACGTGTCCGACAGCATCTCGCGCGCGTCCTTCGAGTCGGCGTGGAACGTGCGCATCGACCCCGAGCCGGGCCTGCGCATTCCCAACATGTTCGACGCCGCCATCGGCGGCAGCTTCAAGGGCCTGTACTGCGAGGGCGAGGACATCGTGCAGTCGGACCCGAACACGCAGCACGTGGCCGCGGCCATGATGGCGATGGAATGCGTGGTGGTGCAGGACCTGTTCCTCAACGAGACGGCCAAGTACGCGCACGTGTTCCTGCCGGGTTCGTCGTTCATGGAAAAGGACGGCACCTTCACCAACGCCGAGCGCCGCATCTCGCGCGTGCGCAAGCTGATGCCGCCGAAGGCCGGCTATGCCGACTGGGAAGTGACCGTGAAGCTCGCGCAGGCCCTCGGCTACCCGATGGACTACGCGAACCCCGAAGAGATCATGGACGAGATCGCCGCGCTGACGCCGACCTTCCACGGCGTGAGCTACCAGCGGCTCGATCAGCTCGGCAGCATCCAGTGGCCCTGCAACGACGACGCGCCCGAGGGCACGCCGACCATGCACATCGACAGCTTCGTGCGCGGCAAGGGGCGCTTCATCGTCACGCAGTACGTGGCGACGGACGAGAAGGTCACGCGCAAGTTCCCGCTGCTGCTGACCACCGGCCGCATCCTGTCGCAGTACAACGTGGGCGCGCAGACCCGGCGCACCGACAACAACCAGTGGCACAGCGAAGACCGGCTCGAGATCCATCCGCACGACGCGGAAGAGCGCGGCATCAAGGACGACGACTGGGTCGGCATCCAGAGCCGGGCCGGCGAGACGGTGCTGCGCGCCACCGTGTCGGAGCGCATGCAGCCGGGCGTGGTCTACACCACCTTCCACTTTCCTGAGTCGGGCGCCAACGTCATCACCACCGACAACTCCGACTGGGCCACCAACTGCCCGGAATACAAGGTGACGGCGGTGCAGGTGATGCCGGTGATGCAGCCGTCGGCCTGGCAACAGGAATACAGCCGCTTCAACCGCCAGCAGCAGGCGCTGCTCGCGCAGGCGGCGCAGGATGCGGCGAGCGCCGAAACGGTGCCTGCCAAGTAGACGGGAGCCATCCGATGACCGCCGCCACCTTGCCCCGCAACGCCCACTTCGCCGACTCGCCGGCGCGCGACGGAGCCCTGCTCCTGCCCGTGCGCGGCGTGCGCGGCGGCCTGGCCTTTGCGGTGCAGGACTGGGTGGCGCAGGAGGTGCCCGTGGCGCTCGAATACAACGGCATCTCGCATGCGGTGATGCTGGCGACGCCGCTGGACCTGGAAGACTTCGCGCTCGGCTTTTCGCTCACCGAAGGCATTCTCGACAGCGCGAGCGAGCTCTACGGCGCGGAGGCCGAGCCATCCGAGCACGGCATCACCGTGCACCTGGACGTGTCGAGCGCCGCCTTCGCGCGGCTCAAGCACAAGCGCCGCTCGATGGCAGGGCGCACCGGCTGCGGCCTGTGCGGCACCGAGAACCTGGCCCAGGTGTCGCGTGCGCTGCCCGTGCTCGACGACGGCGTGCCGATCGCCCGCCGCGCCATCGCGCAGGCCATGGCGCGGCTGCAAGCACAGCAGACCTTGCAGCAGGCCACCGGCGCCGTGCATGCGGCGGCCTGGTGCACGGCGCAGGGCGAGGTGGTGCTGCTGCGCGAGGACGTGGGCCGCCACAACGCGCTCGACAAGCTCGTGGGCGCATTGGCCTCCGAATCGATCGACGCCGCTGCCGGCTTCATCGCGGTCACGAGCCGGGCGAGTTTCGAGATGGTGCAAAAGACCGCGATGGCGGGCGTGCCGCTGCTGGCGGCCGTGTCGGCACCGACCTCTTTCGCCGTCGCGACCGCGCAGCGCGCGCAGCTCACGCTGGTGGGCTTCGCGCGCAAGGACGACCTGGTGGTGTACTGCCAGCCCGAGCGGCTTCAAGACTGACAAGCTCCGGACGAATCCGACATGCACGACCCGACCGCCCAACTGGTCAAGATGGCCAACCAGATCGGCAGCTTCTTCGAGGCGCAGACGCCGAACGATCCGGCGACCGCACGCCTGGCGATCGTCGGGCACCTCAAGTCCTTCTGGGCGCCGAGCATGCGGCGCCAGCTGATGGGGGAGCTCGATGCGGGCGGCGCCGGCGACCTGATGCCGATCGTCGCCTTGGCCGTGCGCAGCCATCGCGACAAGCTGGTGGCTGCGGCGCAGGCCCATTCGTAGGGCCGGGGCGCTCGCGGGCTAGCCGCCGGGTTGCAGCTTGGCGTGCGCCACGTGCGCGTGGTGCGATTTCAGCAAGGCCTCGTACAGCAGGCACAGCGGCATCGCGACGAACACCATGCCTGCGACGTAGATGACCAGGCTGGTCACCGGGAAGCCCGCGCCGTCCCAGTGCGCGACCGAAGCGGCCGCCGCACCGAGCGCGATGAGCGCGATGACGGCCGTCAGCGCGTGGCGCATCCAGGTCGTCTGCTGGTAGCCGCGCGGGTCGTAACGCAGGCAATCCTGCCGGCTGTCTTCGAACTTGTCTCCGTCGTCGCTCTTGTCGTCCATGGTCGTTCCTTGGTTGACGCGCAGAACGAGATTTAGCACGCGGCGGGAGGCAGGGTCAATTCGTGCGCGCCCGGTAGCTGAAAGACTTCGCTTCGGTGCCGCGCGGTGCAGGCCACAATCGGGCACTTCGTCAACGTGAACGAGACCTCTCCGATGACATCACCCGTCGGCCTGATCGGCCTCGGCGCCATGGGCGCCGGCATCGCGGCCACCTTGCGGCAACGCGGCCACGAACTTCATGTGTGCGACGCCCGGCCCGGCGCCGCGGCCGGCTTCGCCGAACAGGGCGGCATCGCCTGCGACAGCCCCGCGCAGGTCGCGGCGGCCTGCGAAGTGTTCGTCTCGGTGGTCGTCAACGCGCAGCAGACCGAGGACGTGCTCTTCGGCGCGCAGGGCGCGGCCGCCGCGATGAAGCCCGGCAGTGTGTTCGTGATGTGCTCCACCGTCGATCCGAACTGGTCGGTCGCGCTCGAGGGCAGGCTGGCCGCGCTCGGCATCCTCTACGTCGACGCGCCGATCTCCGGCGGTGCCGCCAAGGCCGCGAGCGGGCAGATGACGATGATGACCGCCGCCCGGCCCGAGGCCTATGCCAAGGCCGGCGCGGTGCTCGACGCGATGGCCGGCAAGGTCTACCGCCTGGGCGACCGGGCCGGCGCGGGCAGCAAGGTCAAGATCATCAACCAGCTGCTGGCCGGCGTGCACATCGCCGCGGCGGCCGAGGCGATGGCGCTGGGCCTGCGCGAAGGCGTGGCGGCCGATGCGCTGTACGAAGTCATCACCCACAGCGCCGGCAACAGCTGGATGTTCGAGAACCGCATGGCCCACGTGCTGGCGGGCGACTACACGCCGTTGTCGGCGGTCGACATCTTCGTGAAGGATCTCGGGCTGGTGCTCGACACGGCCCGCGCGACGAAGTTTCCGCTGCCGCTGGCTTCCACGGCGCACCAGATGTTCATGCAGGCTTCGAGCGCAGGCTTCGCGCGCGAGGACGACAGCGCCGTGATCAAGATCTTCCCGGGCATCGACCTGCCGACGCCTCTCTCTTCCGACAAGACCTAGACATGACCCTTCTGCTGGGCTGCATCGCCGACGACTTCACCGGCGCGACCGACCTTGCCAACAACCTCGTGCGCGCCGGCATGCGCGTCGTGCAGACCATCGGCGTGCCGGACGGGCCGCTCGCGGCCGAAGTGGATGCGGTGGTGGTCGCGCTGAAATCGCGCACCATCGCGCCGGCCGAGGCCGTGGCGCAATCGCTCGAGGCGCTGACCTGGCTGCAGGCACAGGGCGCGCGGCAGATCTACTTCAAGTACTGCTCCACCTTCGACAGCACGCCGCGGGGCAATATCGGGCCGGTCACCGAGGCGCTGATGGACGCACTGGGCTGCGACTTCACCATCGCCACGCCGGCCTTTCCCGACAACAAGCGCACGGTGTTCAAGGGCTACCTGTTCGCGGGCGACGTGCTGCTCGACGAAAGCGGCATGGAAAAGCATCCGCTCACCCCGATGACCGACCCGAACCTGGTGCGCGTGCTGCAGGCGCAGACCCGGCGCAAGGTCGGGTTGATCGACCATGCGGTCGTGGCGCGCGGCGCGGCGGCGATCGGCGAGCGCATCGCCGCGCTGCGAGCCGAAGGCGTGGGCATCGCGATCGTCGACGCGGTTTCCAATGAAGACCTGCTGCGCCTCGGCCCGGCGCTGGCCGACTTTCCGCTGGTCACCGCGGGGTCGGGCGTGGCGATCGGCCTGGCGGGCAATTTTGGCATCGCGCCGTCGGCGGGTGCGAGCGCGCTGCCGGCCGCGGGCGGGCTCGCTGCGGTGGTGTCGGGCAGTTGCTCGCTGGCCACCAACCGGCAGGTGCGCGATTTCATCGCCACGGGCCGCCCGGCGATGGCGATCGATCCGCTGCGCATCGCCTCGGGCGCGGACGTGGCGGCCGAGGCGCTGGCTTGGGCCGAGCCGCTGTTGCGGGACGGTGCGGGGCCGGTGCTGGTCTATTCGACGGCCGAGTCCGGCGCCGTGCAGTCGGTGCAGGGGCGGCTCGGCGTGGACGAGGCGGGTGCGATGGTCGAGCGCACGATCGCCGCGGTCGCGCGGGGGCTGGTCGAGCGCGGTGTGCGCCGCCTGGTGGTGGCCGGCGGCGAGACCTCGGGCGCCTGCGTGCAAGCCTTGGGCATCGCGCAAATGCAGATCGGCATGCAGATCGATCCGGGGGTGCCTTGGTGCCATGCATTCGCCGAGGCGGCGAGCGGGCAGGGGCTGCACATCGCCCTGAAGTCCGGCAACTTCGGCACGGACGACTTCTTCACCAAGGCATTCGGGGTGTTGGCATGACCGAGAACGAAGCGCGCGAAGAGATCTGCCGCGTCGGCCGCAGCCTGTTCGAACGCGGCTACGTGCATGCCACGGCGGGGAACATCAGCGTGCGGCTGGACGACGGCTTCCTCATCACGCCGACCGATGCCTGCCTGGGCTTTCTCGACCCCGCGCGGCTGGCGCGGCTCGACGCCGACCTGAAGCAGACCGGCGGCGACCGCGGCAGCAAGACCATCGCCCTGCATACCCGCATCTACGCCGCGGCCACGGCCTTCGATGCCGACACCCGCTGCGTCATCCACACCCACAGCACGCACTGCGTGGCGCTCACGTTGGCCGCGCCGGGCGACGAACTGCTGCCGGCGCTGACGCCCTACTTCGTGATGAAGGTGGGCCGCGTGCCGGTGATCCCCTACCACCGGCCCGGGGCGCTCGAAGCGGCCGAGGCCGTGGCGCGGGCGATCGGCCGTTACGGCGCCGCAGGCACGCCGATCCGTGCGGTGATGCTGGAGCGCTTGGGCCCGAACGTGTGGCACGACACGCCGGCGGCGGCCATGGCCGTGCTGGAGGAATTGGAGGAAACGGCCAAGCTGCGCCTGCTGGCCGACCGGGGTTTCGAGCCCCTTGGCGAAGTTAGCATCGACGAGCTGCGCCGCAGCTTCGGCGCGCGCTGGTAGGCGCCGCCGCAACGATCGCAAAAACCAAATCAAGGAGTTCGTCATGCCCCGATTCGCTGCCAATCTCTCGATGCTCTACCCGGAGCTCGATTTTCTCGACCGCTTCGAAGCTGCCTCCATGGACGGATTCGACGCCGTCGAATTTCTGTTTCCTTATGCCTACGAGCCGAGCGAATTGAAGGCGCGCCTGCAGGCCAACGGCCTGCAACAAGTGCTGTTCAATGCGCCGCCTGGCGATTGGGAAGGCGGCGAACGCGGCCTGGCCTGCCTGCCGGGCCGCGAGGCCGAATTTCGCGAAGGCGTGTCGAAGGCGCTGGCATATGCCGAGGCGTTGGACTGCCCCCGCGTGCATGTGATGGCGGGGCTGGTTCCGGAGGGCGTCGAGCGCGAGACGCTGCAGCCCACCTACATCGAGAACCTGCGCTGGGCCGCGGCGGAGGCCGAGAAGGTCGGCCGCGACGTGTTGATCGAGCCCATCAACACCCGCGATATCCCGCGCTTCTTTCTCAACCGGCAGGACCATGCGCACGAAATCGTCGAGGCCGTGGGCTCGCCCAACCTCAAGGTGCAGATGGACCTGTACCACTGCCAGATCGTCGAGGGCGACGTGACGACGAAGCTTTACAAATACCTGCCGACGGGCCGGGTCGGGCATATCCAGATCGCGGGCGTGCCGACCCGGAACGAACCCCACATCGGCGAGCTCGACTACACCTACATCTTCCGCGTGATCGACGATGTGTCGAACGATTGCGGTTGGAAGGGCTGGGTCGGTTGCGAGTACCGTCCCTACGAAAGCAAGGAGCCGGGCGGCACCTCCATGGGCCTGACCTGGTACCGCAAGTTGCCGCGGTTCTGACGGCAGCCACCGCGGGTACGCCGCGGTCATCCAGCAGCGCATCGACGCGCCGCGCATGACGAATCGGACCGGTCGGTTGGCAGGCCGCGTCCGCTTCGTGAAAAAGTCTCATCCGAATCTCGCGAATCGTGGCATTTCGCACGGGCGTGGAAAGGTGCTGCGCGTAATCCCCTGCATCGCCGGGCCATGTGGATCGTTATCCAGATGAACTCGGCACGGTTGATGCAAGGCAACCGTCAAGCTGGGGTCACGTGCAGGCTCGCTTGATCAAGGCATCCATCCCTTGCTACTTTTTGCAGGAGACGACCATGTCGCACAGTTCCACGATGCAGAACGCGGAGGCTTTCGAGATCCGCTTCCAGTCCTTGTTCAACCAGGGCCGCGCCCTGGCCTTCCCCTGCGACAGCACGGGAGTGGTCAACTTGGACGCGATGAGCGAAAAGGCCCGAACCAATTACCTCTTCGCCCGCGGGATGATCGGCCGCGAGTACGCCGTTCCCTTCGTTCAGCCGCGCGAACCGTACTGACAGTCGCGGCACCGGGCTGACGAAATCGTCAACCCGCTGGCGTGATTCGACGGTCTGGTGAAGCGCCCTGGCGAACAAGGGCAAGGACGCCACGACGGCGGAAAGCATCGCGCTGATGGGCGGCTTCCGCTTGTCAAGCCGACTCCACTGTGGCGATGGGGTCGTGTAGCGAAGGTGAGACAGGTTTCAGGTTGATGAACTGATCACGACGGGTGCATCAGTCATCGTCTTACACGGCGTAGGTCGGACACGGGCAACAAGTACTACTTTCCGCCGTCCCTTCAAGCTTGCCAGGCTCGCGGCATGGCTTTTGTCTTTCAGCCGAGCCTCCCCCAGGAGTCCGCCATGCAATTCCCGTCACCCGTCCATGCGACGGCCGCTTGCGCCGCCATGACTGCCACGCGGCTGCGTGAGGCCGCACAGGCCCAGATTCTCCTGGCGTTCCGCGCCCATCTGGCGGGAGGGCCGGAACCTGAAGACGACGCGGTTGCATTGTTCGCACGGCTGGCAGTGTCCGAGCAGCGCTTGCGCCGGCGACTGGCGGCAACGGCCGTCGCGACCGAGCTGTGCGACGAGGGCCATGCATCGGAGCGGCTGTGATGGGCGCCGCCGCCATCGTGTTGCCCGACCGTCAAAGGCTGGGTTCCGCCGTTGCTTTCGGCAGCCTGCTCGACTTGGCGCGCCTGCGCCGCGAACCCGGTGAGGTCTGCGAGGTCTGCCAGACGCTCAACGCCGGCCACGCCTATCACTGCAAGGGTTGCGACGGCAAGCTGCCGGCCTATTTCGCCGCGGCCGATGCCGGCGTCGAGATTCCGCCGCCTGCGGTGGCCGCGGAAACGGAGCGGCGCCGCAGCGGCCTGGTGATCGGCGCGCTGGTGGTGTTGTGGGGCGTCGTGACGGCGGTTGCGCTGCTGCAGGCCCAGGGCCCGCGTGCCGAGCCGGAGCCGATGTCGGCGCAGGCGGCGCCGAATGCGGTGGTGGAGCGCGTGTCGCCCATCGTCCCGGCTGCTGCCTTCGCCGAGCGTGCCGCGCCGGTGCGCATGGAGCCGCTTCAAGCGGTGTCCGTCATCGAAGCGCCCCGCGAGGCGCGCGCGCTGGTCGCCCTGACCCCCACTCCCACCTCCAGCGCCGACGCCGATGTCGACAGGCCGCTGCGCAGGGCAGGTTCGCCAACACCGCCGCCGTCGCAAGCCTCCCAGCCCTTCACGCGCCAGGCGCGCAATAGCGGGCCGACCGGTTCGGTGGCTCGCTGCGAGGGCCGCAATTTCTTCGCCCGCGCGGTCTGCATGAACACCCAGTGCGCGCGGCCCGACATGCGGCGCAGCGCCCAGTGCGCCGAGACGGTGCGCCAGAGCCGGCTGGGCGAGGCGCGCCGGAACCCGAAGCT
The DNA here is from genome assembly GCF_001984055.1 of Variovorax sp. KK3. Classification (GTDB taxonomy): domain Bacteria; phylum Pseudomonadota; class Gammaproteobacteria; order Burkholderiales; family Burkholderiaceae_C; genus Variovorax. Next base: position 38,059 of record NZ_LYVO01000015.1, read on the forward strand.
GGCCGGCTGAGGCATCGCGCCGCGCAGCACCGGCGTCGGTGCGCGGCGACCCAGGGGAACTGCCGACGGTGGCGCTGCGGGGCTGCGCTACGATGCGGGCGCGGACCCGCGTGAGGAGCGAGGGCGGGGTCGCGACCCGAACCATCCTTCTTGCGCACAGCGCCGCAACGGCTTGCATCTCTGTCGATGAATTCACCAGGTCTGAGCAGGAGACGGATCGGCCTGAATACCCGCCTGGGCCTCGGCGTCGCCGCCGTGGTGCTCGCGGCGACCTTCGCCATCGCGACGGTCGCGCTGCATCTGGTCAAGGCTAGCATGCGGTCTTCCATCGAGAGCGAGCAGCTCGCCAACGTCGCCTTCATCGCGGACGCGATCGACCAGAAGCTCGCCAGCCGACGGACCCTGCTGGCGACCTTCGCCGCCAGCGCGGAAGCACGCGACCTCGACGACGAGGCCTCGCTGCAGTCCTTTCTGGAGCGGCACCCGTCGCTGCACGAGGCCTTCGACAACGTGTCGTTCATCGACCTGCAGGGGGAGCTGGTCGCCAATCTCAATGGCGCGCAGCAGATCGGCCGCCTCAACGTGAAAGACCGTCCGTACTTCAGCGACACCGTGGCCTCCGGTGCCGGCACGATCTCGGCGCCCTACCGCAACCGGCTCAACGGACTGGCGCAGGTCGCCATCACCCAGCCGGTGAAGGACCGCACCGGCCAGGTGCGCTACGTGCTGTCGGGCCTGATCAACCTGAAGGAGCGCAGCTTCCTGGGCGAGCTGGCCCAGGTGCGTTTCGGCGTGACCGGCTACGTCTTCATCGTCAGCCGCGATGGCGTGGTGGTCGATCATCCCGACGAGGCGCGCATCCTGCAGCGCATGAGCACCAACGGCTCGGGCGACGCCGAGATCGCGCGGGCCATCGCCGGTTTCGAGGGTGCGGCCGAGGGCAGCGACGCCGCCGGCGTGCCAGGCCTCTATGCGTTCAGGCAGCTTCGCCAGACCTCGTGGGTGCTGGGGTCGGTGTACCCGCGCCAGGAGGCCTTCGCCCGGCTCGAATCGATCGAGCGCACGGCCTGGTTCGGCGCCTTGGCGCTGGCGCTGGCGGCGGGCGCGGTCGCATCGGTGGTGGTGCGGCGCCAGCTCAAGCCGCTGACGGCGCTGCACCGGCGCATGCTCGACGCGCAGGCCGCGTCCGCATCGACGCCCATGGCCGTGCCGGCGAGCTACCCGGCCGACGAGATCGGCGACCTGGGACGCACCTTCGATCAGCTCATGCGGCAGCAGCAGATCGACGAGAAGTTCCTGCGCGACATCACCGACAACATTCCCGTCATGGTGTCGCACGCCGACGCGCAGGGCCGCTACACCTTCGTCAATGCGCGGCTGGCCGAGCGGCTGGGGCGCAGCGCGGCGACGCTGATCGGCGAGCCCGCGCAGGGGCAGCCGGGCAGCGGCAACTACTTCATCCCCGAGCGCTACCTGCAGCGCGTGGCCGCCGGCGAACACGTGACCTTCGAGCGGCGCGATGCGGTGCGCCAGGGCGAGCAGGCGCGTTTCTTCCAGACCGACCTGATCCCCGACCGGGACGGCACGGGTGCCGTGCGCGGCTACTACGCCATGACGTCCGATGTGACGGAGCGCAAGCGCATCGAGCTCAGCCTGGCGCACAGCGAGGCGCAGATCCGGGTCATTGCCGACAACATCCCGGCGCTGGTGTCGCACGTGGATTCGTCGCTGCGCTACACCTTCGTCAATGCGAAGGTGCGGGCGCTGCACAACGGCGACGTGCTCCTGGGCAAGGCAATGTCCGAGATCGCCGGCACCTCCGATTTCGCCGAGGTCGAGCCCTTCTACCGCCGCGCCATGGCCGGCGAGACGGTGATCGTCGAGCAGCGCGGCGACCCGGCGCTGGGCGTCGGCGACCGCACCTACAAGGCCCACTACATTCCCGACCCCGACGACGTGGGCATGGTGCAGGGCGTGTTCGCGATGACCTTCGACATCACCGACGAGGTGCAGGTGCGCAATGCGCTGGCCGAGCAGGAAAAGCGGCTGCGCGACGTCACCGACAACATCCCGGCGGTGGTGGGCTATTTCGATCGCGAGGAGCGGTGCCACTTCGCCAACAGCCGCGGCCGACGCATGGCTGGCCTGGGCGACGAGCCGCTCGAGGGCGTGACGCTGCGCGCGGCGATGGGCGAAGCGGTCTATGCGCAGCAGAAGCCCCACCTCGCCGCAGTGCTGGCGGGCGAGCCGGCGCGCTTCCAGGTGGAGGCGCCGCTGCACGGCAAGACCGGCTACTTCCAGACGAACATGATTCCCGACCTCGACCTGCAGGGGCAGGTGCACGGCTTCTACCTGATGGCCTTCAACGTCACGGCCTTGAAGGAAACGGAGCTGCAGCTGGCCGAGAGCGAGATGCGGCTGCGCGCCATCACCGACAACATCCCTGCGCTGATCACCTACATCGACAGCGACGAGATCATCACCTTCGCCAACGGCACCTACCGCGAATGGCTCGGGCTCGACCCGAACCTGCTGCTGGGCAAGCACATCCGCGAGGTGGCGGGTGAAGAGCTGTACCTCGCGCGCAAGGAGCTGGTCGACAGGGCACTCGCCGGCGAGCGCGTCGAATTCGAGGCGCAGACCCGCAAGGGCGAATTCGACCGCGTCACGCGCGTCATCTACGTGCCGCACATCGAAGCCGACGGCGCCACGCACGGCATCTTTTCGCTGAGCTTCGACGTCACGGCGCTGAAGGCCGTGGAGCGCAAGCTGATCGAGCTGGCCCGGGTCGACACGCTCACCGGCTTGCCGAACCGGCTGGCCTTCAACGAGCAACTGCCTGCGGCCATCACGCACGCGGCTTATGCGGGCCGCGGCATCGCACTCATGTTCCTCGACGTCGACCACTTCAAGTCGATCAACGACACGCTGGGCCACGCGAGCGGCGACGCGGTGCTGATCGAATACGCCAGGCGGCTGCGCGACAGCGTGCGCAGCACCGACACCGTGGCGCGCCTGGCGGGCGACGAGTTCGTGGTCGTGCTGGAAGACATCGACGCGCAGGAGGCGGCCGCAGTCGTGGCGCGCAAGATCCTCCGCAAGATCGGCGGCTCACCCTTCCGCGCCGACGGCCGCGACCTCGACATCACGACCAGCATCGGCGTCGTGTATGTGCGCGACGTCGACGCCACCATGGCGCCGGGCGACTTGCTGGCCCGCGCCGACGTCGCCCTCTACAGTGCCAAGGCGGCAGGGCGCAACACCTTCGCCTTCGTGCCTTGAGCATCCGCCGCGGCGTCGAGGGGAACCGAAGGAGCCTTGCGGTTTCTGAGTACTTTCGTAACGAGGCATCGAGCGAATGCGGCGAGGGCTTTCCCGCACAAGCGGGTCGGGCTGACAAGCGCACGGCCGGGCCTCAGAATCATCAGGCATTACAAATCAGGAGATCGATGCAATGGCATCTGTCGAAGTCGTCACCCCACAGCAACTTTTGAAGGAGATCGACGCCCAGAGCCGCATGCCGATCCTGCGGATCGGCCAGGCGCTGATGTCCCTGAACATGATCACCGACGAGCAGCTGCGTGCGGCCCTGGCCCGGCAGCAGCTCGACAAGACCGTGCCGCTGGGCGAGACGCTGGTGAACATGGGCGTGGTCACCCGCGCGCAGCTGCAGACGGCGCTGGCGCGCAAGATGGGCTATCCGCTGGTCGACGTGCAGGAGTTTCCGGCCGCGGCCGAGGCGCTGCGCAAGATCAGCTACACCGTGGCGCGGCGCCTGCAGGTCATGCCGCTCATGATCCACGAAGGGCGGCTGATCGTCGCCATGGATGACCCGGCCACGCGCCGTGCGGCGCTCGACGAGGTCGAGTTCATCGCACAGATGAAGGTGGTCCCCGTGCTGGCCCACGCCGCCGAGCTGGACAACGTGCTGCACAAGGCCTACGAGAAGATCGGCGCGCAGGCCGGCGAGAAGCGCGCGCCGTCCGCCGACCCGATGGCCATCGAGTTCGACCTGGCCGGCACCAGCGAGCTGCTGCAGACGCTCGAGAAGGAAGACCGGTCGGGGGACGACGAAGAGGCGGCGATCGAGCAGTCGGATAACTCGCTCGTGCGCATGATCAACAGCATGATCCTCGAGGCGCACCGCGAGAACGTGTCGGACATCCACATCGAGAGCTACCCGGGTCGCGACAAGACCCGCATTCGCTTTCGGCGCGACGGCCGGCTCTACACCTACCTGGAGCTGCCGCCCAACTACCGCAACGCGATCGTGGCGCGGGTGAAGATCATGTGCGACCTCGACATCAGCGAGAAGCGCAAGCCGCAGGACGGCAAGATCAACTTCGCCAAGTTCTCGCCGCAGCACCGCATCGAGCTGCGCGTGGCCACCATCCCGACCAACAACGGTCTGGAAGACGTGGTGATGCGTATCCTGGCGTCGGCCAAGCCGCTGCCGCTGGCGCAGCTGGGGCTGTCGAAGCACAACCTCGAGCGCCTGAGCGAGGCGGTCGAGCGGCCCTACGGCATGGTGCTGTGCGTGGGGCCGACCGGCTCGGGCAAGACGACCACGCTGCATTCGGCGCTCATGCACATCAACACGCCCGAGCGCAAGATCTGGACGGCCGAAGACCCGATCGAAATCACGCAGCAGGGCCTGCGGCAGGTGCAGGTCAATCCGCGCATCGACTGGACATTCGCCAAGGCCTTGCGCGCCTTCGTGCGGGCCGATCCCGACGTGATCATGGTCGGTGAAATCCGCGACGGCGAAACTGCCAAGATGGCCGTCGAGGCCTCGCTCACGGGTCACCTGGTGCTGTCGACCCTGCACACCAACAGCGCGCCCGAAACGGTGACGCGGCTGCTCGACATGGGCATGGACCCCTTCAACTTCGCCGACTCGCTGCTGGCCGTGCTCGCGCAGCGGCTGGTGCGGCGCCTGTGCCGCCAGTGCATCACGAGCCGTCCGGCCACGGCGGAAGAGGTCGACGAACTGGTGGCCGACTACCTGCACGCCTTCGCGTCGCAAGACACGCCGGCCAACCGGGACGCCTTGCGCCAGTCGTGGATGCGCCAGCTCGGCCGCGACGGTGCCCTGCACATCCATTCGGCCAAGGGATGCAAGCAATGCGGCGAAACCGGCTTCCGCGGCCGCGTCGGCATCCACGAGCTGATGACGGTGTCGAAGGCCGTGCGGCGGCTGATCCAGGAGGGCGCTCGCGCCGAGCAGTTGCAGGAAGCGGCGCTGCGCGAAGGCATGCGCACCTTGCGGCAGGACGGCATCGAGAAGGTGCTGGCCGGGCTGACGACCATCGACGAGGTGCGTGCGACCAGCAATGTGTAGGTCGCGGCAGGCGCCGGCGCCGGCCGGCGTCGGGATTCAGTCCGCGGCGTCCCAGGCCACCTCGGGCAATGCACCGATGGCGGGCCGTGCGAACAGGAAGCCCTGGAACAGGCTCACGCCCAGCTCGCGCAGCACCCGCGCTTCTTCAGGCGCCTCCACGCCTTCGGCGATGACCTTGATGTCGAGCTCGCTGCAGGTGGTGACGAAGCCCTTGACGATCGCCACGCGCACGGGGTCGACATGGATGTCGCGCACCAGGCTCATGTCGACCTTCACCACGTCGGGCTGGAAGGCGGCGAGCAATTCGAAGCTCGCGTAGGCAGCGCCGAAATCGTCGATGGCCGAGGTGAAACCGTAGCGCCGGAAAATGTGGAAGGACGCCGCCAGGCCGGGCAGGTTGATGACCCGCTCGCCCTCGGTGATCTCGAACATCAACTGGTTCGCGGGAAAGTCGCAGCGCTTCGCGGTGTCGATGGCCGTGCGAAAGCACTCGGTCTGGCCGGCCACGTCGTTGGGCATCACGTTGAGGCTGAGCCTGGACGTCATGCCGAGTTGCGCGGCCATTTCGATCGCGCGGACGCGGCAGGCCTCGTGAAATGCGAAGCGATGCCGTGCCTCCACGCGCGACAGGATGTCAACGGCGCCTTCGCCCGACAGCCCGCGCACCAGCGCTTCGTGGGCGAAGACCTCGCGCCGTGCGGCATCGACAATCGGCTGAAAGGCGATCGTGAAATCCGGGCCGATGCCGGGCGAAAGCGGTGTGTGCGCGTCGGTGCCCTGCGTCATGGCGATGCCGGCTCAGTCTGCGAGTTCATGGCCTGCGGCCTGCGCCAGCAGGCGCGCGGTCGCATGGGCCGCGACCTCCAGCCTGCGGTGCTCACGCTCCGACAGGTCGGCGGTGCGGCTCGCGAAGGCGAAGAGCGTGCCGTAGACGCTGCCGTCCGGCATGACGACCGGCGCGCCGACTTGGGTGCCGATGTGCTGCATCACCGCGGACGAGGAGAGGGAAGGACGCGGCACACGCAGGCTCTGAGCGGCCTGAGGCACCCGCGGGTCCATCGCTTCCGAGACGAAGATGACATCCATGCCGAGTTGTTCCCTGATCAGCGCCAGCATCGACGACAGCGCCTGTGCCACGAGGGGGAAGTCGCAATCCGGCGTGTCGATCGCAGGTTGCGGCTCGCCGCCCCACGATGGGTCGACCGGTATGTCTACTGCGTTGCTGGTGCTGTCCATGTGGCCCCCTTGTTGTTGGACCTGATCCTAATGCAAGGGGGGCGGCCGACTTCACGCTGGCCGTCGGTTGTCGGGTCTGCGCAACTGTGCGAGCGCCGCCCGAGCCATGGATGTCGGCGCCGGCTCGTCGACGACGCCGGCGGTGGGAGAAGCGTTGAGACTCAGCGCTTGGCCAGCGTGCCCAGCGCGAACACCGAGTTCGGTGCGTTGATGCGCGGCCGCTTGGGTGCCGGGGCGCTGGCGGGAATGCGCTTGACGGCCGGCTGCTCGGTCTCGATCTTCACGCCCTTGGCCAGTTGTTCGAGCACCAGGCTCTGCAGCGTGACCGAGTCGAGAAACTCGACCGTGCGGCGGTTGAGCGAGGCCCACAGCTCGTCGGTGCTGCAGCGGCCATCGGTGGCGATGACCGGATCCTGCTTTTCGGCCGGTTCTTCCTCGATGGAGAACAGGATGTCCGCCACGGTGATGTCGCCAACCTTGCGACCCAGCGAGTAGCCGCCGCCGGGTCCGCGCGTGGACTCGACCAGCTTGTGGCGGCGCAGCTTGCCGAACAGCTGTTCGAGGTACGACAGCGAGATCCGCTGGCGCTGGCTGATGGCGGCCAATGTCACAGGTCCTGAGCGCTCACGCAGCGCCAGGTCGATCATGGCAGTGACCGCGAAGCGGCCTTTGGTGGTGAGTCGCATGAAGAACCGTCTTTCCGTTTCGTATTGTGGTGCTGAAGGCTGCTGTCGTTTTGTAGGACGTGGCGTCCCTTGTTGTGCAGCGGATCATGCTCTGGGACTCTGATGAGCGAATTAGTTCCCGGGGCGGCTCCGATGCTACCGCGCCCAGCGGCGAAGGCCCAGTTCGTCGGCCTGGCGCCGGTAGTCTTCGATGCGCTGGCGCACGAAATCCTCCAGCGAGGTGCCGGTCAGGGTGAAGGGGTAGAGCCCGTGCCGCTCGCGCAGGGCGGCGTAGCCGGGGCTGGCCACGGCTTGGCGGAATGCCTCGCTCCAGGCGCGCACGGCGGCTTCGGGCACGTCGGCCGACAGATACAGGCCGCGGACGGTCGCCCAAACGAGATCGACGCCCTGTTCCCGCGCGGTGGGCACGCCGGCCAAGGCGCCGGGCAGCCGTGCCTCGGCCAGCACGGCCAGAAAGCGCAATGGCGCGCCGCCCGCCACGGCCTGCAGCGCCTCGGCCGCGTCGCCCGGAAACAGGTCGACGTGGCGGCCGCGCAGTGCAGCCAAGGCCTCGCCGCCGCCCTCGAAGGCGACGAAGCGCATCGATTTGTGGTCACGCCCGGCGGCGCGCACCAGCAGGGCGGCCTTGACCCAATCCTGGCTGCCCACGGTGCCGCCCGCGCCGAAGGCCAGGCGCGCCGGGTCCTGGCGCAGCGCGGCGACCAAGTCGCTCAGCGTTCGAAATGGGGCATCGCGGTGAACGGCGATCACGCCGTAGTCCGTGCCCAGCGTGGCGATCCAGCGCGCCGTGGAGGGCGGGTGCGGTCCGAAGCGGCCCTGCGCCAGGTTGAGCAGCGAGCCGCTCGAAAAGGCGACCAGGGTGCCCGGTCCGCCCAGGCGCCCGGTGGCGATGCGGTCGAAGGCCACGGCACCGATGCCGCCCGGCAGGTAGCGGCTGGCCAGCGGCGGTCGCGTCGGGCGAACGGCCTGCAGCGCCTCACGCGCCAGGGCGCAGCTCAGGTCGAAGCCGCCTCCGGGCTTGGCAGGCACCACGCATTCGGCGGGGCCGTACGAAGGGTCGTCGTTGGCGATGGCACGCAGCGGCAGGCAGGCGGGCCAGGCCCACATGCCGAGTGCGCGCAGCACGCGGCGGCGGGCAGGGGCGGCGGGCGAGTGTGTGGTCTGCATGGCGCGCGTGTCAGGCCATCGAGCGGGGCCACCACAGGATGGCATGAAGTCCCGTGCCTGTGTCTCGCGCCTCCAGCCGCAGCGCGCCACGGTGGCGTTCGGCGATGGCGCGCGCGATCGCCAGTCCCAGCCCCGAGCCCCCGCCGGCCGCGCGCTGGCCGCGCCGAAAGCGCTGGCCCAGTGCGGCGCGTTCTTCGGGGCTCAGTCCAGGGCCGTTGTCTTCGACGTTGAGGCTGAAGCCTTGCGCATCGGCGGCGGCGAACAGCGTCACGGTGCCGCATTCGGGCGTGTTGGCGACGGCGTTCGCCACCAGGTTGGCCAGCGCCTCGCGCATCAGGCCCCGGTCCGCCACCGCGGGGAACTCGGGTGCCGGGGTGTGGATGCCCAGGTCGATCCGGCGCGCGCGTGCCTGCGGCAGGAAGGCCAGCGCGACCTCGCGCAGCAGCGCGGCCAGGTCCAGCGGCGCGAATTCCAGGGCCGCCGTGTCGCTGCGGCCGAGCGCCAGCAGCTGCTGCGTGCTGCGGGTGGCCCGGCCGATCTCGGTGCCCAGCGCCTCGAGCGCGGCCTGCACCTGCCGGGCGTCGTCTTCCCGCCGGGCGTAGTCGGCCTGCATCTGCAGGGTGGTGAGATGCGTGCGCAGCTGGTGCGAGGCATCGTCGAGAAACTGCCGCTGCTGCGTCACCAGGGCCTGGGTGCGCGCCATCTGCTGGTTGACGGCCGTCACCAGCGGGCGGACGTCGGCCGGCAGCCCGTCCTCGGCGATCGGGGCCAGGTCTTCGGGGCTGCGCGCCTGCACCTCGCGCGCGAGCCGGGCCAGCGGACGCAGCGCCGCGGCCAGCGCCACCGCCGTGCAGCACACCAGCAGCGCGAGCACGAGAGCATCGCGCAGCACCGCGCGCTGAACGAAGCGACGGGTGAATTCCTGCCGCGAGCGCGTGCTTTCACCCACCTGCACCAGCACGTTGCGCGCCTCGCTGCCGGCCGGGGCGCGCTCCAGCTCGCGCCGGTAGGCCGCGAAGCGCACCGGCTCGCCGAAATAGGTGGCGTCGTAGAACACCGGCCGGCCGGTGGTGAGCGCGCCCGGGGCCGCGGGCAGGTCGGCGCTGCCCAGCTCCACCAGGCCGTCGGAGGTGGCCACGCGAAAGTAGACCTGGCCGCTGGCGGTGAGCTCGAAGAACTCGAACATCCGGTAGGGCAGCTCGACCGAGAGACCGCCCGAGGCGGTCGAGATGTTGGCGTCGATGGATTTGAGCGCACCGAGCAGCGAGCGGTCGTAGGCCGAGTCGGCCGCTTCCAGCGCATCGTGCCGCGTCATCCACAACTCGAGCGTGGTCACCAGCACCAGCATCGGAAGCAGCAGCCACGCGAGCCGGTGCCAGAGGCTGGCTTCGCGCAGCCAGCGCGCCGGCCTAGCGTCCGCCTTCATCGGCTTCGAGGGCATAGCCCAGACCGCGCAGGGTCGTGATGCCGACGCCGCGCCCGTCGAGGCGCTTGCGCAGGCGGTGGATGATCACCTCCACCGCCTCGGGCTGCACGTCCGCTTCGTCGGAAAAAACGCGCTCGATGATCTGCTGCTTGGAAAAGGGCTCGCCGCTGCGCTGCACCAGCACCTTGAGCACGGCCTGCTCGCGCGGCGACAGCGCCAAGGCCTCGCCATGCAGCAGGAACTGCCGGCGCGCGGCGTCGTAGGCCAGCGGGCCGCAGGCCAGGCGCGGATGCTCGGTGCCGCGGGCGCGCCGCACCAGCGCGTGCAGCCGCGCTTCCAGCTCGGCCAGCGCGAAGGGCTTGGCCAGGAAGTCGTCGGCACCGGCGTTGAGCGAGCGCACCCGCTCGTCCACCGAGTCGCTGGCCGTGAGGATGAGTGCGGGCAGGCGCTGGTCGCGTGCGCGCAGGCGCTGCAGCACGGCGTGGCCGTCGAGCCCGGGCAGGCCCAGGTCGAGCACCAGCGCGTCGTGGTCGTGCTGCTGCAGCGCGCGATCCGCCAGGCGGCCGTCGTCCACCCAGTCGACCTGGATGCCGGCATGCTCCAGCGCCTTGCAGAGCCAGGTGCCCAGGGCGTGTTCGTCTTCGGCCAGCAGGATGCGCATGGCGCCACTATGCCGCGGCGGGCCGCATCGCTTCAGTCGGGCTTGATGTTGGCGCGGACGATCACCTTCTTCCATCGCGCCTGCTCGCTCGCGATGAACTTCGCGAACTGTTCGGGCGTGTCGCCGATCGATTCCGCAGCGTCGCCCTTGAGCCGCTCCAGCGCGGCGGGCGCCTTCACCGCCTTCATGGTTTCGGCCGACAGCTTGGCCAGGTTCGCGGGCGCCAGGTTGGCCGGCGCCAACAGGCCGTACCACTGCGTCATCTCGAAGCCCGGGAAACCTTGTTCGGCGACCGTCGGCACGTCGGGCAGTTGCGGCAGGCGTTGCGCCGAGCCGGTGGCGACGCAGCGCAGCTTGCCCGCCTTGATGAACGGGATGACCGCCGCCGCGCCGATGGCCGAGGCGTCGAGCCGGCCGGCCATCAGGTCGGTCAGCATCGGGCCGGTGCCGCGGTAGGGCACGTGCAGCATGAAGATGTTGGACGTCATCTTCAGGTACTCGAAGGCCAGGTGGCCGGCGCTGCCGTTGCCGGCGGAGCCGTAGCTGAGCTTGCCGGGCTTGCTCTGCGCATAGGCGATCAGCTCCTTCAGGTTCTTGGCCGGCACGTCGGGATGCACCACGTACAGGCTGGGCACCTTGGCCAGCAGGCTGACGGGCTTGAAGTCCTTGTTCGCGTCGTACGGCAGCTTGTCGAAGATGTACGGGTTGACCGCCAGCGTGCCGATGTGGCCCAGGATCAGCGTGTGCTGGTCTTCGGCGCGCGCGACTTCGGTCATCGCGATGTTGCCGGCTGCGCCGGGCTTGTTGTCGACGAACACGCTCTGGCCCAGCGTGCGCGAGAGTTCGGCCGCGACCGAGCGGGCCACGATCTCCGAACTGCCGCCGGGCGCGAAGGGCACCACGAAGCGCAACGGCTTGGCTGGCCAGGCGGCCTGTGCCAGGGCGATGCGCGGAAGGGCGGCGGCCAGGCCGAGGGCGCCGGCCGTGCCGAGCAGACGGCGGCGGGTGGCGGAAATGTCGGACGTGGGCCCGGCGGGTCGCGGATCGTGCATGGCTGTCTCCATCGGTTTGTTCGGAATGGGCCGATGGTGCCGTGCCGGAGCTTTCAGGAAGCTGTCGTTCCAGCGCCCGGTATCTCAGCGCCGCACCACGTAGCGCGTGACCACCGGCAGCGTCTCGCCCTGGTGAAAGGCCAGGCGGCGCTCGCGCAGCGCCATGTCGGCGGCGGTCGCACGGTGGAAGCGGCGCAGGTGCTCGGTCCACGATTCGTCGACCACCTCTTCGACGTAGCGGCCCGGCTCGGCGATGTCGTGCAGCAGCTCCCAGCCGATGGCGCCCTGGCCCAGGCGCGCGCGGCGGGTCTGCTGCATGACCATGTGGAAGGCGGCGGCGCGGGCCGGGTCGATCAGGTATTCGATGGTGACCACCACGCGGCCTTCCTCTCCCGGCGCCTCGGCCGGCGGACCCTTGGCCCAGCCCTTGCGCGCGGGGGTGGTGTCTTCGTCCTCGCCCACGTGGTCGGTGACGTAGCGGATCGCCACCAGCATGCACACGGTGCCGCTGGCCGCGCCGATGCCCAGGGTGATGTGCAGCGAGGACAGCTCCGCCACCTGCCCCCAGAGCGCCGCACCGAAGGCGCTCGCGCCCATGATCGCCATCTGGTAGATCGACATCCCGCGCGCGCGCACCCAGTCGGGCAGCGCGAGCTGGGCCGAAACCGACAGCGAGTTCGCCGTGGTGATCCAGGCCATGCCGCCGCAGAACATGGCCGGCACCGCCACCCAGGCATTGGGCGCCACCGCCATCACCGCCGTGGCGGCCGACTGCAGCAGCGCGCCGCGCATCACCAGCTGGTCGCGCGACAGGGCCTGGCGCAGCCGCGGCAGGAACATCACCGCGGTGATGGCGCCCGTGCCCATGGCCGCCAGCAGCAGCGTGAAGGTGCCGGCCCCGCCGCCCTGCAGGTTGCGTGCGAGCAGCGGCAGCAGCGCCAGCAGCGCGGTCGAGTGCAGGAAGAAGATCGAGATGCGCGTGAGCACCGCCCGCATGCGCTGCGACTGCCGCACGAACTGCACGCCCACGCGCATGGCGCTGATCAGCTTCTCGCGGCCCAGCGGATTCGGCTTGTGCTCGCGCCGCCAGCGCATCACGATGAAGCCCGAGGCCACGCACAGCACCGCGTTGAGCCCGAAGACCCAGACGGTGCCCGCGCTCGCGATCAGCGTGCCGGCCAGCAGCGGCCCGACGATGCGCGATGCATTCATGGCCAAGCCGTTGAGCCCCAGCGCCGCTGGCAGGTGCGTGCGCGGCACCAGCTCGGGCACGATGGCCGAGAACACCGGCCAGCGCAGCGCCAGGCCGATGCCGTTGGCGAAGGTCAGCGCCAGCAGCAGCGGTGCGCTCATCAGGTCGAGCACCACGGCGCCGCACAGCACGATGGCGGCACCGGCCAGCCAGAACTGGGTGGCGACCAGCCAACGCCGCCGGTCCAGGATGTCGGCCAGTGCGCCGCTGGGCAGGCCCAGCAGGAACACGGGCAGGGTGGACGCCGACTGGACCAGCGCCACCCACATCGGCGAGGTGGTCAGCGAGGTCATCATCCATGCGGCGGCCACGTCGTTCATCCACATGCAGATGTTGGCCACGAGCCAGGTGGTCCAGAGCAGGCGGAAGACCGGCAGCCCGAGCGGCTCGAAAGGGCCGATGCGCGGCGGCGGCACGCGCTTCGGGACGACGGGGCTTTCTTCTGGCGAGATCGGGGGCATGGGCCGGCTATTGTCCGGCGCCCGGACGCCCGGGCTTGCCGGTCTTCTTCGCCAAGTGGCCCAGCGGCAACGCCCGGCTGGCCTTGACCTCGCCCAGCGAGAAGCTGGTATGGAGGTCTTTCACGTTGGGCAGGTGCATCAGGCTGTTGAGGGCGAAACGGGAAAAACCGTCCAGGTCTTCCGCCACCACCTGGAGCTCGAACATGCCGGTGCCGCTGATGTAGTGGCAGGCGACCACCTCGGGCAGCTTGCGGATGGCGTCCTCGATCTTGCGCGTGACTTCGCCGGTGGCGCGGTCGGTGTCGAGCCTCACGAAGGCCAGCACGCCCAGGCCGATCTTGTGCCGGTCGATCTCGGCGTGGTAGCCGACGATGTAGCCGTCCTTCTCGAGCGCGCGCACACGGCGCCAACACGGGGCGGCGGACAGGCCCACGCGCTGCGCGAGTTCGGCGTTGGTGAGCCTTGCATCGGCCTGCAGTTCTTGCAGGATGGCGAGGTCGAACTTGTCAATGCTTTCCATGGAGTGGCATCTTAAGCAAGATCCTTTCAAATGGGGTGCTTGATCGGGCAAAGAACGCAAACACCTATCAAGAGGCCAGGCATACACTTTGCGAGCATCATGGCTGCGGGGCGCATACCCGGGCCCCACCCAACCACCCGCCACTGCCCACAAGGCACAGCCACCGGAGACACCGACGATGAACGCACCGCTGCCAGAGCACATTCGCAAGGCACTCGAAACGGTCACGCTCGACGACAAATACAGCCTCGACTATGGCCGCGCCTTCATGAGCGGCGTGCAGGCGCTGGTCAAGTTGCCCATGCTGCAGCGCCTGCGCGACCAGCAGGCCGGCAAGAACACGGCGGGCTTCATCAGCGGCTACCGCGGCTCCCCGCTCGGCGGCTACGACCAGGCGCTGTGGAAGGCCAGCAAGTTCCTCAAGGAACAGAACATCGTCTTCCAGCCGGGCGTGAACGAAGAGCTCGCAGCCACCGCGCTCTGGGGCACGCAGCAGTTGGGTTTCGCGCCGCCTGGCACCAACAAGTACGACGGCGTCTTCGGCATCTGGTACGGCAAGGGCCCGGGCGTGGACCGTTGCTCCGACGTCTTCAAGCACGCCAACATGGCCGGTACCACGCCCTGGGGCGGCGTGATCGCGGTGGCCGGCGACGATCACATCTCGAAGAGCTCGACGGCAGCGCACCAAAGCGACCACATCTTCAAGGCCTGCGGCACGCCGGTGTTCTTTCCGACCAACGTGCAGGAAATTCTCGACCTGGGCATCCATGCTTTCGCGATGAGCCGCTTCGCCGGCATCTGGTCGGGCATGAAGACGATCCAGGAGATCGTCGAATCCAGCGCCACCGCGATGATCGATCCCGAGCGCGTCGAGATCGTCATGCCCACCGACTTCCAGATGCCGCCCGGCGGCCTGCACATCCGCTGGCCCGACCACGCTCTGGAGCAGGAGGCGCGGCTGATGCACTACAAGTGGTACGCCGCGCTGGCCTACATCCGCGCCAACCGGCTCAATCACAACGTGATCGAAGGCCCGAACGACCGCTTCGGCATCATGGCCAGCGGCAAGGCATTCAACGACACGCGCCAGGCCCTGATCGACCTGGGCCTGGACGATGCGGCCTGCCGGCAGCTGGGCATCCGCCTGCACAAGGTGGCCGTGGTGTGGCCGCTCGAGGCGCAGCTCACGCGCGCCTTCGCCACCGGCCTGCAGGAAATCCTGGTGGTCGAAGAGAAGCGCCAGGTCATCGAATACCAGCTCAAGGAAGAGCTCTACAACTGGCGCGGCGACGTGCGGCCCAACGTGGTCGGCAAGTTCGACGAAGGCGAGGTGCACGAGGCCGAGGGCTACTCGGGCGGCGAATGGTCGATGCCCAACCCCACCGCCCACACCCTGCTGCGTGCCAATGCCGACCTGAATCCGGCGCTGATCGCCAAGGCCATCGCCACGCGCCTGAAGAAGACGGGCCTGCTGGCCGCGGCCGGCACCGACATGGCGGCGCGCATCGACGCGCAGCTTGCCATCCTCGAGGCCAAGGAGCGCGCCATGGCTGCGCCGCAGATCGTGAGCCCGGTCGACGCGAGCCGCCAGCCGTGGTTCTGCTCGGGCTGCCCGCACAACACCAGCACCGTCGTGCCCGAGGGCTCTCGTGCCATGGGCGGCATCGGCTGCCATTTCATGGCGACCTGGATGGACCGCTCGACGATCGGCTTCACGCAGATGGGCGGCGAGGGCGTGCCATGGGTGGGCCAGCAGCCCTTCACCACCGACCCGCACATCTTCGCCAACCTGGGCGACGGCACCTACTTCCACAGCGGCCTGCTGGCGATCCGCCAGAGCATCGCGGCCGGCGTCAACATCACCTACAAGATCCTCTACAACGACGCGGTGGCCATGACCGGCGGCCAGCAGGTGGGTGAGCGGCCCGAGGGCCATTCGGTGCTGCAGATCGCCGAGAGCCTGCATGCCGAGGGCGCGGTCAAGGTCGTGATCGTGACCGACGAGCCCGAGAAGTACGAGGGCGTGAACGTTCCCGGCCAGGACGTGAAGGTGCGCCACCGCGACGAGCTGGACGAGATCCAGCGCGAGTTCCGCGAGATCAAGGGCACCACCGCCATCATCTACGACCAGACCTGCGCCACCGAGAAGCGCCGCCGCCGCAAGCGTGGTACGGCGGTCGACCCGGCCAAGCGCGTCGTCATCAATGAGCTGGTCTGCGAAGGCTGCGGCGACTGCAGCGTGAAGAGCAACTGCCTGTCGGTGGAGCCGCTGGAAACCGAATTCGGCCGCAAGCGCACCATCAACCAGAGCACCTGCAACAAGGACATGAGCTGCCTGAAGGGCTTCTGCCCGAGTTTCGTCACCGTCGAGGGCGGGCAGCTGAAGAAAAAGGCCAAGAGCAAGGCCGGCACGCCGGCCGAGCTGGGCGCGCTGTCCGAGCCGGTGCTGCCTTCGCTGGCCGGCGGCCAGGTCTGGGGCATCGTGGTCGCCGGTGTCGGCGGCACGGGCGTCATCACCATCGGCCAGCTGCTGGGCATGGCGACGCACATCGAGGGCAAGGGCATCGTCACGCAAGACGCGGCCGGCCTGGCCCAGAAGGGCGGCGCCACCTGGAGCCATGTGCTGATCGGCGAAACACAGGGCGACATCCGTACCACGCGCGTGGGCACGGCCGCGGCCGACCTCGTGCTGGCCTGCGACCCGCTGGTGAGCATCAATGCCGAAACCATGGCGCGCATGCGCGAGGGCCGCACCCACGTGGCGCTCAACAGCCACAGCACGCCCACGGCGGCCTTCGTGCGCAATGCCGACTGGCAGAACCCGCAGGAGGCCTGCGCCGCCGAGATCGCACGTGCCGTCGGCGCCGAGGGCCTGGGCGCCTTCGATGCGGACGCTGCCGCGACCTCGCTGATGGGCGACACCATCTACGTCAACCCGATGATCCTGGGCTATGCCTGGCAGAAGGGCTGGATCCCGCTCGAGCACGCCTCGCTGATGCGCGCGATCGAACTCAATGCCGTGGCGATCGAGAACAACAAGGCCGCGTTCGAATGGGGCCGGCAGGCAGCTGAGCGCCCGCAGGAGTTCGGCAAGCGGCTCAATCCCGGGCAGGTGATCGAGTTCAAGAAGCGCGAGACGGTCGACAGCCTGGTGGCGCGCCGCGTCGAGTTCCTCACGGCCTACCAGAACGCGGCTCACGCCGGTGAATACAAGCGCTTCGTCGCCAAGGTGCAGCAAGCCGAGTCCGCGCTGGGCAAGACCAGCCTGGCCGAGACGGTCGCCCGCTACCTGTTCAAGCTCATGGCCTACAAGGACGAATACGAAGTTGCGCGCCTGCATGCCGACCGCACGTTCCTGGACCGTGTCGAGGGCATGTTCGAGGGCGACTTCAAGCTCAACTACCACCTCGCCCCGCCCATCATTGCCCACCGCAATGCCAAGGGCGAGCTGCAGAAGCAGAAGTTCGGCCCGGCCATGTTGACGGGCTTCCGCCTGCTGGCGAAGCTCAAGGGACTGCGCGGCACGGCGCTCGACCCCTTCGGCCGCACCGAGGAGCGCCGCACCGAACGCGCGTTGATCGGCGAATACCGCGCCAGCATCGACGAAGTGCTGGCCGGCCTGAACGCCGGCAACCACGCGCAGGCGCTGGAGATCGCGGCACTGCCGGAGCTGATCCGCGGCTACGGCCACGTGAAGGAGCGCAACCTGAAGGCCGCGCGGAGCCGCTGGACCGAGCTGATGGCCCGCTGGCGCAACCCCCAGGCCGGCCGCGCGGCCGCCTGAGCTTCGTCGGCGAGGGTTTCCGGCAGCGCCGCGAAAGCCCTCCCCGCCCGGCCGGCTTAGGTCCGGCGGGCCGAACGCCGTTGAATACAATGCGCGGTGGTGTGCGGGGCCCGGCCCCGCCTTCGCGCGTCTTGCGTCAGCTGCGCGCGGAACCGCGAAACCCTCGGAGGTTTCGCGCTCCCCCTTCCCCTTTGCTGGAGACTTCCTTGCTCATTTCCACCGCTCACGCCCAGACCGCGCCCGCTCCTGCAGCCGGCGGGGGCGACATGATGTCCTCGCTCGGCAGCATGCTCCCGCTGCTGCTGATGTTCGTGGTGCTGTACTTCGTGATGATCCGCCCCCAGATGAAGCGCCAGAAGGAAGCGCGCTCCATGCTCGAGGCCCTGGCCAAGGGCGACGAAGTCGCCACCGCCGGCGGCCTGCTCGGCCGGATCACCCAACTCGGCGAACAATACCTGACGGTCGAGATCGCCAAGGGCATCGAGGTGCAGGTGCAGCGCTCTGCGGTCGTTCAGGTCCTGCCCAAGGGCGCGATTAAATAGGAGGAAAACGTGGGTGCTGCGCACCCCCGTCCTTCAAGGTTGACCAGATGAACCGCTATCCGGTTTGGAAGTACACGATCATCGTCGTCGTGCTGCTCGTGGGGCTGATCTACGCCCTGCCCAATTTCTTCGGCGAGGCGCCCGCGGTGCAGGTGTCTTCGGCCAAGGCGACCGTCAAGATCGACGCCGGCACGCAGGCGCGAGTGACGGAGCTACTCAAGACGGCCAGCCTCACGCCCGACCTGATCACCCTTGATGCCAACTCGGTGCGCGCGCGTTTCGCCACCACCGACGACCAGCTGAAGGCCCGCGACACGCTGCAACGCGCATTTGTGCCCGACCCGAGCGATCCGCCTTATGTGGTGGCGCTCAACCTGGTGTCGCGCTCGCCGGCCTGGCTGTCCGCCCTGCACGCCTTCCCGATGTACCTGGGCCTGGACCTGCGCGGCGGCGTGGACTTCCTGCTGCAGGTCGACATGAAGGGCGCCATCGACAAGAAGGCCGAATCCTTCGCCAACGACATCCGCTCGGGCCTGCGCGACAAGAACATCCGCGGTGCCGCGGTCAGCCGCAACGGGCAGACCATCGAGCTGCGCATCCGCGATGCGGCCGCCGTGGGGCCGGCGCGCGACCTGATCCGGGACCAGTTCGCCGACCTGGCCGTGGCTGAGAACCAGGACGGCACCGAGACCCGGTTCGTCGTCACCATCAAGCCCGAGGCGGCGCGCCGGCTGCAGGACGCGGCGCTCAAGCAGAACATCACCACGCTGCACAACCGGATCAACGAGCTGGGCGTGGCCGAGCCGGTGATCCAGCAGCAGGGCTTGGACCGCATCGTGGTGCAGTTGCCGGGCGTGCAGGACGTGGCCAAGGCCAAGGACATCCTGGGCCGCACCGCCACGCTCGAGATGCGCATGGTCGACGAAACTGCCGAGGGCCGCGCGGCCGAGACAGGCGGCGGTCCGGTGCCCTTCGGCTCCGAGAAATTCCTCGACCGCGAGGGCCGCACCGTCATCGTCAAGAAACAGGTGCTCGTGACCGGCGAGAACCTCACCGACGCGCAGCCCGGCTTCGACTCGCAGACCCAGCAGCCCAAGGTCGACCTGACCATGGACGCCAAGGGCGGCCGCATCATGCGCGACGTCAGCCGCGAGAACTTCCGCAAGCGCATGGCCATCTTGATCTTCGAGAAGGGTAAGGGCGAAGTGCTCACGGCGCCGTCGATCAACGGCGAGCTGGGCAATCGCTTCCAGATCTCGGGTGCGATGAACGTGGTGGAAGCCAACGACCTCGCGCTGCTGCTGCGCGCCGGCTCGCTGGCCGCACCCATGGAGATCATCCAGGAACGCACCATCGGCCCCAGCCTGGGCGCCGACAACATCCAGAAGGGCTTCAACAGCGTGATGTGGGGCTTCGCCGCGATCATGGTGTTCATGTGCGTGTACTACATGCTCTTCGGGCTGTTCTCCTCGATCGCGCTGGCCGTCAACCTGATGCTGCTGGTGGCCATCCTGTCGATGCTGCAGGCCACGCTCACGCTGCCGGGCATTGCCGCCATGGCGTTGGCGATCGGTGTCGCGATCGACTCCAACGTGCTGATCAACGAGCGCATCCGGGAAGAGCTTCGCTCAGGCGCGTCGCCGCAGGCGGCCATTCATGCCGGCTACGACCGCGCCTGGGGCACCATCCTCGACTCCAACGTGACCACGCTGATCGCGGGTATCGCGCTGCTGGCCTTCGGCTCCGGCCCGGTGCGGGGGTTCGCGGTGGTGCACTGCCTCGGCATCGTGACTTCCATGTTCTCGGCCGTGTTCTTCTCGCGTGGCCTGGTGAACTTCTGGTACGGCCGCAAGAAGAAGCTCAAGAGCGTGTCCATCGGCACCGTCTGGCGGCCCGAGACCGAGAACACCGTGGCGAACGCCAAGTAAGGGAGCGCGCGCAACATGGAATTTTTCCGAATCCGTCGCACCATCCCGTTCATGCGCCATGCACTGGTGCTGAACGCGGTGTCCGTCATCACTTTCCTCTTGGCGGTGTTCTTCCTGTTCCACCGCGGGCTTCACCTGTCGGTGGAGTTCACCGGCGGCACGGTGATGGAAGTGGCCTACCAGCAGTCGGTCGACGTCGGCAAGGTGCGCGAAACCATCGGCAAGCTCGGCTATGCCGAGGTCCAGGTGCAGAACTACGGCACCTCGCGCGACGTCCAGATCCGCCTGCCGGTGCAGAAGGGCCAGACCTCGGCCCAGCAGAGCGAGCAGGTCATGGCGGCCCTGAAGGCGGTCGACCCGTCGGCCACGCTGCGCGGCAACGAATTCGTCGGGCCTCAGGTCGGGGAAGAGCTCACCACGAACGGGCTCAAGGCGCTGGGCATGGTGGTGGTCGGCATCATGATCTACCTGGCCTTCCGCTTCGAGTGGAAGTTCGCGCTGGCCACGGTGCTCGCCAACCTGCACGACGTGGTGATCATCCTCGGCTTCTTCGCCTTCTTCCAATGGGAGTTTTCGCTGGCGGTGCTCGCCGCCGTGCTGGCCGTGCTGGGCTATTCGGTCAACGAGTCGGTCGTCATCTTCGACCGCGTGCGCGAGAACTTCAGGCGCTACCGGAAGATGAACACCCGCGAGGTGATCGACAGCGCCATCACGTCCACCATCAGCCGCACCATCATCACGCACGGTTCGACCGAACTGGTGGTGCTGTCGATGTTCTTCTTCGGCGGGCCGACGCTGCACTACTTCGCGCTGGCGCTGACCATCGGCATCCTGTTCGGCATCTACTCCTCGGCTTTCGTGGCGGCGTCGATCGCCATGTGGCTGGGCGTGAAGCGGGAAGACCTGGTCAAGACGACCAAGCGCGAGGGCGACCCGGACGATCCGAACGCCGGCGCCGTGGTCTGAACGGGCGACTGGCGCGGTGGCCCGGACTTCGGGTTGCCGAGAAGCAACGGGCGCGGCGGGGCGGTTACGCTTCACAATACAAGCTCAGGCTTGTTGAAACGTTTTATCTGCCGTCCCCGTTCCTCTCATGATCTCGCGGTCCCCCGCTTCCTCCCAGCAGCTCGCCCGCGAGGTGCGTGAGCGTTTCGTCGCCGCCACCGAAGGCGCCATCATCCCGGTGGCCAACGCGGTGCGCGAGCGGCTGGTGGCTCTGGCCACCATGACGGCCAATGCGCGCGAGATGCAGCAGCACCGCGACGATTTCCTCGCCTTCGAGTCGCAGGGGTCGCGATGGGCCCCGCTGTCGCAGGCGGCGTGGCGCAAGTCGCTGAGCGTCGTCACGGTGGGTGGCTCGACCGGCGGCTTGCGGCTGGAGCTGATCGGCGACGAGGTGGTCGAGACCAACATCCTGTCCTCGCGCCTGGCGCAGGCGATCGGCGACAAGGCCAACTTCGAACTCAACGACCTTCGCCTGCGCATCCAGCACCTGGAGGGCAGCAACGAGCTCGATGCCAAGGACGTGCTCAAGCCCGAGGCGCTGGCCCGGACCTTGGTCGACCAGTGGCTTGCCGCCGGCCTGAGCCGCGAATCGTGGACCCGTGTCCAAGAGGTGGTGCAGCAACGTCTGGTCGACGTGGTGGTGCAGGCCTACAAAGACGCCAACACCTTCCTGATCGAACGGGGCGTGATGCCCGAGATCGACCTCAAGAGCTTCGTCAAGCGTACTGGCAGCGTCACCGCCTCCGGGTCGGTGCCGCTGGGGTCCAGCTTTGCACGGCCCTCGCAGATCGGCGCCGCGCCGGGCATGAGCGCCGGCATCACCCTGCCGCCGGGCAGCTTCGCGCCGGCCGCGATCGGCGTCGGCATGGGCCGTGCCGGATCGATGGGCGCCGACACCTTGATTGCCACCGGCGGCTCGCCGCTGGTGATGGCGCGCCAGCGCGCGCAGGGCGTGCTGCTCAACCTCAAGCGCTTCGTCACAGCGCGGATCGGTGGCGACCTGGGGCAGGCGAGGCCGCCGGGCGGTCAGGGCGCCGGCGTCATGGGTGGCGGCATGGCGGTTGGCGGAGGCGGGGCAGTGGGCCTTGCGGCGCCGGCCTTCGCCGCGGCCATCGCGGACGCCGAGCAGGCCTATCAGGTCATGGCCTCGCAGTACATGGTCGGCGACGAGGCCACGGCCATTCATCAGACGGCCGCCGAACTTCGCCGCCGCACCACTGAACTCAAGAAGAAGGCACCGACGACCGCCGACAAGGCCACCGTCGAGGTCGTGGCGCTGATGTTCCAGGCCATCCTGGCCGAAGAGCGAATTCCCTTCTCGGCGCGCGTGTGGTTTGCGCGCCTGCAGATGCCGGTGTTGCGCGTGGCCATCGCCGAGCCGGAGTTCTTCGCCACCCTGCAGCATCCGGCGCGAATGCTGATCGACCGCATGGGTTCCTGCGTGATGGGCTTCGATGCGGCCGCCATCTCGGGCAGTGCGCTCGAAGGCGAGATCCGCCGCGTGGTGCAGGTCATCGAGCAATACCCCGAGACCGGCCAGCGCGTGTTCAAGCTGGTGTTCGACGAATTCGTCGCCTTCCTCAACAAGTACCTGACGCAAAGCGATGCCACCCAACGCGTGATGAGCGTCGCGCAGCAGGTCGAGCAGAAGGAAACGATGGCGATCCAGTACACCATCGAGTTGCGCAAGATGCTCAACGACATGCCGGTGCGCGAGGAGATCCGCGAGTTCCTGTTCAAGGTGTGGGCCGAAGTGCTGGCCATCGCGGCGCTGCGGCATGGTCCCCAGGACGAGCAGACGGTCACGCTCAAGCGCGCCGCCTCCGACCTGGTGTGGGCCGCCAGTGCCAAGCCCAACCGCAACGACCGCGCCCGCGTCATCCAGGACCTGCCGCAACTCCTGCAGCGCCTGCGCCAGGGCATGAGCCTGCTGGGCATCGAAGGCGACCCGCAGGAAGCGCACATCAAGACCATCGGGTCCACGCTGTCGGATGCCTTCATGTCCAAGACCGAAGCCATTCCGCAGGCCAAGATCGAGGCCATGGCCAAGCGCCTGGCCAACCTCGAGGACTTCGTCAGCGACGGTGGCGATGCCACCGACCTGCCGCTGGACGCCGCCAGCATCGAGCTGCTGCTGGGCGTGGACGCCGCGTCGATCGAGGTCGTGCCCGACACCGGCAACAAGGTCGGCGACGACATGGTTCAGTGGGCGCATGAGTTGCAGGTGGGCACCTGGTTCATGCTCGACCACAACGACCGGGTGAGCCAGGTCCAGTTCGTCTGGCGCAGCGACCGCAAGCAACTGCACCTGTTCGCGTCCAGCGACGGGCGCAGCTTCCTGATCCAGGTCGGGCGGCTTGCCTCTTACCTGCAGGCGGGGCTTTTGGTGCCGGCCGAGGAAGAGACGCTCACGGTGCGGGCGACGCGCGAAGCGCTCGCCAAGCTCGATGCGAATCCGGAACGCCTGTTGAACTGATCGCGCTCAGTGCGCGACGCGGTTGGCCGTGTCGTCGCAGAGTTCGTCGAGCACCAGCGCGTCGGGTTCCACGCCGGCGCTCCAGTGCACCATCAGCACGATGATCTTGAGTTCGCCGAGCGACAGCGCATCGCCGGTGGTGGCCATGGCGCGGTCGATCACGATCTCGCGCAGCGAGGCCGACAACACCTGGGATGACTCGAGAAAGCTGATGAAGCCGAGGCACTCCGCGCCCAGGTGCTCCTGCTCGGCGGTCGAATAGATGCGCATCGAGTCCGGCGACCCTGGCAATGCCTCCGGCGCCGCCGGGCCCACCGTGGCGCTCATCCCGTCGGAATCGCGCGTCAGTTCGATGCCCTGGGTCGCGAGGCTGAGGCCGTCGAGCCAGTGCAGGGCGTCGCGTATTTCCTGGGGATCGAAACCCTGGGCGTTGAGCTTGCGGCCCAACTGATCGGGTTCGGGGCAGGCATCGCCGCGCCAGTAGTTTTCGTACACGTACACGAGCACTTCGAACATGCGGCCAATATAGCCCAGCTTCGCGTCTGCGCCATGGCAACTTGTCGACGGAAGCGAATGCTCAGGCGTGGGCGACGCGCTGGAACAGGCCGCCGGGCAGGCGCGCCACCTGGCCGGCGAGCTCGAGTTCGAGCAGTTGGGCCTGAAGCGCGGCAGTGGCATGCCCCGTGCGCGCACCCAGCGCATCCAGGCTCACGGGGTCGTGGCCCAGCGCGTGCAGCAGAGCCCCGGGGGGCGAAGTGTCGTCCTCCGACGTGGCTGACGAGGCCGAGGCCGATGGGACGGGCTGGATGGTCGCCGGTACGGCGGTGTCGAACTGCAGTTCCTCGAACACGTCAGCCACCGTCTCGACCAGCTTCGCGCCCTGCCGGATCAGCGCATGGCAGCCACGCGATTGCGGCGAATGGATGGAGCCTGGGATCGCGAACACCTCCCGCCCTTGCTCGGACGCCAGACGGGCGGTGATGAGCGAGCCCGACTGCAGCGCGGCCTCCACCACGAGCGTGCCGCGTGTCAGACCGGCAATGATCCGGTTGCGCTTGGGGAAGTTCTGATTGAGCGGCGGCGTGCCGATCACGAATTCGCTGACGATCAGGCCGCGTTCGGCAATGCGATGTGCCAGTTCGCGGTGCCGTGCGGGGTAGACGCGATCCAGTCCCGTCCCCACCACCGCGACCGTGGCGGGCCGGAGTTCATCGTTGGCGGCCGCCTCGAGTGCACCTTCGTGCGCCGCGCCATCGACGCCGAGTGCAAGACCGGAGACCACCGTGACGCCGGCTTGGCCGAAAGCACGGGCGAAAGCACGTGCGTTGGCGGCGCCTTGCGGGGTGGGATTGCGGCTGCCGACGATCGCGATGCTGCGACCCAGTTGCAACAGGTCGAGTGGGGCGGCGCCCATCACATGCAGCAGGAGTGGCGGGTCGGCCATGTCGAGCAGCGAGGCGGGGTAGCCGGCGTCGCTCAAGGTCAGGATGCGGCGTGTGGCGCCGTGCGCGTCGCCGCCTTGCAGCCACGCGAGCGTGGCGTCGAGCAGCGCATCGAGCCTGGCCGGCGGCTCGAGCAGTGCAGCGGCGTGCGCGTCGCCTACCACCTGCTGCAGCGCTTCATCCGTTTGTGCGAATACCGAGTCGGGTAGACCGAAGGCCGCGAGCAGGCGGCGCGCGGCGGTGTTGCCGATGCCCGGCGTCAGCGCGAGCCGAAGCCAGCCCGCGAGTTCTTCACGCTCCACGCGATGTTCTGCGCGGCGTCAGGGATTGACCAGCAGGTCGCCGATGCGCGGGGCGTCGTTGATTTCGAGCACCAATGCGTATGAAACCCGCTCGAAGGGGCGGAACACCATGAGCAGCCCGATGCGTTCGTTGGGCAGCTTCAGCGTTTCCTTGGCGCCGCTGGTCTTGTCGACGATGGTGTCGCCGTTCTTGAGGATGGCCAGCACGTTGCCGTTCTCGATGCCGTCGATCGTGCCCTTGTTGATCGCCACCACCTGGTTTTGCGCAGCGAACTGCACAGCATTGCCGTAGACGGAGACGATGCGGCCGCCCGCGATGGTCTGGGCCGGCGCACGCGGCACATAACTCAGCAGCTGGCGCGGCGGCTCGGGCAGCAGGCGATCGCCGGCACGGATTTCCTCGCGCGTCGCCACGACGTCGAGGCTGGCGGGCACCGGGTACACGACCTCCTTGCCCTCGACCTCTTCCTTGGCGGTCGATTCGCCGCGCTGCAACTGAGCCTTGCCCACGTACTGCGCTTCGTAGCCGAGGATCTCGCCCGTGCCCGGGTCCTTGAGGGGTGTGGCGCTGCGGAACACACGATAGGTTTGAAGCGGGCCCGCCGTTTCGAGCAGGGGTGCGTTGGCTTCGCCGCGTGCATAGATGCGATCGCCCCGTGCCAGCACGACGCGGCTCTCGTTGCCGGCCACGATGCGCGGCGCCAGTGTCAGCGTGTCGGCGTCCACCACGATCGGCTCGGCGAGGAAGGGCTCGATCAGGCTGGGGTTGAGGGTCGGCAGCGCCATGTCCGCGAGCGACTCGTAGCGGGTGCGTGGTGACAGCTTGATCGTGCCGCCGTCCGGCATGCCGCTGCCGCCGCGCCGCAGCGCCAGGCGGGCCCGGCCGCCGCTCTTGTCGAGGTAGAGCACCTGGCCGGGGTAGATGCGGTGCGGGTTCTGGATTTCGGCGATGTTCATGCCCCACAGCTCGGGCCAGCGCCACGGGCTGCGCAGGTAGAGGCGGGAGATGGCCCACAGCGTATCGCGCGGCTTGACCGTGTATTCGTCGGGTGCGTTGGGCGCCAGCTCGGAGAGAGGGACGCCGGCCTGTGCCGCCTGCTGCGCCGTGCTCCGCTGCTGCGGAGTGACGGGATAGTTCTGCGCCAGCGCGGAAGTGCAGATGCCCGCCATCGCGAGGGCCGCCAGGGTGGCGACGAGTTGCGGACGCAGGCTGTCTTGGATGCGGTGTGTCATGGTCGTATGGTCTGCACGCAGGCGCCCGTGGCGGCCCTACAAATACTCACAATTTGCTACGAATTTTGCGCCCAAGCCCTTGATCGGGCAACGTTTATCAAGCCGCAAGAGCCTGAGGCGTCGCGGAAATGGCGAAAATAACGACAACTTTTCCTCCCGTTCATGGCCAAAAGAATCATCCTGAGCTATCCCGACCCACGCTTGCACAAAGTCGCCAAGCCGGTGCAGGGTGTCGATGCTCGCATCAAGTCACTGGTGGCCGACATGCTCGAAACCATGTACGACGCCAACGGCATCGGCCTCGCGGCCACCCAGGTCGACGTGCACGAGCGCCTGGTCGTCATCGACACATCCGAGGAGCGTAACCAGCCGCTGGTTTTGATCAACCCCGAGATCGTCTGGGCCAGTGATGAAAAAGTGCTCAACGAGGAAGGATGTCTCTCGGTGCCGGGTATTTACGACGGCGTCGAGCGTTCGACCCAGGTGCGCGTGACGGCCCTCGACGCCGAAGGCGAGCTTCGCACGATCGAGGCCGAAGGCCTGCTGGCGGTCTGCATTCAACACGAACTCGATCACCTGCTCGGCAAGGTGTTCGTCGAATATCTCTCGCCGCTGAAGCGCAACCGCATCAAGAGCAAGCTGCTCAAGCAGCAGCGCGAAGACCAGCGCGACGATCAACGGGACGGCCGGCGTTGACCTTCCCAGCCCGCGGCAGCGTGGCGGCGCTGGCACTGGCCGCGTTGTTGGCCGGCTGCGCCGGCGAGCCGACACGCCTGCCCACGGGCAGCTCGCGCGAGCAGGCCTTGCAGCAGCTGGGCGCGCCGACGGCCACCTATGCCTTGCCGGGCGGCGGCCAGCGCCTGCAGTACTCTCGCGCGCCGGCCGGCTTCGAGGTCAACAACGTCGACCTGGATGCCGGCGGCCATGTGGTCTCGGTCACGCAGGAACTCGACGAGCGCCTGTTCGACCGCACCATCCAGCCGGGCGTGGGCAACTGGCGCGTCGCCGACGTGATGCGCACCTATGGCCGGCCCTTCGAGATCACCCAGGTCAGTTCCTTCGACGGCAACATCTGGACATGGCGATACAAGTTCCAGAACACGCCGCGCCTGCTGTACATCTACATCGATCCAACCGGCGTGGTGCGGCGCTACCACACGGGCGACGACCTGACGCTCGAACTGCTGGCGCCACTGTGAGGCTTTCATGAGGATCGCATTCGCGGGCACGCCCGAGTTCGCCCGTGTCGCGCTGGAAGCCATCGCCGCGGCCGGCTTCGAGATCGTCCTGGTGCTGACCCAGCCCGATCGGCCGGCCGGCCGCGGCATGAAGCTGCAGGCTTCGCCGGTCAAGGAACTGGCGCTCGAGCGCGGCTGGCCGGTGGCGCAGCCGCGCAGCCTGCGGCTCGACGGCAAGTACCCCGAAGACGCGACGGCCGCGCGCACCGCGATCGCCGAAGCGAATGCCGATGCCATGGTGGTCGCGGCCTATGGCCTGATCCTGCCGCAGTGGGTGCTCGACGCGCCTCGCCTGGGCTGCCTCAACATCCACGCCAGCCTGCTGCCGCGCTGGCGTGGCGCCGCGCCCATCCATCGCGCCATCGAGGCCGGCGACGAGGAAACCGGCGTGACCATCATGCAGATGGATGCCGGCCTCGACACCGGCGACATGCTCATCGGCGAATCGCTTCCGATCGGCGACGACAGCACTGCACGGCTGCACGACCGCCTGGCCGCGCTCGGCGGCCGGCTGATCGTCGACGCGTTGAAGCAGGCCGAGGCCATCGCCCTGGCCCCGGTGGCGCAGCCGGCCGAAGGCGTGACCTATGCGCACAAGGTCGAGAAGCACGAAGCGCAGATCGACTGGCGGCAGGACGCCGCCACCATCGTGCGCCGCATCCGCGCCTTCGACCCCTTCCCGGGCGCCACGAGCGTCATCGAAGGTGAAACGCTCAAGCTCTGGGCGGCGCGCGTGCAGTCCGGGCCGCCGGCGGAGCCGGGCACCGTGCTGGCAGTCACTCCCACGGGTGTGGCCGTTGCCGCGCAGGATGCGATCGTCGTGCTCACCGAGCTTCAGCGCCCGGGCGCTAAGCGCCTGCCGGTGGCCGACTTCCTGCGGGGTTTCGATATAGAGCCGGGGCAGGTTTTCGGCCGATGAACCGCTCACGCGCTTGCTGCATGCATTCGTTGCCCTTCGAACGGGCGCAGGCCTGATGTTTCTCTCCGCCGCCATCCGCAGCCGACCGGAGTTCAGCAAGGGCATGCGCGACATGTCTTCGGTGGCCCTCGGCACCGGCGCCTGGGGCCTGATGACCGGCGTGGCGATGGTGAAGGCGGGCATGAGCGTCTTCGAGTCGGTGGCGATGACGCTCCTGGTGTATGCCGGCAGCTCGCAACTGGCTGCCATTCCCTTGCTGATCGCGGGCGCGCCGGCCTGGGTGATCCTGGCGACGGGCTTCTGCGTCAATCTGCGCTTCGTGGTGTTCAGCCTGCACCTGCGCCCTTTCCTCATGCACATGCCGCGCTGGCGCCGCATGACGCATGGCTACCTGACGGCCGACATGACCTATGCCTATTTCACCCGCGAGTATCCGCAGCCACCCGTCGATGCCGCCGGGCAGCGCGCCCAGGAGGCTTACCTGACCGGCAACTACTTCGTCGTCTGGAGCGCCTGGATGGGCATGAGCCTGCTCGGCGTCGCCCTGGCCAACCTGATCCCGCAAAGCTGGGGCCTGGGCTTCGCCGGCGTGCTGTGCCTTGTCGCCGTGGTCTGCTCGATGGTGACGACGCGCCTGCGCATGCTGGCGGCGCTGATCGCCGGCGCCACCGCCGTCGCGGCCTATGCGCTGCCGCTGAAGCTCAACATCGTCGCCGGCATCGGCGTTGCCGTTCTGCTGTGCTTCTGGCTCGAAAAGCAGTTCGGGCTGGACGCGAGCGCGGAGGACGACAAATGAGCTTCGGGACGGGTGGTACAACGGACGCCTGGACGCTGGCCATCATCATCGGCCTGGCCGGCGTGACCGTGCTCACGCGCTGCTTCTTCTTCATCCTCGACCGGCCCTGGGGCCTGCCCGACTGGGCGCACCGCGCGCTGCACTACGCGCCGGTGGCCGCGCTCGCTGCGGTGATCATTCCCGAGATCGTCATGACGCAGGGCCACCTGATCTCGACCTGGCAGGACGCTCGGCTGTACGGTGCGGCGGCCGGCGCCGCCTACTATTTTTGGCGTCGTGGGGTGCTCGGCACCATGGCTGCCGGCATGGCGGTCTACCTGCCGCTGCACCTGGGACTGGGCTGGTAGCGGCCGGGCGTTGCGGGCCGACGGCCGATACGTCGGGCTCATTGCAACGAAATCTACAATCGCTGCTGCCTCGTCGTCCCGGTCTCTTCGCGAGCCGTCTCCAACGCATCCACCCGCCCGAACTCCATGAAGATCCTTCGATTCACCGACCTCGCAGCGCAAGGCAAAGTCGCCGGCCAGCGCGTGTTCATCCGAGCCGACCTCAACGTGCCGCAGGACGATGCCGGCAACATCACGGAGGACACCCGCATCCGCGCCTCGGTACCCTGCATCCGGCATGCACTGGACGCCGGTGCCGCGGTGATGGTGACTTCGCACCTGGGCCGCCCGACCGAAGGCCAGTTCAAGCCCGAGGACTCGCTGGCGCCGGTCGCCAAGCGCCTGGGCGAACTGCTCGGCCGCGAAGTGCCGCTGGTGTCCGACTGGGTCGACGGCGTCGACCTGAAGCCCGGCCAGGTCGTGCTGCTGGAAAACTGCCGCCTCAACAAGGGCGAGAAGAAGAACGACGAGGCGCTGGCCCGCAAGCTCGCCGCGCTGACCGACATCTACGTGAACGACGCTTTCGGCACCGCGCACCGCGCCGAGGCCACCACCTACGGCATCGCGCAATTCGCCAAGGTGGCATGCGCCGGCCCGTTGCTCGC
The DNA here is from genome assembly GCF_001984055.1 of Variovorax sp. KK3. Taxonomy (GTDB): domain Bacteria; phylum Pseudomonadota; class Gammaproteobacteria; order Burkholderiales; family Burkholderiaceae_C; genus Variovorax. The sequence continues at coordinate 68,517 of NZ_LYVO01000015.1, forward strand.
GGCCGAGATCGACGCCATCACCAAGGCGCTGGCCAATCCCAAGCGGCCGCTGGTGGCAATCGTCGCGGGCTCCAAGGTCAGCACCAAGCTCACCATTCTCGAAAGCCTGGCCGGCAAGGTCGACCAGCTGATCGTGGGCGGCGGCATCGCCAACACCTTCATGCTGGCCGCGGGGCTGCCCATCGGCAAGTCGCTGGCCGAGGCCGACCTTCAGGACCAGGCCCGCGCCGTGATCGATGCCATGCGTGCGCGCGGCGCCGCGGTGCCGATCCCGGTCGACGTGGTCACGGCCAAGACCTTCGCTGCAGACGCGCCGGCCACCGTCAAGGACGCGACCGACGTGGCTGAAGACGACCTGATCCTCGACATCGGCCCGAAGACCGCGGCGCAGCTGGCCGCGCAGCTGCGCGAGGCCGGCACCATCGTCTGGAACGGCCCCGTGGGCGTGTTCGAGTTCGATGCCTTCGCCAAGGGCACCGAAGCCATCGCGCGCGCCATCGCCGAGAGCAGCGCTTTCTCGATCGCCGGCGGCGGAGACACGCTGGCCGCGATCGCCAAGTACGGCATCGAAGACAAGGTGGGTTACATCTCGACCGGCGGTGGCGCCTTCCTCGAAGTGCTGGAAGGCAAGACACTGCCCGCATTCGAGATCCTGGAGAAGCGCGCCGGCGCGTGAGCGGTCTAAACGAGGCCGCAGGAAGTCCGCCAGGGAGGCTGCCGGAGAGCGACGGGAAAAAATCCGCCGGGGGCTTTCGCCGGGCCTCTAAAGTGTATACAGTTAGGCATACAAACCGGAGACCCGCATGAGCACGCCTCGCCTACCCCGCCACGCCACCAAGATCGTCGCCACCCTCGGGCCTGCGTCCAGCTCGCCCGAGCTGCTGGAGCAGATGATCCACCACAAGGTCAGCGTGGTGCGGCTCAACTTCAGCCATGGCACGGCGCAGGACCACATCAACCGCGCCACCATGGTTCGCGAGGCGGCCAAGCGGGCCGGCCGCGAAGTGGCGATCATGGCCGACCTGCAGGGCCCCAAGATCCGGGTCGGCAAGTTCGCCGAGGGCAAGGTCTTGCTGGAGCCGGGCGCCAAGTTCGTTCTCGACGGTTCGCGCACCGAACTGGGCGACGTCGACGCCGTGGGGCTCGACTACAAGGACCTGCCCCGCGACGTGAAGCCGGGCGACACGCTGCTGCTCAACGACGGCCTCATCGTGCTGGCCGTCGACGCGGTGAAAGGCGACGCGGTCTACACCACCGTGCGCCTGGGCGGGGAGCTGTCCAACAACAAGGGCATCAACAAGCAGGGCGGCGGCCTGACGGCGCCGGCGCTGACGGCCAAGGACATGGAGGACATCAAGACCGCCATGAGCTTCCAGGCCGACTACGTGGCCGTGAGCTTCCCCAAGAACGCGACCGACATGGAAATGGCGCGCCAGCTGTGCAACGTGGCGGCCGCCGAGTTCGGCCACAAGCCCGGCATGATCGCGAAGATCGAGCGCGCCGAGGCCATCCCCAAGCTCGACGAGATCCTGCGCGCCAGCGACGGCATCATGGTCGCGCGCGGCGACCTGGCGGTGGAGGTGGGCAACGCGGCCGTGCCGGCGCTGCAGAAGAAGATGATCCGCATGGCCCGCGAGATGGACAAGGTGGTCATCACCGCCACGCAGATGATGGAATCCATGATCAGCAACCCGGTGCCCACCCGCGCCGAGGTGAGCGACGTGGCCAACGCGGTGCTCGACGGCACCGACGCCGTGATGCTCTCGGCCGAAACCGCGTCGGGCCGCTACCCGCTCGAAACCGTGCAAGAGATGAGCCGCATCTGCGAAGCCGCCGAGCAGGCCGAGGACAAGCACCTCGACGCCGACTTCAGCGGCCAGACCTACAGCCGCATCGACCAGTCGATCGCCATGGGCGCGCTGTTCACCGCGCACCACCTGGGCGCCAAGGCCATCGTCGCGCTGACCGAATCCGGCTCCACGCCGCTGTGGATGAGCCGCCATCGCGCCCACATTGCCATGTACGCCCTGACCTCGCGCCTGGCCACCCAGCGCAAGATGGCCCTGTACCGCAACGTGCGCCCGCTGCTCATGGATGCCGAGACCGACCGCGACACCGCACTCGAGCGGGCGGAGGCTCACCTCAAGAAGCGCGGCATCGTGCAGACCGGCGACATCTACGCCATCACCTGCGGCGAGCCGATGGGTGCTCCGGGCGGCACCAACATGCTGAAGATCTGCCGCGTGAGCTGATCCCGCTCTGCGCGTCCGCCTCGCCGGTCGCAGCTGTCGAGGGTTGGGCAAAGGAGCGATGGGGGCAAGAAGGGGCCGGGAAATTGGCCGCCGATACAATCCATACGTATTAATCCACCCACCTTCGCCGTGTCGCGGCGATGAACCAGAGAGTGATGCAGTGAACACGGAACAACTGAACAAGATCGCCACGGGCAAGGGCTTCATCGCCGCGCTGGACCAGAGCGGTGGCAGCACGCCCAAGGCACTCAAGCTCTACGGCATCGAAGAAAGCGCCTACAAGAACGATGCCGAGATGTTCGATCTCGTGCACGCCATGCGTACCCGCATCGTCACCAGCAAGGCCTTCGACGGCCGCCGCATCCTCGGCGCCATCCTCTTCGAGGCGACCATGGACCGCCAGATCGATGGCGTGGACGCCGCCACCTACCTGTGGGAGCGCAAGCAGGTCGTGCCTTTCCTCAAGGTCGACAAGGGCCTGGCCGCCGCCGCCGACGGCGTGCAGCTCATGAAGCCGATGCCCGAACTCGACGCGCTGCTGGCGCGCGCGAAGGCCAAGGGCATCTTCGGCACCAAGATGCGCTCGGTGATCGATGCCGCCAACGAAAAGGGCATCGCCGCCGTGCTCGACCAGCAATTCGCCGTGGGCCAGCAGATCTTCAACGCCGGCCTGGTGCCGATCATCGAGCCCGAAGTCTCGATCGGCGCTGCCGACAAGAAAGAGGCCGAAGCGCTGCTCAAGAAGGGCTTCATCGAGCGCCTGAACGCACTGCCGGCCGACACCAAGGTCATGCTCAAGCTCACCATTCCCGACGTGGACGGGTTCTACAACGAGCTGGTGGCGCATCCGAAGGTGGTGCGGGTGGTGGCGCTGTCGGGTGGCTATTCGCGCGACGATGCCAACGCTCGCCTCGCGCGCAACCCGGGCGTCATCGCCAGCTTCAGCCGCGCGCTGACCGAAGGCCTGAGCGCCCAGCAGTCGGACGCCGATTTCGACGCCGCGCTCGACACGGCCACCGAAGCGATCCACCGCGCCTCGAGCAACTGAACTCCCGCCGTGCGTCGCCGGTCCAGGCCACCGTCCGCGGTGGCTTTTTTCTGCGCGCACAATCGACGCTCCCGGCCGTCGTCCCTTTCGAAATTGCCATGACCACCGTCCACACCTCCTCCATCCAGAGCCTGCCTCTGCTCGCGCGCGGCAAGGTGCGCGACAACTACGCAGTCGGCGAAGACCGCATCCTGATGGTGGCCAGCGACCGCCTGTCGGCTTTCGACGTGATCATGGGCGAGCCGATCCCTGGCAAGGGCGTGATCCTCACGCAGATGGCGCTGTGGTGGTTCGACCGGCTCGGCCACCTGTGCCCCAACCACCTGACCGGCGAAGCGCCCGAGAGCGTGGTGGCCCCGGCTGAAGTGCCACAGGTCAAGGACCGATCGATGCTGGTCAAGCGCCTCAAGCCGATCCCGGTCGAGGCCGTGGTGCGCGGCTACCTGGCCGGCAGCGGCTGGAAGGAGTACCAGGAGGGTCGTTCGGTCTGCGGCGTGCCGCTGCCCGAGGGCCTGGGCAACGCGAGCCAGTTGCCGCGGCCGATCTTCACGCCTGCGGCCAAGGCGGCCGCCGGTGCGCACGACGAGAACATCAGCTACGAGCGCGTGGTCGAGGTCGTCGGCCCGGCCCTGGCCCAGCAGATCCGCGACGTCAGCATCGCCATCTACGAGACGGCGGCTGCCATCGCGTTGGGCAAGGGGATGATCATCGCCGACACCAAGTTCGAGTTCGGCCTGGACGACGCCGGCACGCTGGTGCTGATGGACGAGGTGCTCACGCCCGACAGCTCGCGCTACTGGCCCATCGAGGGCTACCAGTCCGCCCTGGCCGCCGGCACGAATCCGCCGAGCTACGACAAGCAGTTCGTGCGCGACTGGCTGGAGGGCGTCCGCATCAATGGCAAGCCCTGGGACAAGACGCCGCCGGCACCGCGCCTGCCCGCCGAGGTGATCGAGAAAACCGCCGCCAAGTACCGCGAGTGCCTGCAGCGGCTGACGGGCTGATTGCGCTGATGGGGCTGGCGGGCGGCCGACGCGGCCGACGTGAATAAGTCACAAGCTGGCTGGCAATAGTCACTGCCCGCCCATTCCAGGAGTGTTCAAACTTTCCTCTTACCAAATCGCATGTAAGGGGAAAGTGCCATGAACGCCGCTGCCACCGTATCGCCCGTCCTGCGCAACGATGCTCCGCCAGAAGCCTTGCAGGCCGGCCTGCTGGCCCGCGTGCTCGACGAGATCGACCACGGCCTGCTGATGGTGGACCTGACCGGCCGCCTCCTGCATGCCAACCGGCCGGCACGCCGCGAGCTGGCGGGCGGCCGCGCATTGCGCGAGGTCGACGGCATGCTGTGGACCGCGCTGCCGGCCTGGCAGGCGCGCATCCGCCAGGCGCTGAAGGACGCGGAGCGCGATTGCCGCAGCATCGTGGAGCTCGACGCCGAGGGCGAGCCGCTCATGCTGGCCTTCGTGCCACTGGCGATGCTGCACGGCAGCGGCACCATCGACACGGTGCTGATCATGTGCAGCCGGCGCTCGACCTGCGAAACCCTCACCATGCAGATGTTCGCCCGCGCCAAGCGCCTGACGCCGGCCGAGCAGGGCGTGCTGACGCAACTGTGCGCGGGCCGTGGTGCGCAGGAGATCGCCTGCCTGCAGGGCATCCGCGTCTCCACCGTTCGCACCCACATCAAGAACGTGCGCCAGAAGACCGGCCGCGGCAGCGTGCGCGAGATCGTGCGCGAACTCTCGCGCATGCCGCAGATCGTGTCGGCGCTGCGCCTGGTGGGCTCGGACTGAAGGGCTGCGACGCGTGTGCACTCTTCGGCGGCCTGCCGGCCGCTACAGGGGCTCGTGCCGAAGGGGGTGCGGGCCGTATAGTCCCCGGATGCTGCCGACGCCCGTCGTATCCCGCGCCGACCCCGCTGCCGCACTGCCGCCGACCCTCCAGAGACTGGCAGCGCTGGGTGTGCAACGGCGCTACCGCCGCCACGCCATGTTGATCGAGGAAGGCGACGAGGGCGGCACGCTTTACATCGTCCTGACCGGCCAGGTGCGAGCCTTCGTCTCCGACGCGCGCGGACGCGAGGTCACTCTCGGCTTGCACGGACCCGGCGAGTACGTGGGCGAGATGTCGCTCGACGGCGGGCCGCGCTCGGCCAGCATCCAGGCCACCGAAGCCACGCTGTGCGCCGTGGTGGGCCGCGAGACCATGCTGCGGCAGCTGGCGCAAGACCCCGAGCTCGCGCAGGAACTGATCATGCGTCTGATCAAGCGCGCGAGGCTGGCCACGCAGAGTGCGCGCAGCATGGCGCTTCTCGACGTCTACAGCCGGTTGAAGGCGCTGCTGGAATCGCGATCGCAGCCGCAGGGCGGAGGTGGCTGGGTGATGGCACGCCTGACCCACCAGGCGATGGCCAGCGAGATCGGCTGTTCGCGCGAGATGGTCAGCCGGCTCTGGAAAGACCTGGAAAGCGGTGGCTACGTCACGGCGCAAGGGTCGCGGCTGCTGCTGCTCAAGCCGCTGCCCGCCAAGTGGTGATCGTCAGGTGGTGATCGTCAGGTGGTGACCGGCGCGACGTGGCTTCAGCGCCCGCCGCCGTTGCTCAGCGTCGCCACCGTCCGCCCGTTGCCATCCAGGAGCGACAGCTTCGCGTTTCCCTGCAGCCGGTAGCTGGTCGTGGCCTGCAGCGCTGCGAAGAACTGGGTTTCGTTGATGTTGGCGGCCTCGTTGGGGCAGGCCATGCGGGTGGCGCCCAGCTGGCGCATGCGCAGCGTGCTGCCGCTGCGCTCGTAAGTGCCGCTCACGTTGTTGCAGCCACCCGAGCCGGTGATCCGGCCACTGCTGCGATCGAACTGGATCTTGGCATTGCGCCGCGGGTCGGCGCTCGGCTCGATCAGCTCGTTGCCGAGCTGCTCGAGCTGCCAGACCGGTCCTTCGATCGGCTCGTCGAGGTTGATGCCGCTGCCGCAGCCGGACACCATCATCGACGCCGCCAGGGCCGTGGTCAGGAAGAGGAAGCGCATGGCCGGACTTTCCTTCTGCAACACAATGAAACCCGCCCATCGTATGCGAGCTTCGCGGCCACGCGAAAGTTCTCCGGCCGCGGTATGCGGGATCAGCTCAGGACCACGCTGCTCAGGCGACGGCGGTAGCTGGCCACGGTCGGGTCGTCCGGCGGGATCTGGCCATCGGCCACCTTGGGCTTCGGCGGCTCGATGATCTCGAGGATGGCGATGTAGGTCTTGCGCGCCAGTTCGTCGTTCCAGCCCTTGTCGCGCATGAGGATGTCGAGCAGCTCGTCCATGGCTTCGGTCCATTGCTGCGCCTGCATGAGCAGGCGGGCGCGGTCGTAGCGGGCGTCGAAGTCGCGCTTGTTGGCGGCGATGCGCGCCTCGGCATCCGCGATGGTCGGCGCGGCGCCGGCCACCGGCGCGGCGAAGTCCGCCGCGTCCATCCAGCGCTGCAGCGCATCGAAGCGCCGCACGGCCGGCGCCTTGGCGATCACCGGCGCGAAGGCCACCTTGGCATCGTCGACGCGGCCTTGCTGCATCAGCAGCTTCACGTAGTCGAAGCGAGCATCGTCATTGGCCGGGTCGGCCGCCACCGCGTGCTGCAGCCGTTCGAGCGCGCCTTCGGTGTCCCCCTCGGCCAGGGCGTCCTGCGCGGCCTCCTCGTGCTCGGCGGCCTCGAGCTCGTCTTCGCCCGGCACGTGCTTGTCGAGAAAGGCGCGGATCTGGTCTGCCGGAATGGCGCCGACGAAGCCGTCCACCGGCTGGCCGTCCTTGAACATCACGCAAAAGGGGATGCTGCGCACCCCGAACATCTGGCTCAGCTGCTGCGAGATCTGCGGCACCTTGTCGGCGTCGAGCTTGGCCAGCGTGAAGCGGCCCGCGTATTCGACCTCGAGCTTCTCGAGCACCGGCCCGAGCTGCTTGCAGGGGCCGCACCATTCGGCCCAGATGTCGAGCAACACCGGCGTGGTCATCGAGCCGTCGATCAGCTCGGTCTGAAAATTTTCGAGGGTGATGTCGATCATCGCGTCAGGATGGGGGTGAAACGTAAAATTGAAAACATGAACCAACCCATTCAGGTCGGCGTCGTCATGGGCTCGAACTCCGACTGGGAGACGATGCGCAACGCGGTCGAGATTCTCACGCAATTCGGCATTGCCCACGAGGCGCGGGTGGTCTCGGCCCACCGCATGCCCGACGAACTGTTCGCCTACGCCGAGAGCGCCGCCGGGCGCGGCCTGGCAGCCATCATCGCAGGTGCGGGCGGCGCGGCCCACCTGCCCGGCATGCTGGCCTCCAAGACCACCGTGCCCGTGCTGGGCGTGCCGGTCGCCAGCCGGCACCTGCAGGGGGTCGATTCGCTCTACAGCATCGTCCAGATGCCCAAGGGCGTGCCGGTCGCCACGTTCGCCATCGGCAACGCCGGCGCGGCCAACGCGGCCCTGTTCGCCGTCGCGATGCTGGCCGTAGGCGATGCGGGGCTTCGCGAACGGCTCGACGCGTTCCGGGCTCGGCAGACCGAGGCCGCCCGTTCGATGACGCTCCCACCGGCAGATGCATCCGCGCCGGGCGCGGTGTCGCCGTTCACGCCCCAGGGCGGGGGTGCCCTGTGAGCGCGATCCTTCCCGGCGCCACGCTCGGCGTGGTGGGTGGCGGTCAACTCGGCCGCATGCTGGTGCACGCCGCCCAGCGCATGGGCTACCTCACCGCAGTGCTCGACCCCGATGCCGACAGCCCGGCCGGCCGGGTGAGCCACCACCACATCCACACCGACTACACCGACATCGACGGCCTCGCGCGCCTGGCCGGCCTGGCCGACGCCATCACCACCGAGTTCGAGAACGTGCCGGCGCCCTCGCTGGAGCATCTTGCGGTGGCACGGCCGGTGCGGCCGGGCGCCGCCGCGGTCGCGATCGCGCAGGACCGCGTGCGCGAGAAAAGCCATTTCGTCAGCTGCGGGGTCGACTGCGCACCCTATGCGGTCATCGAGACCGACGAGCAGATGGCGCTCGTGCCGCCCAACCTGCTGCCCGGCATCCTGAAGACCGCGCGCCTCGGCTACGACGGCAAGGGCCAGCAGCGCGTGAGCGATCGCGAAGAGCTGGCCGCCGCCTGGGAGAGCGCCGGCCAGGTGCCCTGTGTGCTCGAAAAGCTGATGCCGCTCGACTACGAATGCTCGGTGATCGTCGCGCGCGGCCAGGACGGGCAGGTGGTGCATTTCCCGCCGCAGCGCAACCTGCACCGCAACGGCATCCTCGCGGTGACCGAGGTGCATGCACAGAACATTCCCGAGGCGCCCGCGCGGCTGGCGGTCAACTCGGCCATCGCCATCGCGGAAGGCCTGCAGTACGTCGGCGTGCTGTGCGTCGAGTTCTTCGTGCTGTCCGATGGCTCGCTGGTGGTCAACGAGATGGCGCCACGCCCGCACAACAGCGGCCACTGGACGCTCGATGCCTGCGACGTGTCGCAGTTCGAGCTTCAGGTGCGCACGCTGGCCGGCCTGCCGCTCACTGCCCCGCGCCAGCACAGCCCGGCGCTGATGCTGAACCTGTTGGGCGACCTGTGGTTTCCCGACGTCGACACCGCCGGCGCACCGCGGGGGGCGCAGGCCCCTGTCGAGCCGCGCTGGGCCGACGTGCTCGCGCTGCCGGGCGCCCACCTGCACCTTTATGGCAAGGCAGGCGCGCGGCGCGGTCGCAAGATGGGCCACCTGACGCTCACCGGCGACGACATCGAGCAGGTGCGCAGCACGGCCGACTTCGCCGCCGCGCTGCTGGGCCTGCCGATCCCGCTGTCTGAATAGGGCGGGCACTGGCGATGATTCGAGATGGCCGGTTGCCCGAAGCGATCGACGAGGCCGCCCGCATGCTGCGTGCCGGCGGCCTGGTCGCCTTTCCGACCGAAACGGTCTACGGCCTGGGCGCAGATGCCAGCAGCGACGAGGCGGTGGCCGCCATCTTCGCGGCCAAGGGGCGGCCCAGCGACCACCCGCTGATCGTGCACGTGGCGGCCGGCACGAAGGGCACCGAGGCGTTGTCGCGCTTCGCGCAGCCGCTGCCGCCCTTTGCACAAAAGCTGGTGAAGGCCTTCTGGCCCGGCCCGCTGACCTTGATCGTCACCCGGCAGCCCGGCGTGGCCGCCGCGGCGGCGGGTGGGCAGGACACCGTCGGCCTGCGCTGCCCCGCCCATCCGGTGGCGCAGGCGCTGCTCGAGGCCTGTGCCGAGCAGGGCGTGCCCGGCGTGGCCGGGCCCAGCGCCAACCGCTTCGGCCGCGTGAGCCCCACCACCGCCGAGCACGTGCGGCAGGAGTTCGGCGACGCGCTGCTGGTGATCGACGGCGGTCCTTGCGACGTCGGAATCGAATCCACCATCGTCGATTGCAGCCGGGGACAGCCCGTGCTGCTGCGGCCCGGGGCCATCACGCGTACGCAGATCGAAGCCGCCTGCGGCGAGCCGCTGCGCGACCGGCACGAGCTGGCCGCGCCCGACCCGCGTGCCTCTGGCACGCTGGAGGCGCATTACGCACCCGCTGCCAAGCTCCGCTTGATGGACGCCAAGGCCCTGCAGACCGGCCTGGACGTGTTGGGCGTCAATGCCGCGCACCTGGCGGTGTGGGCACGCAGCCCGCTCAAGAGCCGTTCGCAGCGCGTGCTGCTGCGCCGCATGCCCGACGATGCAGCGGCTGCGGCGCAACAGCTGTTCGCCCTGCTGCGGCAGTTCGACGACGAGGGCGTGAAGCTGATCTGGGTCGAAGCACCGCCCTCCACGCCGGAGTGGGAAGGCGTGCGCGACCGGCTTCAGAGAGCGGCCGCGGCGTAGCGTTTGCCTGCGCGGCTGCGCGAAGCGCGCCCGTTCAAGGCTGCCGCGGAACCGGCTTTGCCGGGCGGCTGGCAGCGCCCCCGGTGAGGGGGTTGGCGGCTACGCGAAGCGAGCAAGCCTGGGGGAGAGCCTACTTCACCGTGTCGAAGAGAGCCCTGGCACGCGCGTGGCAGAAAGGCGGCTCGTAGGTGCCGTGATACGCCCCGTAGTAGGTCGCGTAAGCGGCCGTCGTCGGGTCGGTCGGCGCCCTGCCGCCCGGCCCGAACGTCGCCTGGATCTGCGCGTCCACGTCCACCGTCGTCACCGTCGTCACGCCGCGCGAGTCGAAGTCGGCCTTCATCGGAACCATGTGCACGGCCGGTGGCACGGTCGGGTCGCCGGCGCCGCCGCACAGCAGCGTTTTGGCTTTCGGGTTCCAGCCGAACAGGTCGTTCTTCTTGGCGTCGAGGTAGAGCGCGTTGTTCGGATTGGTCTGCACGTCGGCGATGTAGGCGGCCTGGAACAACGCGTCGCGCGCCTGGTTCGGCGTGCCGCCCGGCAGCGTGCCGGTGGTCAACAGCGTCGTGTAGTTCAGCGTCGGGCTCGGCAGCAGGTTGTCCATGTAGTTGGCGTAGGGCAGCTTGTAGACCGTGTTGATGTCGGTGTAGACGTCGCCGTACACGCGCTGGTACGAGTTGACGATCATCGGCACGAAGTACTGGTAGCCCGCGATCGCCTGGGTCACCTTGAACGAGCCCGACAGGTTGTAAGGCCCGGCCAGGTGCGCGCCGGCCACCACGTTGATCTCGGCCGCGTTGTCGCGCTCGGCCGCGCGATGCGCCGACATCGAGGAATGGCCGCCCTGCGAATAGCCGGTGATCATCACCTTGCCCGACAGCGACCCGCCCGCGCTCGCCACCGCCGCCCGCGCGGCCCGCACCGAGTCGAGCACCGTGCGCGCCTCGGAGTCGGCATGCAGGTAGGGGTGGTAGGGAAAGGTCGACTTGGCATAGCCCAGGTAGTCGGTCGCGACCACCGCGTAGCCCTGGGCCGCGTACATCGCGGTCAGCGTGAAGGTCTCCGGGTCCTGCGGATTGACCAGCGTGCGCGGCTTCTGGACGTCGGTGCCCTTGGCATAGGCCACCAGCGGCGCGCCGCTGGCGCAGCTGCCGGCCGGCATCAGCAGCACACCTGACGCATTGGTGGCTTCGCCCTTCGGCCCGACGGTCGTGTAATTGAGCGAGATCACGTTGACGTCGCAGCGCGCCTTGCCGCTGATGGCCTGCAGCCCGCTTTGCGCGCTGGCGCCGTCGATCTGCGCGGCGCTCAGCGTGGTTACGATGACGGGCGGCTCCTGCAATGCGCCGGTGGTCACGGTGCCGCCACCGCCGGTGCCCGTGCCGGTACCCGCGCCGATGAAGGCGAAACCGTTGCCGCCATCGCCGCCGCCGCCGCACGAGGCGAGCAGCGCGGCCGTGGCGATGGCACTCAAGAGATGCAGACGTTTCATGGGGCTTGTCTCCGTTCTGGGGTGTTGTCGTACCAAGGGAAGCGGCCCATCCTAGGGCCGCGCCTCCTGTCCGGACCAAGGGAAAGCCCGAGCCGAAGCGACCGCCAGTCGCCTCGGCGACCCCGAAGGCAGGTGCGCGGAGTCGCCTCAGTTGTCCTGCGCCGCCCAGTCGACCAGTGCGTCGAAGGCCGGGCGTGCCGCCGCCGCGTTGCCGTGGTTGGCGATGGCCACGACCACCCAGCGCCTTCCGCTGGCGCCGTGCACATAGCCCGCGATGCCGGCCGAGTCGCGCAGGGTGCCGGTCTTCAGGTGGGCCGCGCCGCCCGAGCGCAGCGTGCGCCGGCGCAGCGTTCCGTCCACGCCCATGGCCGGCAGCGACGAGACCAGTTCGGGCATCAGCGGGGAGCGCCAGGCCACCTGAAGCATCTTCGCCAGCGCGGCCGCGCTGATGCGCTCGTCGCGCGACAGCCCGGAGCCGTTGTCGAACACCGGCTGGCCCTCCCCGGTGCCGATGCGCTCGTTCCACCACTGGCGCATCGCGGCGCGGGCGGCCTCCGGCGTGCCGCGCCGCCTCTGCTGCAAGCCGAGCGTGAGGAAGACCTGCTGTGCCATCACGTTGTTGCTGAACTTGTTGATGTCGCGCACCACCTCGGACAGCGGCGGCGAGACGGCCTCGAAGGCTGGCTTCAGGCCCGCCGGCACCGGGCCTTCGCGCACCTGACCCTGCAGCTTCGCGCCCATCTCGGCCCACATGCCCCCCACGGCGCGGACCGCATAGCTGCGCGGCTCGGTGTAGGCCACCGCCCAGGTCTTCTCGCCGCAGGCGGCGGGGTAGGTGCCGGCGAAGCCGATGCGCGACGGGTCGGCCAGGGCCGGTGCCAGCGTGGCGCGCCAGTCGCCGCAATCGCCGGCCGACAGCGGCACGTTGGCCTGCATGGCGACGCCTCTGAGCGCCGGCTCGTAGGCGATCTGCGCGGTCTGGCCGTCGCGGTTCGGCTGGAAGGTCATCACGACCGAGCGGAAGTTGATCAAAAGCGCGTCCGGAGCGGCGTTGTAAGGGCGCGAGCCTTCGCCGTCGAAGGCCGAGGGGTCGGTCTCGGCCGCGTCGAATGCACCGCGGTCCAGGACGATGTCGCCGCGGATGGTGTGGATGCCCAGGCCCTGCACGCGGCGCATCAGCAGCCACAGGCGCTCGATGACCAGCTTGGGATCGCCCTGGCCCTGGATGTAGAGGTTGCCGGCCAGCACGCCGTCGCGCACCGGCCCGTCGACGTACACCGGCGTGCGCCAGGCATAGGCCGGCCCGAGCAGGTCGAGCGCTGCATAGGTGGTGACCAGCTTCATCACCGAAGCCGGGTTCATCGGCACCTGCGAGCGCCAGGCCAGCCGCGGCGGGCGCACGGCTTCAGCATCCGCCACCAGCATGGTGACGGCTTCGCGCGGCACCTTGGCGCGGGCCAGCGCGGCTTCGACTTCGGGCGGCAGGCTCTGGGCCAGGGCGGGCACCGAAGCGATCAGGGCGCACAGGGTCGACACACGGGCGGCGCGGTGCGCGATCTGCTTCGAGGCGAGCATCGAAGCCAGCGTTGGGGCAAAAGGCATCGCGCGATTATCCCGGGCCGCCCCGGCACGGCGCTCGCTGCATGGGCCCGCCGCAGCGTGGTGCATGGCCTGCCCTCGATAATCGCCCGATGCCCGCCGCTCCCCGCCTGTCCCCCCGTGCAATCGGCATCGGCGCGGCCATCGTCACCGTCCTGGTCTGGACCGCCTTCATCGTCATCGCCCGCGCCTCGGCCGGGCGCTCGCTCACGCCCCTCGACATCGCCTTCGCGCGCATCTGCGGCGCCAGCCTGGTGCTGCTGCCCTGGGGCGCATGGCTGGTCGCGCAGGCGCGCCGGCGCGATCCCGCGCAGGGCTCGCTGTTCGGCCTCTCGCCGCTGGCGCTGCGCACGACGGCGGTCACCGGCGTGTTCGGCGGCCTCGCCTATGCCGTGCTCTCCTATTCCGGTTTCTTCTATGCGCCGGCCATCCATGCCTCGGTGCTGTTGCCGGGCAGCCTGCCACTGTGGACGGCCGTGCTCGCCGCCGTGGTGCTGCACGACCGCCTGACCCCGGCGCGCCTGCTCGGCCTGGCGCTGATCGTGCTGGGCGACCTGCTGGTGGGCGGTGCCAGCCTGCTGCACGCCCTCGAAGGCGGCGAGCTCTGGAAGGGCGACCTGTTGTTCATGGGGGCCGCCTTCTGCTGGGCCTGCTACAGCGTGGTCGTGCGGCGCGAAGGGCTCGACGCGGTGCGCGCGACCATCGCCATCACCGTCTTCGCTTTTCTGGTCTACGTGCCGGCCTATGCGCTGCTGGCCGGTTTCGGACTGGTGGCGAGCCGGCTGGGCAGCGCGCCGTGGGGCGAGATCGTCTTCCAGATGATGTTCCAGGGCCTCGGCTCGGTCGTCATCTCGGGCATCACCTTCACGCGGATGGTCCAGTATTTCGGGCCGGTGCGCACCACCATGATCACTGCGCTGGTGCCAGGCCTGTCGGCGCTGGCCGCGGTGGTCTTCCTGAACGAGCCGCTGTACTGGAACCTCATCGCGGGCCTGCTGCTGGTCACCGCCGGCATCCTGTTCGGCGTGCAGCGCGTGGGCGCCCGCAGCGTGGCCGCGGCTGCCGCTGCACGAGGCTGAGGCACATGGCGTCAACCAAGCTCCTGGCCTTCGACACCAGCACCGAATTGCTGTCGGTGGCGGTGCGCCATGGCGACCGGGTGATCGCACGCGCCGGCGCCGGCGGCGCACAGGCCTCCGGCACGCTGATCCCGCTGATCCGGCAGCTGTTGGCCGAGGTCGGGCTGGCCATGGCGGAGCTCGACGCCATCGCCTTCGGCCGCGGGCCCGGTTCCTTCACGGGGCTGCGCACCGCCTGCTCGGTTGCACAGGGCCTGGGCTTCGGCGCCGGCGTGTCCCTGCTGCCGATCGACACCCTGCACGCGGTGGCCGAGGACGCGCGTCACCGCTTCGGCGCCCTCCAGGTGGTCGCACTGCTCGATGCGCGCATGGACGAGCTCTATGCCGCCCGCTACGACTTCGAGCGCCCCGAGGCCCCGGCCGAGCCGCAGCTGATGGCGCCGGAGCAACTCCAGGTGCCGCCCGGCTGGGCATTGGCCGGCAATGTCTTCGCGGCGTACGGCGAGCGACTGCCGCCGTCCGCCGCACGCCACGATGCGCTTCCCACCGCCGAGGCCATGCTGCGGCTGGCCCCCGATCTGCTTGCCGCCGGCAGGGCGGTCGCGCCGGCACAGGCCTGGCCGCTGTATGTTCGGGATAAAGTTGCACAAACCACCGAAGAGCGCGCCGCCCTCAAGGCGACGCCGGGTTCCCAGAGCACATGAGCGCCGTCCTGCAGCCGCGAGAAGCACGCCTCGAGCCGATCACGCTCGAGCGGGTCGCGGCCGTGTGCGTCATCGAGCGCAGTGCCTACACGCACCCCTGGACGCCCGCCAATTTCAGCGACTCGATGGCCGCCGGCTACCACTGCCAGTGCCTGGTGGCACCGGCGCCCATGCCGGGCGACGCACCGCCGGCGCGGCGCCCGCGCGCGCTCTGGGGCCGGCCGGCCTCGCAGTCCGGTGAAGAGACTTTGATCGGCTACTTCGTGGCCATGAAGGGCGTCGACGAGGTGCACCTGCTCAACATCACCGTCGCACCCATGTTCCAGGGCCAGGGCTGGGCCCCGCTGATGCTCGAAGCGCTGGCCGGCTGGTCGCGCGGCCAGAACGCGCAGTGGCTGTGGCTCGAGGTGCGCGCCAGCAATCAGCGGGCGCTGTCGATCTACGAGCGCCAGGGCTTCCGCCGCGTGGGCATGCGCAAGGGCTACTACCCGGCCGAGGGCCATGCGCGCGAGGATGCCGTGGTCATGAGCCTGCGCCTCAACGAATCGAACAGCGCCTGGGGCGGGCTATGACGGTTCCCACGGGTGACGGCGGCATGAACCTCGACGCGCGTCAGCGCGCCATGCTCGAAGAGATGGGCATCAAGCTCTGGTGGCCGGTCGCGGCGCCGGCGGATGTGCCTGCGCCTCCACAGGCTGCGGCGCCTCGCGTCGCGCCCGAAGCGGCACCGCAGCCTGCCCGCGCCAGCGCGCCCGCGTCCGCTCCGGTCACCTGGCCGATCGCCACGCCGGCGCCGCCGGTGGTCGCACGCCCCGCTGCCGCTCCGTCGGCCGCCAGCGTGCTGATCGAGCCGCCGCGCCTTCTTTACGGCCCCGAGGGCGATGCACCGGGCGGCTGGCTGATCGTCGCCGACATGCCCCCCGGTCCCGACGGCCGCCATGCCGAGCCCTTCGCCGGCGATGCCGGCCGCCTGTTCGAGGCCATGCTGCGCGCGCTGCAGCTGCACACGGGCGCCGTTCCCGTGCAGCTCATGCGCACCCACCGCGGCGTGGCTTCCGGCCAGCCTGGCAGCCCGCGCCCGCTGTCCGACGGCCTGCCAATGCCGGCCATTGCGCCGCAGGTGGTCCTGGCCATGGGCCCGCTGGCCTCTCAATGCCTGCTGCAAAGCGGCGAGCCGCTCGGCCGGCTGCGCGGACGGGCTTCGCGCATCGCTTTGCCCGGCTGGGAGGCCGTGCCGCTGGTCGCCACCTATCCGCCCGCCTACCTGCTTCGCAACCCGGCCGACAAGGCCCGCGCCTGGGCCGACCTGTGCTTGGCTGCCGACCAGATCGATGCTGCTTCCTAGCCGTTTCCTAGCCGTTCCCCCGCCGTTTCCCAGCCGCCTTCGGCCCCCCTCCTAGAATTCCCGCCCATGACTTTCCTGGACAAGCTGCGCGCCGCCGAGCGCCGCAACGGCTCGCTGCTGTGCGTGGGCCTCGACCCCGAACCCACCAAATTTCCGGCCGGGCTGAAAGGCGACGCCGGCCGCATCTACGACTTCTGCGCCGCCATCGTCGACGCCACGGCCGACCTGGTGATCGCCTTCAAGCCGCAGATCGCCTACTTCGCCGCGCACCGCGCCGAGGACCAGCTCGAAAAGCTCATGGAGCACATGCGCCGCAACGCGCCCCATGTGCCGACGATCCTCGATGCCAAGCGCGGCGACATCGGCTCCACCGCCGAGCAATACGCGCGCGAGGCCTTCGAGCGCTACGGGGCGGACGCGGTCACGCTCTCGCCCTTCATGGGTTTCGACTCGGTCGCACCCTACCTGCGCCACGAGGGCAAGGGCGCGTTCCTGCTGTGCCGCACCAGCAATCCGGGCGGCGACGACCTGCAGGCCAAGCGCCTGGCGGACGTCGGCGGCCAGCCCTTCCTGTACGAGCACGTCGCGCGGCTGGCCCAGGGCCCGTGGAACCTCAACGGCCAGCTCGGCCTGGTGGTCGGTGCGACCTATCCGGCCGAGATCGAGCGGGTGCGCGCGCTGGCGCCGACTGTGCCGCTGCTGATCCCCGGCGTCGGCGCCCAGGGCGGCGACGCGGTCGCCACCGTGCGTGCAGGCTGGCGGCCTGATGCGCCGATCGTCGTCAATTCGTCGCGTGCCATCTGCTACGCCTCCGACGGCGAGGACTTCGCGGCCGTGGCGCGGAATGAGGCCATTCGTACTAGGGACGCGCTCGAAAAAGCCAAGGCATAAAGTCGCGCTTCGAGTGACAGCGTTCGGCCAATCTCGCCGACCTGACGGAAAAAGTCACATTCCAAGACAAATGTTGTCGTCATCTTCGCGCTGAAGGGGTTCCCTTGCCCCGCCCTGGCCCGGCACAGTGCTTGCCTTGAATTCGAAGGCGCCAGAGCGCCGAGGAGCGAGGAACTCATGGTGGAAGACATTGCGACCGGTCGCCCCGCGGCGACCGACGGGCCGCTGCGTGCGCCTGACACGACGACAACCCCTCCAGCCGGCCCGGACGCCGCGCTGCACAACCCCTGGGCTCCGGCGGCTGCCGCACTGGCTGCGGCTGCGCTCGCCGCCTGCGGCGGTGGCGGAGGTGGCGGAGGCGGTGGCGGCGGTGCCGTGGGATTCGCCGGCTTCGGCGGTAGCACCACCAACGGCGAAAGCGTCCAGGCCGGCTCGCTGACGCCGCTGGCCAGCACCCAGTCCGGCCAGAGCTACGTCTACGCCAAGCCCCAGACCGACGACGAGGCCGCCCGCTTCCTGCTGCAAGCCCAGTTCTCCGCCTCCGAGGCCGAGATCGCCGCCGTGCGCAGCCAGGGCTACCTGCCCTGGCTCGGCGCGCAGATGGACGCGCCGACCGCGCAGACCGGCTGGGCCTGGGTCGCGAGCAAGCCCTACGACGCGGTCAACAGCGACGACATGGTGTGGAACCAGCTCATGACCTCGACCGACGCCACGCGCAAGCGCATGGCGCTCGCACTGTCCGAGATCTTCGTGGTGTCGGCCAACGACATCGGCACCAGCTGGAACGCGTACATGTTCGCCCAGTTCTGGGACACGCTGGTCGCCGGCGTCACCGGCAACTTCCGCCAGCTGCTGGAGAACGTATCGCTCAACCCGGCGATGGGCTACTACCTCAACACCCGGGGCAACCAGAAAGAGAACGCCCAGGGCCGCCAGCCCGACGAGAACTACGCGCGCGAGGTCATGCAGCTCATGACCATCGGCCTCTACCAGCTCAACCCCGACGGCTCGGTCAAGACAGGTGCCGACGGCGTGCCGCTGGAAAGCTACACCCAGGACGACGTGACCAACCTGGCGCGCGTCTTCACCGGCTACGAGCTCGACATTCCCACGTCCGAGCGCAACGCCTTCACCCCGCCCGGCGCCAGCTACACCGTCGAGAGCAACGGCTGGACCACGCGGCCGATGGCGCTCACCGCTTCGCGCCATTCCATGCTCGAGGCGAAGTTCCTGGGCGCCACCGTGCCCGCCAACACCGAGGGCAAGGCCGCGCTGAAGACCGCGCTGGACACGCTGCACAACCATCCCAACGTCGGCCCGTTCATCGGCCGGCAGCTCATCCAGCGCCTGGTCACCAGCAACCCGAGCGCCGCCTACGTCAAGCGCGTGGCCGACGTCTTCGCCGACAACGGTTCCGGCGTGCGCGGCGACATGAAGAGCGTGTTCGCCGCCGTGCTGCTCGACAACGAGGCGCGCAGCCCCGCCGGCCTGACCGATGCGAACTTCGGCCGCCTGCGCGAGCCCATGCTGCGCCTCGTGCAGTGGGGCCGCACCTTCGGCATCGCTTCCACCTTGGGCACCTGGAAGATCGGCAACCTCTCGCGCCCGAACGACCAGCTGGGCCAGAGCCCGCTGCGCTCGCCATCGGTCTTCAACTTCTTCCGCCCGGGCTACGTGCCGCCGTCGAGCGCCATGGCCAGCGCGAAGCTGGTCGCGCCCGAGTTCCAGCTGGTCAACGAGACCAGCGTGGGCGGCTACCTCAACTTCATGCAGAACGTGCTGGCCAACGGCTTCAACAGCCGCGACGTGGTCGCGGCCTACGCCGCCGAGAAGGCCCTGGTGCTCGACCCGGCCGCGCTGGTGCGCCGGCTCAATCTGCTGATGACCGGCAATCAGCTCGATGCGTCGACCGTCTCGCTGATCGCCAACGCGCTGAGCACGCCGGCGGTCACGTTGACCAGCACCGATGCCGTCAAGAACAACCGGGTCTACGCCGCCGTGTTGCTGGTGATGGCCGCGCCGGGCTACCTGGCCCAGAAATGAGGAACGCGCGATGCACCTGATCGACTCCGAGGCCCACACCCGCCGCGCCTTTCTGCGCCGCTCCGGCCAGCTGGCCCTGACCGGCACCGCGCTGCCCTTCGCGCTCAACCTGGCCGCCATGGGCGAAGCCGCCGCGCAGGCCGCCGGCGACGACTACAAGGCGCTGGTCTGCGTCTTCCTGTTCGGCGGCAACGACTACGCGAACACCGTCGTCACCTACGACGACGCCAGCTACAACGCCTACAGCACGATCCGCGGCGGCGGTGCCGGGCAGACGGCCGGCGGCGTCGCCATCGCCAAGGCCGACCTCACGCCCACGCTGCTGGCACCGACCACGGCCTTGCCCGAGGCACGGCAGTACGCGCTGCATCCGTCGATGACCGAGCTGGCATCACTGTTCAACACCGACGCCAAGGCCGCGGTGCAACTCAACGTCGGCCCGCTCGTGGTGCCGCTCACGCGGGCCCAGTACAACACCGGCAACCGCAAGACGTACCCGGTGCCGCCCAAGCTCTTCTCGCACAACGACCAGCAGTCGACCTGGCAGTCTTCGTCGCCCGAGGGCTCCACGGTAGGCTGGGGCGGCAACATCGGCGACCTGATGCTCGGGCAGAACAGCAACTCGCTCTTCACCTGCATGTCGGTGTCGGGCAATGCGGTGTTCCTGTCGGGCGACACGGCGCTGCAGTACCAGGTGAGCACCGGCGGCGCGGTGCGCATCAACAGCGTGACCGGCGGCAACGTCTACGGTTCGAGCACCGTCAAGGCCGCGATGGCGCAGATGGTGCAGCAGGCCCGCGGCCATGCGCTCGAGAACGAGTACACCCGCATCACCAAGCGCGCGGTGGAGGCCGAGGGCAGCGTCACCACGGCCATCGGCACCGACTACGCGGCCGGCGTGTTCCCGGCCACCAACCTGGGCAACCAGCTCAAGATGGTCGCGCGCCTCATCCGCGGCCGCAACACGCTGGGCGCCAAGCGCCAGGTGTTCTTCGTCTCGATGGGCGGCTTCGACCTGCACGACAACCTGATCGCCAGCCAGCCCGGCCTGATGAAGCAGCTCAGCGACGCGCTGGCCGCGTTCTACCGGCAGACGGTGGCGCTCGGCCTGGCGGACAAGGTCACGGCCTTCACCGCCTCCGACTTCGGCCGCACCCTGGCCACCAACGGCGACGGTTCCGACCACGGCTGGGGCAGCCACCACTTCATCGTCGGCGGCGCCGTCAAGGGCAAGCAGATCTACGGCACGCCGCAGGTGGTCAGCATCAACAACGACGCGAAGCTGGCCGGCTACGAGGGCCACGTGGGGCAGGGGCGGCTGATTCCCACCACCTCGGTCGACCAGTACGGCGGCACCCTGGCCAGCTGGTTCGGCGTGCCCGCCGGCAGCTTGGAAAGCATCTTGCCCAACCTCAAGAATTTCGGCGGCAGCGCCAACGGCATCAACTACCCCAAGAACGTCGGGTTCATGACCTGAGCTCGGGCGAAAGCCTACAGACGCCGCCGCGCTCGGTCCGCATACTCCGCAGTCCGCGCAACATTCTTTGGAGACATCGATGACATACCAAGGAAGCTGCCACTGCGGCCGGATCGCCTTCGAGGTCGAAGGCGAGATCCAGGGCGCGATGGCCTGCAACTGCTCCATCTGCCAGCGTAAGGGCTCGCTGATGTGGTTCGTGCCGCACGACAAGCTCGCGCTCAAGACGCCGGCCGAGGACATGAGCACCTACCTGTTCAACAAGCACGTGATCTCGCACCGCTTCTGCCCGGTCTGCGGCATCCATCCTTTCGGCGAAGGCACCGACCCCAAGGGCAACAAGATGGCCGCGATCAACATCCGCTGCCTGGACGGCGTGGATCTCGACAAGGTGCCGGTGCAGCACTTCGACGGCCGGTCCAAGTGAGTGCCGAGCCGCCCTATCCGCTCGACGGCGGCTGCACGTGCGGCGCGGTGCGCTACCGCATGCGCACGCGGCCGCTCTTCGTCAACTGCTGCCACTGCCGCTGGTGCCAGCGCGAATCCGGCAGCGCGTTCGCGCTCAACGCCATGATCGAGGCCGATCGCATGGAGCGCTTGCAGGGCGATGTCGAGCTGGTCGACACCCCGTCGCTGAGCGGCAAAGGCCAGAAGGTCGCGCGCTGCCCGCGATGCCGCGTGGCGCTGTGGAGCCACTACGCCGGCTCCGGCGAAGCGGTTTGCTTCGTGCGCGTCGGCACCCTGGACATGCCGGACCACCTGCCGCCGGACATCCACATCTTCACGATGTCGAAGCAGCCCTGGGTGCAGTTGCCCGATGGCGTGCCGGCGGTGCAGGAGTACTACAAGAGCTCGGAGCATTGGCCGGCGGAGAGCCTGGAGCGGGGGCGGGCACTCAAGGCTGCGCGCGTCGAGCGGGCCGAGCGGGGCTGATTCTCGCCATGATCGTCGGGTTGGAGGGCGGGTAAAGTAGCAGGCATGACTCCTGCGCGCCCCTCTTCGCCGACTGCGCCAGCTCCCATCGAACTCGATCCGGTGCTCAAGGGGCGCCTTGAACGGCTGGCCGACGCACGCCATCGCTCGCCGCATTGGCTCATGCGAGAGGCGATTGCGGAATACGTGGAGCGAGAGGAAAAGCGCCAGGAGATGCGCAAGCAGGCCGTTGCCGCATGGGAAGAGTTGCAAAGCACCGGGCTCCACGCGACCGAGCAGGAGGTCTCCGCCTGGCTCGAGAGTTGGGGCACGGATGACGAGTTGCCGCCGCCTGAATGGCACAAGTGAGGTTCGCGCCTGCGGCGCTGCGTGACGTTGTACCGGTATGACGAAGACACGGACGTGGTGACCGTGCTGGCAATCCGGCACCAGGGCGAGGCAGGGTACTGATCCGGACTCAGCGCCGCAGCGCCCCCAAGCGCTCCGACACCTCGCCCGCACACCGCTTCAGCGCCACGGCCACCGGCCCGTCCCAGCTCGCATCGAACACGGCCGTCGTGCCGATCGCCGTGATCGCCAGCGCGATCGCGCCGGTGTGGTCGAACACCGGGGCCGACATGGCGCTGACTCCCGGCACGATCTCGCCGTCGGAGCGGCTCATGCCGTGCTCGCGCACGGCGTGCAGCTGGGCCTCGAAGCCTTTCCAGTCCGGCAGCGGCGGGGCCGGCGGCATGCCGACGTGGCGCCGGGGCGCGGCGCTGGCGCTCTTCTTCTCGCGGCGTCGCTCCTGCTCCAGCATGCGCTGCGCTTCCTCGGCCGGCAGGTAGGCGCCGAAGAGCCGGCCCGATGCCGTGCTGGTCAGCGAGAACACGGTGCCATGCCGCATGCTCATGTGCAGCGCGGCCGGCGACTCGGCCACCCGCACGATGGTGGCGCCTCGGTCGCCCCACACGGCGATGGCGGTCGTGTGGCCGATCTCCTGCGCGAGCGACTCGACGAGCGGCGTCGCGACGTGCACCGGATCGGCCTGCTGCAGGCTGATCAACCCCAGTTGCAAGGCCAGCGGTCCGAGCAGATAGTGGCCGCTGGCGCGGTCCTGCTCGATCAAGCCGAGCCTGCCGAAGCTGACCATGTAGGGGTGCGCCTTGGCGGCCGACATGTCGGCCTCGCGGGCCAGGTCCTTCAGCGCCATCGGCCGGCCGTGGTGCACCAGGGCACGCAGCAGTTGGCCGCCCACCTCGATGCTCTGGATGCCGCGCTGTGCGCGGTCGCCGTTGTCAGTGGCCATGGCCGCTCCGTCGTTCGTTCATGCGGAAGGCATTAGACATGATCCAAAAAGCGGACTACACTCCGCCCGTTCGTTCCATGCAAATCAGTTTGTTTTAGACGAATCTGTTTCAGACGAATCCACAGGAGACCCCCGATGACCCAGTCCAACAAAGCCTTCGCCAGCCAGGCCGACCTCGAAGAAAAGAAAGTCACCTTCAGCCAGATCTCGGAGCACGCCTGGGCCTACACGGCCGAGGGCGACCCGAACACCGGCATCGTGATCGGCGACGACGCCGTGCTGGTGGCCGACACCCAGGCCACCCCGGCCATGGCGGCCGACGTGATCCGCCGCATTCGCGAAGTGACCGACAAGCCCATCAAGTACGTGGTGCTCACCCATTACCACGCCGTGCGCGTGCTGGGCGCGAGCGCCTACCAGCCGCAGCAGATCCTGGCGAGCCAGGACACCTACGACCTGATCGTCGAGCGCGGCGAAGAGGACAAGGCCAGCGAGATCGGCCGTTTCCCGCGCCTGTTCCAGAACGTCGAGACCGTGCCCGCGGGCATGACCTGGCCGACCATGACCTTCACCGGCAAGATGACCCTGTGGCTGGGCAAGCTCGAGGTGCAGCTGCTGCAGCTCGGCCGCGGCCACACCAAGGGCGACACCGTGGTCTGGCTGCCGGGCGAAAAGGCCCTGCTGTCGGGCGACCTGGTCGAGTTCGACGCCACGCCCTATGCCGGCGACGCCTACTTCAAGGACTGGCCGCAAACCCTCGACAACATTGCCGCCCTGAAGCCCAAGGCCCTGGTGCCCGGCCGCGGCGCCGCGCTCACCACGCCCGAAGAAGTGGCCAAGGGCCTGGCCGGCACGCGCGATTTCATCGCCGACGTGTATGCCAGCGTGTCCGAAGGCGCGAAGGCCGGCAAGGACCTGAACGCCGTCTACAAGGACACCTACGCCAAGCTCAAGCCCAAGTACGGCCACTGGGTCATCTTCGACCACTGCATGCCCTTCGACGTGACGCGCTGCTACGACGAGGCGACGAAGTACGCCGACCCGCGCGTGTGGACCGCCGAGCGCGACGTCGAGATGTGGAAGACGCTGGAAGGCTGATCGGGGCCAAGGGCAAGACGAGAAGACAGACGGAGACAAGAACGTGAACGCAGTCGCCGATGCCCCCGCCGCAGCGCAGATCGACTACCAGTCCCTGCGCTACGACTACCGCCACCATCCCGACCAGGACGCCGCCGCACCCGCCCACCACCCGGTCGTGATCGTCGGTGCCGGCCCCGTCGGCCTGGCGCTGGCCATCGACCTCGCCCAGCGCCGGGTGCCGGTGGTGCTGCTGGACAACGACAACAAGCTTTCCACCGGCTCCCGCGCCATCTGCTTCGCCAAGCGCTCGCTGGAGATCTTCGACCGGCTCGGCTGCGGCGAGCGCATGACGGCCAAGGGCGTGTCGTGGAAGCTCGGCCGCGTCTTCCTGCAGGACGCGCAGATCTACGAGTTCGACCTGCTGCCCGAGCCGGGCCACCACCGCCCGGCCTTCGTCAACCTGCAGCAGTTCTACGTCGAGGGCTACCTGGCCGAGCGCGCGGCCGAGCTGCCCGGCCTGGACATCCGCTGGAGCCACAAGGTCGTCGGCGTCGAGCAGCATGCCGACCACACGCTGCTGACGGTCGAAACGCCCGAGGGCACCTACAGCCTGCAGGCCGGCTGGCTGGCCGCCTGCGACGGTTCCCGCTCCGCGGTGCGCCAGCTGATCGGCCAGGAGAGCAAGGGCCGTGTCTTCAAGGACCGCTTCCTGATCGCCGACGTGAAGATGAAGGCCGACTTCCCGGCCGAGCGCTGGTTCTGGTTCGACCCGCCCTTCCACCGCAACCAGAGCGTGCTGCTGCACATGCAGCCCGACGGCATCTGGCGCGTCGACTTCCAGCTCGGCTGGGACGCCGACCCCGAGGCCGAGAAGCGGCCCGAGAACATCATCCCGCGCGTCAAGGCGCTGCTGGAAGCCTCGCCCTTCAAGGACGCCGAGTTCGAGCTCGAATGGGCCAGCGTCTACACCTTCGCCTGCCAGCGCATGGATGCCTTCCGCCACGGCCGCGTGCTGTTCGCGGGCGACTCGGCGCACGGCGTGTCGCCCTTCGGCGCACGCGGCGCCAACTCGGGCGTGCAGGACGCCGACAACCTGGGCTGGAAGCTCGCGGCGGTGGTGCAGGGCGAAGCGCCCGAAGCACTGCTCGACAGCTACGCCCGCGAGCGCGAATACGCCGCCGACGAGAACATCCGCAACTCCACGCGCGCCACCGACTTCATCACGCCCAAGAGCGACGTGAGCCGGCTCTACCGCGACGCCGTGCTGCAACTGGCCCGGCGCCATGCCTTCGCGCATTCGCTGGTCAACAGCGGCCGGCTCTCGGTGCCTGCCACGCTGCATGGCTCGACGCTCGGTACGCCCGACGTCGACGATTTCGCGGGGCGTATGCTGCCCGGCGCGGTGGCGGCCGATGCGCCCGCGGCCGCGGGCGGCTGGCTGCTGGACGCGATCGGCGCCGACGGCCGCTTCGCCGCACTGGTCTTCGGCGACGGTGCCGCCGCCGATGCCAGCCTGCGCGCGCTGGCCGAATCCGACGTTCCTGCCGCGGTCGTGCGCGTGCCGCTCGACGAAGCCCATGCGCTGGCCGCGCAGCGCTACGACGCACGCCCCGGCACCACCTACCTGCTGCGCCCCGACCAGCACGTGTGCGCGCGCTGGCGCAGCCCGACGGCCGCCGCCATCCGCGGCGCACACGCCCGCGCGCTCGCCAAGTCTTGAGAGGACCACGACATGACCACCGCCATGAACGCGCCCGACGGCACGCACCTGATCCTCACGCCGCACCTCGACGCACCGGACGATTTCTACGAGGCCCTGCTCGACGCCCACCAGGGCCTGTCGATCAAGGACAGCCATGCCTTCAATGCGCGCCTGGTGCTGGTGCTGGCCAACCACATCGGTTCGCTGCCGGTGCTGCGCGAAGCCTTGGCGGCGGCGCGCGGCTGACCCGGCATCGGCGACCGAACCGAATCGAATCGATCGACAAAGGAAATCCATGAGCACCGATGCATTGCGCTACCAGAGCGGCTTCGGCAACGAACACGCCACCGAGGCCGTTCCGGGCGCCCTGCCGCAGGGCCGCAACAGCCCGCAGCGCGCGCCGCACGACCTGTACCCCGAGCTGATCTCGGGCACTGCCTTCACCGCGCCGCGGCACGAGAACCGGCGCACCTGGATGTACCGCCGCCAGCCCTCGGTGGTCTCGGGCCGCTACCAGAGCTATGCACAGCAGTGGTGGCAGACCGGACCCGACCGCGAGGTCGTGCTCGCACCCGAGCCGCTGCGCTGGCACCCGATCCCGCTGGAGAACGCCGAGGTCGATTTCGTCGACGGCGTGCGCACGCTCGCGGCCAACGGCGACGCCGAGGCGCAGACGGGCCTGGCCGCGCACGTCTACCTGGCCAACCGCTCGATGGAGCGCCGCGCCTTCGTCAACGCCGACGGCGAAATGCTCTTCGTGCCGCAGCAGGGCCGCGTGGTGCTGACCACCGAAATGGGCGTGCTCGAGCTCAAGCCCGGCGAGATCGCGGTCGTGCCGCGTGGGGTCGTGTTCAAGGTCGGCCTGCCCGATGGCCCCTCGCGCGGCTACCTCTGCGAAAACTACGGCGCCCAATTCCGCCTGCCCGAGCTGGGCCCGATCGGCTCCAACGGCCTGGCGAACGCGCGCGACTTCCTCGCGCCCGTGGCCGCCTTCGAGACCGACACCGGCCCCTACGAGCTGGTCAAGAAATCGTCGGGCCGCCTGTGGCGCGCGCCGATGAAGCAGTCGCCCTTCAACGTGGTCGCCTGGCACGGCAACCTGTCGCCGGTGAAGTACGACACGGCCAACTTCATGACCATCGGCTCGATCAGCTTCGACCACCCGGACCCGTCGATCTTCACCGTGCTGACCTCGCCCTCGGACACGCCCGGCACGGCCAACTGCGACTTCGTGATCTTCCCGCCGCGCTGGCTGGTGATGGAAGACACCTTCCGTCCGCCCTGGTACCACCGCAACCTCATGAGCGAGTTCATGGGCCTGGTGTACGGCGAGTACGACGCCAAGCCCGGCGGCTTCAAGCCCGGCGGTGCCAGCCTGCACAACGCGATGGTGCCGCACGGCCCCGACGAAGAAGCGTTCGAGAAGGCGAGCCACGCCGACCTGAAGCCGCAGAAGCTCGACAACACGCTGGCCTTCATGTTCGAGAGCCGCTTCCGCTTCATCCCGAGCGCCTGGGCCCTGCAAAGCCCGGCGCTCGACACCGACTACGCCGACTGCTGGGCCGGCCTCAAGGACCAATTCAAGCCATGAACCCCGACGCGCTCAATCCCACCCACGACCCGGCGCTGCGCAGCTGGGTCGCTTCGGCCAACCAGCCGGGCTGCGACTTCCCGATCCAGAACCTGCCCTTCGGCCGCTTCAGGCCCTCCGGCAGCAGCGATGCCTTCCGCATCGGCGTCGCCATCGGCGACCAGGTGCTGGACCTGCGTGCCACCGGCCTCATCGGCGACGAGGACATGAACGCGCTGATGGGCCACACCCGCGAGGCGCGCCAGCACCTGCGTGCCGCCATCTCCGCCGGCCTGGCCGAGGGCAGCGACCAGCAGGCCGCCTGGTCGAAAGCCCTGCTGCCGCAGTCGGCGGTGGAGCTCACTGTGCCCTGCCGCATCGGCGACTACACCGACTTCTACACCGGCATCCACCATGCCCGCACCGTCGGCAGCCTGTTCCGGCCCGACGAGCCGCTGCTGCCCAACTACCAGTGGGTGCCGATCGGCTACCACGGCCGCGCCTCGTCCATCGGCATTTCGGGCCAGCGCTTTCGCCGGCCGCAGGGCCAGACCAAGGCGCCGGATGCCAAGACGCCGAGCTTCGGCCCCTCGAAGCGGCTCGACTACGAGCTGGAACTCGGCTTCCTGGTCGGGCAGGGCAACGCGCTGGGCCAGCCCATTCCCATCGCACAGGCCGAGGCGCACCTCTTCGGCGTGACCCTGCTCAACGACTGGTCGGCGCGCGACATCCAGGCCTGGGAATACCAGCCGCTGGGCCCCTTCCTGTCGAAGAACTTCGCCAGCACGCTGTCGCCCTGGATCGTGACCATGGAGGCGCTGGCGCCGTTTCGCGCGCCCTTCGCGCGCCCGGCCGGCGACCCGCAGCCGTTGCCTTACCTGGACGCGCCCGTCAACAGCGCGGCCGGCGCCCTCGACATCGTGCTCGAAGTGCTGCTGCAGACCGCGAAGATGCGCGAGGCCGGCGAGGCGCCGGTGCGGCTCACCCGCGGCAACGTGCGCGATGCGGCCTATTGGACGGCCGCCCAGCTGATCACCCACCACACGGTGAACGGCTGCAACCTGCAGCCCGGCGACCTGCTGGGTTCCGGCACGCTGTCCGGGCCGAAGCCCGACGAAGCCGGCTCGCTGCTGGAACTCACGCTCGGCGGCAAGCAGCAGGTCGAGCTGCCCAACGGCGAGCGCCGCAGTTTCCTCGAGGACGGCGACACGCTGATCCTGCGCGGCTTCTGCGAACGCGAAGGCGCGGTGCGCATCGGGCTCGGGGAAGTGAGCGGCACAGTGGAACCGGCGCTGTAGGGGATTGCACCGTGTCGAGGCGGGACGGGGCCTTTTCCTACGCTCCCGTTCCCGACCCCTGCGATACTGGCGTGCTTGCCTCGTAAGGACCCCGCCGTGAATGTGCTGATCGTCGATGACAACAAGGCCGCGGCCGACCTGCTGCGGGAACTGCTCGCCCTGGAGGACCACGCGGTCCATTGCAGCTACACGGCACAGGCCGCGCTGGATGCCGCGACTGCCGCCACCACCCCCTTCGACGCCGCACTGGTCGATCTGGTGCTGCCGGACTTCTCCGGCGCCGAACTCGCCCGCCGCCTGCGTGCCGCTGCCGGCGAACGCCCCATGCTCCTGGTCGCTGTTTCGGGGCTGGGCCTGGAAGACGCCGGCGATGCAGCCACGCCCGGCCTGTTCGATCACCATCTGCAGAAGCCCATCGACTTCGAGGCACTCGATCGCATGCTCGCGGCGGCGCCGGCCCGCTGAGGTCGCTCAGGTGGTCCAGCCGGTCCAGCCGGTCCAGCCCGCTCGATCGCTGAGCGCCATCCCGAGCCCCTGACGGGCATCAGGCCGCAGCGTTCTCCGCCCCGTTGTTGCTGCTGTTGATGTTGCCGTTGTGCCCCGCGCGGCCCACGGACCATTGCCGGATGCAGGCCAGCAGGCCCTGCGCGTCGGCCGGCTTGACGAAGTGGTGGTCGAAGCCGGCCTTGAACGCCGTCTTGCGATCTTCCCGCTGCCCGTAGCCGGTCAGGGCGATCAGCAGCAGCGCCTTGCCTTCCGGCATCGCGCGCATGCGGCGCGCCACCTCGTAGCCGTCGAGCAGCGGCAGGCCGATGTCGAGCACCACCGCCTCGGGTTGGTGGGCGGCGAGGGCGGCGAGCGCCTGCTGGCCGTCGGCAGCGATGCGGACCACGTGTCCTTCCAGCTCCAGCACTGCCGCGATGCCGGCGGCCGCGTCCTGGTTGTCGTCGACCACCAGCACGCGCAGCGCGTCGGCCCTTAGCGCGGCGGCCGCAGCGGCGGCGGCGGGCGCGGGCGCCAGCGCCGGCCCGGCCGTGCAAGGCAGCCACAGCCGGAATTCGGAGCCGTGGTTGTGACCCTCGCTGTGTGCCTCGATCCGTCCGCCGTGCATTTCGGTCAGCCGCCGCGCCAATGTCAGGCCGACACCGAGCCCACCCTGCATGCGGTCGAGGCCGCGCTCGCCTTGCTCGAACAGGTCGAAGATGCGCGGCAGCAGCGCGGCATCGATGCCCATGCCCTGGTCGCGCACCGAGACGACGACCTCGCCCTGGTCCACGGCGCAGGCCAGCGCGATGTCGGTGTCGTCGGGGCTGTACTTCGCGGCGTTGTGCAGCAGGTTGGCGATCACCTGCGTGAGCCGCGCGGTGTCGCCGGCCACCCAGGCCGGCTCGCGCGGCAGCGTCACGGCCAGGTGCTGGCGGCGTCCGTCGATGAAAGGCTGCACCGTCTCCACGCTCTGCGTGATCACGCTGCGCAGGTCCAGCGTCTGCCGCTTCAGCACGATCTTGCCCTGGCTGATGCGGGCCACGTCGAGCAGTTCCTCGATCAGCCGCGTCAGCTGCCGCAGCTGGCGCTCGGCGATGTCCAGCGCCCAGTCGACCTTGGGATGCGGTGTTCCGACGCGGCGGATCACCTCCACCGCGGTGTGGATGGGCGCCAGCGGGTTGCGCAGCTCGTGCGACATCATGGCCAGGAACTCGTCCTTGCGGCGGTTGGCGCGCTGCAGCTCCTCCTGCGCGGCCTGCAGGCTGCGGTAGAGCCGCGCGTTCTCGAAAGCCGCGCCGGCCCGCGCGGCCAGCTCGTCGACCAGGCCGAGGTCCGGCCCATCGCCCTCGGCCGGGCCGGCCACGAGCACCGCGCCCAGCGTGCGCTCGCCGCTCGTCAGCGGCACCACCATGCCCGCGCCGAGCGCCACCGGCTTCGACGGGCCGAGCAGGGCGCCGGCCAGTTGCGCCAGCGCCGGCGCGTCGATGCGCACGTGCCGCCGGCCTTCCGACGCCTCGCGCAAGGCAGCGCGCACGCCGTCGGGCAGCGCCGCGTCCGAGGCGGCCACCAGCCGCGGCCACGCTTCGTCGGCGGCCTGGGCCGCGGCCCGGAGCGCGCCGGCGCCGAGTTCGGGGTCGCTCGCCAGCACCAGCGCCAGCGGCGCGAGCCGCGGCACCAGCAGGGCCGCGAGCTGCTCCATCGCGATCTCGATCTGCAGCGAGCCGCCGAGCGCGCGGCTGGCGTCGGCCAGGAAGGCCGAGCGCCGGTCGTTCTCCTCGGCCGCGCGGCGCGCCGTCTGAGCCGCCGCCACCGCGGCGCGCGCATCGGCCTGGCGGCGCACCTGGCGCTGCATCAGGTAGAGCGACACGAACACCGACACCTTGCCGCGCAGGATCTCCGGCACCACCGGCGACAGGATGTAGTCGACCGCGCCCAGCGAATAGCCGCGCGCCTGCTGCATCTCGTCGGCATACGAGGTGATGAAGATGATCGGCGTGTGCGCGCAGCGCCGGTGCTGGCGGATCAGCGTCGCGGTCTCGAAGCCGTCGATGCCGGGCATGTTCACGTCGAGCAGGATCACGGCGAACTCGCGCTGCAGGATCTCGCGCAGCGCGTCGGCGCCCGAGCGCACAAGCACCAAATCTTGCCCCAGCTCTTCGAGCACGGTGCGGAACACCAGCAGCTTCTCGGGCAGGTCGTCCACCACCAGGATGCTGGCCTTTTCCCCATCGGGGAGGGCCGCGAAGTCCGACGGGTCGTCGTCTATTTGCACAGCCAGCCTCGCAACACGGCCAGCAGGTGCGCCGTGTCCACCGGCTTCGACAGGTAGTCCCACGCGCCGGCCTCGATGCACTTCTCGCGGTCGCCCTTCATCGCCTTGGCCGTCACCGCCACCAGCGGCAGCTGCTTGCCGCGCGGCAGGCGGCGCAGTTCGCGCATGGTCTGCATGCCGTCCATCTCCGGCATCATGATGTCCATCAGCACGATGTCGATGCCCGGGTCCTGCTGCACCAGCCGGATCGCGTCGCGCCCGTTCTCGGCCGACACGATGTTCATGCCCTGCGCGTCCAGCACCGCGGCCAGCGCGAAGATGTTGCGCATGTCGTCGTCCACGATCAGCACCTTGCGGCCGGCCAGCGAGCCGGTGGCCTGGTGCATCGCCTCGACCGCGCGCCGTTCGGCTTCGGACAGCCGCTCCGCATGGCGGTGGAGCACCAGGGCCGTGGCATCGAGCAGCTGCTCCAGCGACTCCGCCGCACGCAGCGCCGGGCCGCCGGCGCCGCGCTCCCAGCCCGGCACCGGCTGCTCGGGCGACGGGTTGTAGAACAGCACCGGCAACGGCCGCGTCGCGTCGTGCCGGCCTTCCAGGCCCTCGGCGATGTCGTCGCGGCGCAGCCCGGGCACCAGGCCGTCGGTGGCCAGGCCGTCGAGTTCCTGCGTGCGCAGGGCCTCGCGTGCCGCCTCGGCGCTGTCGGCCAGCACCACGTCGACCTCGCCGCCGGGCAGCGCGTCGATGTAGCGGGTGCGCAGCGGCGAGGGCGCCATCGCCACCAGCAGCCGGCGCACAGGCGCCTCGACGTAGCGGCGCAGCGGGCCCAGCGCGAGGTCGACTTCGTCGATGGACTGCAGCGGCTTGGCCAGGAAGCCGACGGCGCCCGACTCGAGCGCGCGCTCGCGCGCGTCGTCGGTCGACACCACGCACACCGGGATGTGGCGCGTCGCCAGGTCGGCCTTGAGCCGCTCGAGGATGCGCCAGCCTTCCATGTCGGGCAGGAAGATGTCGAGCGTGATCAGGTCCGGCCGGTGGTCGCGTGCCAGCGCCAGTGCGCCGGCGCCGCTGGTGCTCACCAGCCCCTTGAAGCCGCCGCGGCGGGCCGCCTGCAGCAGCATCTTGGCGAAGGCCAGGTCGTTCTCCACCACCAGCAGCACCTTCTCGCCAGCCAGGATGTTGTCGCGGTCGTCCTCGGCGATGTTGAGGCCGGCCAGCAGCTCGGCCGTGACGTCGCCGTCGACCTGCACCGTGCCGGGCACCGGCGGGGCCGCCGGCGCGCGCCGTGGCGGCTTGCGCGCTTCGGTCCTCGCTTCGGCCCTGGCTTCGGCGCGGCCGTCGGCGTGGCGCCGGCCCAGCCGCGTGCCGCGCGATGCGGCGTAGCTGTGCGGCAGGTACAGCGTGAAGGTGCTGCCTTCACCGGGCACGCTCGCCAGGCGGATCTCGCCGCCCAGCAGCCGCGCCAGCTCACGGCTGATCGCCAGGCCCAGCCCGGTGCCGCCGTACTTGCGCGAGGTCGAGCCGTCGGCCTGCTGGAAGGCCTCGAAGACGATCTGCTGCTTGTCGGGCGAGATGCCGATGCCCGTGTCCGACACCGAGAACGCAATCACCCGGCCGGCCCGGTCGAGGCTTTCGTTGTCGGCCGACCAGCCGCTGTCCACCGTGGCGATGGTGAGCGCCACCGAGCCCCGGTGCGTGAACTTGAAGGCGTTCGACAGCAGGTTCTTGATGATCTGCTGCAGCCGCTTCACGTCGGTGCCGATGCTGTCCGGCAGCGGGCCCTGGGTGCGGATGTCGAAGTCCACGTGCTTGGCCTCGGCCACGTGCCGGAAGCTGCGCTCCACCGAGCGCTGCAGGTCGTCCAGCCGCAGCTCGCTGAGCTCCACCGCGACCGTGCCCGACTCGATCTTCGACAGGTCGAGGATGTCGTTGATCAGCATCAGCAGGTCGTTGCCCGACAGGTGGATGGTCTTGGCGAACTCCACCTGGCGCGCCGTCAGGTTGCCCTCGTTGTTCTTGCACAGCTGGTCCGACAGGATCAGCAGGCTGTTGAGCGGCGTGCGCAGCTCGTGCGACATGTTGGCCAGGAACTCGGACTTGTACTTGGAGGTGAGCGCGAGCTGCTCGGCCTTTTCCTCCAGCGCCTGGCGGGCCTGTTCCACTTCCTGGTTCTTGCGCTCAACCTCCTGGTTCTGGTGCACCAGCAGGCGGGCCTTTTCCTGCAACGCCTCGTTGGTTTGTTGCAGTTCCTGTTGGCGGTTCTGCAGCTCCTCGGCCAGCGACTGCGACTGCGTCAGCAGGTCCTCGGTGCGCATGTTGGCCGAGATGGTGTTGATCACGATGCCGATCGATTCGGTCAGCTGGTCGAGGAAGGCCTGGTGCGCCGGGTTGAAGCGCTCCAGCGACGCCAGCTCCAGCACGCCGCGCACCTCGCCCTCGAAGACCACCGGCAGCACGATCACGTCCATGGCCGTGCCCTCGGACAGGCCGGTCGCGATGCGGAAGGCCGTGCTCGGCACGTTGGTCAGCAGGATCTTGGTCTTTTCCACCGCGCACTGACCGACCAGGCCCTGGCCCAGCTCGATCTCCTTGCCGTGCACGTGCTGCCCGCCCGAGGCGTAGCTCGCGAAGAGCTTGAGCCGCGGCGTGCTGCCGGCGGTGGTGAGCAGGTAGAACTCGGCCTGCTGCGCGCCGACCACCGGGGCCAGCTCGGACAGGATCAGCTGGCCCACGGTCAGCAGGTCTTTCTGCCCCTGCAGCATGCGGCTGAACTTCGCGAGGTTGGTCTTCAGCCAGTCCTGTTCGGTGTTCTTCTGCGTGGTGTCCTTCAGGTTGCGGATCATCTCGTTGATGGTGTCCTTCAGCGCCGCCACCTCGCCGCGTGCCTCCACCGTGATCGAGCGGGTCAGGTCGCCCTGCGTCACCGCGGTCGCCACCTCGGCGATGGCCCGCACCTGCGTCGTCAGGTTGGCGGCCAGCTGGTTCACGTTCTCGGTCAGGCCCTTCCAGGTGCCGGCCGCGCCGGGCACCTTGGCCTGGCCGCCCAGCTTGCCTTCCACACCCACCTCGCGCGCCACGCTCGTCACCTGGTCGGCGAAGGTGGCCAGCGTGTCGGTCATGCTGTTGATGGTGTCGGCCAGCGCGGCGATCTCGCCCTTGGCCTCCACCGTCAGCTTTTGCTGCAGGTCGCCGTTGGCCACGGCGGTGACCACCTTGGCGATGCCGCGCACCTGG
>NZ_LYVO01000016.1 GCF_001984055.1 Variovorax sp. KK3
GTCCAGGCCCGCGGCCGCCAGCTTGCCGTCGCGCAGTGCCGCGACCAGGGCGGGCTCGTCGATCACCTCGCCGCGCGCGGTGTTGATGACGATCGCGCCGTGCGGCAGCCGCGCGAACTGCGCCTCGCCCAGCATGCCGCGCGTGTGGCCGTTCAGCGGCACGTGCAGGCTCAGCACGTCGGCCAGCGGCAGCAGTGCGTCCAGGCTGTCCACCAGCGTGACGCCCTCGACCGGGCTCGGCTTGCCGGCCAGCATCGGATCGAAGGCGACGACCTCCATGCCGAGGGCTTGCGCCACGCGCGCCACGCGCTGGCCGATCTGGCCGAAACCGACGAGGCCGAGCGTGCGGCCGCACAGCTCCACGCCGTCCTGCGCGCGCGTCCAGCGGCCGGCGCGAAGCTCGGCGTCCATCCATGCGATGCGGCGCGCGGCCGAGAACATCAGGCCCAGGGTCAGCTCGGCGACCGACTGCGCGTTGGTGCCCGGCGTCACGTAGACCGGGATGCCGCGCGCACTGGCCGCCTCGACATCGATGTTGCTCACGCCGACGCCGTGCTTGGAGATGACCTTCAGCGTGGGGCACGACCGGATGGCGCGGGACGACAGCGCGACCGTGCGCGAGATCACGGCGTCGACCGGCTGCGCGGCCAGGATGCCTTCGACCTCGATCGGGTCGTCGGCCTGCGAGAGGTAGAGCACGCGCGCCCCTTGCTGGGCCAACAGGGCGGCACCCGGGGCGGCGAGCCGGGGCGCGGTGACGAAGACGGTGAAGCTCATGGGCGTTCTTTCAGGATCGAAGCGAGGGCAGGGCTCAGTCGAGGCGGATGTTGGCCTCGCGGATCAGCGTGCCCCACTTCTTGTGCTCCTCGCGCACGTAGCCCGCGAAGTGGCTTGGGCTGCCGCCGGTCGGCACGCTGCCTTCGAGCGCGAGCTTGTGCACGGTGTCGGGCAGCTGGAGCACCTTCTGCACTTCGGCATTGATGCGTTCGACCACGGCCGCCGGCGTGCCGGGCGGTGCGACGAGTCCGGTCCAGGTGATCGCATCGAAGCCGGGGTAGCCCGACTCGGCGACCGTCGGCACGTTGGCCAGCGAGGGCACGTTGGTGACGCGCTTGCTGCTGCTCACCGCGAGCCCGCGCACCTTGCCGCCGGTCAACTGCGGAATCGCCGCGGCCGTGCTCGCGAAGTTGAGCTCGACCTGGTTGCCGAGCAGGTCCGTCATGGCCGGGCCCGCGCCCTTGTACGGCACGTTCAGGATGCGGATGTCGGCACGGCGCTCGAGCATCTCGCCGGCCAGGTGGCCCACCGTGCCGTTGCCCGCCAGACCGATGCGCAACGATTCGGGCTTCGCCTTCGCAGCCGCCACCACGTCGGCCAGCGTCTTGTGCGGAGAACTGGCGTTGACGATCAGCACCACCGGCTGCGCCGACACCGCGCCGATCGGCGCGAAGTCCTTCAGCGGGTCGAAAGGCATCTTGGGGTAGAGCCAGGGGTTGATGGCCAGGTTGGCCGTCTGCCCCAAACCGATGGTGTAGCCATCGGGCGCGGCCTTGGCCACCGCATCGAGACCGATGTTGCCGCCCGCGCCCGGCTTGTTGTCCACCACCACGGTCCAGCCCGATTGGCTGGTGAGCTTCTCGGCCAGCAGGCGCGCGACGAAGTCGGTGCCGCCGCCGGGCGGGAAGGGCACCACCAGCTTGATCGGCTTGGCGGGGAAGGTCGCTTGCGCGGCAACGCCGGTGGTGGTCAGCGCCAGCGCGCCGAGGGCTGCGAGGGCGACGAAGGTGCGTCGGCTGGAATGCATGTTCGGTCTCCTGTTGAATGGGTTGCCGCGATTCTGAAAACTCGCATTCATTCCGTCCATTCGATAATGTTCATCTTTCGATTCCTCGGAGCTATGAATGGACCTGCAGTTGCGCGATCTTCGCTATTTCGAGGCCGTGGCCGAGATGGGACATGTGGGCCAGGCGGCCGACAGGCTGGGCCGCACGCAGCCCGCGTTGACCAAGGCGGTGCAGCGGCTGGAGGAGTCCTTCGGCAGCGCGCTGTTCGAGCGCCGGGGGCGCGGCATCCGCCTCACACCGGTCGGCGAGGTGCTGCTCGCGCGTGCGCGCCAGCTGCGCGGCGCCACGGAAGAGGCCTTGCGCGAAGTCAGCGACTTCGCGCGCGGCAACGCGGGGCACGTGCGCATCGGCAGCGGGCCGATCGCGGCCGACCACGTGCTGCCCGAGGTCTGCAACCTGCTGCTGGCCGAGGCGCCCGACACCACCATCGACATCACGATCGCGCCGAGCATGGCTCTGCGCGAGCAGCTGCGCGAGGGGGTCATCGACCTGCTGATCGGCCTGATGCCCGAGGCGGACCCCGCGTTCGTGACGCATCCGATCGTCGAGGACGTGGTGGTCGTCGCGGCGCGCCGCGAGCACCCGGTGTTCGCGCACAAGCGCGTGAGCATGAAGACCTTGCTGCAGTGGCGCTGGGTGCTGCCGGGCGACAACATCCCCAGCCGGCAGTGGCTCGACGCGGCCTTTCGCTCGCGCGCCTTGCCCGCGCCGACGGTTCAGCTCAACGCCAATTCGATTCCGCTGCTGCCGCGCCTCATCGCACGCACCGACATGCTGAGCTTCCTGTCGCGGCACAACCTGGAAGCCGGTGGCCAATACGGATCGCTGCGCGAGGTGGCCCTGAAAGAGACGACCCTGAAGCGCCTCCTCGGAGTGACCTACAGAAAAGAGGGTTACCTGTCGCCGGCCGCGCAGCGCCTGCTCGGATTGCTTCGCTCACAGGGGGCGCAGATGTTTTCGCGGGCGGCCGGGCCCGCATAGCCTGCCGCGCATTCGGCGGCAAATCGGCACGGATGCAACGCAAAACGGCACTGCACCGATAAATCACCTACACTCCCCCGATCGACTGCGGCGTGCTCGTTGCCTCAGTCCTTGATTGACACCTCGCATCAGCCGCTGGCCATACAGGTCCCGGCCTCGCAGTTTCCCTCCTGCCGGCCGAACGTCACATCCCTTTTGACGAGCGTCGTCGTTGGTCCGTTCTTCAAAAAACAACCCGGACCGATCTCCTTCCCCCGTTTTATCAAGCGCCCCTGCTGGCTCATCGAGCTGCTGCAGTTGCGTCTTCGGTCACCGCGCGAGCGGGCCGTCGTTTCAGGACACATGCAACCATTCGAAGCCCACGAGGTGGGCAAATACCTCGTCACACCGATGACGAAAGTCACCGAGGCTGGCCAGTACGCCGCGTCGGTATCCATTCGCCGCGGCATGCACGATCGCGTCTATCGGCTCAAGGGCAGCTTCAGCAGCGCGGCGCGAGCCGCGCGCTATGCCCTGGCCAACGGCCGCCACTTCGTGCTGAGCAACCAGCTGGCCTAGCCGGCTGCCCCTATCCATATCCACCCCTTCTTCAACAAGGCCCCTCCGGGCTTGAACACCTCACCAGGAACACTCATGGACAACAAACTCTACGTCGGCAATCTCTCCTACTCCGTCCGCGACGACTCGCTGCAGCAGCGCTTCGAAGCCTTCGGCCGCGTCAACTCCGCCAAGGTCATGATGGAACGCGATTCGGGTCGCTCCAAGGGCTTCGGCTTCGTCGAAATGGGCTCGGCCGAAGAAGCGCAAGCCGCCATTCAAGGCCTGAACGGCAAGGACCTCGACGGTCGCGCACTCACGGTCAACGTGGCTCGCCCGATGGAATCGCGTTCGGGCGGTTCGGGCGGCGGCTACGGCGGCGGCCGTGGTGACGGCGGTGGCGGCGGCTACCGCGGCGGCAACAACCGCTACTGATCTGCGGCGTGGCACACGCCTCGAGGGGCGTGTGCTCAGCTGACGGCAGCGCCCTCTTCGAGGGCGCTGTCGCATGGGCTGAAAGAGTTCACTGCCGACGGGGCGTTGCGGGTCTATGATTTCGCCCGCAAATGCGTCCACAGGAGGCAGACGATGTTCAACGTCAGCAAAGCCACGGGCCTTCCGAGCGCGGCCCATGCATGGGTGACCTCGCCCTTCGGCGACGGATACTTTGCCGTGCAGGACAAGGCCAAGAACGGCAACATCGACCCCGCCTACCTGATGCTGGCCTACGCCTTCGATCAGGGTTGGGACAAGACCGCAGTCCACAGCAGCTACAAGCTCGATCAGTCGTGGATGACTGCAGCCAGCGGGTTGATCAGCCTGGCTTCATCGGCGCTCGGAAGTTTCCAGACGTCGATCTGGCAGCAGACCTCGGCTGCCAAGGCAGGCGGATTGCGGGGCAACCTTCACGAGGTCTCGCTGGCCGGTGCACCGCCGCCCGACAGCCCGGGCCCGCTCGATGCAGGTGACATCTTCGCGCCCAACAGCAGGGGCTATCACAACATCCCGCGCCTGTACTTGATGGCTGCGCTGGTCCTGGAAGAAAAAGCCAACGCGTCCGTCGTCGCGCTGGTGGCGAACGAGCGCGGCCTGATCGTCGCCATGGGCAAGAAGTCGCATGGCGAACACGGCTGCGGCCACGCTGAAGTGCGTGCCTTGTTGTCCATCAAGGGGCTGGTGCCCGGCCGCGCCATGCTGTTTTCGACACTCAAGCCGTGCAACATGTGCGCGGGCCTGATCCGGGCGGTGTTCTCGGGCAACTGCAAGCAATACTGGGCGCGCAGCGATCCCTCCGC
Source organism: Variovorax sp. KK3 (assembly GCF_001984055.1). Lineage (GTDB taxonomy): Bacteria > Pseudomonadota > Gammaproteobacteria > Burkholderiales > Burkholderiaceae_C > Variovorax. The sequence continues at coordinate 4,658 of NZ_LYVO01000016.1, forward strand.
TGGCGCCAACTATCAGAAGGTGACAGGCCTTTCGCTTCCCAACGGACTGGCGTCGACCGAATCCGCCAAGAATGACGTCAATCGGCTTCGGCAGATCAAGCTGCAGGACGGCAGCAGCTTCAACGAAGTCTTCTCTCAAGGCTGGGATTCGAGAGACGGCCGTCTCGCCCTCGCGAGGACGGGTGCGCCCGAACGGATGAAGCAGGCCTATCTGGATTGGTGCGATGCGGTCATCAAGCCGGGCGCCGTGGTGGGCCGCTCTCCCGGCGTCGAAGTTCGCGTCAAGAAGATCGAAGCCGTGCTCGCCAAGGCCAAGGCCTGCGGAGACGCCAATGCGCTGTCCAAGCGCAACGACATCTTCGAGCATTGGGTGAAGAATTCATCCAAGGCGTCCGGCATGGTGAACGACGATCAGAAGTTGATCTTGGCCGCCTTCACCAACAGTGCCCAGGCCAAAGGTGTCGACAGCCCGATCAAGATCGCCACCAAGGAAGCCGGCATGGGCATCGTCGAGTACATCTCGGCGGCTCCGAGGTCGACCAACCTCCGCACTTCGGCTCGCAATGCGCTGTCGAGCAAGTTCATGAAGTACGGCAAGTCGGCAGGCGACGTGCAGGGCGTCACGGGTGCCAGGCTCACCGCGCCGGCCGGCCCGCCGCCGCCCAGCAGGAGCAACGACGTGCGCATGGCCACGATCAGCAACTACCTGTTCGGCTTTCTGCAGACGCAGCGGTGAATCGCCTGGCTTGGCAAGCCTCGCATTCCTGCCGATCGTCGCCAGCGCACGCTGGCGCGCCCGTGTTCAGGCCGCGATGTGCGCGCGGTACCAGTTGGCCGCCTGCAGCCGCGACTCCAGATCGAGCCGATCGAGGATGCGCGCCACGTGGCGCTTGACGGTGTGCGGGCTCAGGTCGAGGCGCTTCGCGATCAGTTTGTTGCTCTGGCCACCGGCGATCAGTTCGAGAACCTCCAACTCCCTGGGGCTGAGGCTGGCGTCGTTGCTCGCTGGCGCGTGAGGCGCTTCGGCGGTCGCCGAACCGGTCTTGAACTGGCGCGCGGTGCCGATCCATTGCCGCAATGATGCGAGCTTTTCCTCGGAAGCCACGCCACTCCATCCGGCGTGCGCAAGCGCTTCCAGCGTGGGTATGCCCGTGGCCAGCAACTGGCCGACGTTGCCGCTTTCGGCCGTCTGGTCGATCACGTGCTCGAGCACCTGCCACGCTGCCGAAGGCGAGCCGTTCTCCAGTTCGGCGAGTGCCAGCCGTGTTCGGATCAGCATCTTGAGCAATGTCGGCTCCGGCAGCACGGTGCTGTCGGCCAGTTCGCGAAAGCCGGCCAGGGCCTCGGCCAGGCGTCCTTCCTGAAGGGCCAGCTGGGCATGGATGGTTCCGACCAAGGGCCGGACCTGGAGGTCGCCGTGGTCGTCCGCATGCTCGAGCGTGGCCAGATGCTGGCGCACCCGTTGCCAGTCGCCGGCGGCAGCCAGCGCCCTCAAGGCGAGGCGAAGCAGCATCACGGGCAAGGCGCTGGACGGGTCCATCTGCGCGATCCGGGACGTGATGGCGTCGAAAGTCGCCCTTACGGCTTCCTTGTCGTCGCGGCTCACGTGGTACGCGATCATCACGTTGAGCAGTCGCGCTTGCAGGCCAGGAGGCTGGCACAGCCAGCGAACGTCGTCCTCGATCGTGCGGATCAAGGATTCCAACGCCGGAAAGTCGCCCAGGAACAGAAGCCGCCAAGCCTCGGTGACGTTCGCAGTTGCTCGCAGCGATTCATGCCCGTCGACGGCCGCCAGCTTGGCGCCGTCGACCATGCGCCGGACCTGCGCGCCCATGCCAGGATGTGCGATGAACGGGAAGATGTTGGGAAGGCAGCGTGACCACAGCTCCGCGCTGTTCTGTTGCGAGAGCAGGTCGATCACCCTCGCGAGCCGATGGCTCGGCCCATCGTGCGGGCCGTGATAGCCCTCGTACCAGAGGTCGAGCAGTTCGCTGATCGTCTCGGCCTCGAGGTCCATGGCCTGCGCGCGCACCTCCTGGCCCAGGCGCCGCGCTTCTTCGAAATCGCCGCAGAACATCGTGGCCAGCGCTTGCATGGCCCGCGCGCGCTGGGCCTCGCCAGGCCGCCCGTCCGACTCGAAACCGGCGGCCGCAAACGCCATGTCCGAGCGCACTGCGTGGTACTGGTCGTGGCGCAACGCATGCAGGCCGCGCGCGAAGGCAAGCTGCGGCGACCCTGTCTGGATGTGACCGGGGAACTGCGCAATCATGCGTGTCAGTTGCACGCCCTCGTCGCGGATGATCATGTCGGGCGCGGCGTCGGCCAGGCTCTGTTGCGCCTCGCCCCACGCATTTGCGCGCAGGTAGGTGAGGGTGCGCCGCACCGGGTCGGGTTCGCCTTGCGCCGCCAGGCAGAGCAACGCCGGCAACTCGTCGGGGAACTCGCGGCGCAGCCGTTCTTCGAGGAAATCTCTAAAGAGGTCGTGCAGGCGCAGCGTCAGTGGCTCGCTGTCGAGCACGGAAACGAACAGCCTCCGGCGCTCGATCTCTTCCAGCAGCGCGCTCGCGCGCGGCTGCCCGCTGACGCGTTCGCAGCGCTGCGCGGTGAGTTCGGCCAGCACGGAGCAGCGCAGCAGGAACTGCTGCATGTCCTGCGGAAGATTCGCCAGCACCTCGCTGGCCAGGTAGTCGAACAGGTTCCGTCGGCTTTGCCAGGTGCCTTTCGGCGCGCCATCGGCCGATCGCCTCGAGGTATCGAGGCTCAGGCAGAGGCCGGCTGGCCAGCCGCGGGTTCGCTCGAACAGCTGTTGCGCCTGCTCGTGATCATCTTGCCCGGTGGTGCTGCGCCACAGGTCGCGCACCTCGTCTTCGGAGAAACCGAGCGCGCTTTCGTCGAAGATCGCCAGCTCGCGGCGAGCCAGCCACCGACCCAGGGACAGCTTCGGCTCATGGCGCGTGGACAGCACGAGCGTCCAGTTGTGCGGCAGCTGCTCGATCAGCCGATCGAGAAACTCGACGACGAGAGGGTCGGCCACGGCATGCAGGTCGTCCAGCGCGATCACGCCGAAGGGCGTGCTGGTGGCCTGCAGCGTGCTGGCCAAGGCCGCCACTGCGTCCTTGAGCTTGTGCTGCGCCAGAAGGTCGAACAAGGCCTCGGGCGCCACGCGCCATGGCGGGTCCATGGGGTCCAGTGCCTCGATGAGGTAGCCGAGCAGGCGGCGAAGATCATCATCCTTGTCGACGGAGATCCAGGCGACTGCGTGGCTTGCCGGCAGGCGCCGCACCTGCCGGGACAATGCGGCCGTCTTGCCGTAGCCTGCCGGCGCCACGAGCAGGACCAGGCGGCAGTTCGCGAGCGCGTCGTCGAGCGATTCCTCCAGAGCGCGGCGGTCGATCAAGCCGCTGCGAAAGCGAGGTGCCTGGATCTTGGCGCTGACGAGGCCATCGGTGTGCATGGTGTTCGCGGTTTATATCCCACTATCGGATGGCAGGTGAACGGCGTCGTCAGCGGGCCAGGGCTGGATGAATTCCTGCAAGCGGGGTCGCGGCGCGGCCGTATAAGCGATCACCCTTACTGCATCGCCGCCGTCCAGGCCCCCGCATGAAGCCCGTTCACGTCCAGGTCCTCGTCGCCGCCACCATCTTCACCAGCGCCTTCCTGTTGTTCCTGGTGCAGCCGCTCATCGCCAAGCAGATCCTGCCGTGGTTCGGCGGCTCGGCCGCGGTGTGGTCGATCTGCATGGTCTTCTTCCAGGTCGTGCTGCTCGCCGGCTACGCCTATGCCGACTGGACCACCCGGCGGCTGCGCGTGCGCACGCAGGCGCGGGTACACGTGGCGCTGCTGCTCGCGAGTCTGGCCTTCCTGCCGATCGTCGCCAGCGCGCGCTGGAAGCCCGGTGGCGCCGAAGATCCGGCGCTGTGGATCCTGGCGCTGCTCGCCGTCACGATCGGGCTGCCGTACTTCCTGCTGTCGACCACCGGGCCACTGGTGCAGTCGTGGGTCGCTCGCACGCCGTGGGGCGCGCAGGTGTACCGCTACTTCTCGTTGTCGAACCTGGCCTCGCTGGCATCGCTGCTGTGCTACCCGCTGCTGGTGGAGCCGCGGAGTTCGGTGCTGCAGCAGGCCTGGGGTTGGTCGGCGGCCTACGTCGCGTTCGTGCTTCTGTGCGGTGGCACCACCTTGTACATGGCGCGCCACTGGGCTGCCCCCGCACCGGCCGCAACCGATGCGCCGACGCCGCCGGCGGTCAAGCCGCGCGGCACCGACTATCTGCTGTGGCTGGCGCTGCCGGCGCTCGGCTCCTGGCTGCTCCTGGCCATGACCAACCACATCACGCAGAACGTGGCGGCCGTGCCCTTCCTGTGGGTGCTGCCGCTGTCGGTGTACCTGCTGAGCTTCGTGCTGAGCTTCGAAAGCGACCGGTGGTACCGCCGGGCCGTGTTCGTACCGCTCGCGGCGGCGATGCTCGTGCTGTGCGCCTTCGGACTGCAGCACCGCGTGGGCGCCGACATCAAGTTCGCCTTGCCGATCTACGTGGTCGGCCTGTTCGCGCTGTGCATGTTCCTGCATGGCGAAATGGCCCGGCTGCGCCCTGCACCCGCCTGGCTGACCCGCTTCTACCTGATGCTCTCGCTGGGCGGCGCCATCGGCGGCGTGAGCGTGGGGCTGGTCGCGCCGCACGTGCTGCCGGCCTACTACGAACTGGGCATCGGGCTGGTGCTGTGCGGCATGGTCGCTGCCGTGCTGTGGCGGCGCAGGCCGATCGGCATCGTGGCTTCGCTGGCCGTGGCCGGCTGCTGCGCGTGGTTCCTGTCGAAGCAGGTGCAGAACGACATGCGGGGCCAGTGGCGCATGGAGCGCAACTTCTACGGCGCGCTGCTCACCAGCGAGACGCGTGCCGGCGTCAAGGGCCCGTCGCGCAAGATGTACCACGGCTCCACCAAGCACGGCGAGCAGTTTCTCGCGCCCGATCTTCGCCGCGAGCCCACCAGCTATTACGGCCGCAACTCCGGCATCGGCCGCGCGATCGCCGCCGCGCCACTGGGCCCGCGCCGCGTGGGGCTCATCGGCCTGGGTGTCGGCACGCTGGCGGCTTATGGCCGGCCCGGTGACGTCTACCGCTTCTACGAGATCAACCCCGCGGTCTTTCAACTGGCCGATCGCGAGTTCAGCTTTCTCGCCGACAGCGCCGCGCACATCGAGCGCGTGCTCGGCGATGCCCGGCTGTCGCTGCAGGCCGAGCCGCCGCAGCGCTTCGACGTGCTCGCGGTCGACGCGTTCTCGGGCGATTCGATTCCGGTCCACCTGATGACCACCGAGGCGATGGACGTCTACCTGCGGCATTTGCAGCCCGACGGCGTGATCGCCTTCCACGTCAGCAACCGCTACCTCGAACTTGCCCCCGTGGTGGAGCGCATCGCGCAGGCCAAGGGCCTGTACGCGGCACTGGTCGACGATGCGCCCAGCAGGCTGACGGGCCTGGATTCGAGCGACTGGGTGATCGTGGCCCGCGACCCCCGCGTGCTGTTGCGCGAGCCCCTGCGCGGCGCCACTGCGGGCCTCGAGCCGAGAGAGCGGCTCAGGCCGTGGACGGACGACTTCAACAACTTGTTCCAGGTGCTGAAGTAGGGCGCGCCTCGATGGGGTCTTCGCCTCCTCCTTCGCCTCCTACCTCGCAGGGCCTCCAGCTTTCGTGCCTTCGGCCGGTGGCGTCGATAGCGGCGTGACCTCGACCTTGGCCACGCCGTCTTCCTTCGACAAGCCGATCTCCTTTGCCGTGGCAGGCGACAGATCGACGATGCGGCCCTTCACGAACGGGCCGCGATCCTGGATGGTGACGACCGCGCTGCGCCCCGTTTCGAGGTTGGTCACCTTGGCCGTGGAGCCCAGCGGCAGTGTCTTGTGCGCGGCGTTGTTGTCTTTCGGGTCCATGGGCGTGCCGTCCGCCATCTTGCGGCCCGCGAACTTGTCGGCATAGAACGACGCCTTGCCGACCTGCTTGCCGCCGCCGCCCTCGTTGCTCGACTTGCTCGCCGACGAGGACTTGGGCGTCGGCGTCACCGTGGCGGAGGGCGGTGACGACGCAGGGGCTGCGTCCTGCGGCGCCGCATCACGCGGCGTAGGGGCGAAGGCACAGCCGGAAGCCACGGCTGCGATGGTCAGCGACAGCGCAGCGAGGCGGCGTGAAGCGTTTGGCGTCGACATGGCAATGCACCGTCATGCCATCAAGCGTGGCGCTTGAAGTACTGCACCTCGCGCTCGTGCTGCTCGGCCTGCGGGCGCGTGTCGAAGGTGCCGAGGTTGCGGCGCTTGCCGGTCTTGGGATCGACCTTGCGCGAATACAGGCGGAATTGGCCTGATGCCAGCTTGCGGATCATGGTGCTCGCCCTCGCAAAGACATGGATTTGGGGTGGCAACAGCCTGCTCGCGTCGGCCACCGCGCCATGTCGGACGCGCGCCGAAGCGAATGGCGGACCGCGCCGGCATGTTCCTGCGGCAACGCAGGAACCCGTCGCATGTTCCCCGTCAACCTACTTTCCTGAAAAGCCGCCCCTTGCGCGCCGACGCATCGCTGGCGGGCTTCAGTCCTTCGAGCTGCGTCGCGATGCCGCCGCCATCGCGCGTCAGCGTCAACAGGCGCTCGCCCGTCGTGTGGCGCCCGCGCACGTTGTCGGGCCCGAACTTGTAGAACTTGACCACCAGCGACGGCCCCGAAGGCGTCGCCGTACACAGCATGCGCTCGTTGGTCTGGTAGCCCTCGGCGTCGAGCGTGCAGCCGGTCGAGCCATTGCCGGGCCCGAGCGACAGCGTGTAGGTGATGAAGATCGCGACGCTGTCGGTCGGCGACGAGCCACCGACACGGCCCAGCGCTTCTTCCCACACATAGCGGCCGTGCCAGGCCGACAGCGGCGGCGCTTGCGCGGCGCCGGCCGTGGGTGCCGCCGGCGCGCGGGCCGAGAGCGGCGTCACCGCGAAGTCGCTGCCGCCCTGCGGCGACGGCCACAGGCCAACCTGGAACTGCTGCCGGCTACCGCACGCGTCGATGCTCCAGCGTTCGAAATGCCCGCCGCGGGCGGTTGCAGGCATCGTTGGTTGCCGAGGGACGTAGCTGCGCGGCAGCACTTCCATGTTCACCGCGTCGAGCGCGGCGCAGCCACCGCTGGTCTTCACGTACTCGGCGATCTTGTTGAGCACGTCGGTCGCGAGCTGCGAGCTGGCCAAGGTCTTGCCGCTGGCCTGGACCTGTGCGGCCGACGCGGCCGAAACAGCAATGCAAGCCGCCGCGGCAGCCACGATGTTTGTCGTCTTGAAAATCTTCATGGATCGCCTTATCCATGGCCTACGGCACCGCGCGCGCGGGGCGCGGGGTGCGCAACGAGGTAGGACAAGGCCTCGCAAGCGGCATGGCGGGCGCCGCACCACGCCGCCGCGTGACAGGGCACACGCGTGCTCCTATGATTTCGAGCGCCGATCGTGGCGCGCGCAGACCACCCCGACGGCACCATCGGATGGAGGCAGCCATGCATCTCGACCTTCGATCATCCAGCCACAAGCGGATGGGATCGCCATGAGCGCCGTCGCGAGCCGGTTGCGGCAGTTCGACGACCTGCCGGGCCCCCGCGGCGTGCCGGTGTTCGGCAATCTGCTCCAGGTCGATTCCACGCGGTTGCACCTGCAGCTCGAAGACTGGTGCAAGGCCTACGGCCCCATCTACAAGCTGCGGCTGGGCCCGCGACGCGCCGTGGTGGTGGGCGACCACGAACTGATCGCCAGCGCGCTGCGCGACCGGCCCGATGGCTTTCGCCGCACCTCCAAGCTCGAACAGGTGTGGACCGAACTCGGGCTCATGGGCGGCGTCTTCGGTGCCAATGGCGACATGTGGCGGCGCCAGCGGCGCATGGTCATGGCGGGCTTCGATCCCGGGCACGTCCGGCGCTATCACCCCGCCTTGCAACGCGTCGCGCAACGTCTGGCCCAGCGCTGGCAGCAGGCCGCACGGCAGGGCACCGCCATCGACCTGCGGGCCGACCTGATGCGCTTCACGGTCGACGCGATCGCCGGCCTGGCGTTCGGCGCCGAGGTCAACACGCTGCAAAGCGATGGCGACGTGATCCAGGCGCATCTGAACCGCATCTTCCCGGCCGTGTTCAAGCGGATTTTCGCGCCGCTCCCGCTCTGGCGCTGGTTCCCGTCGGCCGAAGACCGCGCCCTGGTGCGCAGCGTGGCCGAAGTCAACGCGGCCGTCGACGGCTTCATCGCGCAGGGGCGCGCGCGGCTGCAAGCCGACCCGACCGTGCGCGAGCATCCGGGCAACCTGCTCGAAGCCATGCTCGTCGCGTCGGAAGAGCCCGGCAGCGGCATGGACGACAGGCAGGTGGCGGGCAACGTGCTCACCATGCTGCTGGCGGGCGAAGACACCACCGCCAACACGATCGCCTGGATGATCCACCTGCTGTGGCAGAACCCGCAGGCGTTGGCCAGGGCCACCGCCGAGGTGCGCCGCGTGTGCCCCGACGGCGAGCCGCCCGACATCGACCAGATCGGCCAGCTCGACTACGTGGAAGCCTGCGCGCACGAAGCCATGCGCCTGAAGCCGGTGGCGCCGCAGAACACCATGCAGGCGCTGCGCGACACCACGCTGGGCGACGTGCTCGTTCCGGAAGGCGCGCTCGTCATTGCCGTCATGCGGCGCGATGCGACCAGCGAGGCGCACATTCGCGATGCCTCGCGCTACAACCCCGAGCGCTGGCTGGCCGACAACCCGGCGCGGCAGAACGCCAGCGATGCCAAGCGCATCTCGATGCCCTTCGGCGCCGGTCCGCGCATCTGCCCGGGGCGCTACCTGGCGCTGGTCGAGATCAAGATGGCGATGGCGACGCTGCTCGGCCGCTTCGACATCGAGGACGTGTCGACGGCCGATGGCCAGGAGCCGCGCGAGTTGCTGCAGCTCGCCATGGGGCCGGTCGGGTTGACGATGCGCGTGCGTGAACGCGACGCGCAAGCCGTGCTTCAGTGAGTCGCCCGGCCGTCGACGAAGTCCACCACGTCGTCGAGCACGGGTGCCACCCATCGCAGCGGTGAAGCGAAGGCGCCGATGAGCGTGGTGTGGCTGGCGCGCCTGTACAGCTTCAAGGTCACCGGCACGCCCGCTGCCTGCAGCTTGCCCGACAGCTGCAGCGTGCTGCGCTGAACGCTCACGAGCCGGTCTTCCGTAGGCGCCCCCAGAAAGCTCCGCGGTGCGTTGGAGGGCGTGAACTCGATCGGCTGTGCGTTCGGCGGATAGTTCGGATGAAAGAACACGGGCTGCGCGTCGGGGTTGTCGGTGGGGAAGAAGTCATAGGGCCCCGCCAGCCCGATCCAGCCTGCCAGCTCCGCCGGCGAATGGCCGGCGTCTTTGAGCCAGCGCGGGTCCAGCGCCAGCATGGCAGCGTTGTAGCCGCCCGCGCTGTGGCCCATGACGAACACCCGCTTCGGGTCGCCGCCGAGGGCGGCCGCCTTCTCGAATCCGTACGCAAGCGCCCGCGCGCTGTCGCGCAGGAATTCCGGATAGCGCACGGCCGGGTACAGCCGGTAGTCGGCGATCAGGGTCAGCACGCCGCGCGCGGCCATGGCCTTGCCGACGAACTGATAGTCGGCGCGGGAGCCGGAGTTCCACGAGCCGCCGTAGAAGAACACGACCACGGGCCATCCGGCAGCCGGCGCCTGGCCGGGCGGCGTGTAGATGTCGAGTTGCTGGGCCGGCAAGGCGCCATAGGCCACGTCCTTGCGGACGGTTGCGCCATCGGAAGGCGTCAAGGCGTTGAGGGTGCCGACGGCGGAGCAGCCGGCGATGCACAGGCCGAGGGCGGCCGGCAGCATCAGTCGTGCTGCGCGGAAGAATGCGGTGAGGATCAAGGATGCTCCAGGCGAGACGGCCGGATGCGGGGGTGCCTGGGGTGGCCCTGCCACGCATGTTCAGCTTCTTCTACGCGCGGCGCGTGCTTTCGGATCAGTGGCCGCCGCGGCTGCAGCAGCCCGACGCCGCATCAGGGCCGGGTGCGCGTGTCCGGCGACAGCTTCTTCCAGTTCAGCAATCCGGGGTCTGCGGGGAAGAGCCCGGTCGCATGGGCGATCACGATGTCTTTGGCGCGGTCTTCGACCAGGCACTCGAAGTCGGCGCGAAAGTGGTGCGAGCTTTTCACCACCACGATCTTCATGGTCTCGGGCTCGATGCCGACCATGCGGAACAGTTCGCGGTCCTGCGTGCCGATCCGGCCGCTGGAGACGACGACGAGAACGCCCGCAATCTCCAGGCATGCGCTCGGGCCGAGCAGGGTCTGGAACCCGGTCATCTTCGGGCCCTTGAAGACCGTGACGCCGTCGGACAGGGCGCGTACCGTGTACTCGCCTTCGACCGGCGCTTCGCTCGGCCCCGTGGGCGTGTCGAGCGACTCGCCGAGGCCGCATCGTATCGTCCGCCCCACGCCAGCCTCATGCGCGAGCCTGGCCGCATCAGGGTCGTACAGCACGCCGAGCGCGACGCGTCCCGGAAATGCTTCGCCGGCCTTGGCCTCGAGCAGCGCATGCAACATGCCCGTGGTGGATGCCGTGCCGCCCGCGCCAGGGTTGTCCTGCATGTCGGCGACGACGGCGGTTCGCGCGCTTCGGCGGGCACGCTCCAAGGCGTAGTCCACCCCTTCGCGTGCACCGAGGGCGGTGAGGCGCCACTGTGTCGGCTCGGCGACGTGTGCGTTGAGTGCCGCGACGGTCTCCTGTGCCTTCGCGCCGTAGGACCAGAGGGTCGGGCCGCACTCGTCGAAATCCGTGGCAGGAAAGGCCATGCAGAACGACGACACGGTGCCATTGCGCGCGTCGAGTTCTTCCAGCAATTCGTAGCAGCGGTGCGCAGGTTCGGTGGACGTGCTTTGTACGCTCACGGAAATCAGGAACGGCAGTCGCGCGAACGCCAGCGGCTCGCGTTCACCCTGGCGCGCCATGCGTTGCAGAAGTTCGGCTGCGCGTTCGCCCGTCTTGACGTAGTCGATGTGCGGATAGGTGCGGAATGCAACGAGCGCATCGGCGTGCTCCAGCATCGCTCGCGTGACGTTCGCATGCAGATCCAGGCTCGCGACGATGGGCATCTGCGGCCCCACTGCGGCGCGGACACGCCGGAGCAACTCGCCCTCTGCATCGTCCAGCGATTCCGTGGCGGCCGCGCCATGCAGTTCCAGGTACACGGCATCGAAGTCCAGCTTGGCGACGTCTTGCAGGATGGCGCTGCAGATCTTCTCGAACGCCGCGTCCGTGACGTAGGACGAGGGCACCGCGCCGCACCACAGGCTGGGCACCAACGTCCAGCCAAGCTCCTTCGCCACGCGCGCGAAGCCGGTGGCCGACACGTCCACCTTCGAGATCATCTCCAGCGTGGCCAGGCCATGCGTGGGCTTGGGAAAGCTCTCGCCACGTTCGAACGCCGCCCAGTCGGCGCGATTGGACGCAAAGGTGTTTGTTTCGTGTTTGAAGCCGGCGACGAAGACTCGCATGATCGAAGAAGATCCCATCAGTTTGGTTGAGGGGCATTCTTCTCCCACGAGAAGCGCGGCACAACGGATTTATAGTGCGGCAACCCCCAGTGAAAGTAATGAGTCCCGCGCCGTCTTCCTTTCTTTCCCCCTCACTGCTCGCGTGGCTGCGCTGCTTCGACGCCGCCGCACGCTGCGGCAGTTTCACCCGCGCCGCGGAGGAACTCCACGTCTCGCAAGGGGCGGTGAGCCAACAAGTGAAGAAGCTCGAAGAGCGCTTGAACGTCGCCCTGTTCCTGCGCGTTCCTTCGGGGCTCACGCTCACGCCCGCGGGCGAACAACTCGTCTCGGCCACGCGCGATTCGTTTCGCGGCCTCGAACTCGCGCTGAGCCGTCTGCACGCATCGAGCACCGGCGAGCCCGTCAACATCAGTTGCTCCCCGTCGCTGGCGATGCTGTGGCTGACCTTGCGCCTGGGCAGCCTGTACCGCGCACACCCCTATCTGGCGCTGCGCGTGGTGGGAGAGTCCGATGGCATCGATTTGAAGCGCATGGCCCGCGAAGGCGTCGCAGCGGCGATCCGGTTCGGGCCTGGCGACGACAAGCATGCGGATGGCGTCGACCTGCTCGACGAATGGCTCGTGCCGGTCGCGTCGCCGGCATTCATCGAGGCGCATCCCGAGTTGCGAACGGAGCAAGACCTGCGCGGCGCGCATCTGCTGCACGCCGCAGACCCGTTCGAGGTGCCGGCCCTGACCGACGAATGGACGCAGTGGCTTCGCGCCGCGCACGTCGACTTGCCGGCCGAGCAATTGCGCCAGGGCACCCAGTTCAACTTGTCGTTGCTGGCAGTGCAAGCGGCACTCGGCAGCCAAGGCGTCGCCATGGGAAGGCTCGCGCTCGTGCAGGGCTATCTGCTGCAAGGGCGCCTGGTGGCGCCGTTTCGCAAGCGGGTGCGCGCGCGGGCCGCCTACTGGTTCGTCGGCAGTTCGTCGCATCCCGAGCTGTCGACCATCCAGCGCTGGCTGCTGGACGAAACCCGCCAATTCAAGGAACGGCGCGACGCCTACTTCGACCAGGAAGGCTTCACCGCCGTCTAGCGCCGCGGTGAGCGCCGGCGCATTCTCTCGCTCGGCTATTTGGCGGAGATGCCCGCGTCCTTGATGACCTTGCCCCAGCGCGCATGGTCCGCGCGAAGCGCGGCAGCCAGATAGGCGGGGCTCGCATCGCCGGCCGGCTGATTGCCCATCGCCACGATCTTCTGCCGCACGTCGGGTTGGCGCAGCATCGTGCCGACCGCATTGCTGAGACGGGTGACGATCGGTGCAGGCGTGCCGCGCGGGGCGACGAGCAGGTAGAAGCCGGTGACCGAATAGTCCTTCAAGCCGACTTCCTGCAAGGTCGGCACGTCGGGCATGGCCTCTTCCCGCGTGGGTCCGGTGGTGGCGAGCGCACGGAGCCGGCCGTCCTTGACGAACGGAATGGCGCCGAGGTCGCCGAACATCAGGTCGAGGTTGTTGCCCAGCATGTCCATGCGTGCCGGCTGGCCGCCCTTGTAGGGCACGTGGACGAGCTCGGTTCCCGTGGCGCGTTGAAAGAGTTCGCCGCTCAAGTGCATCATGCTTCCGGTGCCCGACGATCCATAGGACAACTTTCCCGGGTTCGCCTTGGCATAGGCGACGAGCTCGCCCACGTTCTTGATCGGCAGCGATGACCGCACCACCAGCATGTTCTGGGCGACCACGACCTGCGAGATCGGCACGAAGTCGTTGAAGGGGTCGTAGCGGATGTCGTAGAGGTGCGGGTTGACCGCGAAGACAGGGTTGGTCCCGAGGAACAGGGTGTACCCGTCGGGCGCAGAGCGCGCTGCGGCGTCCGCCGCGATGGCACCATTCGCTCCCGGCTTCGCATCGACCACCACGGGCTGCTGGAACTGCGCGGAGAGCTGGTCGGCGACCAGGCGCGCGATGTTGTCCGCGGTGGTGCCCGGGGGCCCGTTGTGGATCAGTCGAATCGGCTTCTCGGGCCAGTCGGCGCTGGCGACGGTGGCTGCGAAGCAGGTCAGCGCGAGAAGCGCAGCGCGGGCGAAGTGTCTGAGATGCGGCATGGTGCCGACGATTCTCACGGTCGTGCTCGGAGCCGGGCAAACTCTTAATAGTGATGCGGGGCACAGCGAAACTAATGAAGGCGGTCCGCCATACTTCCCGAAACCCAGCCCCAGAACAAAGGACTTCGATGTCGGCCGACGCTTGGTGGAAAAACGGGATCGTCTACCAGATCTATCCGCGCTCGTTCCAGGACAGCGACGGCGACGGCATCGGCGACCTCGCCGGCATCCGGCGCCGGCTCGACTACCTGGTGGCGCTCGGTGTCGATGCGATCTGGATCTCGCCGATCTATCCCTCGCCGATGGCCGACTTCGGCTACGACATCTCCGACTACTGCGACGTCGATTCGCGCTTCGGCACGCTGGCCGACTTCGATGCGCTTGCTGCCGATGCCAGGGCCCGCGGCCTGAAGTTGATTCTGGACTTCGTGCCCAACCATACGTCCGACCGCCACCCGTGGTTCATCGAAAGCCGCAGCGCACGCGAGAGCCCCAAGCGCGGCTGGTACCTGTGGCGCGACCCGGCGCCCGACGGCGGGCCGCCCAACAACTGGCTCAGCCATTTCGGCGGGCCGGCCTGGACGCTCGACGAGGCGAGCGGGCAGTACTACTGCCATTCCTTCCTGAAGGCGCAGCCCGATCTCAATTGGCGCAACCCGCAAGTGCGCGAAGCGATGTTCGAGGTGCTGCGCTTCTGGCTCCGTCGCGGCGTGGACGGCTTCCGCGTCGACGTGCTGTCGGACCTGATCAAGGACGAGCTGTTCCGGGACAACCCCGCCAACCCGGCCTTCGTGCCCGGCGAAAACCCCTTGCTGCAGCTGCTGCCCATCCACAACACCGACCAGCCGGACATGCAGGACATCGTGTTCGAGATGCGGCGCGTGACCGATGCGTTCAGCGACCCGGCGTCGAGCCGCGTGCTGATCGGCGAGCTGTACCTTCCGCTTCCGCGCCTGATGCACTACTACGGCCGCAATGCCGAAGGCCTGCTGCAGGGCGTGCAATTGCCGTTCAACTTTCAGCTGGTCGGCGCGAAATGGCTGCCCGCCGAAATCGACCGCATCGTGCGCGAGTACGAAGCCGCACTGCCGCCGGGCGCCGCGCCGAACTGGGTGCTGGGCAACCACGACAAGCCACGCATCGCGAGCCGCGTCGGCCCGCAGGGCGCCAGGCTGGCCGCGATGCTGCTGCTGACGCTGCGCGGCACGCCCACGCTCTACTACGGCGACGAACTCGGCATGGCCGACGTGCCGATTCCACCCGACCGGGTGCAGGACCCGGCCGAGAAGAACGTGCCCGGCAAGGGCCTCGGCCGCGACCCGGTGCGCACGCCCATGCGCTGGAGCGGCGAGCCCAATGCCGGCTTCACGACGGGCACGCCGTGGCTGCCGCTGGGGGAAGGCTGGGCCGAAGGCAACGTCGAGGCGCAGGCGCAAGACGCATCGTCGATGTTGACGCTCTACCGGCGCCTGATCGCGCTGCGGCGACGCGAACCCGCGCTGCACGAGGGCAGCTACGCGCCGCTCGCTGCAGGGCCCGAGGTCTTGGCCTACGCCCGAGCCCACGGTGCGCGGCGGCTGGTCGTGCTGCTGAACTTCGGCGCGACGCCGGCGCCCATTCCGTCGCAACTGCTCGGAGTCGATGCGGAGCTGCTGGCGTCCACCCATGCGGACGGCGAAGCGTCGCTGCACGAAGGGCGGATGCTGCGGCCGCTCGAAGGCCTGGTCTTCGCGAGCGCGCCGGCCTGATGGCCGGGCAGGGGAGGCCCGTCACGGACGCCCGACATAATCGGGCAGAACCTCCCCCGATGTCCTCCGCATCCAATTCCCTCTGGTCGTCGCTGCGCCTGCCCGCCTTTCGGGGCCTGTGGACCGGCAGTGCCATCTACTTCACCGGCAACGCCATGCAGGTCATGGCCGCTTCATGGCTCATGGTGGAGCTCACGGGGTCGTCCTTTCTTGCGGCGCTGGTGCAGACGGCCGTATTCCTGCCCATGTTCCTGCTGGCGCTGCCGGCGGGCGTGCTGGCCGACACCACCGATCGTCGGCAACTGATCCTGAGGGCGCTGACGGTCCAGGTGGTCATCGTCGTGATCCTGTCGCTGCTCGCCATGGCGGGATGGGCCGGGCCGGCGACCCTGCTGCTCTTCACCTTCGCCGCCGGCTGCTGCACGGCCTTGCTCTCGCCCGCCTGGAACACCAGCGTGGCCGACTCCGTGCCGCGCGAAGACATGCCGCAGGCCATCACCGCGATGTCGATCGCGTGGAACAGCGCGCGGGCCCTGGGGCCGTCGATCGCCGGCTTCGTGTTCGCATGGCTCGGCGCGGGCTGGGTGTTCGTGGTCGCCGTGATGAGCGCCTTGGTGATGATGCAGGCCGTGCGGCGCTGGCCCCCTGCACCGCACGCGAAGTCGCCGCTGCCGGCCGAGCGGCTGTGGAGCGGCACCATCGCGGGCCTGCGCTACGCCAGGCACTCGCCGATGATCCTGGCCCAGCTGGTGCGAACCGTGGCCTACAGCGGCACCGGCTCGGCACTGTGGGCGTTGCTGCCGGCCATCGCGGCGCAGCAGTTGAACCTGGGCGCCACGGGCTTCGGCTTTCTCATGGGCTGCCTGGGCACGGGTGCGGTGGCGACGGGCCTGGTGCTCGGCAAGCTGCGTGCGCGCCTGGGTCTCGAGCGGCTCGTCGCGCTGGGTTGCCTCGTCTTCGCGATCGTGATGCTCGTCGCCGCGTTCGTGCGCATTCCCACGGTGGTCTTCGTCGCCCTGGCCTTCGGCGGCGCGGCGTGGATGGCGGTCATGGCCACCTTCAACACCGCCACGCAGTCGAGTGCGCCGCCATGGGTACGGTCGCGGGCCGTGGCGCTGCACACGGTCAGCGCGCTGGGCTCGTTCGCGATCGGCTCGGCCTTCTGGGGCGCGGTGTCGGGCATCACCGGGCTGCCGATCGCGCTGAGCGTCGCCGCGGTCGCGATGGCGGCAGGCATCTTCCTGGCCCGCTGGCTGCCGCTGCGCATGGGCGCCTCGCAGGAGGTCACGCCCGTGTCGCTGTGGGAAGACCTCTTCATCAAGAACCAGCCGCTGCCGGACGACGGCCCGGTGTCGGTCGAGATCGGCTATCGCATCCGCCCCGGCGAAGCCGAGGAGTTCCTGAATGCCGCGACGCAGCTGCGTGCCTCGCGGCGCCGCGACGGCGCGACCCTGTGGCGCGTCTATCGCGACCTGGGCGATCCGTCGCGCTACGTCGAGCGCTTCATCGTCGCGTCGTGGGCCGACTACCTGCACCAGCGGGCGCGCGCCACGCTGGCCGACCAGGAGGTCGAGGCGCGCGTGCGGATGTTCCTGCGCGAAGGCGAGACGGTGACGATGCAGCACTACATCGCCGAGCGCTGACATCGCGCAGCTCGGTCAAGGCCCGCCGGTCTGGATCTCGATGTGGCTGCGCTCGTGCCAGCGCACGCGCATCGGCCGCTTCGCGTCGCGGATGGTCTCGGAATTCACGTCCTTGCCGCTGCCGTAGTTGATCTGCCGGTCGGGCCGCTTGTTGATGCCGAGCACCAGCACGATGCGGCTGCCCGCCGCCAGCTTGCGCGCGGTGGCGCGTTCGGTCGTGAAGGCGAGTTGCTGCCTCACCCCCGCCCGCAGCAGCCGGCGATGGGTGCGGTGGCCCGCGTAGCTGGCACGGAAGTCGTAGGTGTCGAAGAGCAGCTGGTAGTCGCCGCTGGCCGTCTGCTCGTACAGCGACACGTTCAGGTCCACGTCCTGCCGCGACGGCGTGATGTCGAACACGCCACGCAGCATGCCGTCGACTTCGGTGTCCTTCTGCAGCGGCTCGCTGACGAAGCGGATGGCGTTGCGCATCGGCAGCAACTTCGAGCGCAGCGAATCCGGCCAAGGCTCGTGCCCGTCACGCCGATCGGCCAGGTCGACCGAAAGCCGCGCGCTGCCGGCCGCTTCGGCCTGCGCGTTCGCCAGGCGGTGCGCGCCTTCCTGCTCGCGCGGGTCGAGGTACAGGCGCATGCGCGTGCGGTCCGGTGCGTCCAGCGCGGGCCGATGGCGCCACTCGTTGGCGCCCATCACCTGGTAGTTGACGCGGTCCTGCAGCAGCGCGGGCTTGTTTGCACCCCTCAACACGTGGTCGAGCCACTGGTAGCGCAGGTCGGGCAGGTCGATGCGTGCCGCCGGGTCGAGCGTGTAGCCGCGCAGCTGCGCCGCGGTGCCGAGCTTGATGGAGTTCGCGTCGTAGGGGCCGAGCAACAGGGTCGAGTCGGCCTCCGGCCGGTGCCGGCGATGCTCCTGGTGGTAGTACAGCGCGCCCGCTTCGGCGCCGTAGTAGCCGGCGATGTTGAGCACCGGAATGTCGATCTGCGCGAACTGCTTCGGCGCCGGCAGGAACTTGCGCCAGAAGCGATCGTGGCTGGGATGCGTCAGCCAGCTTCGCACCAGCCGGTTGCGCTTGCCCAGCAGCATGCGGTCGATGTCCCAGTAAGGGCGGCGGCCCCTGTACCAGCGCTCGTCGAGCGCCTGCCAGCGCGCATCAGCAGCGGCACCGGCACCCGCATCGGGGCCGGCGTCTCCGGTGGCATCGGCATCCGCGCGCACCGCGCCGGCCATCGCGTGGTCCTGCATCCAGCGCACCATCGAGTTGCGGTAGATCTGCCCGGCCATCGGAAAGTCGATGCCCGGTGCCATCGGCGCGGTGATGGCGATGGCCTTCAAGGCGGACGGCTTCCGGCGTGCGGCGGCCCAGGCTGCGAAGCCCGAGTAGCCGTCGCCGAGCATGGCCACGCGGCCATCGCTCCACGGTTGTTTCGCGATCCATTCGATGACGGCCGCCGCATCCTCGCCGTCGCGCACGAAAGGCCGCACGGCGCCCTTGCCGTCGGGCGTGCGTCCGCGCACGAAGGCCGTGACACCGACGTAGCCCTTGACGGCGCTGCGGTGCGCGTCGTCCTCGGCGGGGTCGAGCGTGAAGCGCAGCACCGCGGGCAGCGGCCCCTGCGCCCGGCCCGGCCGCACGATGCTGGCGTAGATCGTCGCGCCGCGCACGCGAATGCGGATGTCGTTTTCCGCCACGTAGCGGGCGCGGTTCTCCGCGGCGACCAGCTCGGGCAGCAGCACGTTGTAGGCCCGGCGCGAGTCGAAGGCCAGCCAGGCGCGCACGAGCTCGATCGCTTCCGCTTGCGGAATGCTGCCCTTGGCGCGCCAGCGGTCGAACTCCTGCTGCACGGGCGGCTTGAAGGCTGCAGGCGGCATCTGCAGCCGCGCCATGACGGCGGCCGCCTGCACGTTGTCGAGCGGCGTCATGAACTCCTGGAACGAGCGCGTGAAGGCCTTGGGGAAGCCCATGCGCTCGTTCGTCTCGATGGCGCGTGCATTCGAATAGATGCCTTCGACCACGGCGCGCTCGGCCGGCCCGTTGAAAGGCTTGCCCTGGTAGCGGGCGCGCAGCGACTTGTTGCTGTCGTTGGCCGCACGGTAGGTGCCGCTGACGATCTGCAAGGCCGTCAGGTTGGTGAGGAAGACGTCGTTGTCGTTGTCGCGGTAAACCGGCACGATGCGCTGCGCCAGGTCGCGCATCACCTCCACTGCCGCGGCGTCGTCGGCGTCGCGCGGCGGCTTGAAGCCGAAGTTCTGCGCCCAGACCCAGGCCGGCAGCATCAGCACCAGCAGCAACAACAGCGCGCGACGGGCATGAAGGCTCATGGCGGCAAGTCCTCCGGCGCGGCTTCCGGTGCCTTGACCAGGTGCACCACCTGCGTGAACAGCCGGCTGTGCGCCTCGCCGGCCGAGCCGATGTGGACGATGCCCGTTTGCGCGAGCTGGCCGTCCAGGAGCTCGATGATGACTTCGAGCGTGTCGTCGTCGAATGCGCCGAAGGCTTCGTCCATGACCAGCCACGGCGGCTTCTGCAGCACCACGCGGGCGAAGCCCAGCAGCAGCTGCTCGTCCATGCTCAGTTCGCGCTCCCAGCGGCCCGTGGTGTCGAGCAGGGGCGCCAGCCGCTGCAGGCCCACGCTCGCCAGCGCCGCGACCATGGCCTCGCGCGGATAGTTGGCCGACTCCATCGCATAGGTCAGCGCTTCGGCCAGCGTGCCGCGGGGCAGGTAGGGCGTGCCGCGCGGCATGTAGTGGATCGTCTCGCCGCGGGGCAGGCGCACGGTGCCCGCGCCCCAGGGCCACAGCCCCGCGAGCGCGCGGAACAGCAGGGTCTTCTCGGTGCCCGGCGTGCCGAGGATCAGCAGGCGCTGGCCGGCCTCGACCACGAGATCGGTGGCGTCCAGTCGATCGTGGCCGGTCCAGGCGCGGACTTCGAGCGCCTCGATCGCCAGCGCGCCGGACTCGCCTTGTTCGTACGCGATGCGGCTGCCGCCCGCCTGGGCTTCGAGTTCGGACGAGGTCAGCACCTGGCGCAAGCCGGCGACGCGCAGCAGCGTGGCCCGCCAGTCGGCGATGAGGCTGAAGTTGTCGACGAACCAGCGCAGCGACGATTGCGCCTGCGTGAACGCGGCGGCCGCCATCATCAAGCCGCCGAACGACACCTTGCCCGAGAAGTACAGCGGCGCGGCCACCAGGATCGGCGCGATGACGGTGACCCAGCCGAAGCCCGCCGTGACCCAGGTCAGGTTGGTCAAGCCCAGCACCACGCGCGACGTGGCCTGCAGCACCTCGCCCAGATGCAGGGCGACGCGGCGCTTCTCGTCGGCCTCGCCGCCGGCCAGCGAGATGCCGTCGAGGTGCTCGCTGATGCGCGTCAGCGAAAAGCGCATTTCGCCTTCGCGTGCGTAGCGTTCGGCGTTGCGGGGAATCAGGCTCTTGCCGACCCAGTAGGTCATCAGCGACCCGGCAATCGCATAGAGGATCGCAGCCCACAGCATGAAGCCCGGCAGCGCATGGTCCCGGCCGTCGTAGAAGATGCTGAAGTCCTTCGACAGCACCCACAGCACGCCCGCGAAACTGCCGAACAGCATCGCGGCCTGCAGCAGGCCCACGCCGAGGGCCACCGACAAGTCGCACAGCTTCAACGTGTCGTCGTGCATGCGCTGGTCCGGATGCGCACCCATCGGCCCGCTGCCCTGCAGCCAGAAGGCGCGGCGCGGCTGCATCCACAGGCCCACCAGGTCGGTCACCAGCGCCTGGCGCAGCTTGAGCTGCAAGGTCTCGCTGAGCCAGCGCTGCGCCACGTTCAGCACCAGCAGCACGCCAGCGATCATCGCGAAGATGATCAGCTGGTCGATGAAGTCGCCCAGGTCGCGGCGCGAGATCGCGTCGTAGAAGGGCTTGTTCCAGCTGTTGAGCTCGATCTGCCCGTAGGCCGTGAGCGCGACGACGACGACGATGCCGGCCGCCAATGCGGCCAGCGTGTTGATGACCGCGGATTTGCGCAGGGCGCCGAGCAGGTCGCCGACCTGGCGGAAGACACCGGTCTTCAGCGCCGGCTCGGCGGGGCTCGGTGTCGATGCGTCCATCAACCCCGCGGTGCCTGGCTTGCGGCCGCGGTGCGGCGCGCCGAGACACACGAAATGAAGGCGGCGTAGCTCCAGGCCAGGTGCTTGGCCGAAGTCTGGGCGCCGCTGCGCTGGTCGAACTGTTCCGACAGGTCGCCGGCGGCTGGCGTGTAGGCGCGCACGGTGGCGAGATAGGCGCCGCCGCGGTCGAACCAGCGACGCGCCGCGTCGCCGCCCGCAGCCGCGGCGCGGAAGCAGAATTCGGCGGCACCGAGCGTCGAGAAGAAGTACGCACCGCCCGAGCAGTACACGTCGCCGGGGTAGCGGCCCATCGCCGTGCCCCGCCCCGGGGCGCGGTCGTGGTTGATCGGGTAGGCCGCGTCGAACAACGCGTCGAGGCGCGCCAGCGTGGCCTGCATGCGTGGGTCGGCCGGGCAGTGCGTGGTGGCGGCGTCGAGGCTGTGGATCGCCGAGAGGATCACGGCGATGTCCAGCGCCTTGGGGCTCGGCTCGTCGTCGTCCAGCACGCGCGAGCGGTAGTAGCCGTGTGCGGCGCCTTGTTCGTCCACGCCTTCGTCGACCCAGTAGCCGTCGAGCATCGCCAACACGTCGCGCGATGCGTCGCGGCAGCGCTGCGCCAGCGTCGCGTCGCCGAGTCCATCGAGCCACACCGCGCCATCGGCCAGCGCGGCCGCCGAGACGCGCAGCGTGTAGTAGTGGTGGCCGCTTTCCTCTTCCCAGATGTCGAACGAGGGCTCGCGCCAGTGGCGCAGCGTGAAGTCGAGGTCGAAGCGGATCAGGGCGGCGACCTCGGCCATCAGCGCGGCGTCGAGCCGACCGCCGGCCACCCAGCGCAGCAGCGCGATCGCGCGCAGCGGCGGGCCGTCGTGCTGCGGGCGCGCCCATTTCAGGATGTCGAGCGTGCCGTCGGGGTTCACCCGCGTCTCGGCAACGACGGCGTCGCCATGCGCGTGCGACAGGTCGTCGTCGTCGCGCAGGTACTGGAGCAGGCCAGGCTCCACGCGCTCCCGGCGGCCCGGCTCGGCGGCGTTCACGCGGCCGTCGAGCCGGTTCAGGTCCAGGCTGAAGCGCGTGAAGTCGCGCAGGTGCTGCAGCGCTTCGTCACCGATGCGCCCGTCGGCGTGAAGCAGGCGCAGCGCGTCGATGACGACGGCCGAGTCGCGAAACCAGTGGAAGAAATAGTCCGGGTCCGGGTCGTAGTTGCCGAGCACGGGCGATGCGACGATGGACCCCGCGACCGGGCGCACGGTCTGGCCGAAGCCGGTGCGATGCTTGACGATCGCGAGCGGCGAGATGCTGGCCAGCATCGCGCGCGCCGAGTGGCCCAGCTGCGTGGCGAGCCAGGACTCGAAGGCCTGGTCTTGCGGGCGCGTCGCGTCGGAACTCATGCGTCGGATTGCGCGAGGTACGGGCTGCCGAAGTCCAGCCGGCGCAGCCCTTCCTGCACTTCGGGCACGCTCATGAACAGCTTCCACAGCAGGCCCGTGCGATGGTTCTCCATCATCACGACGATCGGGCCCTGGTCGATGGCCAGGTAGGTTTCGGCGAACCAGTCGCGGCTTTCGTTGAACGCGTCGACGAATCCGTAGTCCTTCCACACCTTGGTGCCATGCACGGTCAGGAAATGCCGAATCACCTGCAGCACCTCGGCCGGTGCATAAGGCAGGCTGGCCAGCGCGGCCGTCGGCGAGATGGTGCCGTTGTCGTTGCTCGGGTCGTGCGCCAGATAGCCGTCGGGGTCGTCGCTGGCCGTGAGGCCCCAGCACGACGCACCGTAGCCCTTGAAGCCCCGCGGGTTGGCGATGCAGTGCGCGCGGTTGATCTTCACGTGCCGGGTGTTCAGGTCCCAGTAGTCGGCGTAGCGGTCTTTCAGGCCATGCGGATCGAGGCCCAGGTAGGAGTAGTGCGTGAAGAACAGCGGGCCGCCGTACGCCGAGCCCAGCGGCATGTCGATGCCGTAGTAGTTCTTGCCGTTGACGAAGTCGGGCCCGGACGAATAGCCACGGTGGTACACCCGCGGATCGACTGCATGGCGCGGCGCGGCAGCGGCCAGAAAGTAGGTGATCAGGCACTCGTTCGACCCGTGGATCTGGTGGTTCATCGCCCAGCCGTGGTTCGGGCTCCAGTGCCAATACAGCACGTCCTGCCCTCCCTGGGTGAACCAACTCCATTCGACCTCGTGCCACAGCGTGTCGAAGTCGGCGCGCAGTTGGCGCGCCGCGGCCGTGTCGTCGTCGAAGTACTGGCGCGCGCACAGCAGGCCCATGCAGAGAAACGAGGTCTCGACCAGATCGCCCGCGTCATCCTTGGGGCTCATCGGAAAGGTCTTGCCGCTTGCGCCGTCCATGAAATGCGGAAAGGTGCCGTGGTAGCGCTGGGCGCGAAGCAGCGCGTCGCGCATGCGGCCGAGCCGCTCCAGCGCCGCGTCGCGCGTGATCCAGCCGCGCTCCACGGCGACGATCATCGCCATGATGCCGAAGCCCGTGCCGCCGATCGCGACCCGCGGGTCGGCCACGTCTTCGCCCGTGGCGGCGACCAGGGTGCGGCGGTCGAGCGCCAGGCCGCTCGCGGCGTCGGCGCCATCCCAGAAATAGCGGAAGGTCTGGCGCTGCACGGCCTCGATCAATTCGTCGTCGGGCAGGGCTGCTAGCGCCTTCGGGGTCCTGTCATCCTTCTTCAACACGAACGGCTCCTTTCGTTGTCGTTTCGGGTGTCACTTCGATTGTCTTGTCAGGTGTCACGTTTGGTTTCACCGCGTCGCCGGCGCCATGCGGCCGACGGCTCCCCGCAGCATGCCATCATTAGGCCCCCTGGGTTCCATTCGAAAT
The DNA here is from genome assembly GCF_001984055.1 of Variovorax sp. KK3. Lineage (GTDB taxonomy): Bacteria > Pseudomonadota > Gammaproteobacteria > Burkholderiales > Burkholderiaceae_C > Variovorax. The sequence goes on from NZ_LYVO01000016.1 coordinate 28,561, forward strand.
CCCTGATGAGCCGTATCGATACCCTCATGGCCCGCATGACGCTGGCCGAAAAACTGGGCCAGCTCACGATGGTGGCCTCGAGCTACACGGTCACCGGGCCGGTGCTGGCGGGGGACTCCACGCAGTCCATCGTCGACGGCACCGTCGGCAACCTGCTCAACATGGTCGGCCCCGGCCCCACGCACGAGATGCAGCGGCTGGCCGTCGAGAAGTCGCGGCTCGGCATCCCGCTCCTGATCGGCCTCGACATCATCCACGGCCACCGCACGCTGTTCCCGATTCCGCTCGCGGAGGCGGGCCTGTTCGACGAAGACTTGTGGGAGCGCACGGCCCGCGAGGCCGCGCGCGAAGGCGCCGCCGACGGCCTGGCCATGACCTTCGCGCCCATGCTCGACGTGTCGCGCGACCCGCGCTGGGGCCGCACCGCCGAAGGCCCGGGCGAAGACGGCTGGCTCAACACGCGCATCGCGCAGGCCAAGGTGCGCGGCTTCCAGGGTGCCGACCTGTCGTCGGCCGAATCGATGGCTGCCTGCGCGAAGCACTTCGTCGCCTACGGCGGCGTCAACGCAGGGCGCGAATACGCCGAGGTCGACATTTCCGAACGCACGCTGCGCGAGCTGCACCTGCCGGGCTTCGCCGCGGCCGTGCGCGCCGGCGTCGCGACGCTGATGCCGGCCTTCACCGATCTCAACGGCGTGCCGATGACGGCTCACATCCCCTTGCTGCGCGACTGGCTGCGCGGCGAGATGGGCTTCGACGGCGTGATCGTCAGCGACTACAACGCGATCGCCGAACTCATCAAGCACGGCGTGGCCGCCGACCTGGCCGATGCCGCCGTGCTCGCGCTCAAGGCCGGCGTCGACATCGACATGATGGCCGATGCCTACCGCAAGGGCTTGCCCATCGCGCTGGAGCAGGGCAGGGTGACCATCGAAGAGATCGACGTGTGCGTGCGCCGCGTGCTGCGGCTCAAGGAACAACTCGGCCTGTTCGACGACCCCTATCGCCGCGGCACGGCGCAAGAGGCTTCGGCAGTGATCGCGGAGCGCCACGCGCTGTCGCGCGAGGTCGCGGGCAAATCCATCGTGATGCTCAGGAACGAGCGCGACACCTTGCCCTTGCCCTCGACGGCCAAGGCCTTGTGCGTCATCGGCCCGCTGGCCGACGCCAGCACAGAGATGAAGGGCCCGTGGTGGGGCGCCGGCGAACACGAGCCGGCCGTCAGCGTGCTGGCCGGCCTGCGCGCCGCGCTGCCGCAGACCGACATCCGCCACGCCGCCGGCGTGCCGATCGTGGACGACGACGACAGCGGCATCGATGCGGCCGTGGCACTGTGCGACGGTGCCGATGCGGTGGTGCTGTGCCTCGGCGAACGCGCGACCATGAGCGGCGAGGCGGCCAGCCGCGCCGCGCCCGTGCTGCCGGGGCGGCAGCAGGCGCTGGCCGAGGCGGTGGTGGCCCGCGCGCGGTCGCTCGGCATTCCGGTTGTCGTCGTACTCTTTTCAGGCCGGCCGCTCGTCGTGCCCTGGCTGGCCGAGAACACCGATGCGCTGCTGGCCGCGTGGTTCCTCGGCGTCGAGGCGGGCCACGGCATCGCCGACGTGATCACGGGCCGCATCTCGCCCAGCGGCCGCACGCCGATGAGCTGGCCCCGTGCGCTTGGGCAGGTGCCGATCTTCTTCGGGCAACGTCCCACGGGGCGGCCGATGAATCCTGCGGATCACTTCACGAGCAAATACCTGGACGTGGCCAACACGCCGTTGTACGACTTCGGACATGGGCTGACTTATGGGCAGTTCAGCTACGACGAGCTTCAGGTCGAGCCGGCGCGCCTGCGCGAGCAGGACACGCTGACCGTCAGCGTGAAGCTCAGCAACGTGGGCGCGCATGAAGCGGAAGAGACGGTCTTCCTGTTCGTTCGCGGCAAGCGAAATCTGGTGACGCGGCCGATGCTGGAGCTGAAGGGGTATGCAAAATTGCGGCTGAAGCCAGGGGAAACAGGGTCGGTGAAGCTCGAGGTGCCGGCGGCCGACCTGCGCTATCTGGGGCCCGACCTGGCGCCCCTGTTCGTGGCGGGCCAGGTCGAGATCCTCGTGGGGCCGAGTGCTGCGCAGACAGGGTTGCTGGCGCAAGTCATCGAGTTGGGTTGAGCGCGCCGTTGGCGTCGCCTTGGCCGGGTCTATTTCGCCTTCTTCGCCTTCTTCGTCTTCTTCGTCTTCTTCGTCTTTTTTGTTCTCTCGCTCTTCTTCACCTGCTTCTTCGCAGCTTTGCTCGCCTTCTTGCCAGCACCGCCTTTGCGTGCCTTCTTCTTTGCAGTCTTCTCCGACTTCTTGAAGGCATCTGAAGCTGGTGCACCCTTGTCGCCCTTTTTGCGCATCTTCTCGCCGCTGCCTGCGGCGATCCGTTTGCGCTTGGCTTGGATGTTGGCGTAGAGGCCGCGCTTGCTTTTTCTTCGACTGGCCATTGTTGCTCCGGTGTTCGAGACGTTGCTGCGCGTCAGCGCACGAGTCGCTGGACTCTGTCCTTCCGGGGTGTAAGGAGCGGGGGGAGTGCGGGGCGAGCGGATTTCGCTCGACGCGCTGTAGGACTCCGAGCGCGCGGTCAGAGCTGGTTGTAAACCAATGCCGCGAAGCGCTCCGTCACTTTTTCCCAGATCGGACGGTCGCGCCACTGCTCGAAGGTGATGCGCTTGGACACCGACAAGTCTTTCTCGAACTGCTGAGTTTGAGCGCGCGCAAAAGCTTCGTCGTAGATGTTGAGGTTGGCTTCGTCGTTCAACTTGAACGACCGATTGTCGAAATTCGTGGAGCCGACGGATACCAACAGGTCGTCGACCGTGAACACCTTGACGTGAAACATCGTCGGCTGGTATTCGTGGATCTGCGCGCCCGCTTCCAGCAGCGGACCCCATGCCGACCGAGATGCGGCGCGCACGGTCTGTGAATCGATGATCGGTCCGGGCGTGATGATCCGGACGCGCACGCCGCGGCGCAGGGCTGCGACCAGCGCGCCGACGGTCAAGTCGTCCGGGACGAAATAGGCGCTCGACAGATCGATCGTGCGCGCCGCCGCGGCGATCGACAGCAGGTACATCAGGTGCACCGACTCGCTGCCACCGCTCGGCGAGCTGCTGAAGGTTTGTGCCTTGCCTTGCCCCTGTGACACTGAAAGGGCTGCAATTGCCGGGAAGTAAGCCTCGCCGTGCAGCACGTCACCCGATGCCTTGATCCAGTTGTCCATGAAGACCGACTGCATCTGCGCCACCACGGGTCCCTCGACCTTGAAATGCGAGTCGCGCCAATGCTTCGGATCTTGCGCGTTGCCGGTCCACTCGGTCGCAATCCCCACGCCACCCGTGAAGCCGACCCGTCCATCGACGATCAGCAGCTTGCGGTGCGTGCGATTGTTCATGCGTGAGAGGTCGTAGAAGCTCGGCTTGTGGAACTTCCGCACCTGGACGCCGGCGTCCTCCATTTCCTGGATGAAGCGCTGCTCCATCTTTCCGCTTCCGACCCAGTCCAGCAGCACGTGGACTTTGACGCCATTGCGTGCTCGCTCGGCGAGCGCTGCAGCGAATGCTTGCCCGATCTCGCCCGACCAGTAGATGTAGGTTTCGAAAGTGATGGTCGTGCGCGCCGAGCGAATCGCCGCCAGCATCGGCGGAAAGATCTGGTCGCCGTTGAACAGTGCCTCGAAGCGATTGCCTTCCGTGATGGGCGACCCGAGCATCACGCCGAGCGTGCGCTGGTACTGCGCGTCGTGCATCGCGTATTCGCGCTTGATCTGCTCGTCGAGCCGCTTCTCTCCGCTCGTGAGATTGAGGACCAGCAGCGTCGCCGCAAGCGTCAGGAGAATGGTGACGCAAACGAGCTTGATCTGGCCGTGCTTCTTAAGTTTGGTTCTCAAATGGGCACGCCTCGTTTTCCATACATCGCAAGCGGCGAACCTCCAATGGGGCGCCGACCTTTCGCCGACGAATATAAGGGCTCGGAGACACCACGTGATCGGAAATGGGCAGCGACCTGGTCGGGCTGGACAATGATCAGTCCATATCCCTCATGCTTGCGCCGAACTTCGCTCACATCGAATGACATCACGTACACGATTCAAAAGAGCCGGAGTTGCGTTCGTGTTCGTCTGGTTCTTCATCGGCGGCATCGCGCACTTCGTGGCAACCGAGGCCGAGATGAAGATCGTTCCACCCTACATTCCCTGGCCGCGCGCAGCCGTCCTGGTGAGCGGCGTCTTCGAGCTGCTGGGTGCAGCAGGCCTCCTGTGGCGACCGACGCGCCGTGCCGCAGGGATCGGCCTGTTCGCACTCACGCTGGCCGTGACGCCGTGCCATGTCTACATGTTGCAGCGACCCGAGCTGTTTCCGGTGCCGGTCTGGGCGCTGTGGCTCCGGCTGCCGATCCAAGTGGCGTTGCTGGCGTTGATCGTGTGGTGCTCGGCACCTGAGCGGCGAAAGGCCGATTCGCGTGGTGAGGACAGGCCCGCGTGAGCTCATTTGCAGCCGCTATCAGGCTGTAGATCAGCCGAACTTCGCGCAGGTGCGGCGCGGAGATGGCTCCGAGCCAGGCGTCAGTCGTGTCCAAGGAGCTGCAACACCCGGCCATCGCCCACGAAAGATTCGGCCACGAGCATTCGGAATTCCGTATCACGCGGGAACCGTGGCAGTGCGATCGCCGGCTTCAAGAACTCGACCTGAAGCGTTTGCGGCGTTCCGCGCCGAAACGCCTTGCCCGGCGGCACGACCCAGCGTGCCGAAAAGCCTTCGTTGTCCACGACGAGTGCGCAGTGGTGCTCGCCTTCGCCAATCAGCGAGTTTTCGGAGGGGAGTTGGGGCGCTCGCAGCGTGAGCTCGACGAGGGCGTGGGGTCGGAATGCGTTGCCGGCCTCGAAACCCGTCGGCTCCGCGGTCACCGGCCGCCGTAGCTTGGCAATGAGCCAGGCGATGACGTTGCCGATGATCGGCAGCCACAACAGCATCAACAAGGTGCCGACGTCGCGGGCCGTCGACCCGGGCTCGGAGAGCGCTCGCAGCAGCGCACCGCCGAGCGCCGCGCACAGCAGTGCGATGACGATGAACCTTCGCTTGGCCTGGATGCCCGTCATGACGCGGTGCCGCTCAACTTCTTGTGCCGCAGGTCCGTGCCTTCGGGCAGGTCGCGCCGTCGTTCGAGCAGGACGTACGTTCGACCTTCGCACCTGACCGCATCAAGCATCCGATCGGGCTTCTTGCCGTCGAGATGCTTCGAGAATGACTTGTTCATGGGTGATCGTAACGCGCCGTTCCCTGGCAGGGCTCGGCCCGGCCCATGGGACTGCGAATGTCGACTTCCGCATCTTGCGTGAGCACAGTCGATGGTCCATGGCGCCACGAGGACCGACGACCCAAGCGCAATCTTGATGCCTGGATAAGTCAGATCCGTTGTCCACGATCAGTCTTCCTAATGGTGGCGCAAGCACTGCCCAGGAATCGAGTTTGCAACCCTAGACTTCCCTCGGCCCGCGAATCGCTCACTGTGCGGTTCGCCCGTTCAGATCCATACAGGAGACATCAAATGCGCGTGCTGAGTATCCCCAATTCGTATCGTCGCCAGTACTTCGCGGTGGCAGCCCTGGCCTTGCTTGGTGGCGCCCAGGCCGTCCAGGCGCAGGCATCCGGTTCCTATCCCAATCGGCCTATTCGATTGGTGGTCGGCTTCCCGCCCGGTGGCTCGTCGGATGCAACGGCTCGCCTGCTGGGCGCGTCGCTGAGCACGAAGCTTGGACAGCCCGTCATCGTGGACAACAAGCCTGGTGCGAACACGGTGATCGCCGCGCAGTACGTCAAAAGCCAGCCGGCCGATGGCTACACGCTGCTCGCAGCGCAGTCCTCCTTCGCGATCAACCCTTCGCTGCAGAAGCTCAACTACAACATCGCGACCGACTTCGCTCCCGTGGCCCTGCTCGGGGTCATCCCGCTCGTGATGGTGACGCCCAACCAGGTGCAAGCCAAGTCGGTGTCCGACGTCGTGGCCTTGGCGAAAGCGCAGCCGGGAAAGCTGTCTTATGCGAGCTACGGCGCGGGGAGTGCGGGCCACATTGCATCCGAGTTGATTCTGTCGATGGCAGGCGTCGACATGATCCACGTTCCGTACAAAGGGTCAGGTCCCGCACTGGTGGATGTGATGGGCAACCAAGTGTCGATGATGCTCTCGACGGTCACCGCCGCGGTCGGTGTCGCCAAGGAGAACAAGGTGCGTGCGGTCGCCGTCACGAGTGCCAAGCGGGTTGCAGCCTTCCCCAACGTTCCGACCGTCGCGGAGTCGGGACTGCCGAACTACGAACTGGTGGAATGGGAAGCCATCCAGGCGCCCGCCGGTACGCCGAAGGACATCATCGACACGTTGAACAAGGCGTTGCGGGACGTCGTCTCGTCGCCTGAGGTGCGCGAGAAGCTGGCCAATCTCGGTATCGAGGCCGACGCTTCGAAGTCGCCCACCGAAGTGGGCGCCTTCGTTCAAAAGGAGCGAGACAAGTTCGCCAGGATCGTCCAGGAACGAGGCATCAAACCCCAATGACCACGTGCGCCTCCGTCCGCGAAAGTGCGGCGGCCCGGGGCATTCGATTCACCATTTTGAAAGTACGAGGAACACGGCCATGGAAAAGTCTTCTGGCATCGAATCTTCAAGGACCGAGAGAGACTACGTAGGCGAGGTCCGCATTCCCCGCGACAAGCTCTATGGCGTGAACAGTGCGAGAGGGCAGGACAACCTCTCGGTCTCGACCCAGACCGTGGGCCACTACGCGGAGTTCATCAAGGCATTCGCGCACGTGAAGTGGGCCGCGGCGCTGGCGAACCGCGATCGCGGCGTGATCGACGCCAAGGTGTGCGACGCCATCGCGCAAGCGTGCAAGGACTTGATCGATGGCAAGTTCGAGGACTCGCTGATCGTCGACTTGATGGAGGGCTCGGGCGGCACCTCCACGAACATGAACTTCAACGAGGTCATCGCCAACCGGGCGCAGCAGATCCTGGGCTGCCCGGCCGGCTCTTACGAAGTCGTGCATCCGAACGACCATGTGAACCGTTCGCAGTCGACCAACGACGCCTACCCTTCGGCACAGAAGATCGCGACCTACGACATGCTCGAGCCGCTGATCGATGCGCTGGGCGAACTTGCCGCGACCTTCGACCGAAAGTCACAAGAGTTCGCCGAGGTTCTTCACCTCGGTCGAACGTGTTTGCAAGACGCGCAACCGATGCGTCTGGGTCATGTGTTCGGAGGCTATGCCGCTCTGGCACATCGCCTGAAAGCAGAGATGACGACGGTGCGTGCAAAGCTGCTGACCCTCCCGTTGGGCGGGACTGCCATCGGCACGGGTTTCGGTGCGCCAGAAGGCTACCGTGCCGCGGTGTACGGCTACTTGCGTGCGCTGACTGGCGCCGACTATGTCGCCCCTGACGATTCGTTCGACGCGATGCAGAACATGGACACGTTCTCGCGGGTATCTGCGGAACTTCGCACGTGCGCCACCGCGCTGGCAAAGATCGCTCGCGATCTGACGGTGCTGTCGTCGGGTCCGGTGGGCGGCCTTGGAGAGCTCCGGCTTCCCGAGGCGCAGGCCGGCTCGTCCATCATGCCTGGCAAGGTCAATCCGGTATTGCCGATGGCCATGATCCAGCTGAGTTTTGCAGTCGTTGGCAACGACGTGGCCGTGGCTCAGGCAGTCCAGTACGGTGAGCTGGAGATCAACCACTTCGAGCCCGTGGTGGCATCGCGGGTGTTCGACAGCATCCACCTGTTGACCCATGGCATTCGGCGGTTCAACGAGAAATGCGTGGCCGGGATCACTGCGGACCGCGCGCGCAACGAAAGCCATCTGCTGGAATCGATGGCAGTCGCGACGGCGCTGGTGCCGCAACTTGGCTACGCGAAGGTCAGCAAGCTGGCCCGTCAGTCCGTGACTGAAGAGCGCTCGCTGGTGGACATCCTGGGCGAGTCGGGCATTCTGACCAAGCAAGAAACCCTGGCGGCCATTCAGAAGGCGTCCTTGCCGGTGTTCTGAGGCGAGCCGGCCGAGGTCTCGACATGGGCTTCGGTCCAAGGGTGAATCTCGATCAGTTCTGGCAAAGACGGATGGATGGCCTTCAGTTCGTTTCTGACATGCCCGTCCAAAAGACGGCTCGCGAGTTCGAAGGTCTGCTTTCCGAGTTCGTCGTACTCACCCTTGCGGACGTGCAAGAAGACTTGCCGTTCCGCATGAAGCTCGGGTACGAAGTCCTGCCGCACCGCGTTGGCTGAGCGCGCGCCCTGCAGCAGGCACAGGGGGGTCGTGATGGCCCAGCCGATTCCGCCGGCCACCATGGAGGTGAGGGTGTCGGCAGTTTCCACCTCGAGGCGGCGTGCCGGGTTGAGGCCGACTCGGCGCAGCGCGCGTTCCACCTGTTCGCCGAGGTGCGACTGGACGTTGAAGCGGACGATCGGCAACTGTTTCGACAGATGGACAAGGTCCGCCACGCTGCGGCATGCCGAAGCCTGCCCTTTGGGCGCGATGACGAGAAGCTTTTCCGACAGGAGCAGGTGGTTCGCCATCCCGTCCAAGTCCAGTGAGCGCGTGGAGATCACCAAGTCGAGTTCGCGCCGGGCAAGTGCTTCGGTCAGGTTGGGCGTCAAACCCGTGCGCACCGATAGCTGGGCAGTGCCGCGCAGCAATTGCTGAACCAGAGGTGTGCCGCAGGTGGCGGCGAAGGAGTCCACCAAGCCGACGCGCAAGTTCGGCCTGATGCCTTTGCTGGCTTCGATCACGGCGCCTCGCAGGTTCATGGCCTGGTCGAGCAGGGTTGCGCCGCGGTTCGCGAGTGCAACGCCGGCGATGGTGAGTGTCAGTGGTCGGGCCGAGCGATTGAGCAGCGGCGTTCCGAGGTTGTCCTCGAGCAGGCGCACCGATTGCGAGACCGCCGATTGCGTGATGCCGAGCCGCTCGGCCGCCTTGGACATGTTGCAGTCCTGGGCGGTCGCCAGGAAGATCCGAAGCGCCTGCATATCGATGGGTCGAATGTCGGACATGTGGGTGCCTTGTGCACGTGACGACAGATTGGTGGGGCCGCCGTTGGCCGTACGGGGAGGACTATCGTAGCCAAGCCTGCATGCAGCCGGCGGGCGTTGAGAAGCAAGCCTCGTTGGGCAGCAATGGCAGTCGCATGGGCCTCGTCACAGCCAAGGGCTTGAATGTGCCGGCCCTGAGACACGCCGCCCTCGACGCCGCCGCCAGGCGCGCGCACCAGGCGATCAGTTCTCCAACGCCTCCAACCATTTCCCGAACCCACTCGCCCCCTGCACCTCCTCGGCCCGCACAGCCGTCTGTGCCGCCCCCGTCGCCTCACGCGGGCTATACCCGAACTGTTCCCTGAACGCGCGGCTGAAATGCGTGGCGCTCTTGAAGCCGTGTTCTTCGGCGAGCCGTGCGATGTTCTGCCGTTCGCGCGTGCCGCTCAGGATGCCGTGGACGCGCGCGAGCCGGCGCTCCTTGATGTAGTTGGCGACGCCGCCCAGGTCGGCGAACAGGCGGTAGAGCGTCGAGCGCGAGATGCGAAGGTGCGCGCACATCCGATCGACCGTCAGGCTCTCTTCGCTCAAGTGCTGCTCCACGTACTGCCGCGCGCGGCGCAGCAGCACCGAGTCGATGGCGGGCTGCGCGGCATCGAGGGTCGCGGGGCTCATCGCGACGCTTGCGGCCAGCAGGCTGACGGTGGCCTTCATCATGTGCGGCACTTCCTCGGGCGACAGCGACGGCAGGCCGGCGATGAGCGACGACAGATGATTCGCCACCAGCCCGGCGCAGGCGTTCATCGGCGATGCGCCGTGCAGGTTCATGGGCCGCGGCAGCGCTTCTTCGAGAAGGTCGCGCGGCACGTACAGGATGGTGCTCTTGCAGCAGGATGCGTTGGTCTCGGGCAGGGCCATGTCGGTGAGGACGAAGCGGCCCGGCGCCAGCGACACGTGGTTGCCGGAGGCATCGCAATGAAACTCGCCTTCGCGCAGCAGGATCAGCCGGTAGTGGTCGAGCTGGTCCATGCGGATGTTCTTGTCGCGCCGCACGCGCGTCTGCATGGGGCCGAAGGTGCTGTGGCCGACGATCAGCGGGTCGAGCTTCCACAAAGAGACCTCTGCCTCGAAGGCCGGCACGTGCTGCGCGTCGATCTCCATCTCCCAGCTGCGCGACAGCGACTCGCGCCATTGCTCCACGGCCCCGGCGGGCGACATGGCGCGCGAGTCGAAGTGGATGTGCGGAACGGCGGGCGACGACGGCTCAGGCGGCATGCCGCGGCCTCCTGCGCGTGGACGGGCCGCCGCTAGTTGGGTTGCACATCGGCGGCCTTCGCCAGGTCTTGCAGGATGCGCATCTCGCGCGCATAGAACGCCTCGGCCTCGGGCAGGCCCATGGCCGCGGGCACCGCGCCGCCGGTCGCCTCCAGCGCCAGGCGGGTCTGCGGCTGGCCCAGGGCCTGCACGATGGTCTGGTGAAGCTGCGCGACCAGCTGCGGCGGCATCGTTCGGGGCACGAACAGGCCCACCCACACCGAGGGGCGCCCGATGCCCTTGGCACGCGCGCTTTCGTCGAAGGTGGGCACGTCGGGGCGGCGGGCGCTGCGGTGGTCGGCGGCCACGCCGAGCATCCTGAGCTTGCCGGTGTCGACCAATGCGCCCAGCACGTTGTCTTGCGGCAGCATCGTGAAGTCGATGGTGCCGGCCATCAGGTCCTGCAGCATCGGTGCGCCACCGCGATAAGGCACGTGCACGGCCTCGATCGCCATGGTGCTGCGCAGCTTCTCGGTGACGATGTGATACAGCGAGCCGCTGCCCGGGCTGCCGTAGTTGAGCGGCTTGCCGGCGCGACGCGCGGGGTCGGCCAGGTCGTCGACCGTGCGGGCATCGAGGTCGGGCCGCACGTAGAGCGCCACCGGGGCGCTGTAGAGCACGCCCAGCAGCCTGAAGTCGGCGGCGCGGTACTTCAGCGACTTGATCGTGAGGGGCGCCAGCACGGTCTCGGTCGGCGAGCCGACGAGGATCTGCGATCCGTTGGGCACTGCGCCGAGGAACCGGGTGGCCGCGATCGACCCGCTCGCGCCGCTGAGGTTTTCCACGATGATGGGCCGGTCCACGAGGTGCCCGAAGGCGGGTGCGAAGCCGCGGGCCAGCACGTCCGAAACGCCACCGGGCGGGTAGGGCACCACCAGCGTCAGCGGCCCCTGGGGCAGCGCTTGCGCCATCGCGGCGCTCCAACCGAAGATTGCCGCAGCGACACCCACGCACGCCAGCGCGCGCGGGCCGATCGACGGGCCCTGCAGGCGGGCCCATGGCGGACGATTGCTTTCCATGCGGTTCGAGGGCGCACGCGCGCCCCGAAGAAAATTGTCGGCGAAGCACCCTTGCACACGCAAGACGAGTGCCAGCGGCGCGGCGATTTTGCCCCACGTCCCTTGCGGCTTCGGGGTATTCATCATTCCCGCTGTCGAGAGCGGCGCCACAATCGGGCCATGGCATTGCCCCGCACTCTGGATTCGTTCTCGGCCGTCCTGCGCGCCGACGGTCCGGCGGCGGCGCTTGCGTATCTCAACGAAGGTGTGCCCCATCGGTACAGCGCGGCCTATCGGTTCGCAGGCCTCAAGCTTCAGAACGTGCTGCTGCACGACAAGGCGGGCGAGATGCGGCCGGCGTTCCTGGCGACGGTGCCCTTCGATCAGAGCTTTTGCCAGTACGTTCGCCGAGACAGCGCGTTTCGCACGGACAACTCGTCGGTCGACCCGCGCCTGCAAGGCCATCCCTACCAAGGCGTGGTCGTGTCGTATCACAGCGTTCCGCTGGTGAGCGACACCGGCGAGCTGTGGGGCACGCTGAGCCATTTCGACATGGCGCCTCTGCCGCTTTCGCAAGAGGAGTTCGCGCTCTTGCAGGGTGCCGCCGAGCTGCTGCCCAACTTTCTTCTGGAGCGCTGAATCAAAGCCTGTTTCCTGGCCATCATGCTGGCAGTGGCGGCCCCCGCCATGGCACAGCCCGCACCGCCGATCGACACCACCGTTTGCAAGGCCGAGGAAGACGCGCTGGAGCAAGACATCGACATCGCCCGCTCCAAGGGCCAGATGCTTCGCCGGCGGCAGCTCGCCGAGGAATTGGCAGCCCTGCACGCCCGGTGCCAGGCCGTCGCACCAGTGCAGAGCCGGGCGGCGCGTGTCGAGAAGCTGGAGCAGGAAATCCGGGAACTGCGCACCGCACTGGGCCGCGCCGAAGAACAACTGCGGCAACTGAAGCAGGGCGGCTCGTGACGATGCCCAGGCGAACGGCCTGGACATCACTAAGAACCGCCGCCGTAGTTCGTTTGTCGGATTCCACCCCGGGCCCGTAAGCGCTATCTTGGGCACGTGCGTCGGCCTGTACCAGGCCGGCCAGCGAATCGGAGGTTGTCGCCATGGCCATCCTTGCCCGGGTGCTTTGCAAAGCCATCGGCGTGCACGCGCGCACGGCTGTCGACTGGGCTCGAGGCCTCTTGCTCTTCGTCGCGACGCTGGCATCGACGGCCGTGTTGGCCGCGCCCTTCGCCTATGTACCGCGGCCCTACAACGACGACTTGGCCATCATCGACGTGGCCACCAACCAGGTGGTCAAGTTTCTGCCGGTGGGCGACTTCCCCCAAGGCGTGGCGATCAGCCCGACCGGCGACTTCATCTACATCATGAACTTCTCCGGCCACTCGATCTCGGTCGTGTCAGGCGCCACGCACACGGTCGTCGCGACGATCGAACTCGAGGGAATGCCCAGCAGCGGTGCCGTGAGCCCGGACGGCAAGAAGCTGTATGTGACCCAGTGGCACAAGACCTATCCGCTCCTGGTCATCGACACCGTCACGCGCAAGGTGGTGGCCTCGTATGCCGGCGAAACGACCGGCAGCGGCGTGGCCGTGTCTCCCGATGGCGCTTTCGTCTACTACGCGAGCGAGACCCATCGAAGGCTGTCGAAGATCGACACCCAGACGCTCAAGTTGGTCGCCAAGGCCGTGACGGGCGAGTTGCCCGAGGGTGTGACGGTGACGCCCGACGGCAATCAGGTCTACGTTGCGACCTGGGAAGGCAAGGGCGCCACGCTGTTCGACAACGTGACCAACACGGCGCAGCAAATCACGACCGGCCAGTTCCCCTGGTCTCCGGCTGCGAGCCCCGACGGCAGCGCCGTGTGGGTGGCCAATGCCTTGGACAACACGATCTCGATCATCAGCACCGCCACGCACAAGGTCGTGCAGACCATCCCCACCGGCAAGAAGCCGATGTCCGTCGCGTTCACGCCCGACGGCAAGTTCGCCTACGTGGTCAACGAAGACGATCACAGCGTCCAGGCCATCAAGGTGGCCAGCCTGCTGACCGTGGCCACCGTGCCGATCGGCGCCAACGGCTTCGCTTTCGGCCGCTTCATCATCCAGGGCAAGCCGCATGGTCCGATCTACATCGAGACCGTGTCGCCGCTGAAGCGCGCGCCGGACTTGAACGCCATGACGGCCGGCAGCGCGGTCGATCTGCGCTTCTCGCTCGGCGGCGATCAAGGGCTCGGTGTGCTGGCGGCCGGCTCGCCGACGTCCGAACAGATCGTGTGCCCCACCGCCATCCCGATGGGCACGCCGGACCTGCCGCGCAGCACGGCGACACCGGGGCGATTGCGCTACGACGCCCAAACCGGCGTGTACGCCTACGCCTGGGCAACCGACCCGTCGTGGTCGCGCACCTGCCGCCGCCTCGCGCTGGAGCTCACGGACGGCACGCGGCAGGAACTGTTGATGCAGTTCAGGTAGGCCGTTCGCTCTGGCGGGCGGCCGGGCTGCCGGGTCGGCGAGCAATCAGCGAGCGGCTCAACCGTGAGAAAAGTCTGCGTGGACGCCGCAGTGCCTGCCTCTGCCAGCGAAAGCGCACGGCCCGGGTGTTACCTTCATTGAAGCGCCGCAGGGGTCGATGGGCCGACATCGAGATGTCGACTTGGACATGCCGCGTGGACCAGCAGTCGACTTCAATAAAAGCGTAAACGTGCCGCTACGCCTGTCGCGCGGCCATCCCCGAGGTTTCAATGAATTCACGCAGTTCACCGTCGGTGTCACGACCGACGGTACTGGCCCTCTGCGCGCTCGCCGGGTTGCTGGTGCAGTCCGCACACGCAGCGCCGCCTGCATCCGTGCCGAGGTTCGAGATCTCGCGCTACGAGGTCGAGGGCAACAGCCTCGTGTCCAGCGACGTCATCGCCCGCGCCGTCGCGCCGCTCACCGGACCGCAGCGCGAGTTCGGAGACGTCCAGCGCGCCGTGGAGGCCATCGAGCGCGCCTACCTCGACCTCGGGTACTCCGCGGTCAAGGTCAGCGTGCCGGAGCAGGAGCTTGCCGGCGGCACGGTCAGGATCCGCGTCGTCGAAGCGGTGTTGACCTCGGTGGCCGTCGGCGGCAACCAGCATTTCAGCGCCGAGAACGTCAAGGCCAGCCTGCCGAACCTGCAGACGGGCAGAGCGCCGCGCCTCCGTGCGCTGTCGGCCTCGATCCAGTTGGCCAACGACAACCCGGCCAAGCAAGTGTCGGTGTCGATGGCCGAAGGCCGCCTGCCGGGGACGGTCGACGCCACGGTGTCGGTGACCGACCACGACCCGCTGCGCTTCATCGCGACCCTCGACAACACCGGCACCGCGGCCAGCGGCCACTGGCGCACCGGCATCGCCGTGCAGCATGCGAACCTCTTCGGCCTGGACCACGTGGGCACCCTCGCTTACACCACGACGCCCGATGGCCCGTCGGGCCAGCACCTCAACGTCTATTCGGTTGGCTATCGGATTCCGGTCTATTCGCTGGGCGACAGCATCGATGCCATCTACGGCCGCTCCAGCGTCAACACGCCTTCGAGCTCGCCCACGCTGGGCGGCGTGCTGGGCTTTACCGGCAAGGGCGAGACCTGGGCGCTGCGTTACAACCACTTTCTGGGGCGCTCGGGCGAGACGGCCTCGAAGCTCGTGTTCGGCATCGACCGCAAGAACATCGACTCGCGCTGCGACATCGATGGCACCACCATCACCATCGATGGCCCGACGCCTCCCATTTCCGCGTGCGTGCCGTACACCACCACGCCGGTGAGCATCACCTACAGCGGCCAGCGCGACGGCGTCGACCAGGCACTCGGCTACAGCGTGGGCATTGCGCGCAACATCGCGAGCGGCTCGCGCTACACGAACCTCGACGGCCGTACCGATCGCTACTCGTACCTGACGCCGGGCAATCGCCGGTCGCGCGACGACTTCATGGTGGTGCGCGGCGGTGCGTCGCTGCTGCAGGGCCTCGACAGCGGCTGGCAGCTTCGCTTGGCCGGCAACGCGCAGCTCACGAACACGCCGCTGGTGGCGAGCGAGCAGTTCGGGCTGACCGGCTCGAACGCGGTGCGCGGCTTCGACGAGCGCGCCGTGGCGGCCGACAGCGGCCTCGTGCTCAATGCCGAGCTCTACACGCCCGAACTGAGCGCGCGGCTGGGCGTGCCGGGCAACCTGCGCGGCCTGGTGTTCGTGGACGCCGGCTACGGCGCGAACCGCCGGGCCGCAGGCACCTACCTGCCGAGCCACACCCACGTGGCCAGCACCGGCGTGGGCGTGCGCTACAGCCTGAGCCGCGACCTCAGCGTGCGGCTGGACGTGGCGCGCGTGATCGAGTCCGGCAGCTCCACCACCGAGAAGCGTGGCGACTGGCGCGCGCACCTGAGCGCGATGTTCGCGTTCTGAACAACCAGAAGAAGAACTCCGATGACAACGAAATCCTTCGAGCTTCGCTTCCTGCCCTGGGTGGTCGCGGCCATCTGCGCGGTCGGCACCGGCGCCGCGCTGGCGCAGCTGGCCCCGGGCGCGCTGCCCACCGGTGGCACCGTGGTGGGTGGCCAGGCCTCCATCGTGCAGAACGGCACGACGCTCGCCATTACGCAGACCTCGGCGCGGGCACTGGTCAATTTCTCGAGCTTCAACGTGGGCTCGGGTGCGCTGGTCGACATCCGCCAGCCCGGCGCGGCCGCCGCGCTGCTGGCCCGCGTGACCGGGCAGGACGCGTCGCAGATATACGGCCAGATCAAGGCCGACGGCGCGCTGTGGCTCATCAACCCGGCCGGCATCATGGTGGGGCAGGGCGCTCGCATCGACGTGGGCAGCTTCATCGCGAGCACGCTCAACGTGAGCGACACGGACTTCCTGGCCGGCCGGCTGACCTTCACGTCGCCGGGCGGCGCGGGCGCGCTGAGCAACGCGGGCACCATCACTGCCGCCGGCGGCGGCGGGCGCATCTACCTGGTGGCGCCCAAGATCGAGAACACGGGCACCCTGAACGCGCCCGGTGGCGAAGTGCTGCTGGCTGCAGCGCAGAACGTGCAGCTCGTGGACACCGGTCACCCGGGCGTATCCATCGCACTCTCGGGCGCCGGCGGCGACGTGCGCAACCTGGGTCGCATCGTGGCCGAGGCCGGCCGCATCGGCCTGGGCGGTGCGCTGGTCGCCAACGCGGGCGAGATCAGCGCCAGCAGCGCCGTGAGCGAAGGCGGCCGCATCTTCCTGCGCGCCACCGAGCTCAAGACGAGCGCGACCTCGAACATCCACGCCAACGGCAGCTCGGGCGGCAACGTCGTGCTGGCCGCCGACCGGGCCGACATCGATGGGCGCATCTCCGCCACCGGCAGCGGCGGGCCGGGCGGGTTCGTCGACACCTCGGGCCACATCACGCTGAACGTGAAGCATGCGCCGACCGTGGGCAGGGGCGGCGAGTGGCTCATCGACCCGAGCGACCTCGAAGTGGTGGCCGGCGCGGGCGGCAGCGCCAGCGTCGAGAACGGCGTGATCGTGTCGACCGTCAACGGCACCACGATCGGTGCGGGCGTCATCACGGACCAACTGAACAGCGGCGCCAGCGTGGTGCTGGCCACGGGCAACGCAGGCACGGGCCAGGGCAACATCGTCGTCAACGCGGCGATCGACAAGACCGGCGGCGCAGACGCGCGCCTCACGTTGAGGGCGCACAACGACATCACGATCAACGCGCCGATCACGAGCAGCAGCGGCGCGCTGGACCTGGGCCTGAAGACCAACTTCTACGGCAACCCGGCAGACCCGGGCCATGCGGCCACCGTCAACGCCAACCTGAACCTGAACGGCGGTGTGCTCGAAGTCTCGCAAGGCGAGGCGCTGGGCAACGGCATCCTGAACATCGTCGGCGGCACCACGCGGCTCGACGGCAACGCAGCCATCCAGGCCGCGACGGTCAACGTGGGCGCGAACGGCAACCTGTCGATCGGCAACAGCCAATGGGTTCAAGGCGCCTGGGTCAACGACGGCGTCATCGAACTGCGTGACGGCGACGGCGCGCTGAACGTGAGCGGTAGCCTGGTCAACAACGGCCGGATCAACCTGACAGGCTCCGGCTTCTTCGGAATCAGCGGTGTGAGCGATGGCCAGAGCGTGACCAACAACGGCACGATCGCCAAGACCTCGGGCGGCGACCAGCAATTGACGTACATCGGCAGCGGCGCGGCCGGCCGCATCCAGGTCGACGCGGGCAGGCTCACGGTCGGCGACTCGACGGTGGGTGGCCACGTGGTCGTTGCCGCGGGAGCGAGCGTGGTGCTCGATGGCGCGAAGATCGCCGGCGGCACGAAGTTCGCAGGCCCGGGCGGCATGAAGTGGGCAGGCGGCGTCACGCTGCTGGGCGACGTGGAGATCGGCGCGAACGGGCCGACCCTGACCAACGACCCCACGCGACTGACCTTGGTGCGTGGCCCGGGCTACCAGCTGACGACGCGCAACAGCGTCGGCATCGAAGGCACCTTCGTGCTCGACGGCGACATGGTCTGGAACAACCACGGCATCGTGACCGTGGGCCAGGCGCAGATGGGCAACCTGGCCTTCAACACCAACGCCATCTTCAACAACCGGGCCGGCGGCGTCGTCGACGTGAAGGACGGTTCGCGCCTCGAGCTGTCGACCCAGACCACGATCAATAACGACGCCGGCGCGTTGCTGCGCGTCGCCTCGACCGAGACCAACAGCTTCAGCGGCGGCTACCAGGGTCGCCTCATCAACGCCGGCACGATCGTGAAGACGGGCATTGGTACGACGCCGGCCACGCTGACCAACCTGGCCGGCGGCGTGTTGAAGATCGACGAGGGCGGCTTCGGCGTCACGTTCTCGGAAGCCAACGCCAATGCGGGCACGGTCGAGATCGCCTCGGGCGCGGCGCTGCACAGCAGCGTCGACCTTCACAACACCGGAACGATCCGCGGCACGGGCAGCGTCGAACTCGGCGGGGGGCCGGGTGCCACGCTGGTCAACAGCGGCGTCGTGGCGCCCGGCGGATCGGACCAGGTCGGCACGCTGACGGTCAACGGCAACTTCACGCAGGACGCGCAAGGCGCGCTGAACGTTCGGCTTGCGGGCGGCAGTGCCGATGTGCTCCGCGTCGTGGGTGCGGTGCGGTTGGCGGGCACGGTGAATCTCTCGACGCCCAGCGGCGGCCTGCCGACGAATGGCGCCGTCGCCGATTTTCTGGTGACCAGCGGTGCCGGCGCCACGGGTGCCTTCTCGCAAGTCAACGCGCCTGCCATCATCACCTCGGCGACGACGGGCACGTTGTCGGTGCTCTATCCGGCATCGGGCGACACGGTGGCGCAGGTGAAGGCATCGACGGCGCCCACCGTGGTGGCGCTGCCGCCCATCACGCCTGCGCCGCCGCCGCCATCCTCGACGCCTGCACCGACACCCGCGCCGACACCCACGCCGACACCCACGCCGACGCCGTCACCGCCGCCCTCGGCCGACATCTGTGCCATCGCGCCGAACTCGGCCTTGTGCCAAGTGCTGTCGCCCCCGACGGCGTCCGAGCCGGTGATGCCGGTCGTCAGGGCAGCGGCCGACGTGTTGAACGTCCTGACCACCACGCCTGCGGCAACCGACGTGAAAACGACCGACGAGATCGCGCTCGCGGTTTCCAAGGAAGTCGACTCGAAGACCGCCGCCGGCCCGACCAACCAGACCGTCAAGAAGATGTACTGCAACTGAGACCACCGATGAAACGCACATCCCAACTCGCACTGTGGCTGGCCTTGTCGCTGACCGGCGCGTCCGCGTCGGCCCAGGTGGTCGGCGCCATCACCCACCTGGCCGGCCTGGTGGCCGCGCGGAGCCCGGAAGGCGCCACCCGGCTGCTCGCCGTCGACTCCAAGGTCAACCAGGGCGACACGCTCACGACCGAAGCCCGCGGCTACGCGCTGCTGAAGTTCAGCGACGGCGCCGAACTCATGATGAAGCCGGACTCGGTGGTGGCGGTGACGCGCTACAGCTACGACCCGGCGCAGCCGCAGCTCGACCGCTCCGAGATCCATCTGGGCCAAGGCGGCTTCGTGAGCACGCCGGGCGCGCTCGGCAAGCGCAGCCCCGCCTCGACGGTGATCAAGACCCCCAAGGGCGACCTGCAAGGCGCCGCAACCCTCGACGTGATGGTGCAACCATGAAGAAGTCTTTACTGCTGATCGCGCTGGTGTCGACGCTGGGGACCACGGCGCCGGCGATGGCCACCGTGTTCATGCCGCAGTCCGGCGCGCCCACCTCGGCACCGCCGCCGCCGACGGCCGCGATGCCACCCGGGCTCTACGTACACGTGCTCGACGGCCTCATCAGCGTGTCCAACTCCGGTGGCGCGCAAAGCTTCGCGGCAGGGCAGTTCGGCTTCACTCCGAGTCCGATGACGCCGCCGGTCGTGGTGCCGCAGAACCCGGGCCTGCAGTTCACGCCTCCGCCGGCGTTCAACGCGCAGGCGGCACCCACTGCGAGCGGCACTCCGGCGAAGTCCAACGGCGTGGACTGCGAAGTTCGCTAGCGCCCGCAAGCAGCCGCTGCTTCGGGCGAGACGGCGCGGGGTGCGAGGCCTCGCTTGCCCTGTGCGCGCGCCAGGTGCGATGGAGCGCGGCGCAGGGGAGGCGCGCCGCCACTAGACTGTGCTGCCTGCGACCTCGCAGAATCCAAGCACAGGGCCGCTGCCGAGCAGCGACATTCAGCCATGAACACACTGACGCGCTTCGCTCTCGCGCTGCTCTCGGCGGCGATTCTGGGATGCCAGTCGGCACCGCCGCCGCCCACCGCAGCGAGCACGCCGCCGATCGACGCACCGGCGGCCCAAGCCGCGCTGCTGCCGTTCGCATCCGACGAAGGCCTGCGCCGCCTGGCCAGCGCCGACGCCAAGCGCAACTTCGCAGCGCTCGCGAACCAGTTCGAAGCCCAGATCAACGGAACCTTCTGCGGCCCGACCACGGCGGCCATCGTGCTCAATGCCGTGCACACCCGCAGCGCCGACCTGCCACGCGACCGTGAACGCCTGCGTGACGGCGACCTGAAGAACCTGCCGCCCGGCGCCGACTTGATCGTGCCGCGCTACACCCAGGACAACGTGATCCCCAAGGGCGCGAAGACCCGCGCGCAGGTGCTCGGCGAGCCGATGCTGATCAACGGCCAGAGCAAGCGCGACTTCGGCTATCAACTCCGCCAGTTCGACGAGATGCTGCGCGGCAACGGCCTCGTCACCCGTGCCGTGGTCGTCGACGACCGCATGCCCGAAGCCACGATCAGAGCGGAACTCATCGCCGCGCTGAACCGGCCCGACACCTACGCCGTCATCAACTACCGCCGCGAGGCCGTGGGGCAAAAGGGCGGCGGGCACATTTCGCCGCTTGGTGCGTACGACAAGGGTTCGGACTCCTTCCTCGTGCTCGACGTGAATCCGGCGGCGGCGAGCTGGGTGTGGATGCCGACGGCGACGTTGGTGCGGGGGATGAGGACCTTCGACACCTTGGAGAACCGGGGGTACGTGATCGTGTCGGTGCGTTGAGGGTCGACGAACATCCCTCTTCGAAAGCACGAGCCGGAAGATTTTCATGATGGCGCCGAACGGCGATCGCATCCATCGTCAGATGTGGGGATGAATCGCGCTTCTCACCGACACATCCGTGGCCCCTGGCGATAGCATTGCCTGGCGCCCGCCGTCCGGCTCGGGCATTGGCAAAGTGCGGGGAACACGCGATGGATCAACCGGCATGGTTCAAACAACTCGCATGGCAGGGCGGGGTGCACGTCGCGGCCCTCAACGAGAACCGCGCGCAGGTGCCTGAATTCACAGGCTGCTACGTTTTCACCGTGGGCAAGGTGCCTGTTGCCCCGGGACGCGTGTTGTATGTCGGAGAGGCGGCGCGCCAGTCTCTCCGCAGGCGCGTCGCTTCTTACTTGACCGACTTCCGAAGCAGGCCGGGCCCGCGCGGCCGGCAACACAAGGGCAAGGCCTTCATCCTCGAAGCACGCCAAAGGTCAGGTGACCACGGCATCTACGTCCAATGGGTGGAATACGGCGCAAGCCCCGCTGACATCCACACGCTCGAAGCCAGCTTGATCAACTACCTGAACCCTGCGGCCAACGATCGTGTGGAGGAAGAGAGGCATCCGGTGCTCGCGGAATGGGAGCGTTTGAATCCACGGTTGATTCGGTGAGCGCATCGGTGGACTGCGGCAGTCCGATGGGCAGAAGCTGCGATTCGATCATCAGCGCGAACCGCGTACTTGTCGGATAGTCTTCAGGGCCGGAGTTCCCGAGCCGATGCACCGCAAACCGCACCTTCCCGAAAAAACCTGCCCAAGCTGTGGGCGGCGCTTCAGCTGGCGTAAGAAGTGGGCCAGTGTGTGGGACGAAGTCAAATACTGCTCCGAGCGCTGCCGGCGCAACCGCGCCAACTCGCAGCCGCCGAGCGCGTCGCCGTGACCGGGCTCTGCGCGCGACAAGCCGTCAACCCCATGCAATCACTGCCATCTGCCTACCGCGCCCTCGTGATTGGCGCCTCGGGCGCCATCGGTGGCGCCCTGGTCACCTCGTTGCGCGCAGACCCGCGCTGCGGCTCTGTCCTCGCGTTGGGGCGGGCAAGCGCGCCAGCGCTGGACTTCGAGTCCCCAGCCAGCATCGCCGAAGCCGCGCAAGCACTGAGCGCGCAGGGCCCGTGGCACCTGGTGGTGGTGGCCACCGGCATGCTGCAAGGCCCCACGGGCAGCCCTGAGAAGCGCTTGAGCGATGTCGGCGCGCAGCACATGGCCGCGAGCTTCGCGGTCAACACGATCGGGCCGGCGCTGGCGTTGGCGCACTTGGCACCGCAACTGGCGCGCGACGAGCGCAGTGTGTTCGCCGTGCTGTCGGCCAAGCTCGGCAGCATCGGCGACAACCGGCTGGGCGGCTGGTATAGCTATCGTGCCTCCAAAACGGCGCTCAACATGGTGATCAAGACGGCAGCGATCGAGATGGCTCGCACCCACCCCCGCGCCGTGCTCGCTGCGATGCATCCGGGTACCGTGGACTCCCGCCTCTCGGCGCCGTTTCGCGGCGCGCAGATCGGGCGGCCTGCCGAGCTTGCGGCAAACGATCTCCTCGCCGTGCTCGACAGGTTGAGCCCGGCGGACAGCGGAGGATTCTGGGCTTACGACGGTGAGCGCCTGCCGTGGTGAAGACTCCGTTCGCTCGCGGCTAGGCAAGCTATGCGCCACATGCACTTCGGGGCGATGTCCCCGAACCGTTACCCTCGGGAACTCGAACTCTTCGCGACGCGCGCAAGCGCTTCCTTTTTCAGTCCCACCCTTGCCAATGACCGAACCGATTGCCCCCATCCAGGAACCCACGCTATGGAGCGACGAGCGCTGGACCGCGCGCGTCATCAAGAACGAAGACGACGACGGATGGGCGGTGTCGATGACGCGGCATGGCGACCCGGAGCCTGCGCTGGTCGGCCCGTGGACCATGGGCCGCGACAAGAAGAACCCGAAGCCGCTCGACGCGCCTGCCTTTCACACACTGGTCAAGACCGCCACCGAAGTGCTGCGCCGCCACGAGCAGCAACTGCATGCGCGGCTCCACAAGAGCGTGAGCGTCGGTGCGGGCTCGGAGCGCGTCCGGGTGTCCTTGCAGATCGTTCCTGATGAGGACAACCCGCATGCCATCTTGAGCGCGGTCGACGAATCGGGCGACACGCTCGGCGAAGTGCGCGTGCCGCCGACCTTCAAGCTGAACGCGGACACCGCTTCCGCCTGGATCGAAGGCGGCTATGAGCGGCCTTCGCGCTGATTCGCCGAACAAGGAACGCTGCGCATCACCACCCGGCCGAGCCGGGCGAGCCCTTGAACGGGCCGACGAGTTCGGGCGTGATCCAACCGGCGTAGAAGCGACCCGGCTGCGCCAACACGCGAACATCATCGACCAGGCACTCGAGCTGTTGCGGATAGAACGCGACGTGGTCGCGCAATGCCGCGTAGGTCAGTTCAGGCTGAGGGTAGAACCATGCCGCCGCTTCGAAGCGTTGCTTGCCGGCAATGACCGTCAGGTAGTGCGCCTCGCCTTTCCACTCGCAATGCGAAGTGCCTGCTGCCGCGGTCAACGCATCGGGTCGCACATCGGCTCGCGGCAGATAGAAGGTCGGCGGGCTGGCGGTTTCGAGCAGGCGCAACGCGTTGCGGGTGCGCGCGATCTCTACATCGCCACTGCGCACGACGATCTCGCGCCGGTCGGCCTCGATGCGCGGCGGGCGCGGATAGTCCCACACCGATTCCTGGCCGGGGCCCGGCGTTTCCGCGAAGGGTGGGCGGGCATCGCCCACATGGCGCCATTGCGCGCGTGCATGTTGGAGCCGCGCGATCTCTTCGGCACTGTCGTTTAGGGATCTTCGGGAAGTCATGCGGCATTCTTGCGTCGCGACGGCCCCGAAGTCGACTACGCTGCGGCATGCCCATCCTCCCTTCCGTCCTACTCCTCCTCCATCTTCTTGCCGCCACCTTCTGGGTCGGCGGCATGGCCATCATGCATTTCGCCGTTCGCCCGGCCGCCGTCGAGATGCTCGAACCGCCGAAGCGACTGGGCTTCATGGTCGGCGCGCTCTCGCGGTTCTTCGTCGGCGTGTCCGTGTCGATCGTCGTGTTGCTCGCGAGCGGCCTCTGGATGGTGATGCTCGCCGGCGGCTTCGGCCGTGTGCACTGGAGCGTGCATGCGATGTTTGGGATCGGCTTGCTCATGATGGCTCTGTTCCTGCACATCCGGTTCGCGCCCTATCCGAGGCTGCGCCGCGCCGTTGCGGCCAGTGAATGGCCGCTTGCCGCTGCGCAACTGGGGAGCATTCGCAAGCTGGTGGCAGTGAATCTTGGGCTTGGCGTGTTGGTGTTTGTCGTTGCCGTGCTTGGTCGGGCGATGTAGTACGAGCATGAAGCGGGGGTGCAGGCATCGCGCCGTATGCCCGCATTGCAGCGCGCCTGGACCACCGGCATTGGCCAGAAGCGTACGCTCAGTGAATCATTCCGGCCGCCACGGGCTCATCCTCGGTATCCAGCGCGGGACGGCGGCGCGGAAGGCCTCGTACTCTTTTCCGAACGTCTGCTCGAGCATGGGTTCTTCGTATGCCAAGACGAAGACGTGAAACAAGAGCCAGAGCAGCGCCCCATACCCGATGAGTCGCGAATCGCACAACAGCAACGCTTGACCCAGAATGATGGCAATGACCGCGACGTATATCGGATTGCGCACATAACGGTAGAGCCCGGTCACCACGAGGTTCAGGGGCGGCGCGATGGGCGCGGGGGTGCCGAGACCCTGCAGCGCGAACCGCGCGAATGCGTCAACGAGCCCAGGCACGCCGGCCAGAATCATCATCGCGCCGAGGCCGCGTATGGGCTCCAGACCCAGGAACGGCGGCTGGATCTGCCAACCTGTGATCGACCATGGAACGAGCGCCGCGAGCGTACACGGGGCGACGACGAAGAAAGCCGCCGAGCCCAGGACGGCGATGGATCGCCGCATGGCGGTTCCCGACATTCGTCGATGCGAGTTCATGGCGACCTCCTTGGACAGAACGGCTCAGCTTCCCGTTGCCGAATGGTTTCGACGATGGGCTCTTGCTAGAAACTGCTTCACTTTTCACCTCCGCGCGATTCATCGCCTTGCAGGTATTCGCGCAAGAGAGCCCGACCGCGATGAATACGGCTCTTGCATGCCTCGCGGGTGATTCGCAAGCGATTTGCCGCCTCGGCGATGGTCAGCTGCTCCATGTCGCGCAGCAGGATCACTTCACGGTAGATCTCCGGTAGCGACTCCAGCGCATGGACGACGTCGATGCGCAACTCGTCCTTCGGCACCTGCGCAAAGTGCTCGGCCTCGTGTCGCTCCGTCAGTTCTTCCGCACCCCGTATCAGCGCCAGCGCTGGGAGCATGCACAACCGGGTGACCACACGGAATATCCAGCCCGCGATGGCCAGAGGATCGCGCACACTGCCCAGGCGGCGATAAAGCACGATCAGCGCTTCCTGAACGACGTCCTCAATGGCCGTCGTGCGATGGCACTGGTGCCTGGCATAGCGGCGGATGTCGGGTTGCAGTTCGCGCAGCATCTTCTCCAGAGCGACTGGATCGCCGGCCTGGGCGGCGGCAAACAGGGCTGCATCGACCCGGATCACCTTGGACTTTCCAACAGCTTGCGGCCCACCATGGCACACGCGGGACAGAAGCCGATCAGCCCGGTCAGCGCCGTCAGCACGCCACTCGCAGCAAACACCAGGCCGAGCAACGTCGGACCGATCTGCGTGAGTGAGCAGGCCACCATCAACGCACCACCGATCACCCGCGCCCAGCGTTCCTTGAGACCCACGTTCTTGCGGTAAAACATCTCGTCACCCCGAACTGCCCGATCACAGCGAGCATCGTAGACAAGGAGGGGCGTTTGGTCGAAAAGGATTCAATGGGTCGTCGAAGCGATAGCGACGGATTCTTCAGCCTCCGCCCGCCCCACCAGATGCTCTCTCTAGGCCACTCAAACTGCCGTTCCTCAGCAGGCGAACAAACTCCACCAAGGTAATCGCGACCGCAATCGCTATCAGGACAAGCAACGGCATCAGTATTCGATTGTCCAAGAGGGCTTGGACAATCAAAACGCTGCCGAGAGGAAGAACGATGGCGGCGATTGTGGTGATAGCACCGAACGCTGCGAACGCTCTGAAAATCCACGCCTCAAGACGGTTCCTTGTTTTCCAGGACTGGTAGGCGATCCATGGCTCGGAGTCGTCAATCTTGGCATCTCGGAGTTGATAAATGGCGTGAGCCAGACTCACAGCAACATACAGCGCCAGTATCCCGATCGCAATGCCGACCCAAGGCGAAAGCACCTCCACCTGAAGCACTGGGATCTTGATAACTTGCTCACGAAAGATCTTCAGGACCTTTCCATAGACGCCTTCTGCTTTGTCGCCAGGCACGAGCCACGGCGACGCAAGATAGATCAACTGACTCTCAACTGCCGCAAGATCCAACGAGCCGTTCTCTTCGACTGGTTCGTCAGGCTTCTCTGCATTCTGCTGAACGAGGATCCACTTCTTGGAGGTCTTCTCTGCAACTCCAGTCCATTTGGTTTCACCATCGGCCAAGAGGACTCGATACACAATGCCAGGGCGAGCCAGCGACTCTAGCGAGTAACTTTGATAAGTTGTGGCGTTGGCTCCTGTGTACAACTTCTCCCAAGCCAACCGCTTTTCAATCAAGCTCGCCTCGCTTGCAGAAGGCTCCTTGTTTCGCGTAAACGAGAAGACTTGATCAGCCGATGTAAGCACCCCGCCTCTGACATCTTCTCCCTTGAATTCGTCCCTGATCACACCAAGAATCGAGCCGCTCCTCGGTGCCATCATGGGTGCAAGATCAAACTTGGCTTGGTGCTGGCCGCCGAGGCGGCCATCATTTCCAAACTCCGCTTTGATCAAGGCTGCAACGAATGCGCGCCGTTCGATGTCCTCAATGGTCTTGGCCAAGCGAACTGGCCCGGCAGTAAGGGTGATGGCCGTCAAGAAGATGACGAGCCCGGCGACGGAAAGCCCTTTGATGCGCTTGATCTGTTCTTTCATCTCGAAGCCTCCAGTGGCGGAACCGGTTGACACTGCCGCCGTGCACTCTGATTGAACGCTGAGCCGTTCCGTGCGCGCACGGGATGAGTCACACGCGAGCCTATACAAGGCTGAAGCGACAAGGGTTCGGGCTTTCCCCTCATCAATCGAAGGGAGGCGAGGCACGGAATGACGATCCTAGGCCTGACAACGAGGAATCGCTTCACCCCAACGCCATTCAAGTCGTGAGGCTGTCCTCGCCGACTGTCATTCTTTCGATGGGCTGGTCCCGCTTGCGCGACACCAGTATCGTGTCTACCCAATGCCGACTCCGATCTTCAGGAGTGGCAAGAGGCGAAGCTAGAGCAGCTTCAGTTGCTGGATGCGCCGCGCGGGGCGTGCAGCCGTTCCTCGTCTTCACCCGCCCGGAGCATCATCAGCGCGGCGAAGGCGATAGCGCCAAGGCCGCCAGAAAGCCAGAGTGCGCCGGCGCCCCATCGGTCCAGGCAAAGCCCGAAAAGCCACGGCGACAGTGCCTGTGCGATCCGGGCAGGAACCATGAGCAGCCCCTGCCTCGCTCCGTAGCCCTGCGGCCCGAAGAGCACCAGGGGCAGGGTGCCTTTGGCAATCGTCAGGATGCCATTGCCCGCACCGTGGAAAATCACGAACACAGCCGCCATTGGCGCACCGGCCAGCGCGAGGAGCGCAGCGCCTGCAGGGTGCATGAGCGTCGCCAAGCGCGCGGAAAGAAGCGGGTGGACTTTCCGCAGCACGCTGAACTCCAGGATTCGCGCGCCGACTTGGGCTGGGCCGACCAACGCGCCGAAGGCCACGGCCGCTGCGAGCGTGGCCCCGCCGGCCATCAGAAGCCTGGGGAGGTGTGCAGCCATCGCAGTGCTGATGAACCAGGTGATGGCGAACACCACGGCGAGCAGCAGCGATGCCTTGAGCGGGCTGCTCGCGTTCGAGTATTTCCCGACGCTGGCGATCGGGTCACTGTCTGCGCTCGGCGCCGCGGCAGCTGTTGGCAGCAGCCAGTTCAACGGCAGCGCAAGGAAGACGTGCAGCGCGGCCCATCCGAAGCATGCGCCCCTCCATCCAAACTGCGACTCGAGGAATGTGGAAAGAGGCCATCCCACAGTGCTGGCGAACCCGGCGATGAGTGTGATGCCGGTAATCGCACCGCGCGAATCCCGGCCGTAGAGCCGCACCAGGCCCGCGAAGGCGGCTTCGTAGAGCCCGCTTCCCATGCCGACCCCCAGGATCGCCCAGGCGAGCAGAAGCCCGACGATGCCGTTCGCCGACCCAAGGAGCACCAGGCCGGCGGCGAAGACCAGATTGGTTGTCATCAGCACGGGCCGGCCGCCCCATCGATCGATGCATCGCCCTGCATAGGGGCCGAGCAGCGCAGAAATGACCAACGCGAAGGAGAACGCGGCGAAGACCGTGGGCGTCTGCAGGTCGAGGTCCGTCGCCATCGGCGCGGCCAGCATGGCGGGCAGGTAGTACGACGACGCCCATGCCAGCGTCTGCGTGGTGCCGAGCGCCACAACGACGCTGGAACGGTTCGAGAGAGGCATCAGATGGCCGAGCGCAAGTTGACCCGCTTCGAAAGCTGCTCTGCGCTCTCCTTGCGCTCGCTGTACCGGTCCACCAGATAGGCGGCCGATCCTCGCGTCATCAGTGTGAACTTGACCAGCTCTTCCATCACGTCGACGACCCGGTCGTAGAACGAAGAGGGTTTCATGCGTCCCTGCTCGTCGAATTCCAGGAACGCCTTGGCGACCGACGACTGGTTGGGGATCGTGATCATGCGCATCCAGCGGCCAAGCACGCGCAACTGGTTTACCGCGTTGAATGACTGGGAGCCTCCCGATACTTCCATCACGGCCAACGTCTTCCCCTGCGTTGGGCGAACCGCGCCGACGGACAGCGGAATCCAATCAATCTGCGCCTTCATGATCCCCGTCATCGCCCCGTGGCGTTCGGGCGAAGTCCAGACCATGCCTTCTGACCACTGCGCCAGCGCGCGCAGTTCCTGGACCTTGGGATGACTCTCGGGCGCGTCATCGGGCAACGGTAGTCCTCGGGGGTCAAAGACCCTCGGCTCGGCACCCATGGCGTGCAGCAGGCGGGCTGCTTCTTCGGTCAGCAGGCGGCTGAAGGAACGCTCGCGCGCGGAGCCGTACAACAGCAGGATTCTCGGCGGGTGAGTGGGGCGATGCGCCGGGATCAGTTTGCCAACAGTGGGAACTTGAAGAAGAGCCTCGTCGACGTTTGGCAGCTCAGGATTCATACCAATCACGGGATGCATTCACCACCTTCACTACCGCCAACATGATGGGAACTTCGATCAACACGCCCACGACGGTCGCCAGCGCGGCACCCGAATGGAAGCCGAAGAGGCTGATGGCGGCAGCCACGGCCAGCTCGAAGAAGTTGGATGCGCCGATCAGCGCAGAAGGACAGGCGATGCTGTGCTTCTCGCCCACCTTGCGGTTGAGCCAGTAGGCCAGCCCTGAGTTGAAGACCACCTGGATCAGGATCGGCACGGCCAGCATCGCGATGACGAGCGGCTGGTCGATGATCGCGCGGCCCTGGAATGCAAAAAGCAGCACGAGCGTCAGCAGCAGTGCCGCGATGGACCATGGCCCGATGCGATGCATCACGCGTTCGGATTCGGCAGGGCCTGCTTTCAGCAGTCGCCGACGCCAGAGCTGCGCAAAGATGACCGGCAGCACGATGTAGAGCACCACCGAGGTGATCAGTGTGTCCCAGGGCACGGCAATCGCGGACATGCCGAGCAGCAGGGCCACGATCGGCGCAAAGGCGAACACCATGATGGCGTCGTTGAGTGCCACCTGAGACAGAGTGAAGACGGGATCCCCGCCGGTCAGCCGGCTCCGCACGAAGACCATGGCGGTGCACGGCGCGGCGGCCAGCAGGATCAGGCCTGCGACGTAGCTGTCGAGTTGCTCGGCCGGCAGGTGGCCCGCGAAGACCTGGCGCACGAAGAGCCAAGCCAGGAACGCCATCGAGAATGGCTTGACGGCCCAGTTGATAAAGAGCGTGACGCCGATGCCGCGCCAGTGGTTCCCGACGTTCGCGAGGGCCGCGAAGTCGACTCTCAGCAGCATCGGGATGATCATGGCCCAGATGAGTAAGCCCACCGGGATGTTGACCCGCGCGACCTCCAGCCGGCCCACCGCCTGGAAGACGTTGGGCAGCCATTGCCCGAGCGCAATGCCGACCACGATGCACAGGAACACCCAGACGGTCAGGTAGCGCTCGAAGACGCTCATGGAAGCCACGCGTGCGGGCTTGCTGTCGATCACGGCACTCATTGGCGGCTATCAGTTCGAGGAAATTCGCTGCAGATGAGCCTGCAACTCGTCGTTGCTCATCTCGTCCAGGCGGTCGAGCTGGACCAACTGCAGCATGCGGTAGCCCAGGGCTTGGCGGGTCAGCTCGAAGGCCTGCCGCTTGGCCTCGTCACCCCCCGTCGCGTTCGAAGGATCGGGGTATCCCCAGTGCACCTTGACCGGGGTGCCGGGCCAGTAGGGGCAGACTTCCGCGGCCGCGCTGTCGCACACGGTAATGACGGCGCGCATCTGGGGTGCATCAGGCGAAGCGAACTCGTCCCAGCTCTTGCTGCGGTAGCTTGAAGTGTCAACGCCTGCCCCCTGCAGCGCTTCGATTGCGAACGGGTTGATACGCCCGCTCGGGCTGCTGCCGGCGCTGAAGGCCCGGACGTCCTTGCCGAGCTTCTTCGCCCAGTGGTTCAGCATGCCCTCGGAGAGCACACTGCGCGCCGAGTTGTGCGTGCAGAGGATCAGGATGTTCGTCGTCACTTGAGCTTTCCGATCTCGCGCACTTCATGCTGGATCGCCATGCGTTCCAGCTTGGCCATTGGCAGGGACAACATGAACTCCACTCGGCGTTTGAGCGTCACCGCGGTGTCCATGAAGGCGCGCTTTTTCTCTTCGTCGGTGCCTTCGACCGCGGCAGGGTCGGGCAGACCCCAGTGCGCGGTGATTGGCTGGCCAGGCCAGACGGGGCAGACCTCGCCGGCGGCCTGATCGCAGACCGTGATGACGAAGTCCATGGACGCGGCTCCGTCTTTGGCGAACTCGCCCCAGCTCTTGCTGCGGTAGCCGACGTCTGGGATGTGCATGCTGCGCAGGGTTGCGAGTGCAAGAGGGTGCACTTCGCCTCTCGGATGGCTGCCCGCGGAGAAGGCTTTGAATCGGCCGTTGCCGAGCTGGTTCAGCAGGCCCTCGGCGAGCACGGAGCGTGCCGAGTTGCCCGTGCAGATGAAGAGCACGTTGTGGATGGTGTGGGTCATGGAGTTCTCAGCAGCAGGCCGATGCAGATTTGGCGGGGATGGAATGAGCGTTGACGCGAGGGGCAGATGGCGCGCAGCAGGCGCCGCCAGTCACCTCTGCCGCGGCGGCCGGGCGAGACTCACCGTAGATCTCAGCGCGTTCAAGGGTCCGGTAGTGTTCCCACGCAATGCCTTGTGGGTCGGTGACCCAGTGCTTTTCACTGCGTGCGTAGCAGCAAACCGTCTCGCCCTCATCGAGCAGCGTTTGGTCGGCCGACTGGGCACGCGCCTTCAACTCGGCGAGTTCGGCTTCGTCCTCGGCTTGGAAGCCGAGATGGTCGACGCCGCGGTCTGAACCACGCGTCGAAATTGCAAAGTTGACACGAGGGTCATCGAGCATCCATTTCGCATAGTCGGCCTCGATACGCGCGGGCTCTGTCGCGAAGAGCTTGGAGTAGAACGCGACGCTCTTGCCTGAGTCATCGACATGCAGATGGACGTGGAAGCGCTTCATGATGTCGCCTTCAGCAGGCGCAATCGTTAGCGGTGGTAGGCAAGCAGGCTTCGCCCTGGCAGCAGTTCTCGGTGAGGTAACCGAGCAACGCATTCATGCGATCGAAGGCGGCGCGGTAGATGAGGTTTCGCCCCTGGCGCTCCTGTGAGACCAGGCCCGCATGCATCAGCTCCTTGAGATGGAATGACAGGCTGGTGGAGGGAACGGCAATCGCCTCGACCAAAGCGCTCGGCGTCAATCCTTCGGGACCCGCGACGACCAAGCACCGGAATACCTGCAGGCGTACGGGTTGAGCCAGCGCAGCGAGGGATCGAACAACTTCATTTGCTTCCATAGTTCAAAGATAGTTGGATAATTAAATCAATGCAAGCAGTTGCTGCCCCTTTTTGTGCTGTTTCAGCATCGGCTGTGCATCGAACCCCCCCTGCGTTCAAGTACCTGCCAACCCGCCTGAGTGATTTCACGAACCACAACTCCCGGCTGAGGGAGTCCGCCTAGTGGATCGACTACGACCTTGACGATCGCTTCTACGAGACCGGCATGGACGAGAAAGCTGGCGTCCTTAAAGTCACGGTCGTCGAGCAGCGTGAATGGAAAACGCTCGTGGGCGATGCAGTGCAGCAGCGTGATGGCGGAACGAGGAAGCGGTGATTCTTGGGACATCCGACGAGACTACGCGGCGGTCGGAAATATCCCAAACTGGGATATCCAGCTTGAGCCACGGCCTACAGACCGAACGCAGCTTGCAACGCGGATTCGGGCAGCGCCCCTTTCAACCCAATGGCCACCACCGCGGCCCCGTCGTGGGGAACTGCGGCCTTCCGCACCGCCCCATGCCGCCCCGCAAACTGAATCTCCGACCATTCACCGTCGCCAGTCCTGACCAGCCCCTTCAACCGAAGCAGCCCACCCGGCGCATCACGCAGCCACGCGCGCAGTTCACTCGCATCGAAGACCCGCTCAGGCCGACAAGACCACGTGTCGAACAGCGCACCGTGGTCATGACCGTGACCATGATCGTCGTGATCGTCGGCATCGTGTCCATGCGCGCACCCTGACACCGCACAGCCCTCAGGCTCACGCACCCCAGCCAGCGACAGCCCCTCAAGCAACACCATCGGCACTTCCGCCTGCAAAGTCTCGATCTGCGGCGTCTTCCCAGCAATCCCCGTCACCCACTCACGCACCCGCCCCAGCGCATCCTCATCCACCCGATCGACCTTGTTGACCACCACCAGGTCCGCAGCCTTCACCTGCCGCTCCAACGTATCCGTCAACAACGGATCACGCGCCTGCGCCAACACCGCCCCCGCATCCACCAGCACGATGACGCCTTCGAGCACCAGCTCGGGCGCCGCCATGCCCATCTGCGCGATG
The DNA here is from genome assembly GCF_001984055.1 of Variovorax sp. KK3. Classification (GTDB taxonomy): domain Bacteria; phylum Pseudomonadota; class Gammaproteobacteria; order Burkholderiales; family Burkholderiaceae_C; genus Variovorax. Next base: position 61,733 of record NZ_LYVO01000016.1, read on the forward strand.
CGCCACGGGTCGGACACGCCGCTCGCCTCGATCACGACCGCCTCGAAAGGCACGGGCGCCTCCAGCACCTGGATCAGCGCGCGCGTCAGGTCGTCGCCGATCTGGCAGCAGACGCAGCCGTTGGTGAGGGCGATGGTGTCGCCGTTCGCGCCATTGCCCTCGATCAGCGCCGCATCGATGTTGAGTGCGCCGAAGTCGTTGACCAGCACGGCCATGCGCCGGCCCTTGGCCTCGCGCAGCCAGCGGTTGAGCAGGGTGGTCTTGCCCGCGCCCAGAAACCCGCCGATGACGGTGAGCGGAATGCGTGCCGCAGGCCGGGTCACCATGCGGTGCCTGCCTCAGCCGCGGCCGGCCTCGAACACGCGGCCCGAGAGCACGGTGCCCCACACGCGCACGTCCTTGAGCTTCATCGGGTCGATGGCCAGCGGGTCGTCGTCGAGCACGCAGAAGTCGGCGCGCTTGCCGCATTCGATGCTGCCGACTTCGTGGTCGAGCTTCAGCGTCCATGCCGCGCCGAGCGTGATGGCGCGCAGCGCCTGCGGCACGCTGATGCGTTCGGCGGGGCCGAGCAGGCGGCCCTTGGGCGTGATGCGGTTGACGGCGCACCAGGCGGTGAAGAAGGGGCCGAGCGGCGTGACGGGTGCATCGGAATGGAAGGCGAGCGGCACGCCGGCGGCGAGGGCGCTGCCGCAGGCATCGAGCCGATGCGCACGGTCGGGGCCCATGGTCATCTCGTAGTGCTGATCGCCCCAGTACCAGATGTGGTTCGCGAAGAGGTTGGCGCTCAGGCCCAGCGCGGCCATGCGGCGGAACATCGGCGCATCGATCATCTGGCCGTGCTGCAGCGTGTGCCGATGGCCGGGGCGCGGGGCGCGGGCCAGCACGCGTTCGATGGCGTCGATGGCCACCTCGCTGGCCTCGTCGCCGTTGGTGTGCGTGTGGATGGTGAGGCCGGCGCGGTGGTAGGCCTCGAAGTCGGCTTCGTACTGCGCGGGCGCGGTCACCCAGATGCCGTTGGGCGCGCCGTTGAAGTGGCCGGGCCAGCGCAGCCTGGCTGAAAAGCCCTGGATCGATCCGTCGAGCATCATCTTGACCAGGCCGTAGCGCAGGCGGTCGGTGTTGCGCGGCATCAGGCTCAGCACGTGCTCTGCGCCCTGCGGCGCGCCATGCGTGCCGTGAAAGGCCTGGAAGGCGGGGAGGATGCGCACGCGGCAGTCGTCTTCGCCGGTCACGGTTTCGAGCACGCTGCGGTCTTCTTCGGTGAGCTTGTTGACCAGGTCGGTGGCGGTGGTCACGCCCTGCATGCAGGCCAGTCGGCCGAAGGAGCGGATGCCGTCGGCGGTCATGGGTGCGAGCAGGCCGGCGTTGCCGATCTTGCGCAGCACCAGGAACATGGCGGCGGGCTCCTGCAGCTCGCCGGTGGGCTCGCCGGGCGTGGGGCCGCCTTCGGCGAACTTGACGACGCCTTCGACCTCGTTGTCGCGGGTGATCTCGGCCAGCGACAGCATGGCGGTGTTGACGTTCATCAGGTGGCCGTTGGCATGGCCGATGACGATGGGGCGGGTGGCGCTCGCGCGGTCGACGTGCGCGACGGTCATGCGCTCGCCGCCGAAGTAGATGGGGTCGAAGCCCCAGGCGATGAGGGGCTCGCTCTGCGGCTTGCCTTCTTCGTCCATCTTGCGAGCGACTTCGGCCAGGCGCTCGACCACGGCGTCCATCGAGCGCAGGCCGCTCCACACCCGGCCTTCGGGGTCGCGGCGGTCGAACCAGCCGAGGTACGTCCAGTCCCACATGCTGCCTTCCTTCAGGTGGCAGTGGCCTTCGACCAGGCCGGGCATCAGCACCTGGTCGGCAAAGCGTTCGTCGAGCGTGAATGCGCCCCAGCCGCGGATCTCGTCCAGCGTGCCGACCGCGAGCACCCGGCCTTCGCGCACGGCCACGTGGGTGGCTTCGGGCTGCATCGGGTTCATGGTGATGATCTTGCGGGCGGCGTAGACGGTGATGGCGTTGGTCGGGGTCATGGGTCGTCGGAAGAAGAACGAAGAGCAGAAGGCGGATGGTGCGCCGGTTTCAAGCCACCTGCATGCGCAGGGGCGGCTGGGGCTGGCCGTCGACGACGTCGACGCGGCGGCAGCGCACCCAGTGGTCCGGCGCGACCTCGCGCAGCGGTGGCAGCTCGGCCTTGCAGGCGGGCTCGGCCACCGGGCAGCGGCCGGCGAAGCGGCAGCCGGGCGGCGGGTCGATGGGGCTGGGCGGGTCGCCTGTGAGCTTGATGCGCTGCGCCGCGCGGCGGCGGCCGCCGGCCACGGTGGGCACGGCCGACATCAGCGCAACGCTGTAGGGATGCAGCGGCCGCGCGAAGAAGGCGCGGCGCGGGGCGCGCTCGACGATCTGGCCCAGGTACATCACGGCGATGTCGTCGCACAGGTGCTCGACCACGGCCATGTCGTGCGAGATGAAGAGGTAGGTCAGGCCCAGCTCGCGCTGCAGGCGCGCGAGCAGGTTCAGGATCTGCGCGCGGATCGCGATGTCGAGCGCCGACACCGGCTCGTCGCAGACCACCAGCTCGGGGTTGGTGGCCAGCGCGCGTGCGATGTTGATGCGCTGGCGCTGGCCGCCGGAGAACTGGTGCGGAAACAGCTGCTGTTGCTCGGGCCGCAGGCCGACGGCTTCGAAGAGTTCTGCCACGCGGGCCTCGCGCTCGGCGGGGGTGCCGATCTTCATCAGCTCCAGCGGCGCGCGCACGGCGGCGCCAGCGCGCTCGCGCGGGTTGAGCGACGAGAACGGGTCCTGAAAAATGATCTGCATGCGCGAGCGGGCCTGGCGCAATGCTTCGCCTTCGAGCGCGCCGAGGTCGGTGTCGCCCAACTGCACGTGGCCGCCGGTGATGGGCGCGAGTCGCATCACCGACAGCGCGGTGGTGGTCTTGCCCGAGCCCGATTCGCCCACCACGGCCAGCGTGGTGCCGCGGCGAACCTGGAAGGACACGCCGTCGACAGCCTTCACCACCTCGGTGCCGCGCCGCCAGCCGCCCTTGCCGCGCGGGAAGTGGACCTTGAGGTCGTTGACGGTCAGCAGGGTGTCGGTTTCGCGGATGCTCATGCGGCCTCCTTGAGTTCATGCGCATGCTCGGCATGCAGCCAGCAGGCCGCGCCATGGCGCATGCCGGGGTGGAGCGGAATGGCGGGCGCGTGCAGGTCGAACATCGGCGGCACTTCGGTCGCGCAGCGGGCCATGGCTTGCGGGCAGCGCTCGCGAAATGCGCAGCCGGCGCCCAGCTCCCAGATGGAAGGGACCACGCCGGGTATCTCGGGCAGCTCTGCGCGGTCTTCGCCCAGGCTGCTGCTGCCCAGCTCGGGCAGGCAGTCGATCAGGCCGCGGGTGTAGGGGTGGCCCGGGTTGCCGAGCACCTGCTCGGTGCTGCCTTGCTCGATCACGCGGCCGGCGTACATCACCATCACGCGGTCGGCCATTTCGGCGACGGCACCCATGTCATGCGTGATGAGCAAAATGGCCGTGCCCTTCTCGCGCTGCAGGTCGCGCAGCAGGTCGAAGATCTGGGCCTGCACGGTCACGTCGAGCGCGGTGGTGGGCTCGTCGGCAATCAAGATGTCGGGCCGGCAGGCCAGCGCCATCGCGATCATCACGCGCTGCCGCATGCCGCCCGACAGCTGATGCGGGTACTCGTCGACACGCCGCTCGGGCGCCGGAATGCCGACCTGCTTCAGCATCTCGATGGCCCGTAGCCGTGCCGCATGCACGTTGAGGCCGGCATGCAGCTGCAGCGATTCGGCGATCTGGTCGCCCACGGTGAACACCGGGTTCAGCGACGTCATCGGCTCCTGGAAGATCATCGACACGCGGTTGCCGCGCACCTCGCGCATGCGCGCCTCGCTGGCCTGCACCAGGTCTTCGTCCTGAAACATCACGCGGCCGCCGCTGATGCGGCCGGGCGGGGAGGGGATCAGGCGCAGCAGTGCCAGCGCGGTCATGCTCTTGCCGCAGCCCGATTCGCCGACCACGCACAGCGTTTCGCCGGCCGACAGCTCGAAGTCCACGCCGTTGAGCACCTGCGCCTGTCCGCGGCGGGTCTTGAATTCGACGTGCAGGTCTTCGACCTTCAGCAAAGTGGATCTTGGGCTCATGTCAGTGGCTCTTTCGGGGAACACCGCGGAACCGGCTTTGCCGGGCCGCTGGTGTTGCCCCCGGTGAGGGGGTTGGCGGACCACACGAAGTGGGGGAGCCTGGGGGAGAGCTTCATCTTTCCCGCAGTTTGGGGTTCAACGCGTCGTTGAGACCATCGCCGATCAGGCTGACCGCGAGCACGGTCAGGAAGATCGCCGCACCGGGAAAGGCCACCGCCCACCAGCACGACAGCACGTACTGCCGGCTCGACCCGATCATCAGGCCCCAGCTCATCTGGTTCGGGTCGCCCAGGCCCAGGAAGGACAGGCCGGCTTCGAACAGGATGGCCGCGCCCACCGCCAGCGTGGCCGAGACCACCAGCGGCGGCAGCGCGTTGGGCAGGATCACCTTCCAGATGATGCGGGCGTCGCTGGCGCCGATGGCGCGCTCGGCACGCACGAACTCGAGGCCGCGGTACTTCATGAACTCGGCGCGTGTCAGCCGCGCGGTCGAAGTCCAGCTGACGATGCCGATGGCCAGCGTCACGGTGACGAGCGAGGGCGAGAACAGCGTGACGACCACCATCGCGAACAGCAGCGCGGGCAGCACCTGGAAGAACTCGGTCAGGCGCATCAGCGCAGCGTCGACCCGGCCGCCGTAGTAGCCGGCAAAGGCACCCAGCGTGATGCCGATGGCCACCGACAGCAGCGCGGCCACCGCGCCCACCAGCAGCGTGGCGCGGCCGCCGTAGACCAGCGTGGTGAGCACGTCGCGGCCGAGGTAGTCGCTGCCCAGCCAGGCGTCCTCGCTGAAGGGCGGGGTGAGCGGGGCGGAGCGGATCTCGAAGGGGTCGGCCGGGTACACCATGGGGCCGACGATCGCGATCAGCAGAATCGCGAGCAGCATCACCATGCCGGCGATGGCAGAGGGGTTGCGCATGAACATGCGCAGGGCCTCGGCGCTCGGGTGCTCCACCCGCGGCAGCGTGCGGGCCACCGGCAGGGCCGTGGCGGGGAGGGTGGCGGTCTTGCTCATGATGTCTTGATGCGCGGATCGATGAAGCGGTAGCACAGGTCGGTGACCTGGTTCATCACCACCACCACGATGGACGAGAACAGCAGCACGCCGAGGATGGTCGGGTAGTCGCGGCGCAGCACCGAGTCGAAGGCCAGGCGGCCGAGGCCGGGCCAGTTGAAGACCGTCTCGACCAAGATCGCGCCGGCGAGCACGTTGCCGAACTGCAGGCCCAGCACCGTGACGACCGGCAGCAGCGCGTTGCGCAGCGCATGCTTGTAGAGCACCACACGGTCGGCCAGGCCCTTGGCGCGCGCGGTGCGGATGAAGTCGGAGCCCAGCACGTCGAGCATCGACGAGCGCGACAGCCGGCTGTACTGCGCCAGGTACACCAGGCCCAGCGTGACGGTGGGCAGCACCAGGTGATGCGCCACGTCGAGCACGTCCTTGAGCCCGCCGCCGGTCGAGTCGATGCTGCGCATGCCGGCCACGGGCAGTATCGGAAAGATCGATGCGAACAGGATCACCAGCATGATCCCCACCCAGAACACCGGCGCCGCGAAGCCCACCATCGACAGCACGGTGATGAACTGCGACAGCATGCCGTTGGGCTTGCGCGCGCTGAGCACGCCCAGGGCCGTGCCCACCACGAAGGCCAGCAGCACCGCACTGAGCACGAGCAGCAGCGTGGCCGGCACGCGCTCGAGAATCATCGACGTGACCGGCAGGTTGAAGAAGTAGCTGTAGCCCAGGTCGCCCTGCAGCACCTTGCCCAGGTACACGCCCAGTTGCACGGGCAGCGGCTTGTCGAGCCCGTACTGCGTGCGCAGCTGCGCCATGAGTTCGGGCGACATGCCGCCGCTGGCGCCGGCGATGGTTTCCACCGGGTCGCCGGGCGCGGCGTGCACCAGCACGAAGTTCAGAACCACCACCGCCAGTACCAGGGCCAGGCCCTGCAGCAGGCGCGATGCGATGTAGCGCGGCATGCCGTGCTCCTTTCGTTTCGTCTTGCGGTGCTTACTTGAACGAGATCTCGTCGAAAGGCGACATCGGCCCCCAGATGGTGGCCGGCACGTTCACGAGCTTCTTGCTGGCCGCCGTGTGGTACGGCACCTGGTTGATGAAGACGATCGGCAGCTCGTCGGTGACGATCTTCTCGAAGGTGGCGTAGTAGGCCTTGCGCTTGGTCGGGTCGATGATGCCGCCCGCGGTGTTGAGCAGCTCGTCGACCTTCGGGTTGCTGTAGCTCTGCGTGTTGGTCCACACCACCGGCTTGATGTTGCTCGACAGGTAGGTGCGGTGCACGCCGATGATCGGGTCGCCCCAGTTGAAGACCAGGTCCATCGACATGTCGAAGTCGTGCGAGGCCATGCGCTTGGCCCAGGCCGGGAAGTCGGCCGAGGCACGCACCTCGACCGCGATGCCGACCTTCTTGAGCTGGCCGCGGATGTACTCCGCTACGGTCTTCTGCTGGTCGTCGGCGCCCGGCAGGTAGTCGATGGTGAGCTTGAAGCGCTCGCCGCCCGCGCCGGCCTTGTAGCCGGCCGCGTCGAGCATCTCGCCGGCCTTCTTCAGGTCGACCGGGTAGCGCACCAGGTCGGTCACGGCAAAGGGGCTGCTGGCCACGATGGGGCCGTCGGCCGGCGTGGCGAAGCCGCCCATCAGTGCCTTGGCGATGAAGTTCTTGTCGATGGCGGTGGCGATAGCCTTGCGCACCTGCACGTCCGACAGCGGCTTCTTCGTGAGGTTGAAGGCCAGCCAGTTCAGCGCGCCGATGCCCTCGTAGCCCTTGGGCGTGAGCGTCACCTGCGGGTTGGTGGCCAGGCGCTTGAGGTCGGTGGGCACGCTGGCAAAGGGCAGCATCTGCACGTCGCCGCGCTCCAGGCCGAGCATGAGGCTCGCCATGTCGGGGGTGATGTTGATGATCACCTTGTCGAGGTAGGGCTTGTTGGGCAGGAAGAACTTGTCGAAGCGCTCGAGCACGATGCGCTGCGCGGCCTTGAACTCCGTCACCTTGAAGGGGCCGGAGCCGACCACGTCGGTGCTGTTGCGCGGGTGGGTCTTGAGATCTTGCCCGTCTCCGTAGATGTGCTTGGGCAGGATGGGGCAGAGCGCCGGCGACATCGCGAGCACGATCGCCGGGTGCGGCGTGCTCATGCGGATGATGGCGGTGTAGGGGTCGGGCGTGTCGACCTTTTCCACGGGGCCCATCATGGTCGTGAACGGGTGGTTGGCCTTGATGGCCATGATCGAGAAGGCCACGTCGGCCGAGGTGACGGGCTTGCCGTCGTGGAACACCGCGTTCTTGCGCAGGTTGAGCGTGAGCGACTTGCCGTCCTCGGCCAGCTTCCACGATTCGGCCAGGTAGGGCTGCGCGTTCCACTTGTCGTCGAAGCGCAGCGGGCTCGCGAAGATCTGGGTCGAAGGCATGGCTGTCGCGATGCCCGACTGCACGGCGCCGTTCAGGTGGCGCGGCGTCTGCGTGTTGCCGATGACGAGGGTGCCGCCGCGCTTGGGCGCTTCGTCGGCAACGGCGGGCAGTGCGACCAGGGTGCCGGCGGCCAGCAGGGCCGAGCCCAGCATGGCGGCGCGGCGCGTGAACGAAAAGGGGAGCATGCGTGACCTCGTGATGTGCGACAGAAAAGTCTTCGGGCCGTTGCCGGCCCCGAGGTCGAAGATAGGCAAACGCCGCCCCGCGGCGAAGAGCCACGGGGCGGCGAATTGCAGGGCCAGAATGTGCGGGTTTGTCCGGGGGTGCACCAGGTGAAGGCACGTGCCCCAAGCTGGCACGCGGGCGCGTTGCGCGCCTTGGGCGGATCAGTCCAGCGAAATGCTCGTCTTCGCCGCCACGACCTTCCACCGCGCCACTTCGGCCTCGGTGTGCTTGCCCAGCGCGGCGCCGGTGTACTGGTCGGTCGGCAACATCTGAATCGCCTGGCTCGCCATCTTGTCGGTGAAGGCCTTGTCGGTCATCACCTTCAGGTAGGCGGCCTGCACTTTGTCGAGCACTTCCTTCGGCGTGCCCTTGGGCGCGTAGATGCCATACCAGGTGCTGGCTTCGAAATTCGGCAGCACGGTTTCGGCGAGCGTGGGCACGTCCTTGAGCTGCGGCAGCCGCACCTTCGATGTCACGGCCAGCGGGCGCACCTTGCTCTCGGTGATCTGCGGCAGCGCGGTGTTGGTTTGGTCGAACATGCCGTCGACCTGGCCGCCGATGACGTCGATGAGCGCCGGCCCGGCGCCCTTGTAGGGGACCAGCGAGACCTTCATGCCGGCCGAGGTGGCGAAGAGCGCGGCGATGAGGTGCGAGCTCGAGCCCATGCCTGCATTGCTGATGAAGAGCTTGTCGGGGTTGGCCTTGCCGAAGTCGACCAGCGCCTTGATGTCCTTGGCCGGATGTTCCTTGCGCACCATCAGCACCAGCGGCGTGTCGGGGAAGCGGAACACGGGCGCGAAGTCCTTGACGGGGTCGTAGTTGAGTTTCTTGTAGAGCGCCGGCGCCGCGCCCATGTAGCCCATGTGCCCGACCAGCATGGTGTAGCCGTCGGGCGCCGCGCGGGCCGCCTTGGCCGCGCCGACCGTGCCGCCGGCGCCGGGCGAGTTGTCGATGACGATGGGCTGCCCCACTTCGCGCGCCACGCGCTCGGCGATGCTGCGCGCCAGCGCATCGGTGGGGCCGCCGGCGGCGAAGGGCACGATCCAGGTGATCGGCTTGGTCGGATAGGCCTGGGCCCAGGCACTTGCACCGGCGGCAACGAGGGCGAGCGCGGCCAAGGCGTTCTTGCAGAACGTCAGTTTCATGAGAGTCTCCTTGGGTTCGGTTGGCTTGGGGTGTCGGGTCAGTGCGCCGCGGAGGGCGCATGCATGGCGATGCCGGTCGGGTGCGGATTGGCGTCGCTGGTGTCTTCGGGCAGCAGGTTGCCGTCTGCCAGTTGCGCGTCGGCGTCGGCGGTCTGCGGAAAGCGCTCGGGGTACAGGTGGCGCTCGGCGACGGCGCGGTCGAAGGTGCCCGACCACTTGGCGACGACGACGGTGGCCACGCTGTTCCCGATGGTGTTGCAGGTCGAGATGGCCATCGACAGGAAGCGGTACACGCCGAAGATCACCGCGAGCCCTTCGACGGGCAGCATGCCGGTCGACGTGACTGTGGCAGCGAACACCACGAACGAGCCGCCCGACACCGTGGCCGCACCCTTCGACGTGAGCAGCATCAGCAGCAGGATGCCGATCTGGTGGTCGATGGACAGCGGCACGCCGTAGGCATGCGAGATGAACATCACGCCCATCGCCATGAACAGCGAGGTGCCGTCGAGGTTGAAGGCGTACCCGGTGGGCAGCACCAGGCCGACGGTTTGCTTGGCGCAACCGAGGCGCTCGAGCTTGATGAGCAGGCGCGGCAGGGCGCTTTCTGACGACGCGGTGCCGAGCACGATCAGGATCTCGTCCTTGATGTAGCGCAAGAAGCGCCACAGGCTGAAGCCGGCCAGCCGGGTGATCAGGCCGAGCACCACCACGATGAAGAGCGCGACCAGGGCGTAGAAGCTAAGCACCAGCTGGGCCAGGGCGATGAGCACGGCGCTGCCGTTGCTGCCCACCGAGTAGGCCACCGCGCCGAACGTGCCGATGGGCGCGAGCTTCATCACCAGGTTGATGAATGAGAACAGCACCTCCGAGATGTAGTCCAGCCCTTCGTTGACCTTGACGCGCCGGCCCTCGGGAATGGCGAGGATGCCGATGCCGACCATCACCGCCAGCACCACCACCTGCAGCAACTCGCCCTTGGCGAAGGCGCCGACGAAGTTGTCGGGCACGATGTGCGCCATGAACTCGAGGAAGCCCTGCGGTGCGGCGGCTTTCGCGACCGGTGCCGCGGCGCCCGCGGCCACGGTGGTCATGCCCTTGCCGACTTCCATCAGGTTGCCGGCCAGCAGGCCGACCAGCAGCGCGATGGTGGAGACCACCTCGAAGTAGACGATCGACCGCCAGCCGACGCGCCCGGCGCTCTTGACGTCGCCGGCCGAGGCGATGCCGTGCACGATGGTCAGGAACACGAGCGGTGCGACGCCGGCCTTGATGAGCGACAGGAACATGTCGCCCAGCAGCTTGAGCTGCGATGCGAACTTGGGGAACACGAAGCCGACGACGATGCCGAGCACGAGCGAGACCAGCACCTGCATGCCGAGCTTGCGGTACCAGGGCAGCTTGCGGGCCGGCGTGGCGGCGTCGACGGACGCCGGGGCGGATGGGGTGAACGGAGCGCTTGTCATGGTTGTCTCTCTCCGGCCCGCTTCAGGCGCTGACTTCCACGGACAGCGCGAGCGCGCGGTCGACCATCGCGGGCGCCAGGCCCAGGTAGTTCGCCGGATCGGTCAGCCGGTCGATGGTGGCGCGGTCGAAATGCGCGGTGACGGCCGGCAGCGCGGATAGCGCCTCGGCCAGCGTGCCGCCCTTGTCGTTGACGGTGCGGCAGGCGTCGTACACCACGTCGTGGGCCTGCTGGCGGCCGATGTGCGGGGCCATGCCCATCATCACGGCCTCGGCCACGATCAGGCCCTTGGTGATGCCGAGGTTGTGCTTCATGCGCGCCTCGTCGACGATCAGGCCGCCGAGCGCGAACTTGGCCTGGTGCAGTGCGCCGGAGCTCAGGATGAAGCTTTCGGGAATTGCGATCCACTCGGCATGCCAGGGGCCGGTGGCGCGCTCGAAGTCCTGCACCATCGCATCGACCATCAGGCCGGCATGCTGGCGCACAGCTTTCGACGCCGCCAGCATCAGTTCGCTGGAGATCGGGTTGCGCTTCTGCGGCATCGTGCTCGATGCGCCGCGGCCCTTGACGAAGGGCTCGTACACCTCGGCGAACTCGGTGGACGCCATGATCATGATGTCCAGCGCGATCTTGCCGAGCGAGCCGGTGACCAGCGCGAGCAGGTTGACCGCTTCGGCGAAGCCGTCGCGCGCCACGTGCCAGGTGGTGGCCGGCACGCCCAGGCCCAGCTCTTCGGCCATGGCCTTCTGCACCGCGAAGCCGGCTTCGCCGATGGAGGCCAGCGTTCCGGCGGCGCCGGCGAACTCGACCACGGCGACGCGCGGGCGCAGCTCGGCCAAGCGCTGCTGGTGGCGGTCGAACATCGCCAGCCAGATCGCGACCTTGTAGCCGAAGGTGACGGGCAGCGCCTGCTGCAGGTGGGTGCGGCCGGCCATCGGCGTGTCGCGGTGCTTCTTCGCCAGGTCGCGCAGGATGCCGCGCAGATCGCGGATGTCGTCGGCCACGCTGTCGATGGCGTCGCGCACCTGCAGGGCCACGGCCGTGTCCATGATGTCCTGCGTGGTCGCGCCCCAATGCACGTAGCGGCCGGCCTCGCCGCACATCTCGACCAGCTGGTGCACCAGCGGAAGGATGGGGTAGCCGACGATGTCGGTCTCGTGGCGCATGTGGTCGAAGTCGATGCGCTCGATGCGCGATTCGCGCGCGATCACCTCGGCCGCATCGGCAGGAATGATGCCGACCCGCGCCTCGGCCTTGGCGAGCGCGATCTCGGCGTCGATGTAGCGCTGAATGAGCGCGCCATCCGAGAAAATGTCGCGCATCTTCTGCGTGCCGAATGCATCGCGAAACAGGATCGAATCGACGACGGTGCTGGAGAGGGGGAGCGCAGGGGAAGTCATATAGCCTCTTGAGTTTGTTGCCGCGAACATTAATATGTCCGAACATATTGGACCGAGACGGACTGTAGATATGTTCGGACATAACCACAAGCAGGGGTTAACCCTGAGCCCATGAACGCCCCTGCCGAAAGCCTGGAACCCTTGGACCCGATCGAACCCACGGCCCCGAGGCCGAACTTCACGAACATTGCCCGGCACCTGGTCGATGCGATCACCTCCGGCCACTTCGCCGTCGGCAAGCTGCTGCCAACCGAACTGGAGCTGTGCAAGCACTACGCGACGAGCCGCCACACCGTGCGCGCGGCGCTCGCGGAGCTGCAGCAGCTGGGGCTGGTGTCGCGAACGAAGAACGTCGGCACGCGCGTGATCGCGGCCAAGCCGCGCAGCGGCTTCAGGCCATCGTTGGCCTCGGTGGACGACCTCGTGCAGTTCGGCGCCGAGCACCTGCGCGCCGTTCAGCGCATCGAAGAGACCGTGGCGGCCGGCGGGCTGGCCGAAGAGCTGGGCTGCCGCGACGGCACGCCTTGGCTGCGCATCTCCAGCCTGCGCCTGGTGGGCGACGCGCAGACCTCACCGATCGGCTGGACGGACGTCTACGTCGACCCGGCCTACAAGGACATCGGCGAGCTGGTTCGCGAAACACCCGACGTGCTGATCAGCGCGCTGATCGAAACCCGCTACGGCCGCCAGATCGCGGAGATCCGGCAGGACATCCGGGCGTTTTCGATCGACGACGAGGCCACGGCCAAGGCGCTCGGCGTGTCGACCGGCACCGCGGCGCTGAAGATCGTGCGTCGTTATCTGGACAAGGACGGCGAACTGTTCGAGGCCAGCGTCACGGTGCATCCGGCGGATCGGTTCGCGGTGTCGATGCGGCTGCAGCGGTCGACTTAGCAGCCTGCAGTACCGCGACAGTCGGGCGGGCTTGAGTCGTCATGACCGTAATCAAAGACATTAAGTGGTTAATGTTTGATAATACGGACATGAAGTACGATGAAACCCCGCTTCTGTCCTTCGAGAGCTTGGCCGACGCGGCAACCCTTGGCGGCAAGCTCGCGCGACTGCGCAAGGCACGTCGCCTTCGGCAGCAGGACGCGGCCGAGCTTGCTGGCATTTCGCGTTCTACCGCTGTGCTGATCGAGCAGGGCGACCCCGGGCGCACACTCGCCCAGCTTCTGCGTTACCTGCACGCCATCGCACCCGGTCAGACCCTGCTGGACCTGATGCTGGACAAGGACCCGTCGCTTCAAGCGCTGTCGGAGCGCGAGGCGACGAAGCGCGTGCGTCGTTTGTCTGATGCCGAACTCCGACAGCTGGACTTCTGACATAGCGCAACGAGAGTTTCGAAGTCGCCCGGTGTGCTTGTTTTGAGAGGACCGACGAGCATGCCGCAACGTGCCGATGCCCTCGGCATCCTGCGCCGCGTGTGGGGCGAGGTACGCCAATGGAAGACGCACCTCGACGCATGGCGCGCACCGGGCCGCCTCATGGATCAACTGGCCTCTGCATTCCGCGACTTGGACGACATCTGCAGCCCGGTGCTTCAGGCCGAGATCCGCCGCAGCGGCGAGCGTTGAAGCCCGCTACTTCTCGTCCCTGAACCAATACCACTTGTAAAGCACCCGCTGCCCCATCCGCCGGAACGGCGCGAACAGCGGCGATTCGACCAGGCCCATCACATTGGGAAAGGGCAGGGGCGAGTGGTAGATGGGCAGTTCGAAGACCTCGCGCCCGCCGTCCTTGCCGGCCACGCGTTCGGCCAGGCGTTTGCCGGCCCAGGTCGAGAACGAGACGCCGTTGCCGCCGTAGCCCACGGCGTACCAGATCTTCTTGTCGGCCTCCGGCTGCGTGATGCGCGGCATCATGTCGTGGCTCACGTCGACCCAGCCCCACCAGGAATAGTCGATCTGGATGCCGGCCAGCGGCGGGAACTTGCGGGCGATGGCGTCGGTGAGCAGCTTCAGGTGCACGGCGCCCTCGGCATCGGCGCCGCTGACCGAGCTGCGGCTGCCCAACTGCAGGCGGTTGCCCTTGAGCAGCCGGTAGTAGAAGCGCAGCGTGCGGGTGTCGGTCAGGAAGGTGAGCGACTTGAAGTTGGTGGCCTGGAGCTCCGCATCGGTCAGCGGCCGGGTGACGACCGAGTTCGACAGGATCGGCATGATCCTGTTCTTCAGCATGGGGTTGAGCGCCTGGCCGGTGTAGCCGCCGGTGCACACCGCCACGCGCCGCGCGCGCACCGTGCCGCCGGGGGTGCGCAGGTGGTGGATGCCGTCGATGGCTTCCCAGCCCTGCACGGGGCTGGAGGTGTGAATCTTCGCGCCCAGGGCGCGGGCCTTGCGCATGAGGCCGAAGCTGAACTTCAGCGGGTGGATGCCCACGCCTTCGGCCTCGAACATCGCACCGACCGCCTCGCGCTCGTCGCAGTAGTCGCGCCGCACTTCCTCGGCGCTCAGCATGCGGGTGGCGTAGCCGAACTTCTCGCGCATCAGGCGTGCTTCGGCTTCCAGGCCGGGCAGTTTTTCGGGCCGGTGGGCCAGGTAGAGGTGGCCGCCGTCGAAGGCGTCGCAGTCGATCTCGGTGGTGAGCTGGCGGAAGTTCTCGAAGCCGGTGCGAATCTCGGCATCGAGCCGCCTGGCGGTGTCGAGGCCCCAGCGCTCGATCCACTGCGAGCGCTTGAGCCGGCCGCTCGCGTTCTGGCCCTGGCCGCCGCTGCGGCTGGAGCAACCCCACGCCGCCTGGTTGGCCTCCAGCACCGTGGCCTGGATGCCGTGCTCCTGCGCCAGGTAGAGCGCGGTCGACAGACCCGTGGCGCCCGAGCCAATGATGGCCACGTCGACGTCGATGTCGCGCGTGACGGGGCCGTCGTCCTCGGGCGGCGTGCCCGCGCTGGCCACCCACCAGGTGGGGGCGTAGGCGCGGCCAGCGCCGGGGTCGGGTGCCAGCAGCGGGTCGTAGCGCGGGTCGTAGGGCTTGCGCGCCGGCGCGGAGGGGCTTGCGGCCGTGAACTGCGCGGTGCCTGCGGTGCTGGTCGTCATGGCGTGTCGGTCGGCCGCGTGGGCTACTTGGCGGCCGGCAGGTTGGGGCGGGCCTTGCGGAACACGTTCTTGAGGGCGATCTTGCCGTCCTTGAAGCTGAAGACGTCGATGCCGTCGGTTTCGATTCGGCTGCCGTCGGCGGCGGTGCCGGTGAAGGTCCATTGCGAGGTGCCGAAGTCCCCCGAGACGAAGTGCTTGCCCTTGGTCCACTGCGCGTCGGGCACCGTCTCCCAGGCCGCGGCGAAGGCTTTGCGCACGGCGGCGGTGCCGCTGTGCCGGGTGCCGCAGGCTTCGCTGCCGGCGGCGGTCTGGAACACGCAATCTTCGTGCATGAAGCCCATCAGGGCATCGATGTCGTGGCGGTTCCAGGCGTTGCTGAAGGCCTCGAGGGTGGCGACGGTCACGGGGGCGGGCGATACGGCTGCGGTCACGCGAAACTCCTGTCCTTGTTCGATGGGCCACAGCGTAAGGAGCCGGCGCGGGCGGCGATAGGGCCAGATGCGGAGATTCGACCGAGCCAGTGGGCCGGGCGAGCGCAAACCGCAGGGGCCGCGTCGGCATCGAAGGTCTAAACTGCCCGCGACATGCCCCACCCACGATCGATCCAATGGGCGCAGCTCTTCGCGCTGCCCGAGCAACCCGGCCTGCCGCTGCAGGGCCGCCTGCGTGCCGCAGTGGTGCAGGCCATCCTCGAAGACCGCCTGAGCCCCGGTGCGCCTCTGCCCTCGTCGCGCGAGCTGGCCACGTTGCTGGGCCTGAGCCGCAACACCGTGACTTCGGCCTACCTGCAGCTGATGGACGAGGGCTTTCTCGAAGCGCGCCCGCGCAGCGGCGTGTTCGTGGCCCAGAACGCCCGGCCGCTCTCGGCCGAGCCGGCTGAGCCGCTGGTGGGGCGCAGCGGGCAATCGGGCCAGCCGCCGGAGTGGGCGGCGCGCGTGCGGCGCTCGCTGATCGACCGGCCCACGCTGGCCAAGCCCGAACGCTGGCGCGACTACCCCTATCCCTTCGTCTACGGCACCTACGATCCGCAGCTGTTTCCCACCGAGGACTTCCGCGAGTGCTGCGCCCGCAGCCTGGCGCGCTCGCAGCTGCCGACCTGGACGCCGGATTTCGAGACCGACGACGTGCCCGAGCTGGTCGAGCAGATCCGCACACGCCTCCTGCCCAAGCGCGGCGTGTTCGCGCTGAAGGAAGAGATCCTGGTCACGCTGGGCGCACAGCATGCCTACTACCTGCTGGCCGAGGCCTTGTTCGACGAGCAAACGCGCGTCGGCCTGGAAGAGCCGGGCCATCCGCATGCCCGCAACAGCTTCGCTTTGCGCAACCCGAAGTGGGTGGAGATCGACGTCGACGAAGACGGGCTGGTGGTCGACGCGCTGCCGGCCGCCGACTACCTCTTCTGTACGCCCTCGCACCAGAGCCCGACCACGGCCACGTTGAGCCTGGAGCGGCGCCAGTGGTTGCTGCGCAAGGCCGAGCTGCAGGACTTCGTGATCATCGAGGACGACTACGAGGCCGAGAACCTCTACGAGGGCACGCCGATGCCCGCGCTCAAGAGCCTGGACAAGACCGGCCGGGTGATCTACGTCGGCTCGGTGTCGAAGAGCCTGTCGCCGGCGCTGCGGCTGGGCTTCATCGTCGCCCCGCGCGCGCTGATCAAGGAACTGCGCGTGATCCGGCACGCGATGCTGCGGCACCCCAGCGCCTTCCTGCAACAGGCCTACGCGCTCTTTCTATCGCTGGGCCATCACGAGTCGCATGCGCGGCGGGTCAACCATGCGATGCAGGAACGCCTGGCCTTGGCGGCGCAGGCCTTGCGCGACCACCTGCCTGATTTCGAGTTCCGGCTGCCTTCGGGCGGTGCCTCGATCTGGGTGCAAGCGCCGTCGTGGGTCGATGCCGGCGAGCTGGCGCTGATGGCGCGCAACCACGGCGTGCTGATCGAAGCGGGCGACGTGTTCTTCGGCAAGCCGCCGTATCCGTGCCCCTTCTTCAGGCTGCGCTTGTCGTCGATTCCGTCGGGGCAGATCGTGGCGGGGATACGGGCCCTGGGTGTGGCGGCGAAAGAACTGGCGCAGGCCAGGGGAGAGCAGGTCAGTGGTGGGGTGCGGGCGCATTGAGCCTGACCACGCGAAGTGATCAGGCGGCCCGGCTTCGGCGCATCCCATACTCGATCAGCTCGAACAACGCTTCGCTGAGCAGCGCCAGCACGGCCGCCGGCAAGGCGCCTGCGATCAGCAGTTCGCGGTCGTTCAGGGCGAGGCCGGTCACGATGCGTTCGCCGTAGCCACCCGCACCGATGAAGGCCGCGATGGTGGCCGTGCCGATGGCGATGGTGGTGGCCGTGCGCACGCCGGCCAGCAGCGTGGGCAACGCCAGCGGCAGCAGCACCAGCCGCATGCTCTGGCTGTCGGTCATGCCCAGCGCCGTGCCGGCCTGCCGCACCCCGGCAGGCACCTCGGCGAGGCCGGTGACGGTGTTGCGCATGATGGGCAGCAGTGAATAGAGCGTGAGCGCGATCAGCGCCGGCAGGGTGCCGATGGCGCCGATCAGCGAAATCAGCACGGCCAGCATGGCGAGCGAAGGCACGGTCTGCAGCAGGCCGGCGAGCCCGAGCACGAAGGCGCGCAGCCGCAGATGCGGAAAGACGAGGATGCCGAGCGGCAGCGCGATCGCGATCGCGAGGCCGACCGACACAGCCACCAGCAGCAGGTGCTGGCGCGTGAGCCGGCCGAGGTCCGAGCCGAAGAGCTTGCCGACGAAGCCGCGCGCAGCCTCGCTGCCGGACGGCGGGGCGGCGCCGCCGCGCTGCGACGCGAGGAAGTCGCGCGCGATCACGTCGAAGGCGACGCCCTGCAACTCGGCGCGCGCGTTCATCGCGATCATCGCGCGCTCGTCGATGCGGCCGTCGAGCTTCTGAAGCGCGGCCCAGGCCTGCGGCAGGCGCGTCGGCAGGTCGAGGCGGTGCAGCACCACGG
Source organism: Variovorax sp. KK3 (assembly GCF_001984055.1). Classification (GTDB taxonomy): domain Bacteria; phylum Pseudomonadota; class Gammaproteobacteria; order Burkholderiales; family Burkholderiaceae_C; genus Variovorax. Next base: position 79,551 of record NZ_LYVO01000016.1, read on the forward strand.
CGTCGTAGCGCGGGAAGTACGCGCGGTCGTCTTCGAGCACGCGCAGACCCAGGTGGTCGATCTTGGCGTCGGTGGTGTAGATGTCGATCACGTCGATCTGCTTGGCCGAGATGGCGTCGTAGGCCAGGCCGTGGTCGAGGCCGGTGGGCTTTTGCGCGAAGCCGTAGCGCGCGGCGAGTCCTTGCCAGCCGTCGGCGCGGCCGATGAACTCGTTCGACAAGCCGAGCTTCAGATCGGGATGGCGGGCCAGGTCGCTCAGGGTGCGAACGCCGAGCTTGTCGGCATCGGCCGCGCGCATGGCAAGCGCGTAGCCGTCGTTGAAGCCGAGCGGAATCGCGATACCGAGGCCCAGCGGCGCCAGTGCAGCGTTCATGGCTTCGCGCGTCATCTGCTGCGGGCTCTTGAGGATCTCGAGGGCTATCGTGCCGGTGTATTCGGCATAGAGGTCGATGTTGCCGGAGCGGAGCGCTTCGTAGACGATCGCGGTGTTGCCCAAGCCCTGGCGCAGCTGTGGTGGCGACTTGAGCTGCGGCGCTGCGGTCTGCGCCAGCACCTCGGCCAGGATGTACGACTCGGTGAAGCGCTTCGAGCCGACGCGCAGGGCGCCGCTTTGATCCTGTGCCAGCGCCTGCGCGGGCAGCAGGGTCCACAGGAGCCCGAAGCAGAACAGGGCAGTGGGCCACAGGCGTCGCAGGCAGTGCATCCGGCGCAGTGTATAGGCGCGGCCATGCGCGCGGCCGGCACCCGTCGCGCTCCTACAGCAGTTGGTGCGCGAAGCTGATGCGGCCATGAGAAAGGGCCGGGCACATTGGCGACCGTGCTCATCAACTACATCCGACGGGGTCAAGGCAAATCGCTACTGCTCGTGCATGGACTCGGAAGCAACTGGCGTTCGTGGCGCGGCATCATCGCTCCGCTCGCGGCCCAGCGCACCGTGATCGCGATCGACCTGCCGGGCTTCGGCAAGAGTCCTCCGCTCGATGGCACCGTGTCGGTCGAGACGATGGCCGACGCGGTCGCGCAGTTCTTGCGCGAGCATCAACTCGTCGGCACCGACGCGGTGGGCAGCTCGATCGGCGCCCAGCTCTTGCTGGAACTCGCGCGCCGCGACGGCGTAGTGGGCGCGGTGGTGTCGCTGGGCCCGGGAGGCTTCTGGAAGGGCTGGGAACGCGCGCTCTTCCAGGTGTCGACCTGCGGCTCGGTGCGTGCGGTCCGGGCGCTGCAGTTCGCGATGCCGGCCATCATTTCGCATGCCTGGTCGCGCCGATTGCTGCTGGCGCAGCTGTCGGCGCAATCGGCTTCGCTCACCCCCGCGCTCGTGCTGGAAGACATGCGCAGCCGCGCCGCCTCGCCTTCTTTCGACGTGGTGCTGCGTGCACTGATCCGCGGGCCCGCGCCGCTCGGCATCGCCGTGGGCGGGCTCCAACGACCCCTGGTGATCGGCTGGGGGCGGCTCGACCGCATCTGCCTGCCCCGCCAGGCGGCCCGCGTGCAGAAGCTGTTTCCCGAGGCGCGGCTGCACTGGTTCGAACAGTGCGGCCACTATCCGCATTGGGATGCGCCGGATGAAACGACCCGGCTTATCCTCGAAGCCACCGCCGATTGAACGGCGCCCCAAGAGAAGGAACCCATGGCATCAGACGACCCGAAGAAGCGATCGAAGAAGCAGAAGAAGAGCGACGAGCACGAAGCGGCGCCCGTCCACGACATCCACGGCGCGCGCGAGCTGCCGACCGTGCTGGTGGAGGGCTACAGCTTGCAACTGCGCGACGAGGGCGGGTTTCTCGGCGACCAGGCCAGCCAGACGGCCTTTCGCGAACTGCTCGAGCAATGGCGCCGGCGCCATCGCCGCAAGGGCAAAAAAGACCCGCTGGGCGACAAGCATTCGAAGGACCTGGCCAAGGGCACGCTCGACGCGGCATTGAAGTCGGGCAAGGCCTCCGAGGCCACCGACATCGTGCATGCGGCCATCGAGGAATTCGCGCTGGGGCTGGCCCAGGTGATCCGCGGCTTCATGCGGCAGCCCTCATGGAAAGGCGTGGAGCGCATCGTGATCGGCGGTGGCTTTCCCGAAAGCGACGTCGGCGAGCGCGCCGTGCTGGAGGCCACGGCCATCCTGCAGGAGTTGGGCGAGAAAGTGCCGCTGGCCCGCATCTGCCACGACACCGACGACGGCGGCCTGCTGGGCTGGGTGCACCTGGCGCCGCCCGAATTGCTTGAGCACTACGACGCGATCCTGGCGCTCGACATCGGCGGCACCAACGTGCGCTGCGGCATCGTCAAGCTGAGGCTCGATCGTGCGAAGGACCTGTCGAAGGCGAAGGTGCTTCGGCGCGAGAAGTGGCGCCACAAGGACGACGGCCCCAACCGCCGCCTGTTGGTCACCCGGCTGGCCGAAATGCTCGAGGAGCAGGTGGCCTATTGCAAGAAGAAGGGCATCCGCCTCGCGCCTTTCGTCGGCATCGGCTGCCCAGGGTTGATCCGCAAGGATGGCTCCATCGCCCGCGGCGCGCAGAACATGCCGGGCGACTGGACCAGCGAGCATTTCCACCTGCCCACCGAACTGCGCAAGAAGATCCCGACCATCCGCGGCGTGCCGACCATGGTGCTGATGCACAACGATGCGGTCGTGCAAGGCTTGAGCGAACTGCCCTTCATGCGAGACGTGAAGCGGTGGGCGGTGCTGACGATCGGGACGGGGTTGGGGAATGTGAGCTACACCAACAAGCCCAAGCCCTGAATCGAGCCGCGCGTGACCGAAGAGGTAGGACGCGTGAATGCACTGGCCTCTTTGTCGCCATGAGTGACGACGCGTTCCATAGTCAGCCGTGGCTCGGTTCGACGCGCTACAGCTGAAACGCCACCGTCAACAGCAGCCCCTCGGCAATGTCCCTCACCAGCCCCGGCCGCCTGGCGCGATAGGTCTCGCCCGCCGAAGCCGTCGTCTCGATCCACTGGGCCAGCCAGTCGATGTCTTCCGCGCCATAGAACACGACCGCCGCTTCATGGTTGAGCAAGAGGCTGCGCATGTCGAGGTTGATCGAGCCGCAGAGGGCCAGCTCTTCATCCACGACCACCGCCTTGGCGTGGACCATGAAAGGCAGCATGCGAAAGGTGACGCCGGCGCGGGCCAGGTCGCGCATGGCGCGGGCGCGGACGAAGTCGGCGAGGCGGTGGTTGGACACCGCGGGCATGGCGATGGTGACCTGGACGCCGCGGCGGGCCGCGAGCCGCAGCGCATCGCGCAGGCCGTCGCCGGGCACGAAGTAGGGGGTGACGGCGAGCAGGCGGTGCTCGGCGCGGAAGCAGGCGTCGATGAGCAGCGCGTGGGCCGTGTCTTCGGTCTGGTCCGGGCCGCTGGGGAGAAACTGCGCGAGGCCGCCCGTTTCCGGCGCTTCGGCCGCGATGGTGCGCGGCTTCCGGCCTCGAACGGATGCCCAGTCATGGTCGAACTGGCGGGCTGCCGCCACGGCCACGCTGCCGCGCAGGTCGAAGGAGAGGTCGCGCCAGGGCTCGGGGTACTCGTCGTTGCCGAGGAAGTACTCGCCGGCCAGGTTGCGGCCGCCCGACCAGAGCCAGCCGTCGTCGGCGATGGTGAACTTGCGGTGGTTGCGCAGGTTGCGCGGCCCGGCGCGGCGCAGGGTGAAGAAGGGGCGGAACACGGCGACCTCGGCCCCGGCCTCGCGCAGGCTTTCGAAGTGATGGCGCGGCAGCGACAGCGCGCCGAAGCCGTCGAGCAGCACGCGCACCTTGATGCCCTCGCGCGCGCGGCGCGACAGGCGGTTGATGGCCTCGTGGCCCAGCGCGTCGTCGCCGATGATGAAGGTGCAGACGTCGATGCGCTTCCGCGCGCCTTCGATGACCTGCCACAGCGCATCGCGCGCCACGCCGCCGTCGGCGTGAAAGCGCACGCTGCATGGGCCGGGCGGGGCCAGGCCGAAGCTCTCGATGAGGTCTGCCGCCCAATGACCTGCCGGCAGCGAGCGCGGCGGCCGCGGCGAGCCAGCGGGGCGCAGCTTGCGCTGGCCGAACAGCAGGTACATCGGCAGCATGAAGTAGGGCAGCAGCACCAGCCCCATGACCCACGCGATGGCGGTGGTGGGGGCGCGCTGCTCGCGTCGGGCCCGCGTGCTGAGCACGTAGACCAGCAGCGCGACGGTGACGACCAGCAGGTGCTGCGCCGGCGAGGGGAGCCAGTCCAGCCAGTCGTCGATGCGGTTCACGCCAGGTGCGACTGAAGTGACACGGGAACGCCCCGGCCCTGCGAGGCCAGGAAGCGCATCATCGGCCCGACGACGGCGCGCACGGCAGGGCGCGAACCCACGCGCTCGCGCCATGCCAGAAGATGCGGCGTCGCGTCGGTCATGCCGGCGCCCTTGCGGTCGGCGAAGACCTGCGCCATGTAGAAGGCGATGTCGGCGAAGGAGTAGTCGCCGGCCAGGTAATCGGCGCGGGCAAGGCGCTCGTCCATCCGCTCGTAGAAATGGGCGCAGGCCGTGCAGGCGGTCACCGCGGCCTCGCTGCCCATGTCGTGCTGCAGGCCCATCAGGCGGATCACGTGTGGGAAGAACACCTCGTCCGACAGGTGCTCCAGCTGGCGCGCCCGTGCGCGGCCGGCGACGTCGCGCGGCCACAAAGGCGGCGAGGGCACCTTGTCTTCGAGGTACTCGAAGATCTGGGTCGAGTCGAAGAGCTCGACGTCGCCGTCGATCAGCACCGGTACCTGGCGCTTGGGGTTGATCCGCAGCACCTCGGGGTGCTTGGGCAGGTAGTTGTCGTCCTTGTCGAAGGGCACCATCTCGGCGTCGATCGCAATGCCTTTTTCGAGCGCAGCGATCTGTGCCTTGGCTCCGAACATGCTGAGGGGGCCGGTGTAGAGCTTCATGCTGGTGGCGATGATGCCACTTCACCGGCCCGTTGGATCAGGTCGAGCCCCAGACCTCCTGCGCCGTTTCGACTACCAGCCGCAGCTTGTTGCGCTGGTCGTCCACGGCGATGTTGTTGCCGTGCACGGTGCTGGAAAAGCCGCATTGCGGCGAGAGCGCCAGCTGTTCCAGCGGGGCGTACTTGGCTGCGGCCTCGATGCGCTGCTTGAGCTCGTCCTTGTCTTCGAGCTGGCCGAACTTGGTGGTCACCAGGCCGAGCACCACGGTCTTGCCCTTGGGCAAGTAGCGAAGCGGGCGGAAGTCGCCGGAGCGGGCGTCGTCGTATTCGAGGAAATAGGCGTCGAGGTCCATCTCCTTGAGCAGGGCTTCGGCCACCGGCTCGTAGTTGCCGGCCGCGGCGTGCGTGCTCTTGAAGTTGCCGCGGCACAGGTGCATGGCCAGCGTCATGCCCTCGGGCTTCTGCGCGACGACCTTGTTGATGAAGGCGGCGTAGCGGTGCGGCAGCTCGTTGGGGTCGTCGCCGCGCTGGCGGGCGGCCTCGCGCATGCGCTCGTCGCACAGGTAGGCGAGGTTGGTGTCGTCCATCTGCACGTAGGTGCAGCCGGCGGCGGCCAGCGAGCGCAGCTCGTCGCCATAGGCGCGGGCCACGTCGTCGTAGAACACCGGGTCGAGCTCGGGGTAGGCCTCCTTGCTGATGCCGGCGCGGCCGCCGCGAAAGTGCAGCATCGTGGGCGAAGGGATGGTCACCTTGGGCGTGCGGCCGGCCGAGACCTGGCTCTTGAGGTATTCGAAGTCGGCCAGCTGGATGGCCTTGGCGTGGGTGACCTTGTCGATGACTCGCATCACGGGCGGGGCCAGTTCCTCGGTGCCGTCGGGCTTGCGGATGGTGACCGGGATGTCGGTCTTCACGCCACCCAGTTGTTCGAGGAAGTCGATGTGGAAGTAGGTGCGGCGGAATTCGCCGTCGGTGATGCTCTTGAGGCCGATGTCTTCCTGGAATTTCACGATCTCGGTGATGGCCTTGTCCTCGACCTCGCGCAACTGCTCGGGCGTGATCTCGCCCTTGGCTTTTTGCTCGCGCGCTTCGAGCAGGTATTTGGGTCGCAGGAAGCTGCCGACGTGGTCGTAACGGGCAGGCAGGCGGGCGTGCTGGGACATGGTTGCTCCGTGGAGTCGGGAAAAGAACGGTCGATCGTAAACGCACTGGGATGATCGGCAATGGATACATCGATATGCGTGTTTACCCTTAATTAGTGCTATTTCAGTTGGCTTTCAGGGTATCAATGAATACATTGCGTATTCCATGACGCCCACTAGCCGACCCTTTCCTCTGAACGCCTGGTACGCCGCGGCCTACGACGTCGAAGTCCGCCACAGCCTGCTGCCACGCACGATCTGCAACCAGAAGCTCGTGCTCTACCGGCGCGGCGACGGCCAGGTGGCGGCCCTCGAAGACGCCTGCTGGCATCGCCTGATGCCGCTGTCGCTCGGCCGCCTGGAGGGCGACGAACTCGTCTGCGGCTACCACGGTCTGGTCTACAACAGCCAGGGCCGCTGCACGCACATGCCGAGCCAGGAGACGCTGAACCCATCGGCCTGCGTGCGCGCCTACCCGGTGGTGGAGAAGCACCGCTTCGTGTGGGTGTGGCCGGGCGACCCGGCACTGGCCGACCCGGCCCTGGTGCCCGACGTGCACTGGAACGACGACCCGGCCTGGGCCGGCGACGGCAAGATGATCCGCGTGGCCTGCGACTACCGGCTCGTGGTCGACAACCTCATGGACCTGACGCACGAGACCTTCGTGCACGGCTCCTCCATCGGCAACCGGGAAGTGGCCGAGGCGCCCTTCGTCGCGACGCACGGCGACCGCTCGGCCACCGTTACGCGCTGGATGGAGAACATCGATGCACCGCCCTTCTGGGCCGCGCAAATCCGCCATGCCCGCGGCTACGAAGGCAAGGTCGACCGCTGGCAGATCATCCGTTTCGAGGGGCCCTGCACGGTCAACATCGATGTGGGCGTGGCCCCGGCCGGCAGCGGCGCGGTGCCGCGCGAGGGCGATGCCGGCGACCGCAGCGGCGGTGTCAACGGCTACGTGCTCAACACCATCACGCCCGAAACCGACACCACCTGCCTGTACTTCTGGGCCTTCGCGCGCAACTACTGCGTGGGCGAGCAGCGCCTGACGCACGAGCTGCGCGAGGGCGTGGCCGGCATCTTCCGCGAGGACGAACTGGTGCTGGAGGCGCAGCAGCGCGCCATGGACGACCGGCCAGGCCGCGAGTTCCACAACCTCAACATCGACGCGGGTGCGATGTGGGCCCGGCGACTGATCGACGGAATGATCGCGAAGGAGCGGCCGACCATGACCGCGATTCCCATCCGGCCCGAACCGATGGCGCACGCATGAGCGCGAACGAGCCGAACGAAGCCGGCGGCTCGCAAGCCGTCAAGGCGCAGCTGCGCCTGCGCGAGATGGTGCTGGCCGGCGAGCTGCCGGGCGGCACGCGGCTCGCCGAGGTCGCGATCTCCGAGCAGCTCGGCATCTCGCGCACGCCGGTGCGCAGCGCGCTGATGCGGCTCGAGCAAGAGGGCCTGCTCGAATCGCTGCCCAATGGCGGCTTCGCGGTGCGGACCTTTTCCGAGCGCGACGTGGCCGACGCGATCGAGCTGCGCGGCACGCTCGAAGGCCTGTCGGCCCGGCTCGCGGCCGAGCGGGGCGCCGCGCCGGTGGTGCTGCGCGAGGCGCGCGCCTGCCTGCGGCGCATCGACGAGCTTCTGCGGCAACCGGCGCTCGACGACGCGGCCTTCTCGCGCTACGTCGACTTCAACGGTCAATTTCATCGGCTGCTGTCGGAGATGGCGGGCAGCACGCTGGTGGCAAAGCAGCTGGAGCGGGTGGTGAACCTGCCCTTCGCCTCGCCCTCGGCTTTCGTGGTGGTGCAGGCCAATTCGCCGGCCGCGCGCGACATGCTGGTGATCGCGCAGGACCAGCACGAGCAGGTGCTCGACGCGATCGAGAACCGCGAAGGCGCGCGTGCCGAGGCCTTGATGCGCGAGCACAGCCGGCTCGCGCAGCGCAACCTGCGCGAGGCGCTGCACGGCGCACACGACCACTCGCTGCCCGGCGTTCAGCTGATCCGCCGCCGCGCCTGAAGAACGACGACCCATGACAAGCGACATTCACTGGATGCCCGCGCGCATCGCGGCCTGCCGCGACCTGACGCCTACGGTGCGCGAGTTCGAGATCGTGCCCGAGTCGGGGCATGCGAGCGCCTACGAGCCCGGCTCGCATCTGCAGGTGCAGGTGCTGATCGGCGAGCCCGGCGCCGGTCGCGTGCAGACGCGCCACTACTCGCTGATCGGCGAACCCGATGGCAGCGCCTGGCGCATCGCGGTCAAGCGGCTGGACGACGGCCGCGGTGGCTCGCGCGCGATGTGGCGCCTGGCGCCCGGCGACCGCCTGCTGGTGGCGCAGCCGCAGAACCATTTCGGCCTGGACACCGGCGCGCCCGGCTACCTGCTGGTGGCCGGCGGCATCGGCATCACGCCGCTGGTGTCGATGGCGCAGCGGCTGGGCGGCCTCGCCGCGCGCCGTGGCGTGCCGGTGCGCATGCTCTACGGTGCGCGCAGCCGGGATGAGCTGGCCTATCTGCCGCAGCTTCAGAAGGCCTTGGGGGAGGGCGTGGAAGCGCACGTGGGCGCAGCGCCCATCGACTTCGCCGCCGCGATCGCAGCGCTGCCGCCCGGTGGCCAGCTCTACACCTGTGGTCCGGTGCCGATGCTCGAAGCGGTGCGCCGCGCCTGGACCACCGCCGGCCGGCCTGCCGCAGACTTGCGCTTCGAGACCTTCGGAAGCAGCGGCCGGCTGCCTGCGCAAGCCTTCGAGGTGCGCATTCCGCGCCATGACCTGTGCATCACCGTGCCGGCCGACGGCAGCCTGCTCGAAGCGCTCGAAGCCGCCGGCGTACAGGCGCTGTGGGATTGCCGGCGCGGCGAATGCGGCCTGTGCGCGATGGACGTGCTGGCCGTCGACGGCGAGATCGACCACCGCGACGTTTTCCTGGCCGAACACGAGAAGCGCGAGGGCCGCCGCATCTGCGCCTGCGTATCGCGGGCCGTCGGCACGCTCACCATCGATTCGGCCTGGCGTCCAGATGCGCCGTGAAACTGCCCGGGCCGCTTGCGCGATGATCGCGCGCCGGATCGGTTTATCGCGCAGAACTTGCAGGGTGGAAAGCCGCCGCTAGGTGTTTGCCTCGGGCGCCAGCGCTGTTTCGCTTGTTCACAATCACGGTTGCTTTTCAGTTGTCCGTCTCGCATCCCAACGAATAAAGGAGATATCCATGCAACGTCGCCATCTCGTCCAGGCCGCCGGCCTCGCGGCCTTCGCCCTGGCCATGCCGCTGGCGCAGGCCCAGGGCAACACTTTCAAGATCGGCCTGGTGCTGCCGATGACGGGCCAGCAGGCCACCACCGGCCGCCAGATCGAGGCGGCCGCGCGCCTGTACATGGCGCAGAACGGCGACACCGTCGCCGGCAAGAAGGTGGAGCTGATCGTCAAGGACGACACCAGCCTGCCCGACGTGACCAAGCGCCTCGCGCAGGAACTGGTGGTGAACGACAAGGTCAACGTGCTGGCCGGCTTCGGCATCACGCCGTCGGCCATGGCCACGGCGCCGATTGCCACGCAGTCTAAGACGCCGATGGTGGTGATGGCGGCGGCCACGTCCAGCATCACCGAGGCCTCGCCATACATCGTGCGGACCAGCTTCACGCTGCCGCAGGTGTCGGTGGCGATGGGAGACTGGGCGCCGAAGAACGGCATCAAGTCGGTGGTGACGCTGGTCACCGACTACGGGCCGGGCAACGATGCCGAGAAGTTCTTCGCCGAGCGCTTTCAGCTCAACGGCGGCAAGGTGCTCGACAAGCTGCGCGTGCCGCTGCGCAACCCCGACTTCGCGCCTTTCCTGCAAAAGGTGCGCGACGCCAAGCCCGATGCGCTGTTCGTCTTCGTGCCCTCGGGCGCGGGCTCGGCGGTGATGAAGCAGTTTCTCGAGCGCGGCATGGACAAGGCCGGCATCCGCCTGATCGCCACAGGCGACGTGACGGACGATGACCAGCTCAACGACATGGGCGACGGCGCGATGGGCGTGGTGACTTCGCACCACTACTCGGCGGCGCATCCGTCGGCGGCCAACAAGAAGTTCGTCGAGGCCTTCGAGAAGGCCAACAAGAACATGCGGCCCAACTTCATGGCCATGGGCGGCTACGACGGCATGCGCGTGATCTACGAGGCGCTCAAGGCGACCAAGGGGCAGGGCGGCGGCGACGCGCTTCTGGCCGCGATGAAAGGCCAGATCTTCGAGAGCCCGCGCGGCCAGGTGCTGATCGACGCGCAGACGCGCGACATCGTGCAGGACGTGTACCTGCGCAAGGTGGAGAAGAAGGACGGGCAGCTTTACAACGTGGAGTTCGACGTCATCAAGGCGGTCAAGGACCCGGGCAAGGCGAAGTGAATATGCCCCCCGGCTTTTCACGTCGCTTCGCGACGTGTAACTCCACCCCCCGAGTGGGGGGCGTGGCCGCCTTGGGGCGGCCCGGCGGCGGCCACCCACTCGTCCCGATCACGGCATGCTGACGATCCTCTTCGACGGCATCGCCTACGGGATGCTGCTGTTCGTGCTCGCCGTCGGGCTGGCCGTGACGCTGGGGCTGATGAACTTCATCAACCTGGCGCACGGGGCCTTCGCGATGGCGGGCGGCTACCTCACCGTGTTCGCGATGCAGAAGGCGGGCGTTCCTTTCCTCGTCTGCCTGCCGCTGGCTTTCGTGGGTGTGGGGCTGCTCGGCGCGCTGCTCGAGCGCACGCTCTACCGGCCCATGTACGGCAAGCCGCACCTCGACCAGGTGCTGTTTTCCATCGGCCTGGCCTTCATGGCAGTGGCGGCGGTCGACTACTTCGTGGGCTCGTCGCAGCAGAACATCCACCTGCCCGAGTGGCTGCGCGGCCGCACCGAGATCGGCGACGGCCCGCTGATGCTGGGCATGGGGCACTACCGCATCTTCATCATCGTGATCTGCGCGCTGCTGACCGTGGTGCTGCAACTGATCCTGTCGAAGACGCGCTTCGGCAGCCGCCTGCGCGCCGCGGTGGACGACCCGCGCGTGGCGGCGGGCCTGGGCATCAACGTGAACATGGTGTTCCTGCTGACTTTCGCGGTCGGCTCGGGGCTGGCCGGCCTGGGCGGTGCGCTGGGCGCGGAGATCCTGGGCATGGACCCGACCTTCCCGCTCAAGTACATGATCTATTTCCTGATCGTGGTGTCGGTCGGCGGCACCTCGTCGATCACCGGGCCGCTGCTGGCCGCGCTGCTGCTGGGCATCGCGGACGTGGCCGGCAAGTACTTCATCCCGAAGATGGGGGCCTTCACGGTCTACCTGCTGATGATCCTGATTCTCATGTGGCGGCCGCAAGGGCTCTTCACGCGCCGGGGAGGCGGCTAGCCGATGGATGCGCGTGACACGCTGCTGCGCAATGCGCGCTGGCGGCCCCTGGAGTTCGTGTTCTGGCCGCTGGTCTTCATACTGCCGGCGCTGCTGCCTTCGAAGGCGCTGATGATCAACGAGATCGCGATCATCGCGTTGTTCGCGCTCTCGCTGGACCTGATCCTGGGCTATACCGGCATCGTCTCGCTGGGCCATGCGGCCTTTTTCGGGTTCGGTGCCTACACGGCCGCCTTGTTCGCCAAGCATGTGCTGCCCGATCCGACGGTCGGCCTGCTGGTCGCCGTGCTGGCGTCGGGTGTACTGGGTGCGCTTGCCAGCATCACCATCCTGCGCGGCAGCGACCTGACGCGGCTGATGGTGACGCTGGGCACGGCGCTGTTGCTGCTGGAGCTGGCCAACAAGCTCGACTGGCTGACCGGCGGCGCTGACGGCCTGCAGGGCGTGGTGATGGGGCCGGTGCTGGGGCTGTTCGAGTTCGACCTCTACGGGCGCACGGCGGCCTGGTATTCGATGGCCGTGCTGCTCGTGGTCTTCATCGTGATGCGGCGGCTGGTGCACTCGCCCTTCGGCGCGACCCTCGAGGCCATCCGCGACAACCGGCTGCGTGCGATGGCGATCGGCATTCCGGTGGTGTCGCGCATTGCGGTGATCTACACGGTGGCGGCCGCGGTGGCCGGTGCGGCCGGCGCGCTGCTGGCGCAGACCACCGGCTTCGCCTCGCTGGACGTGCTGGCCTTCGACCGATCGGCCGACGTGTTGCTGATGCTGGTGATCGGCGGTGTGGGCTGGCTCTACGGCGGCATCGCGGGCGCGATCGTCTTCAAGCTGCTACAGGACATGCTGTCGACCGTGACGCCGCAGTACTGGATGTTCTGGATCGGGCTGATCTTGGTGCTGCTGGTGCTGGTGGGGCGCGATCGGCTGCTGAAGCCCTGGGCCTGGTTCGGGGCGCGGAAGGGAAGCGGGGCATGAGCCGCCGGGCCGTTCCCAAGGCGAATACCGCAGCCGAAGGCGACGGTACCTCTGTGACCGACACGGTGCTTTCGGCCACGGGCCTGGTGAAGCGCTTCGGCGGCATCGTGGCCACGGACAACGTGACGCTGAACCTGCGGCGCGGCGCGCGCCACGCGTTGATCGGGCCAAATGGCGCGGGCAAGACGACGCTGGTCAACCTGCTGACGGGCGTGTTGACGCCGACGGCGGGCCGCATCGTGCTGGAAGGCGAGGACATCACGGGCATGGCGCCGCATGCGCGGGTGGCGCGCGGCATGGTGCGGACCTTCCAGATCAACCAGCTCTTCGATTCGATGACGCCGCTGGAGACGCTGGCGCTGGTGGTGTCGCAGCATACGGGCCTGGGCGCGCAGTGGTGGCGGCCGCTGGGGTCGTCGGCCCGCGTGACGGAGCGGGCGGCGCAACTGCTGGAGCAGTTTCATCTGGCCGACGTGGCAGGTCAGCCCACGCGGCAGCTGGCTTACGGCAAGCGCCGGCTGCTGGAAATCGCCATCGCGCTGGCTTGCGAGCCGCGCGTGCTGCTGCTCGACGAGCCGGTGGCCGGCGTGCCGGCCGGCGAGCGCGAGGAGTTGCTGCAGACGGTGGCGGCGTTGCCGGCCGATGTGTCGGTGCTGCTGATCGAGCACGACATGGATCTGGTGTTCAGCTTCGCCGACCGGATGACGGTGCTGGTGAACGGTGCGCTGCTGACAGAAGGCGATCCCGACACGATCGCCAATGATCCCAAGGTCAAGGAGGTCTATCTTGGCCAGGGAGCCGAGCATGTCTGAGCTGCTGCGCATCGACAAGCTCAGCGCGGGCTACGGCGAGGCCGTGGTCCTGCACGACGTGTCGCTGGCACTGGGCGAAGGCCAGACGCTGGCCCTGCTGGGCCGCAACGGCACCGGCAAGACCACGCTGATCAACACGCTGGCTGGCGCGACGCGCCAGCACGGCGGCAGCATCTCGCTCGGCGGTGTGGCGCTGCACCGGCTGTCGTCGCATCAGCGCGCCGCGGCCGGCATCGGCTGGGTGCCGCAGGAGCGCAACATCTTCAAGTCGCTCAGCGTGCACGAGAACCTGAGCGCGGTGGAGCGGCCCGGCCGCTGGACGCCGCAGCGGGTGTACGAGATGTTCCCGCGCCTGGCCGAGCGCAGGCGCAACCTGGGCACGCAGTTGTCGGGCGGCGAGCAACAGATGCTGGCCGTGGGCCGCGCGCTGGTGCTGAACCCGCGGCTGCTGCTGCTCGACGAGCCGCTCGAGGGGCTCGCGCCCATCATCGTGGAAGAGCTGCTGCGCGCGATTCGCCGCATCACGCAGGACGAGGGGTTGGCCGCGATCATCGTCGAGCAGCATCCGCAGGCCATCCTCGCGATTTCGGACGAAGCGGTGGTGCTGGACCATGGCACGGTGGTGCATGCCGACAGGGCGGCCGCGTTGAAGGCGCAGCCCGAGGTGCTGGAGCGATTGCTGGGCGTGTCGCGCTGAAGCGCGGCGGTTCGGCAGGCCTACACTGGCCGACCAAAAAGCCAAGGAGAGCAGCACATGGCCACCATTCGACGCGAGATGCAGGTCGACGGCGATGCCGGCGCCATCTGGGACGCAGTGCGCGACATCGGCGCGATCCATCGCCGGCTCGTACCCGGCTTCGTCACCGACTGCAAGCTGGAAGGCGACGCGCGCATCGTCACCTTCGGCAACGGCATCGTGGCGCGCGAACTGATCGTCGACGTGGACGACGCCGCGCGGCGCGTGGTGTGGTCGGCCAGCGGCGGGCGGCTCACGCATCACAACGCATCGCTGCAGGTCTTCGACGAAGGCGGCGGGCGCAGCCGGCTCGTATGGATCGCCGACCTGCTGCCGAATGAAATGGCGGCGCCCATCGCCGGGATGATCGACGAGGGCATGCGGGCGATGAAAAGGACGCTCGAGGCGTCTTCTTCATCGCCTGTTCAATCGGTTCAATAGCCGACGGTGTAGCGCTGGCGCGGGTGCTCGGGGCGCTCGATTTCGTCGACCAATGCGATCGCATAGTCCTCCATCGAGATCCAGCTTTTGCCCTGGGCATCGGCCAGCAGCTGGTCGCCGCCCAGGCGATAAGCGCCGGTGCGCGAGCCGGGCTCGAAGAGGGCGGACGGGGATAGGAAGGTCCAGTCGAGCGCCTTCTCGGCGCGCAGCGTCTGCAGGAAGGCGCGGCCGGCCAGGGCCTCGGCCTTGTACGCGTCCGGGAACTCGGGTGTGTCGACCAGGGCGCGGCCCGGCGCGACTTCCAGGCTGCCGGCGCCACCGACCACCAGCAGGCGCGGCACGCCGGCTTCCTTGGTGGCGGTGACGGCGGTGGCAGCGTCGATGCCGCCGTTGAAGTGGGTGGCGCTGATCACGGCATCGTGGCCGCGCAGTAGCGGCACGAGCGTGGCGAGCTGCGTGGCATCGGCCTGCTTCAGGCTCAGGCCGGGACGGGGCTCTGCCTTGTCGGTGTTGCGGGCGATGCCGGTGACGGTGTGGCCGCGCTGCAGCAGTTCGGTGGCGATGCGGGAACCGGCGCGGCCGGTGATGCCGAGGATGGCGATGTGGCTCATGGTGCTTGACTCCTGGTGAATCCTGGATGGGATGAAGCCATCGTATGTTTCTTGATCCGATCGAAAAACCGCCTACGATGCAATGGTTTGTTGCACTGAACGATCGAATCAAGCGCTTGCCCCAATGGACCGCATCACCGCCTCGCAAGTCTTCATGAACGTCGCCGACCGCGGCAGCATGACCGCCACCGCCGAGGCCCTGAACATGTCCCGCGCCATGGTCACGCGCTACCTCGCGCACATGGAAGCCTGGGCCGGCGTCAGGCTGCTGCACCGAACGACGCGCCGCATCAGCCTGACGCCGGCCGGCGAGGAAACCCTGGCGCGCTGCCGCCAGATGCTGGAGATCGCCGGGCAGATGCCGGTCGCCGCCGACGCCGCCCCCGACGAGCCGCGCGGCCTGCTGCGGCTGAGCTGCGCGCAATCGCTGGCGCAGGACTTCATCGCCCCGGCGGTGGCGACCTTTCTGCGCCGGCATCCGCAGACTTCGGTGGACCTGCAGGTCAACGACCGCATGGTCAACCTGGTGGAGGAACGCATCGACCTGGCGATCCGCATCACCAACGAGCTCGACCCGAACCTGATCGCGCGGCCGCTGGCCAAGTGCCCCTCGGTGGTGTGCGCCACACCGGCTTACCTGGCTGCGCACGGCACACCGCGCACGCCGCAGGAGCTGGCGCTGCACCACTGCCTGACGCATTCGTACTTCGGCAAGAGCCTGTGGCAGTTCGACCGGCGTGGCGAACAGGTTGCGGTGCCGGTGGGTGGCCGGCTGAGCGCCAACGAATCGCGGGTGCTGCTGATGGCCGCGTTGGAGGGGGCGGGCATCGCGATGCAGCCGGTGTATTCGGCCGCGCCGCTGGTGGCGAGCGGGCTGGTGGTGCCGCTGCTGACGGATTGGGAGCCCCAGCCGCTGGGCGTGTACGGCGTCTACAGCTCGCGCCGGCAGATGCCGGCCGCCTTGCGCGCGATGCTGGACTTTCTGGTGGAACGCTTCAGCGACCCGGCGCACTGGCCGCCGGCGCGTCCTCCGGCCCCACGGCGCGGTACAGCGCACGCACGAAGTCGGACTGCGTAATCATCCCGGCCAGCCGCCGCTCGGCGTCGATGATCGGGATGTGGTGGTGCCCGCCTTCCGAGAAAAGCGGCACCAGCTCGACGAGCGGCCGGTCTTCGCTGGCCACGCGCACCTGGCGCGTCATGATCTGGCCCACCACCTCGGGCTTGCTCGACATCACGGTGCGCGTCGCGCGGATGAAATCGCGCAGCCGACCGCCCAAGCCCTCGTGGTGTTCCAGGTCGATGTGGCGGAAGAAGTCGGCCTGCGTGACGATACCGACCACGCGGCGCGTGCGGTCGGTGACCGGCAGGGCCTTGATGCGGCGCGCCTGCATCAGGGCCCAGGCCTCCTGCAGCGGCGTGCCGAACTCGGCGACCACCGGATCGCGGGTCATCACGTCGGCGCATTGCACGGTGCCGAGGCGGCGGCGGTAGGACTCGACCTCGGTCTCGCGGATCAGGGTTTCCAGATCGTCGCGGCTGATGTCGAGCACCTGGTTGTAGCGGGCCAGCACCGCATCGACGTCGGCCGAGCTGAAGCGCGCATCGGCGGCAGGTGCCCGGGGCGCCAGCTGCACGTGGGGATAGCGCCGACCGGTCAACGTGTTGTAGAGCACGCCGGCCAGCACCAGCAGCACCGAGTCGAAGAGCACGGGCTGGATCGCAAAGGGGAAGTGGGTCGTGTGGTTCAAGGCCACCAGCAGCGCGACCGCGCCGCCGGGCGGGTGCAGGCAGCGCAGCCCGAACATGAGCGCGATGGCCAGCGCGGTCGCGGCCGGGCCGACCCACAGGCCTTCGGGCATCCACCGCGCGCAGGCCACGCCGACCAGCGCCGAGAACATGTTGCCCGCGACCACCGGCCACGGCTGCGCGAGCGGGCTCGCCGGCAGCGCGAACACCAGCACGGCACTCGCGCCCAGCGGCGCGATCAGCCAGTGGCCGTCGGCGCCGCCGCCGGCGAGCTGAACGATCAGCGAGGTGATGAGCAGACCCAGGCCGGCACCGGTGACGGCACGAAGGCGTTCGCGCGCATCGACGTTGGTCCGGCCCGGCAGCCAGGAGCGGGCGAACGTGCGCAGCGCTTCGCGCGCAGCCATCACGCAGGCTCTCCGGCGACGCGACGGCCGACTTCCGGCCAGCGCGCATGGAGCCAGACCCAGGCCACCAGGCCCACGCCCATCATCACGATCGAGGTCAGGGCCAGGGCCAGCGTGGAATGCATGACGAGCGGCGCGACGATGCCGGCCACGATGCCGTTGGCAGTGGAGCCGATCACGGCCTGCAACGACGACGCCATGCCGCGCCGTGCGGGGTGCAGGTCGAGCACGAGCAGCGTGATCACCGGCACCATCAGCGCCCAGCCGAAGGCGAACACCGCCAGTGGCCAGAGCGCCCAGTAGACGTTCGGCGTGAAAAGCGCGTTGGCGATGACGTTGACGACCGAGGTCAACAGCATGATCAGGAAGCCGTCGCGGATCTGCCGCTTGGGTGCCACCTTGCCCGCCATGCGGCCGCTGGCCCACGCGCCGGCCATGATGCCGCCGATGGTCAGCAGGAAGAACCAGAAGAACTGGGTGGGCGCGAGCGCGAGGTGGTCGCCCAGGAAGGCGGGCGCGGCGAGCACGTAAAGGAACATGCCGTTGAAGGGCACGCCGCTGGCCAGCGCGAGCAGCAGGAAGCGCGGGTCGGAACACAGGTTCCAGTAGCCGCGCATCAGGTGCCGCACCTCGAAAGGCTGGCGCTGACTCTGGTGCAGGGTTTCGGGCAGCAGCTTGTAGTTGGCGGCGAACAGCACGACGCCCACGGCCACCAGGAACCAGAACACGCTGTGCCAGCCCAAGTGCACGAACAGGAAGCCGCCGATGATGGGCGCGATGGCCGGCGCGACGCCGAAGTAGATCGTGACCTGACTCATCACCCGTTGCGCCTCGGCTGGCGGGAACATGTCGCGGATGACCGCGCGCGACACCACGATGCCGGCGCCTGTCGACAGCCCCTGCAAGGCGCGGAAGAAAACGAGCTGCGCGATGGTCTGCGAAAGCGCGCAGCCCAGCGATGCGATGGTGAAGACGGCAAGGCCCCAGAGCACGACCGGCCGGCGCCCGAAGCTGTCGGACAGCGCACCGTGGAACATGTTCATGAAAGCGAAGCCGAACAAGTACGCCGACAGCGTCTGCTGCATCTGGGCCGGGGTCGCACCGATGCTGCTGGCGATGCCCGAGAACGCCGGGATGTAGGTGTCGATGGAGAAGGGCCCGAGCATGCCCAGCACCGCCAACAGCACGGCGAGCGCCCAACGCGGCGCGTGCCAGAGTTTGTCGGCGTCGGGGTTCATGCGAGAAGTCTCCGGTCTTGCTTGTTCGAGTGTTTGTCGTGCACGGAAAAGAAAATGCCCGCTGCCGTGAGGCAAGCGGGCATGTGTGCTGATCCGCCAGGGATCAGAGGGTATCAATAAAGCTGCGGAGCTTGTCGGAACGCGAAGGATGCTTGAGCTTGCGCAGCGCCTTTGCCTCGATCTGGCGGATGCGCTCGCGCGTCACGTCGAACTGCTTGCCCACTTCTTCGAGCGTGTGGTCGGTCGACATCTCGATGCCGAAGCGCATGCGCAGCACCTTGGCTTCGCGCGGCGTCAGGCTGTCGAGGATGTCCTTGACCACGTCGCGCAGGCCGGCCTGCATCGCGGCCTCGATGGGGGCCGTGTTGCTGCTGTCCTCGATGAAGTCGCCCAGGTGCGAATCGTCGTCGTCGCCGATGGGGGTTTCCATCGAGATCGGCTCCTTGGCGATCTTCATGATCTTGCGGATCTTGTCTTCCGGGATCTCCATCTTCGCGGCCAGGATGCCGGCATCGGGCTCGAAGCCGAACTCCTGCAGATGCTGCCGGCTGATCCGGTTCATCTTGTTGATGGTCTCGATCATGTGCACCGGGATGCGGATGGTGCGCGCCTGGTCGGCGATCGAGCGGGTGATGGCCTGGCGGATCCACCACGTCGCGTAGGTCGAGAATTTGTAGCCGCGGCGGTATTCGAACTTGTCGACCGCCTTCATCAGGCCGATGTTGCCTTCCTGGATCAGGTCGAGGAACTGCAGGCCGCGGTTGGTGTACTTCTTGGCGATGGAGATCACGAGGCGCAGGTTGGCCTCGATCATTTCCTTCTTGGCATCGCGCGAGGACGATTCGCCCTCGTTCATGCGCTTGTTGATGTCCTTGAGCTCGGCCAGCGGCACGACCACACGCGACTGGATGTCGGTGAGCTTCTGCTGCAGTTCCTGCACCGGCGGAATGTTGCGCGCGAGCACGGCGCTCCAGGGCTTGCCGGCCGCGGACTGCTTCTCGACCCATTTGAGGTTGAGCAGGTTGGACGCCACGCGGTGGCCGTTCTTGTCGTAGCCGCTGAAGTCGCGGATGAACTCCTCCTGCGGAAAGCCGCACTTGTCGACGATGATGCGGCGCAGTTCGCGCTCCTTCTTGCGCACGTCGTCGACCTGGGTGCGAACCAGGTCGCACAGGCGTTCGATGGTGCGGGCCGTGAAGCGGATGGTCATCAGCTCTTCGGACAAGGCGTGCTGCGACTTCTGGTACGTGGGCGTACCGTAACCTTCCTTGTCGTAGACCTTGTGGACCTTCTCAAAGAGGCCGGCGATGCGGTCGAAGCGCGTCAGGGCCTCGTTCTTCAGTTCTTCGAGCTTCTTGGTCAGGGCCTTCGAACCGCCCTTGCCGTCGTCGTCGTCTTCTTCGTCGAACTCGTCGAAGTCTTCTTCGGCCACGTAGTCGTCGGCCTCGTTCGGGTTCGAGAACCCGTCGACGATGGTGGAGATGACGACCTTGCCTTCACGGATGTCCGTGGCCAGGCGCAGGATTTCGGCGATGGTGGCGGGCGAGGCCGAGATGGCTTCCATCATGGCCATGAGGCCGCCTTCGATGCGCTTGGCGATTTCGATTTCGCCCTCGCGCGTCAGCAACTCGACCGTGCCCATTTCGCGCATGTACATGCGCACCGGGTCGGTGGTGCGGCCGAATTCGCTGTCGACGGTGGACAGCGCGGCTTCTGCTTCTTCTTCGGCTTCTTCCACCGTGGTGGCGGTGGGGGCCGTGTTGTTCAGCAGCAGGGTTTCTGCGTCGGGGGTCTGCTCGTAGACGGCCACGCCCATGTCGTTGAGCATGGTGACCACGACTTCCATCGTTTCGGCGTCGACCAGCTTGTCGGGCAGGTGATCGGAGATTTCGCCGTGCGTCAGGTACCCGCGAGTCTTGCCGAGCGTGATCAGGGTCTTGAGGCGGGAGCGGCGCTTGGCCAGGTCTTCCTCGGACAGGACGGTCTCGTCGAGACCGAATTCCTTCATCAAGGCGCGTTCTTTCGCCTTGCTGATCTTCATGCGCAGCGGCTTGACCTTTTCTTCGGTCGCCACGGGTTCGTCGCCCGCCAGGTCTTCTTCGATGTCCGACAGGTCGACGTCGCTCGCAGGGGCTTCGTTGGCGGCCGCGGCCTTGGGCTTGCGGCCGCGCTTGGCGCCGCCGGCAGCGGGTGTGGCGGTGCCGGCGGCAGCGG
>NZ_LYVO01000017.1 GCF_001984055.1 Variovorax sp. KK3
CGATACAAGCGGGCAACACATCAGCCGGAAATGCGGCGAGTGCCAATGCCGACGGGGAGATCGGATTGCTGACGGGCGGGGGCGGCGGGCCCGGAGGCGTCGGGAGCGCTGGCGCAGGAGGTGCGGCCGGCGCAGGCGCCGCCGCCTCGGGCAGCACGGGTGCTAGCGGATCTGCGAGCGCGGGAGGCACATCGAGCGGCGGCAGTACGACCGCTTCGTCAGGCGACGGAGGGGTAGGCTCCGGCGGCACCGGAGTGAGCACGGCGGATGCGTCCGGTGTGGGCGCAGTCGATGGCGCTGGCAGCATCATCGTGAACGGGCTGCGGTATGAAACGGGTGCTGCCGATGTGAACATCGAAGACACACCCGCGCTGCAACTCGGGATGAGTGCGAGGGTCATCGGGCCAGTCGACACCGACTTCACGAGCGGCATTGCGCGTCGCATCGATTCGGCCGCCGATGTGCGCGGGCCTCTGTCATCGATCAACCTGGCGCAAGGCAGTTTCGTTGTGCTCGGCACAACAATCACGACAGATGAAGCGACGGTCTGGGGTGATCTGAGCGGCCTCGCGGCGCTCGTGCCCAGCAACACGGTTCAGGTCTGGGGCCTGCCGGGCGCGCCCGGCACGTTGCGGGCCACGCGCGTGGAGACGCGCGGTGCCTCCACGCCTATCCTGACGGGCACCGTCCAGGGGCTTGACCCGGTTCGACGCACGTTCAATCTCGGTGCCAGTGCGGTGGACTACGCTGGGGCGACGCTGGCAGGCGGCCTGGATGGGCGGCCGCTCGCGGACGGCACCTTGGTCCGTGTGCGCGCGAGCGCCTTGTTGGGTGGGCGGCTGCAGGCCACGCAGGTGCAGTGGTGGTACCCAGTGCCTGGGACAGACGGGACGCAGCTTCAGCTCGCCGGCATCGTGACGAACTTCAGTGCACTGGGGTCGCTGCGCGTTTTGAACGTACCGATCAATGCTTCGTCGGCCCGGATCAATGGCGGGCCGTCCGGTTCCGTGGGCAATGGCGTCAAGGTCGAGGTCGCCGGCGTGATGTCGAACGGCGTGCTTCAGGCCTCGAAGCTCAAGATCAGGCATGTGCCGGGTACGGGGGGGCCAGTGTCCTTCGCGCTGAGCGGCACGGTCGGCAATTTCAACTCGCCGGCGAGCTTCCGGGTTCGTGGGCAGCCAATCGATGCCAGCGGCGCGAGCGTGGTGTTTGTGAACGGCACGGCGGCCAGTCTGCGCAGCGGCGTCAAGGTCAGCGTCGAGGGCTCGCAAGTTGTCAACGGTGTGCTCATCGCGAACCGCGTGGCTTTCGATTGATCGCTCCGATGACCCGAAGACCAATTTCGCGAAGCCGCGCTCCATGGAGTTGACGCCCAGTACTCGCCGCAGCCTCGGCCTGTGGCGCGCACTTCATCCGTGGCCCCCGCAGGACAAACTGTCACTCGAGTCGCAAGATCCCTCTTTTGTGCCGACGAAACAAGGCAAGACATGCGTGACGAGGAGCGCCAATCATCGGGGAACCGACGAGGGGTGTGGAGGCGCTCTCGGGCAGGCTGCTCAGGGGCAGGAAATTCTCGGGATTCGTCCACGGATGGCCGTCGGCTTAAGAAACAGACGCTGCCCTGCGCGCATGAGCGTTTGCTGTGTACAGCTCGACCACCGGACAGGCGAGGATGGTCAAGGCTTCGCGGGCCTATCCATCGAGCCCGCGGTTTTTCACCCATTCCGCGAATGCATCGTCCTGAAAACGGTACTCCCCGATCTCGAGCCGTGTGATGAGTTCTTGGACTTGCAGACGCTTGAGCGCCTGTGCCGGCGTGTTCTTGGAGACCGACTTCTCGAGACCGAGCGCCATGCCGATTCGCAGCAGGCCTTTTGCCGAGTGCAGATCGTTGACGTCGTTGGCAAGCGCCTTCAACACCTCCTGGTCCGCAGGCAGAAGACGAGCCCAGGTCAGAGCGAATTCTTTGTCGTTGAATACATGTCCCAGCGTGTGCTCGAGTGCAGCCGCGGCTCCGAGGTCTGCATGGGTCCGTCCCCGCAGGACACCAAACGCGAAAGGAATCATGTGAGCACAACGCTGGAAAAAGCGTCATCGAAGGGTTTGCCGACGAGGACCAGATCATCATTCATGGCAAGGGCCGAGCGTTCTGGCAGAGAAGATGATCCGCCATGCGGATTTCTTTGGCAGAGATCCGTAGCGCACTGGTCATAGCCCATGACAGTCCGCGTGCTCAATTTCAAACGCAACGTCGTGGCTGCGTTCGGATCTGTTGCTCTTGACGTTGCGCGACCACGTTGAGGCGACCGGAGGTGTACTGGCCGCCGCAGTCAAGACGGGCGCGGGGATCGTGATCCTCAGCAGAACTTGCCGAACCGCAAGCAGTGGATTGCATCGGCCGCCTTCGTGCTCTCGGCTCAGAGCACGGCGGAACGTTCCTGCCACTCATCACATTGCTGGACACCAGTGCCATGAGCGGAACATCGATCAGTTCAACGTGCCGGAGCTCCGGGTCACAGAAGCACTCTCGCCCTTCCCGTCTATGAACGGAACTCCGCCGTCGGTCTGCACGCTGTTGCGCACCGGTGAACTTTCAAACCTCCATCGAGCAAGGCACGAGCTAGCGCTGAATGCCCGAAGCCGCGCAACTTGCAGCCGACTCACCGAGTTCTGTCGCATTCATCGCAAACGCATCGGTCATGGCTTGCTCTGCAGCCTTGCCTTGTGGTGGATTGGATGAATTCTCATGGGTGCGCTCGCGTAAAGTCGCCGGCGCTCATGAAAAAGATTCAGCTCAACGAGGAACAGTGGCGCACGCTGGTGGCGCTGCGGGATGCACAGAAATCACAGCGCCCGACGGTGGCCATCAAGGTTTCAAGCAGACTGCGCTCGAATGGCTTGGTGGTCGAGGATCTGCGCGGAGGAAGCGCCTTGACCGAGCAGGGTCTGAGCCGTTTGAACCAGGGACGATAGTCGTTTCGGCAGTCAGCCTTGAAGCGGCAGTCATCGCGCGGTCTGTCGGGCGGCTGCCTGTCTGCCGGAGCACGGCCGCCTAGTTGGCAGGCCAGTGCCTCGCAGTAACCCTCACCGCCTTCGCAAGGACGTTCGCCTTATCGGGCGCCTGCGTTCGGCTCTGGCCCCGAACTTCATGCACTTGAGCACAGGTGGCGAAATGAAGATCGTCGTTCACGGGCGGATGGCACCGAAACTTCTCACGGGCTCACGCGCCTGCTCACCGGGGTTCATCCAGGACGCACCCTCACGCTTCATGGGCACCGGATGTGGGAGGGCTCGCACCACCCTGAGAAGATCGGGCCATGAGCACGCACACCACCCCATCTGAGACGCTGGTCGCACGCTGCCGCGCCGCGCGCCGCATCGTGGTTCTGACCGGCGCCGGCATGTCCGCCGAAAGCGGCATTCCGACCTTCCGCGATCGGGGCACGGGGCTCTGGGCGCGTTTCGATCCGCAGACACTGGCGACGGCCGAGGCATTTCAGCGCGATCCCGACATGGTCTGGGCCTGGTACGAGTCGAGGCGGCACGGCGTGTCTCGCGCAGTCCCGAATGCGGGACACCTCGCGTTGACCGCACTGGCAGCGCGGCCGCAGACGAAGTCGCTGACGATCGTGACGCAGAACGTCGACGACTTGCACGAGCGGGCTGGCGCCCAGGCGGTGTTGCACCTTCATGGCAGCCTGTTCTCGCCGCGCTGCTTCGATTGCGGTTGCGAGTTCAAAGGCCTGTCGGAAGCGGCGAGCGACGAAAATCGTCAAACCGCGATGCGCCTGCCGCCGCCACGATGCCCGGCCTGCGATGGCCTGATCCGGCCGGGCGTGGTCTGGTTCGGCGAGGGCCTGCCCAAGGCGGTCTGGCGCGAGGCGCAGCGCGAGGTCGAGCGGGCGGACCTGCTGTTGGTGATCGGCACATCGGGTCTCGTGTACTCGGCAGCGTCGCTTCCCGACGCCGCGCGGCGGAGAGGATGTCACGTCGCGGTCCTGAATCCCGATGCCTCGACGTTGTCCGATGGCGTCGGCTTGGACTGGCAGGTCCGGGCGGCCGTCGGGCTGCCGGCACTGCTGGCGGCGCTCGACGACTGAGCGTTGCCTAGGCGGGTCCCGTGGCTGCCGGGCGCTCACCCACTGAACGATTCATGCCAAAGCAGCGATTGGCGGCTCTGATCGAGCGCGCAGTGACAATTGGCGGCCCAATGCGATACCGTCGGACGATGACCAGGATCGTCTCTTGTGGCATCGTGATGATGAATGCATCGTGCGAGCTGTTCGTGTGCCACGCCACCGGCACCGCGCGCTGGGATTTGCCCAAGGGTTGGCAGGAGGTCGATGAGTCAGCGCGGCAGACGGCGGTGCGAGAGACCTGGGAAGAAACATCGCTCGTGATCGACCCCGACACGCTTGTCGATCTTGGCGTCTTTGCATATCTTCCTGCCAAGAACCTCCACCTGTTTGGCATGCGGGTCGCCGCCGACGTGTTTGAAATCGGCGCCTGTCGATGCCACTCGACCTTTGCGAATCGCATCACCGGTCTGCAGACCTTCGAGGTCGATGGCTACGCATGGAAATCGCGCGATCGATTGAGCGAATGGTGCGCAAAGAACCTGACGCGCGTGTTGGAAGCCATCGATTGGACAAGCATCACTCGGATGCCGGCCGTCGGCTCCATCGAGATCCGTTGTCCTTGAGGGCAAGCACCAAAGCATTGTCGCTTTCGATTGGCGAGGTGACTCAGTTGCCGGGGATTGCCTGATTCGGGTCTGTCAGACCCTGTCAACGTGGAGGCGATGCCCGCGATTGCGGGCTCCCGGCAGCGTCGCACAGCGGCCCCAGGTCGGACGAAGAACATCACCAGCTTGCGCGACAATGATATTTGATGACGACACCGAGACCTCTCTCTCAGCCGTGCCCCAGCTGTCCCTGGCGCGTAGAGCAGCGTGCTGACGACATTCCGCGTTTCGATATGGAGATGGCCGAAGCTCTGGTGTCGACCTGTCCCGACCGTCGCGGATTCGGACCCGACTTTGGTGCTCCTCTTTTTGCTTGCCATCAGTCGAAGGTTGGCTCGGAGCTGCATTGCGCCGGCTGGCTGGCCAAGGTCGGGCACGCTCACCCCACTGTGCGCTTGAGCGTGGCCCAAGGCCGGCTCAATCCTGAGTGTCTGACCCCCGCGCCCGATTGGCCTCAGCTGCACGACGACTATGGCCAGGTGCTCGACAAGCTACGGTCGAGCGTCGTCACGCGTGACGATCGCTATGGCACCTAGTGCAGTCTGGCCTGCCCAGTTGCGTTGAAGCCGACCAGAACAAGCCGATCGGAGGAACGACTGAAGATGCCCGCGCCGCCGATGGACTCTTTCCCCTTGATGCCAGAAGTACGCGCGATCTGGCGCCGCTGCTGCTCGATGCGCACGGCGTGCTGGAGGTCGTGCCAGCCAGTGCGATGGCGGCGACCACGTCTGCGCAAAGGATGCTGTTTGGCGTGCGCCATGGCATCTATGGCCTGCTGACCGAAGAGCTGATCCAGTTCCTTCGGGAATTCATCGCCGGGCGCCGCGCGATTGGGGTTGTCGTACTTTTCGTGCAAATCGGTGCGCTTAGTTCGCAAGCCCAGCGGCATTCGGGTTTCCCGTCGACCGCGCAGGTGCCGATGAGCCACGCCCTGCCCGGGACCGAGCCGGTACATTGGCAGCCCCGCGTCTTGGAAGCCCGCCATGCCCAGCTTTGCCCTGCGATTCGTCGGCCTGGAGGCCCTGCCGTCCCGACTGAGTGAGTTTGACCGCGAGCAGTTCTTCGAGCTGGGATCGGCGGACGTTGACGCGATCACGCAGCAATTTCGAGTCGGCCACCGCCTGCCCGCCGCCTTGATGGTGCTGTTCATGCGCGCCGCCGGTCGGCCGCTCGACGGCTTCAACGTCTTGCCCCGAAACTTGCTACGGCGCACGGCTCAGCTACTAGGCATCTCCCCGCCATCCATTGCAACGCTGCGTTCGATCTACGGACGAACCCAGACGCTATTCAGGCATCAGGCCTGGGTCAAGGCATACCTCGGTCTTCGTGATCTTGAGCCAGATGACGAGATCCAATTGATGGATGCACTTCGCATTCACGCCCAGGAGGCTACTCATCCCGACGATCTGGTCCGGTCGGCATGCCAGTGGCTGTACACCCGCCGGATCGTGATTCCCGGGCCGCGCCGCCTCAAGGACTGGGCCCGCGACGCGTTGGCCGCCATCGAGACGAGCGTTCTCGCCCATGTCATTGCCGCCGTTCCCGCCGCGACGGCGCGCAAACTGAGTACCCTCGCCTACGGCATCCGGCGCGAGACAAATTCCACCCACCTGGAGTGGCTGAAGACGCCCTCACGGCGACATGGACCGGCAAGCTTGGCCGAAACGCTGGAGAAGGTGCGCTTTCTCAAGGCGCTCGGAGCAGACACGTGGGACCTGAGCGGCATGACGCTGGTCAAGCAGCAGGCCTACGCCAGGCAGGTGCAGTCGCGGCGGCCGGCAAAGATGCGCGAGATCAAGCCATCGCGCCAGATGATCGAGTTGGTGTGCTTTCTGCGGGTCACGCTTCTTGAACTCACAGACGTCGCGCTGCTTCAATCGAGCCGACGCAGCCAGCAGCTGTTTCGCGAAGCTGCCGATCGCGCCCAGGCAAGCCGCTCACGCGCCTCGATAGGTCTGCTGAGGCAAGCGGCGCAGGCCAGCGCCATTCTTCACGATGAGGCCATGAGCTGGAAGGATCGCGTACTGCAGGCCCGGCAGCTGCTCGCCGAGTTTTGCGGCGCGACCACCGGCAGCTTCGTTTCGCAAGTTCGCAAGGCACTGGCTCAGGACGTTCAGCGGGTGCATGCCTGTCTGACATCGCTCAAGGATCTGGCGTTCGGCGGCCGCAAAGGCGACCGCGGATTCGAGCAGTGGAAGGTGTGGACGGCGTTGCAGGAACAAGTTAGTGCCGACCTTCCTGAAGGCGTGCAGCTTCCGGAAGTTGGCGCCGCTTGGCATGGCCTCGTGCACGATCCTGACCTGCGCTCGGGCTTTGGTGCTTTGGAAGCCTGCACGATGATGTCGCTGAGAAAGAGCCTTCGTCGCGGCAGCGTCTGGATCGACCACTCGCTGAGCTATCGCGAGCGCGACCAGATGCTGATTCCTCCGGCCCAATGGGAATCGCAACGTGAACAGCATGTCGAACTCCTAGGGATGCCCAAGTCATCCGAGGAATTCCTGGAGCCACTATTGGCCAACTTGCTCGCGGGCACTGCAGCGGTTCGTGATGCGCTGGGCCGGGGCAAGATCGAGATCAGCGCGGACGGCATGCTGCGCCTGCCCCCCATCACCGCCCTGCCTGAGTTGAGCGAACCCGTTCGCACGCGCGAGACCGTCTACAAGCTCATCGGCAACGTCCAGTTCCCCGACCTGTTGATGCAACTGGATGCGGCGACCAACTTCAGCGATGCCTTGCTCGGGCACCGCGCGCAGACCGCGGATGAACTCGTTGCGCTGTATGGAGCTTTGCTGGCACACGGCACCGACATCGACGCCAAGGGGGTCGCATCGATGATCCCGGGGCTGGAGCCCAGCCAGGTCTCCGTGGCGATGCGGGCCCTCGAAGGCAGTGGCCGGCTTCGGCGCGCCAATGAGCGTGTCGCACAATTCCAGAGCCAGATCCCGATCGCTGCTCTGTGGGGCGACGGCGACAAAGCGTCGGCCGACATGATGTCGCTGGACGCGTCACGCCACCTGTGGAACGCCCGGGTCGATCCGCGGCGGCGCACCTACGCTGCCGGCCTGTACACCCATGTACGCGATAGATGGGGCATCGTCTATGACCAGCCCATCGTGCTCAACGAACGGCAGGCCGGGGTTGCTATCGAAGGCGTCGAGTCAAACAACCGCGGCGAGGACCTCATGCGGCTATCGTTGGTGGCGGTAGATACCCATGGGTACACAAATCCGGCGATGGCCATCGCCAAGCTGCTGGGTTTTGATTTGTGTCCGCGCCTGCGAGACTTGGCGGAGCGAAAGCTGCACCTGCCGCGCGGCTTCAGGATCCCAGAAGGCCTCGAGGCAGTCACTGTGAGGAGCGTCTCGCTGAACGCCATCGAGCGCGGGTGGGACGAACTGCTTCGCCTGGCGGCGTCCATTCGATGCGGCCGCGTCTCGGCTACTCTGGCCTTGCAGCGCTTCGGATCGGCTGCGCAAGGTGATCCCTTGCACCGGGCAGCCGAACATCTGGGACGGCTGCTGCGCACTGTTGTCTTCCTGTGCGACTACATCGCCATCGAGGACTTCCGGCGGGAGATCCACACGCTACTGAACCGGGGCGAATCGGTACATCAGCTCCAGCGCGCGGTGTACAGCGGCAAGGTTGCGCCGGAGCGCGGCCGGCGGCGCGACGAGATGCTGGCGATCTCAGGCTCCCACGCGCTGCTGACGAACATCGTGCTGGCTTGGAACACCGGCCGGATGCATGAGGTCGTCGAGAGGCTGAAACGCGAGGGAGCCGGGATCGAGGACGACTGGCTGCGCCGCATCGGGCCGGCGCACTTCTCGCACATCAACTTTCGCGGCACGATGAAGTTCAACGTCGAAAAGTACGCCGACGCGCTTGTTCAGCGGCGCACCGCCACGAGGCACGCAGCATTGTTGCGCTGATAGCGTGGACGCGCGAATCGGCACAAGCGCCCTCCTCCGTCTCCACGCCGAAGCGCACCGTTCTCCACAAGAATTACGAAGTTCGGCGAAACACCGGATTCGCAAGTGCTTGTCGGATAAGGACTTTTTGACCCAAAGCGCACCGATTTGCACGAAAAGTACAAACACCCCTGATCCGCCTTCGCAAGCAAGTGCGTCCGGCAGCGTCGGAGCGGGCATCGTCCCTTGGGCAACGCCGATCTGAAAGGACATATCGATGGCGGACGACAAGAGCAACGTAGGCGGCCAAGACCGCGCGCGCATAGCCTCAGCGAAGATTACGAAGTCCGGGATTGGTGCGAGTCGCTCGGTGTCACCGAAAAAGGGAACTTCGTGAAGCAGTTGGAGCAGCAGGCAATGAGGTTGCCGCGGTCCGCGACTATCTCGCAATGAAGAAGTGACAGTATTGCCGTCGCATTCAGGCTTGATCTTTGCTGTTGAATTTCCGCGCGGTGGGCGGTCCTACGCGGATGTGGTGAGAGTCCCTACGTTCTCTCGCCACGGCAAGTCTACTTTGCACTTGAAGCAATCTTGCTTCGCGCGAAAAGGAACAGGAGACCACGATGGCCAACCAGCAGAACGATCAGAATCAAACCCCCGGCAAGCCGATGAACCCCGGCCAGCAAGACCAACAGAACCCTGGGCAAGGGCAACCAGGCCAAGGTCAGCAGCCGGCTCAGCAACCCGGTCAACCTGCCAAAGGGTGATGTCCCACACAAGTCCCACTTCGGTGGGATTTTTTTCGCCGCCATCCGGCGCGGCCTGCAGGCGGCCAAAGTTGTGGGGCAATGACTGCGTGCGGCGCGTTGGGGCAGCCAAGACTAAGGCGGCAACTGCTCAAGATGATTCAATCGTCTACCGTAGACAGCTGAGTTCAATCAGCGTTTCGGCGAAGACTTCCTTCGAGATCCGATGGTCAGGCAGCACGCCCAGCACGAAGGCTCTGAAGCCGTCACCGAACTTCCAAGAATCACTTCAAAGCACTTTCCGTGTCATGTGCCTACTCACCCGTCGACTCGCTGCATGCGGCTAAGATTTAACCCGCCCAGATGGAGACGCTTATGATATTGACTGAGTACGCGGATTCAATGAAGAGAATCTTCGCGGAGCAGCAAGACATCGCTCAGGCGATGTCGCAGCTTGCGCTTTCAGGCAGAGCGGTTCCGACCGATGCGCAGTTCTTGGCGCTTATGACGAAACAATGGGGGCTCGTGCAGCAGATAGCAGCCCTGAGCACGCAACTGATGATCGGCATCATCGCTCCGATCAAGTGAGGGCTGTTGCATCGACCGCGTGGCACCGCGCTACACGACGCTGTGCAGATGGTTGTAGTTGCTTCGCCTGCATATACTTCGAAGGCCGCAAACTTCAACGACGGTATCCCACTTGCCGGTGCGCAGCGCGTACCGGAAGGAATGACGCCCTGACGCGAGGGCCTCAACATGGCGTAAAGTGTGGAGTGTGACTTGCATGTCGCCGCGCGCGGCTTGCAATCGCCACAAGCGAAAGAAGTGCGCGACGACTCCAATCGTCAGGAAAGGAAGTATCGATGCGAGCAGCCTGGTGGACTTGATGAACAAGGCCGCTGCACAACTCAAGTTGATTGACGAGGCGTTGCTCATCAACGCGATGCTGCCGCGTCTGCGGACGCTGGTCGAAGTGGCGCAGTTGGCGTGCGATCCTGGCGAGCCGATGTACAGACTGCGCAGGGAAATGGCTGGCAAGGTCTGACCTCTTGTGTGCCATTCGTTGAGTCCCAGGCTTGAGTCTTGAACGACAGATCCCGCCGACGACGCCAACGGTTCTTGACGAAGCGTGCATGGGCGCCATGGCACTGCCGCGACGACGACGGGCGCCAGCAACCCCAGTGTTGCGGCCACGGTCGCTGCGCCACGCGGCTGGCCATCGGACCCACGGGGCCAACCACTCAGCGCGCCAAGCGCATGCCGAATCATCCGGGACAACCAGCGCGTTCCAAGGAAGCCCATGCACAGACACAACAAGCCCGGCAACAGTCCCAGCCACATCACGATCAGGAGGGTGCCGCAGACCAGTGCGAAGCTCGTGCGCGCCAGCGTCTGGGGGGGCTGTAAAGCAACGTAGAGGGCGCGTCGTTCACTGCGTCCTGCCCAATGCCAGCCTCGGGCGCTTGGCTTGCATTGTCGATTCGCTTTTGCATAGCGCCCCTCGTTGAAGATCCAGACTTCTCTCGGCTTGAGATTTGACGTCTTTTTGCGCCGCCGTTGCGTTGCTGACGCTCGCATCCGTGAACCGGTGAAGCTGTCTCGAAGGACTGCTTCCGCATGTAGGCACATGTCGCGAACAGCGGCTGAATCGATTCTTTCGCCGGGACTTGCGGCTCAGGCGGATGGGCCCGTCAACGCGAAATCGTCTTCAAAATCCCTAGCGGCCGTCCTCAGTGGGAAACGTTGTCGCCCACCATTCCTTCGCCGAGGCCTTGACCACGTTGAGGGCCTGCGGATCGCCGTGCAGCATGGCGCTCAAATAGGCGCGAGCTTGTGCCAGCGAGATGTCGGGAGGCGTGGGCGGTACGTTCGGGTCCGTCACCATGTCGAGCACCACGGGGCCCTTGGCGGCGAGTGCTCGGTCCCAGGCAGGTCCAATCTCGGCAGGGTTCTCCACGCGAATGCCCTCGAGGCCCAACAGCGCAGCGAAGGCAGCGTAGTTCATGTCGGGTAAGAGCTGGGATGGCTCGTACTGCGGATCGCCGGCGGTGGCGCGCTGCTCCCACGAAACGAAGTTGAGGTCGCGATTGTTCAGCACCATCACGACCAAACGCGGGTCCCGCCACTCGCGCCAATACTTGGCGATCGTGATGAGTCCGTTGAGCCCGTTCATCTGCATCGCGCCATCGCCGGCGAGCGCCACGACTGGACGATCGGGATGCGCGAACTTGGCTGCAATCGCATAAGGCACCGCAGAGCCCATGGTCGCGAGCCCACCTGACAGCGATCCGACCATGCCCGCGCGCATCTGGATATCACGTGCATACCACGCAGCGCTTGATCCGGAGTCGCAGGTCAGGATGACGTCGCCAGGAAGGCGCGGTGACAGCTCCCAGAACACGCGCTGCGGATTGATCGGGTCGGCCTCCACCATGGCCCGGGTCTCCAGTACCTTCCACCAGCGTGCGACGTCAGACTCGATGCGCTGGCGCCAGCTTCGATCGATCTTGTTGTCGAGCAGGGGGAGCAGCGCGCTCAGCGTGGCGCGGCTGTCACCCGCAAGAGATAGCTCCATTGGATAGCGCAGGCTGAGCATGCGCGGGTCGATGTCGATCTGGACACCGCGCGCGCTGCCCTCCTTGGGTAGGAACTCGGCATAGGGGAACGAAGACCCGACCATCAGCAGCGTGTCGCACTCCTCCATCATTCGCGAGCTGGGCTTGGTGCCCAGGATCCCAATTGCGCCGGTCACGAACGGCAGCGTGTCTGGCACGACGGCCTTTCCGAGCAGTGCCTTGGCGACGCCAGCGCCCAGGCGGTCCGCGACTGCGATGATCTCCTCGCCAGCCCTAAGCGCACCGGCGCCCACCAGGATCGCGACGCGCTGGCCGCTGTTGAGGATCTCGGCCGCTCTCTCGAGTGCCTCCGGCGGCGGCACCAATGCGCTCGCTGTGAGGCCAACGCCGCTGTGAACCGTTCCGTGCTCATGTGGCGGCAGAAGCTCGGCTGGCATCTCCTGGACGTCGTTGGGAAAGATCACGCAGGTGACCGCACGGCGATCCCGCGCGATGCGCATCGCGCGGTCGATCAGATGGCGCACTTGCGTCGGTGAGGTGGCCATATGCACGAATTCGTGCGCCACATCCTTGAACAGCGACAGCAGGTCGACTTCCTGCTGGTAGTCACCGCCGAGCGCCGCTTGCTGCTGCTGGCCTACGATGGCAAGCACCGGTTGGTGATCGAGTTTGGCGTCGTAAAGTCCGTTGAGCAGGTGGATTGCACCGGGGCCCGAGGTCGCGAGGCAGACACCCACCTCGCCGGTAAACTTGGCGTGCGCGCAAGCCATGAAGGCAGCGAGTTCCTCGTGGCGCGCCTGAATGAAGCGCACGCGATCGTCGGCGCGCCCGAACGCGCCCATGATGCCGTTGATGCCGTCACCGGGGTAGCCGTAGATGCGCTGCACGCCCCATAGGGCGAGGCGGTCCAAGACGTGGTCACCGACGTTCTTGCTCATGGTTTGCTCCTCAGGCCGTCGCCGCCAGCGGCGACCGTTCCTGCGCCAAGGCAGGGGCGAACTGGGCTCGACTTCTAATCCGCATCCACGCGCTTGAGCGAAGCCAGTTCGACCTCCCCGGCCTGATCCGTGAATCTCACATCGCCGGCTTTGCTGCCGCTGGCCTGAGAAATCCCGTTGATCTGTCGGGTCCCGGTGTCATAGAGCTCCACCTTTTCGCCCCGCGCCACTGCAAGACGCTTCTGATCAGGGAAAAAGGCATAGCGCAGGCCGTCCTGCTCGCCGGTGCTCGAGGGACCATCTAAGCCGCGCGGCCACCAACTGCTGTCCGAAGCAATCATTGGCTTCATCGGAGCCATGGGCTTCATGGGCTCCATGGGTTTCATCGGCTTCATCGGTTCCATCGCATGCTCCTTGATCAAAGGCGGGCTAGCAGTTCGGTCTTCTTCGCCCTGAACTCTTCTTCAGTCAGGACACCTTTGATTTGCAACTCCGCCAGGCGTTCGAGCGTGTCCAGAATCTCCTGCGCCAAGGCAAGCCGACGATCCTTCGGCCCAGTTGATGGCTGGGATGCTCCTTCAAAAGCTGCCACCTTGCTCACTGGCAGCCGCTCGAAAGGCACGTCGTGCATCGGTTCGCGATTGGAGGCACCAGAAGTCGGCTCATGCGGAAGGGCAATCCGCTCGAGCGTCGCAACGTCGACCGGCCCATGCTGGCTTGAGAACGACAAGGTTCCCGGGCTGCCGCCTTGCTGCTGGGCGGCACCGCGTATCTGATGGTCCGCCGTGTCATACGCCTCCACGTGGCCGGCACGGTGTATGAGAAGCGCTTTTTGGTCTGCAAACCAAGCATAGCGTGTGTCGTTCTGCGAGCCCGCAGTGGCGGGCCTTCCAAACGCGCTGGGCCACCACGTGCCGGCACTGCCGGCGCTGCCGATGGCGGCACGAAGCTCGGTGTGCCCGAGAGCCAGCGGCGCCAGTGCCTCACAGAGCGCACTGACCCTTGTAGCCAAGCTGCGGTTGAACATGTCGCCGAGCATCATCATGCCGTTGCTCATCCATTGGCCCCGGCCGCCAAACTCGGGGTGGCTGAACTGCGCCATGCCCCCGCCCTGCTGGAGTGCAGCCCACATGACGGCCACAGCCTCCAGCGTGAAGCCGTGCTGGCGGGCGATCTCGTGCAGCTTCTGGCCCAGCTCATCTTCATGTCCGGGATCAGTGCCCGGCTCCCCTGCTTTGCCCTTATGAGGCACATCTGGATAGCCCATCGGAATGCCCTCGTCAGTCATTTGGCGGCGACGGTAGTCGTGCCGACGGGCGATACCTGTAGGAGCCAGCGCAGCAGAACGGGTTTCCTCGTCCTATGTCTTCGAAGAGCGCAAGCAAAGGCGCCTCGCTGCGCCGCCCATGCTCGACTCAAAGCCGAATGAGACACCGCAGCAGCACACGAAAAAAAGAGTCCTCGGGGCAACCTCGAACATTCGAGCGAGAAAGTTACAGAAGCGATACCACCTCGCCATGACTCCACGCGTTGAAGGACTTGATTCGAAAGGGAATAGCCATGGCTTCAGCTTCAGGCACAAAGGTTTTTCAGGGGCGCACCGCGTTTGGAAGTTTGATTGACCTTGTCCGGATTCATGTTGGAGATCCTACGGCGGAGATCTGCGAGGTTTGCAGCACCATCAACCCGGGCTCGGCGCGCCGCTGCAAGGGGTGCGCGCACAGGATGCCTGCACACTACCAACGCCAACCAGAACGCACGAAGGTCGAATGGGCAGGCGGTCGGTTCACGCGAAACATGCTCTTCCGAATAATGTGGGCCGCCTTGGGGTTGGCCGCCTTTGCAGCGGCTGTTTGGCGCGTGCGGCTCTTCTAGCGCCCCGCCTGCTCGTGTGTGCGCCCGTGGCTGGCCCGACGGGCGTCCAGGGCTCAAGAAGCTGGGCGGCAGCAACGCAAAGCGCGACGCTACCGCCCGCTCGATGAGAGCAGGCTAGCCCCCAAACGCGTTCTTGAGACGCTGACCCGCGAAGGCCTGGGCATCCTTGGCCTTCTGCACCACGGCTGCGGTGCCGAAGAACTCGTGCGTCACGCCTTCGTAGTCGCGGCGCTCGACGGGCACGTTCGCCTTCTTCAGGGCGTCTTCCAACTTCGAGCCGTCGCTGCGCAGCGGGTCGATGCGGGCATTGATGATGGTCACGCCCGGCGCCATGCCTTCGAGCTTGGCGTCGATGAGCTGTAGGCGCTTATCCTTGAGGTCGGCCGGCGAGCGGGTCGTCTTGTCGACGAACCACTTGACCATCGGGCGATTGAGCGGCTTGGCCACCGCGTTCTCGAGGTACGACTCGGTATTCAGGCTGGTCTGCGTAACGGGATAGACGGCCAGCACGTGGGCCGGCTGCTGCACGCCCGCATCACGGGCCGCGATGGCCGTTGCCAGTGCCAGGTTGCCGCCCGCGCTCTCGCCTGCCAGCGCCACCTTCTTCGCGTCGCCCTTCAGCTTGGCTGCGTTGGCGAGTGTCCATTTGTACGAGGCGAGCGCATCGTCCCAGGCCGCGGGGAATTTGGCTTCGGGTGCCTGGCGATAGTCGACCGACACCACGACCGCGTTCGCCTGCTTGGCGATGCCACGTGCGCCGCCGTCGTAGACCTTGCGGTCGGCGATGACCCAGCCGCCGCCGTGGAAGTACACGACCACGGGGAAGGGGCCTGCGCCTTCAGGCGTGTACACGGTGGCCGGCAGCTTGCCGGCGGCGCCGTCGACGGTGGCGTCCATGCTGGTCACGCCGGGCACCAGGTCTTCGGGCTTGGTGCTCTTGCCTTGCTGCTTGAGCACGGCGTTGACGCCATCGGTCACCGTGGGCTGCTTGCGCGCGGTCGCCACGTCGAGCTTCTCGATCGGCTTCGGCTTCAGGCCGGCCTGTGCGTTGAGCACGGCGAGCATGTCCTCGTCCGCGCGCAGCTTGCCCATGGTCTTGGCGACGGCTTCGGCCACGGGGTTGGGCTTGGCAGGGTCGTCCGCGGCTTGAGCGGGCAGGCCGACCAGCGTGGTCGAGAGCAATGCGATGGACGCGGCGAGAGTGCTTGGCTTGATTCGGTTCATTGAATGAGTCCTGGGGTTGTAGATATAGGGGGTACGCAAGGGGTCGACGTCCGATTCGTCGGCGCGTGCGGCATGGCGCTGTAGGTAGCCGTGCCGCCCTGCGCGCACGGCATGTCCACTGCCGGCTTACCTGGGAAGCTCCATCGTCACGACGTCGAAGGGCAGCAGCACGGGCGGATTCTTCTGGCGGTCGAGTTGGCCGTTGACCACCATCAAGCCTGCGCTCGACACTGCCGCCGTCGTCGGATAGCGCAGCCGCGAGTCCGTGAGCCGCTGCTCGACGCGCCCGCTGCTCCAATCGGCGGCCAGGCGCAGCTTCACCAGCTCGTGATGTGCGTTGCGGACCACGACCAGCTCGTTGGCGCCGGTGAGCACCAGTCCGTCGCCGTCCTGCAGCTCACCGCCTTCGATGCGCACCTGCGTCACCGCCTTCGTCTGCGTGTCGATGCGCCAGAGCTGCCCGGTGGCCAGTTGAATGGACAGCAGCTGCCGGCCGTTCGCGGACGCGACGATGCCGTTCAGGTTGACCTGGGCGGGCACATAGCGGATCGGCGTCTGCGCCAGGTCGAGCCAAGGCTCCAGCGATGCCGGCGCGCCCGCGGTCGTTCGCATGCGGTAGATCACCGGCTGGACCGAGTCGGTCACGTAGGCGGTGCCGTCTTGCGCGATGACCAGGTCGTTCAAGAAGGCCGGCTTGTCCTGCGGCGCCTTGACGACGGCCAGCGTGGTGCCGTTGCCGACATCGACCGCGCTCAGCGTGCCGGTCGGACCACCTGCGACCCACAGCCGCCCCATCGCGTCGAACTTCATCCCGAAGGCGCCTTGCCGCCCGACCGCGCCGCCGGCCTGCACCAGCTCGCCCTTGGCTGCACCGGGTGCGATGCGGAACAGGTCGCCGTTCGAACTCGAACCCACGAACGCAGCGCCCGAGCGCGGGTCGATGGCAATGCCTTCGGGGAACACGTGGGAGCCCTCGAGCGTGGCGCGCCCCTTCACGACGGTGGGCGCGTTCATCTCGATCACGCCGCACAGGACGCGTGCACCCGAGTTGCCGGCCGGGTCGCTCGCGTAGTCGTCGGGGTCGGCATGCACGACCACCGTTCTGCCGATGACCGACGTGGCGGCCCGGTCGAGCGAAAGGTTGTGGTTGACGTAGCGCAGTCGCGCCGTGCCGTCGGCACCGGCCTGCAACGCCGGCAGCTCCCCGGCATGGGACTGGGCCTTGTCGTCGCCGGGCCGGCCGTGGTTGCGCGAGTTGCCCGGATCGAAGTGGCCGCCGGCCGCGCCGAAGTCGACGATGCGCCCGGTCGCGGCGTCGGGTCCGGCGGCGCAGGCGCCTTGCGCATGCACGTGGAAGCCGTGGACCCCGGGCGCCAGGCCGCGGGCATCGGCGACCAGCTCGACGCCATGCGCGGCGGGCGCGAAGCTCACGGTGCCGGCCGGCTGGCCGGAAGGTGTCAGCAGGCGGGCGCTCGCCACGGGTGCAGCCGACGCGGCGGATGGCCCGGTGCCGGCTTCGGTGGCCGGTTGTTGGTGCGTACCGGCGCAGGCTGCGAGCAGTGCCACGGCGATGGAGGAGAGGACGAAGTGCAGTTTCATGTCGGTGGTCCTCAGCGGCCGTAGCTCACGCGGTAGATGACGCCGTTCTGGTCTTCGGCGATCAGCAGCGAACCGTCCGCTGCCACCGCGAGCCCGGCCAGCCGCCCGAACTGGGCCGGCCGCCGCGCCTTGGCCTGCTCGGCCATCGGGCCGGCGCCCGGTTGCTGCAGGTGGGGCGGCGGCGTGGCCAGCAGCCAGCCGGTGACGAAGTCTTCGATCGACTGTGGCTTGCCGGCCGCATCGAAGCGCACGCGCACCACCTTGTATCCGCTGGGCTGGCCGCGGTTCCACGAACCCCGCATCGCGACGAAGGCGCTGTTGCGGTAGTCGGCCGGGAATTGGTTGCCCGTGTAGAAGACCAGCCCGATCGGCGCCGAATGCGCCGTGGTCATGAGTTCGGGCGCTTCAGTGGTCGGGCAGAAGTCGGCGCGGGTCGAGTTCTCCGGGTCGTTCTGCTGCTTCATGTCGACCTGCCGGTCGCCCCAGCAGAAGGGCCAGCCGTAGTGCTTGTTGGGCCGGATGGCGTTGAGCTCTTCCGGCGGCACGTCGTCGCCGCGATCGTCCGAGCCATGGTCGAAGCCGTAGAGCATGCCGCCCACCGGGTTGAAGGCGAAGCCCAGCGTGTTGCGCAGGCCGCGCGCATACACGCTGCGCGCGCTGCCGTCGGGGCGCATGCGCAGCACGGTGGCGGCCTCGGGGTTGGTCTCCACGCAGTTGTTGCACTGGGAGCCGACGGTCACGTACAGAAAGCCGTCGGGGCCCATCGCGAGCGTGCGGTAGGGGTGCTGCGATCCATCGGGCAGGTCGTCGACCAGCACGCGGGTGCCGGCCAACGTGCCGTCGCCTTGCACGTCGGCGACCAGCACCTTCTTGTCGGTCGCCATGAAGAGCTTGTTCTCGCGCAGCAGCAGGCCGTGCACGTTCTTGATGTTCTGCGCCACGACCTTCTGCGAGTCCATCTTGCCGTCGCGGTCCTGGTCGCGCAGCAGCAGCACGTCGGCCTGCTTCGGGCGGCTCACGTACACGTCGCCGTTGGGTGCGACCTGCATCCACCGCACGTGCTGCATGTCCTTGGCGAACACGTTGACCTTGAAGCCGGCGGGCAACTTGAGCTGGGCCAGCAAGGCCTCGTCGAATTTGACGGGGGAGGGTTCCAGCATCACCGTCGCCACGTTGTTCGGACCGTCGCCCGGTGGCAGCTGGGCCTGGACTGCGGTGCTGGAGAGGCAGAGAGCGATGGCAAGACCCGGCCATGGGCCACACAAACGGAAAGTTGCAGTCATGAAGTGCTCAATAAATTGGTCTGGCCAATCTATTCTTTGTGCACCGTCCGCCGACGCGCTTGGCGCCTATAAGTTCGTAGGAACCCGCGCCTTTAAATTAGGCCTCCTATCGTTGCTTTGGTGAGGCGGGCACCAACACCTGTCAAGCGACATCAGGAACTGATCCCCTGGTGAAGTGAACCCCTCGGGCTGGATCACCGAGGGGCAGATCTAAGCCGCTTACTGGAGCGATTGATCTTCGAACTCGTCGGGTGACCGGTAGCCAAGCGCCGAGTACAGGCGTTTCGCGTTGTAGACGTCTTCGATGAACCCTCGGCAGCCGGGCTGCAACATCGGCGAAGGTCTCGTAGCCTCCGATGTAGATGTCCTCGACCTTGAGCGTCTTCATGAAGCTCGCCACGGCCGCCTCACGTGGCTGCAGAGCCGACTCAGCGATGTCTATCCCGTTTTCCACAACCAGATAGAAGACCGCAAAGGTGACCGGCTCTGCGCCCTGAGACCAGCGCCGCCGCCGCGCCCGATCCTCGAGCTTGTCAAAGTTACTCCGGCCGAGATCGTCGAGTACGCAGATCTCGCCATCAACGACAAAAGGGCCGCGCTCGATCGGCGCCAATTGCTTCGCAACCTCCGGAAGCCAGTTTGTCGCGTCGTTCGCGCGAAAAGGAGACCACGATGGCCAACCAGCAGAACGATCAGAATCAAACCCCCGGTAAGCCGATGAACCCCGGACAGCAAGACCAACAGAACCCAGGGCAAGGGCAGCCTGGCCAAAGTCAGCAGCCGGCTCAGCAACCCGGTCAACCTGCCAAAGGCTGATGTCCCAAAGAAGTCCCACTTAGGTGGGATTTTTTTCGCCGCCATCCGGCGCGGCCTGCAGGCGGCTAAAGCGCCGGGTGATGGCTGAGCCGGAACAGTCCGACGCAAAGATTCGAAGAACTCTGCAATGGTGGGTTCTGTCTGCAGCGCAATTTAACTGTACAGGCGCGGCAAAACCCCCTGCGGCACTCCAACCCTGCGAAGGCCCTCCGGACGAACGAATGTTGACGGAGGGCCTTTTGTTAAGCCCGTAAGTTAGACAAGGACTGCGCGCGGCGCGTCCGCGCAATCGAGATAGGCGGCAACTGCTCAAGATGATCAATCGTCTCACGTAGACGGCTGAGTGCGATCAGCGTTTCGGCAAAGACTTCCTTCGAGATCCTGTGCGTTTGGAGCACTCTTGCCATCGAGCAATTCATGGTCCTCCACGATCACGTTGCGGCGCACCAGCAGGTCGGCCATTGCGCGCGCCATCGATTGCACGAACAAGGCTCGGGTGCCCCTGGCGCCAATGGCATTTGGCTTGACTACGGAAAGGCCTCCAAGTGATCCAGCGTTTCGCGCATTCGCTCAAAGGCTCTCAACGTTTCCGCAAACCGCGCTGGCGCGATACCGTATTCAGCGAGCATGTCAAACACGAAGGCCTCGAAGCGATCTCCTACTCGGCTTTCGAGCAGTTCGTGTTCCTCTAGGAGGGCATTTCCGCGGACCATCATTTCTGCCAAGGCTCGGGCTATTGCAGGATAGGATTCACGGAAATCGCCAGTAACTTTTTCGATTTCCTCGCGCGTCGCTGGCATTTCGTCACCAGCTTGCCAAGCGCACAATTGACCAACACAGCGTGACGAAGAGCGCGACCACCAACGCAGCATTGAGCCAGATGCACTCACCACGCCTTCGTTTGAACGGCCCAGCGATAGGAGAGAACGACGAAGCACGGATTTCGCGCTCCGGTCGCTCTGCCCAC
This sequence comes from Variovorax sp. KK3, assembly GCF_001984055.1. Classification (GTDB taxonomy): domain Bacteria; phylum Pseudomonadota; class Gammaproteobacteria; order Burkholderiales; family Burkholderiaceae_C; genus Variovorax. Next base: position 20,677 of record NZ_LYVO01000017.1, read on the forward strand.
CAACCTGTGTTGTAGTCGGTCTCGTGATGGTCTTTCATGGCTGGATTGTTCCGCTGGGCCACCATCGTCTCTATGTCTTTTGGCATATTCGGCGCTGTCAGACGTGCAGAAGTTCACGGCAAACAAAAGTATTACTTGGTCTGAGTTCTTCGTTACCGCACTGACTAGGCGACATGGCGCCCTTGGTAATCGGCCTCGCTCGACGGCCGCAACACTTCGGTCTTTGCACACAGGCCCGTCTGGTCGGTTGCCTGAAACGAGACCGTCCGCTGGCAACTTACAGGATGTGCCGTGGCGCACTAGGTCACCTCAGGTCGCTGTCGGCGCTATTTTCCAACTAAGGCGTCAACGGCCAGTCAGGATCTTCCAGCCTCGACCTGATGAGTGTCTGGGCGCGAAGCCCCAAAGTCGTGAGTTCGAAAGGCTTGGCCAACACCTCCATGCCTGGCGGCAAGTGACCCTGGCTCAGGGCCGCGGTCTCGGCGTAGCCCGTCACGAATAGAACTCGAAGCGTCGGTATCAGGAGGCGAGCGGCGTCGGCTACCTGTCTTCCATTCATGCCACCGGGCAATCCAACATCAGTGACCAGCAGGTCCACGGATCGATCCGCTTGCAGCGACCGAATCGCCGAAGGCCCGTCCACTGCTTCCAACACGCGGTAGCCGATTTCGCGCAGCGCGGCCGCCATCAATTGCCGCACTGAAGATTCGTCGTCGACGACCAGAACAGTCTCTCCGGAGCGGCTTGGATCGAGCACTTCAACGGGCCTTCCTTCAACGCGTTCCATGACGTCGATTTCGCCCTCATGGCGTGGAAGGTACATGCACACGGTCGTTCCCGCGCCGACGTCGGACTGGATTCGCGCATTGCCGCCGGACTGCCGGGCAAAGCCGTACACCATCGACAAGCCGAGGCCCGTTCCGACGCCGAGCGGTTTGGTCGTGAAGAACGGATCGAAAGCCCTTGCGATAATGTCCGCCGTCATGCCGTCGCCGTTGTCGCTCACACAGACGGACACGTAGTCGCCTGGCAGCATCTGTTGCACGCTGGCGTCGCGCGCGTCGATCGAGACGTTGGCCGCTTCGATCACAAGTCGCCCACCGTCCGGCATCGCGTCGCGGGCGTTGATGCAAAGGTTCAGCACCGCGTTCTCGAGTTGACCAGCGTCAGCATGCACGGGCCAGACGTCGGTGTCGCAGACGACTTCGAGGGTGACCTGGGGGCCGATCGTGCGACGGATCAGTTCCTGGAACTCGCCAAGCAAGACATTGACATCGACGACGCTGGGTTGGAGCGTCTGCTGACGGGAGAATGCGAGCAGCCGATGCGTGAGCGCAGCGGCACGCTTGGTGGCGGTCTGGCCGATGTCGACGTAGTGTCCGACGGCAGGATTATCGTGCAGGCGGCGCTTCAGAAGCTCGAGGCTTCCCGAGATTGCGGCGAGCAGGTTGTTGAAGTCGTGCGCCAAGCCGCCTGTCAACTGTCCGACTGCCTCCATCTTCTGCGACTGGCGCAGCGCGGCCTCGGCCGTCATCAACTCGGCCGTGCGCTGCCGCACCTGCTGTTCCAGCGAAGCCGCCAACTCGCGCAGGCGCTGCTCGGCCCGGCGGCGCTCGACCGCTTGCCGCGTCCGGTGCGCCACGTCGCGGATGAGCGCAAGCTCCTCAGGCGTCCAGGGACGCGCGCTCGCGTGGGTCAGATAGAGCAACGAAACGAAGTTGCCCTCCTCGCTGACGGGCATGTTGACAGCGGACTGCGCGCTGATCGCAATCAGGGCATCGGCTGAATCACGAGTGCGAGGATCCACGCGTGCATCGGCGAACACCACGGTCTCGCCGCGCTTGAGATCCTCGATGTAGTTGCCGTAGTCACGGAACCGCAGCGAGCCTGCGAGCGAATGGATACCTGACGCATTCCAGTCACGTTCGATCGTGATCGTCTCTGCTCGCTTATCAATAGTCCCGTATCCGGCACGGTCCACATCAAGCACGCGCCCCAGCGCCTCCGCAGCGCGATACGCGATCTCGGCGGGGTCGTCCAGACTGCCGTAAACGTTCGCTTCCAATGACTCCAAAAGCTCGGCGCGACGCCGGGCCAGCATCTCGTGGGTGATGTCCTGCGACACCCCGGACAGCCGCACAGGCTCCCCCCCAGCGCCCCGCTCCAGGCGGGCATGAATGCGGACCCAGGCCAACTGCCGATCAGGGCGGACGATCCGATATTCGATGCGGTAGTCATTGCCGGTGGTAACTGTCTCGGCAACGGCTTCGCGCATGCGTTCCTGGTCATCCGGATGCACGGCTTCAAGCAGTTCCTCGTACGGAAATGGCGCGCGTGGATCTCGACCGAAGTTCAGCTTGCAATGGTCAGACGCGACAAGCTCTCGCGAAGCGAGATCCAGATGCCAGATGCCCAGTTCCGCTGCCGCTGTGGCAGCGAGCAACCTTGATTCACCTGCTTCGACAGCGCGTACCCGGTCTGCCAATTCCGCGGTCAAGGCAGCGTTTGAGCTTTCGAGCCCTTGCAGGCGCTCGCGCTCCAGCGTCACGTCGACCTGGCTTGCGAAGAAGTACGCGACCTCTCCATTAGCACCGCTCACGGGTCCGAGCAACAGACGGTTCCAGAAAGGCTCGCCGTTCTTGCGGTAGTTGCGCAGATCGAGTTGTACCGCCTGCTTGGCCTCGACGGCCTCACGGATCTTGCGGACGGTGTCGCGGTCAGTTCCAGGGCCCTGCAAAAAGCGGCAGTTGCGCCCCAGGATCTCGTTGCGCTCGTACCCGGAGAGTCGGCAGAACGCGTCATTGACGAAGACGATGGGGTTGTCCGGCAGGCGCGGGTCGGTGATGACCATCGGCATGCGAGTCGCGCGCACCGCAGCAACGAACGGGTCGGTGCCATCATCGAGACCCGCAATGCGTGGGTCTTTGGAGCCTTCGCGCGGAGGTAGCAACACGTTTGCTGGGTCTTTCGGGGGCCGAGGTGCGGGTGCGGGCAGCTTACCGCAGAGTGAGTAATTCAAGTCGCCTGGCCCGCGAAGCGCCGTCCTCGCGCCGCTGAAATCCCAAGCCAGCGCAGCTTGATCGACGAGGCTTCCTGCGGCTCGGTTACCTGTGAGGGCACCGATTTGGCAATACCGTGGGCGGGCCGTCGTTGTCAAAAGACATACTCGGGCCCGTCCCCGTGCCCCCGCTTTGTCTGGACGCCTGTCTAGCAGGTCTCCGCGCTGCGAGCCCAGATGGGATGCGCAGGCGCTCTCGGCACGTCGCCGGGTCGCGCTTTGGCTCAGCTGAGTCGGCGCAGCGCTGCCTGCACCAGCTGCAGCAGCTCGGACGGTTCAACCGGCTTCGTCAGGTGCAGATCGAAACCCGCTTCGCGCGTGCGTTCCAGGTCGCGCGCCGAACCCCAGCCGGTCAAGGCGATGATGGCCAAACGGCTTGTCGTGCCTTGCGCCCTGAGCGCCTTGGCAACCTCATAGCCGTCGAGCCCGGGAAGGCCGAGATCGAGCAGGACAAGGTGCGGCTGATGCGCGAGCGCTGCAGCGATTGCGTCATGTCCGTTGTCCGCACTGCTCACCTCGTAGCCTGAACCCTGCAACAGCGTGACGAGCGTCTCGCGCCCATCCGGGTTGTCTTCCACGACGAGCACGCGCGGCGAACCGTCACTCTTTGACGTTCGGTCCAGCGCCCCGTCGTCCATTGTTTCGGCAGGCAGCACAGGATTGTTGGGGGCGCTGGGCTCTGTGGCGCTCAACGGCAATGTGACGGTGAAAGTGCTGCCTTGATCCAGCCCTGCACTCTCGGCGCGCACCGTGCCGCCATGAAGTTCGACGAGCTTTCGTACCAAGGCCAAGCCAAGACCCAGCCCGCCTTGGGCGCTGGCGCGGGTATGAGGCAGTTGCGAAAACATCTGGAACAACCGGCCCAATTCGGAATGCGGTATCCCCAACCCGTTGTCCCTCACAGAGATGGTCAACTGATCGTTTTCAACGAGGACCTCAAGCTCCACGCGTCCCCCGGGCGGCGTGTACTTGCCTGCGTTCGTCAGCAAGTTGCCGATGACCTGGACCATGCGAGCCGGATCCACATGAACCACTATCCCAGGGGGCACATGCACGGAGACGTGATGATTGCGGGCGTCCATCAAGACTTGAGTGGCTTCAAGGGCGCGGGCGACGATCGCGTCGAGCTGGGAATCCTCTGGCTGGAGTTCAATCAAACCCCGATTGATTCGAGAAACATCGAGGAGGTCGTCGATGAGCCGCGACATCAGGCTGACTTGGCGGTCGATGACGCCCAGCATCCGCACGGTCCGGGTCGGGGAGACATCCTCGCGCGAGGCAATGGCAACCGCGTACTTGATCGGCGCGAGGGGGTTGCGCAGTTCATGCGCAAGCGTCGCGATGAACTCGTCCTTGCGCGCATCTTGTTCCCTGAGCGCTGCTGCATCGCGAACCCGCTCGATATGGGCCCAGCAGCGGTCGACGACCTCGGAGACCAGATGCACCTCGTCGTTGGTCCAATGGCGCGGCTGCGCCTGATGCACTGCCATCATCGCGACCAGTTGGCCGTCCTTGACGAGCCCCGCGCAGATGATGGACTTGATGCCGATGGCGTTGAACATCGCCGCTCCACCCTCGAACCCGAGTTCCTGGTCGACGTCATGAACGACCAAATGGCGGCCGCGCCGCAGATTCGAGGTTGCTTTCGGCCCAAAGAGGTCGAGCGAGTAGACGCCCGCGCTACTTGCGACCCCGTCGACGGCGTAATCGCTGCGGATCGTGAAGCGATCGCTGTCGCTATCCACGTCGGCGTACGCGCAGCGTGTGGCGCCTAGATACTGGCCAAGCAACCGGGTCGTGACGGCCATGACGCTATCGGCCTCGTGCAAGTGCCGAGTGGCTCCCCCGATCTCGTCGAGCACCCGGAAGCGCTCCTCGCTGACTCTCAATGCCTCGGACGCTTGCAGGCTATCGGTGGCATCGACAACGAATCCAACCCACCGGACCACCTTGCCGTCAACGACGACCGGTGCGCCCTGCGCGACGACATGACGGTACTCGCCGTCGTGGCGTCGGAGCCGGTAGCGCAGGCTCAGCGGTTTGGCGTGGCGTACTGCCTCGAGCCAACTGGCTTTGAGGAACTCTTGATCGTCGCCGTGGACTGCGTCGAGCCAGCCGAGTCCCATGTAATCGGTCTGGGTCTGGCCGGTGAAAGCTTGCCACTGTGGGTTTTTCTCAACGACCGCGCCGTCGGCCGCTGCATACCAAACAATGGTTCCGTCTGCTGCCTCCGGCTCTCGTTGTAGTGGGGATGCTGAAGGACGGTTGGCCATGCGACGTTGTCTCGAGTTGTTCTGTATGCGTGCGGCGGAGGCGAGAATTTTTGAGAGAGCGAGTTGCGAATAATGGTGTGAGGGTCGAACGTGGCGATGTCGCCCGTTGTAGGCGCACGCCTTGCCGCACACGCGGTACAGGCGATCCAAGATTGCACACTTCTGTCCTAAGGCGTTGCGAGCCACGTCTCACACGCGTGGTGAGCATGATCGTCCTCGTGGCAGCGGAGCTGGCAGCGCATTTTTGATGTCGCCGCAGATGCTTGTCGTCGAAGATCGACTTACTTTGCCACTGCGTTCGAATCGTCCGGGCGACGAAGAAGCCCAAGAAAAAAGGCCCCGACGGGGCCTATTGGGTTCCGGTCCGCTCAGCTCTGCTGCCGGGCCGCGTTGCGCAAGTCCCGGATCTGGTCGTGATTCTTCTGCGCACCGGCTGCTTGACGCTCGACCACGGTTCGGACGCTCTCGGGAAGCTCTTCCTTCAGCGCCTTGCGATAGCGCGCAATACCGGAGTCCTCGCCGCGCTCGCATGACTCCAGAATCGAGAGTTCACTATCGGCGCCTACCGCGCCCTTGATCTGAACCCAGCCGCGGTGCAGCGCCCCGGCGGCAGTCCCGCCTGAGGCGGGCTCGCCGCCGTGCTGCACAATGAGCGCTTCGAGTTCTCGAGCAGCCTCCGCGCAACCTCTCGAACGGTCCGAAAACAAGGTTTTCAGATTTGAAGCCTCGACCTGCTCGGCGCAGGTCTTGAAGCCGTACTCGCCGTCACGCGCGTTCTCCAACAAGTCGTTCAGCACGTTAACCACTTCCTTATCGTCGGCCATGATTGCTCCTTAATGCCATTGAAGGCGGTTGGATGAAAAGCCGGCCCCCCGGCCTGGACTAGACGAATCGTCGAGTTGCCCTGGCCAAGTGGTGGTCGTCGCAGCGCGAACTCTGGTGTCGGAGCGCGCGCCGAGGCTGCTGCTCGGAACTGGCGCCCCACCTTCTCCGCGCCAATGAGTGCAGGTCACGCGGAAGGAAAGCTCGGTGAGGCGGTGAAGTCTTGCCCTCCACCGCTGTCCTACGAATCGACCACCTTCCTACACAAGGGCGTGAGTGCGGCCCACAAAGTTGCACATGCCAAGACCGAGGATTTCTTCGTCAGCCTCGTTGTGGGGTTGAACCCCCCCAGGAGACACCATGAGACGGACTTTCACTTCCATTGCGCTCGCGAGCATGATCTCGATATCTGGCACTGCGCTCGCTCAGACGACGGCGGTGCCGGCAGCGCCAGATCCCGCAAAAGGAGGCCAGGCGAGCACGAAGACGCCTGCAGGCGTGGCCAACCCGACGCAGCGTCCAGACGGCAGCAACCCCACATCGCGCGAGTCCGTGAAGAGCGATGCCCGTGTCGAAAATCGCAGCCCGGCGAATACCGTCGTGCCAAAGGGGGAGCCATCCACGATGACCAACAATCAGCCCAACGCACCTCAGCCCACGGGCGCGCTGACGCGAGCTGATGTCAAGCCCAGCTCGGCTGAACTCAAGCCACAAATGGGTGCAACAGGCGAAAGGCCCGATGTGCCGACGAACCCCAAGGGTCGGACCGGTACGCCGCAGTAGTGCGGCCTTCCGCAGGAACCGCTTTGCAACGACATCATGCACCGCCGACCGACGGACTTTCCTGCGCCAGGATCGGCGCAGGTGCAGGTTCAGCCTGCGGTTGGTAATTCATTGCCACCTCCCCGCGCCGTGCGGCACGAACAACCCGGTGAACAAAGTCGAGCTTCGCGACGACTGGCTCGATCACGATGAATGGGTAGCTGTCGTTTGCGCCTAGGCTTCGATCCATGGCGTTGACGAACTGCGAGACCGGCAGCCATTGCTCGACAACCGCCGACCCAAAATGCTCGGCGTCGAGATCCAACGGGGCAGCCGTCAACGGCGGACCTCCCGGCAAGGCATGCGCGAGCTGCAGCCCCCAGGCAGCTGCGGTGTCCAAGCCGTCCGCCACGTGCAGGTAGTGAGCCCAGGTTTCGGCCCAGTCCTCCCACGGATGCGAACTGGCGTAGACGCTGATATAGCGTAGGGGCCAGTCCGCGGGCGGGTTGGCATAGTGTTCTCTGAGCGCCTGTGCATAGTCTTTGGTGTCGTCACCGAACAGTGCACGGCATTCGTCGATCCAAGGCGTGCCTCGCACGAGGCGGTCCCAATAGTAGTGGCCGATCTCGTGGCGAAAGTGACCCAACAGCGTACGGTAGGGCTCGTGCATCGCCTGGCGCACCTGCTCCCGGTGTGCGTCGTCGGCTTCGCCGATGTTGAGCGTGATGACGCCCTCGTCATGCCCGGTCAAGACTCGCATCTCCGTGCTCGTCTCCTCGAGGAACTCGAAGGACAGTCCATTGGCCGGGTCTTCGAGCTTGTTGGGCACCGGAAGGCCAAGATCCAGCAACGTGACGAAGAGCCTGCGCTTCGCCTGCTCCAAGCGGGCCCAGAATGCGCGGTTGAGCGGATTGGACAGAGCTGGAATGGTATGAGTGGTTCGGCAGGAAACGCAGTGGTGGTGCGTGCTGTCTGATGGCACCAGCCAGTTGCAGACACCCTCAAGGGTGTTCACGCACGGCCGATAGCTCGGCCCTTCATCACCAAGGCGTCCCCATGCACCGTCCGCGGAGACTTCGAAGGCCAGCATGCGCTGCTCGTCGGTGGAATAGCCCAGCGTCGCCTTGCATGATTCGCAGCTCAGATTCTCGAAGAAGACGCGGCTGCCGCAGCGCGGGCATTGAAACAGTTTCATCGCTTAATCGCTCGATTGGATTGGGAAGTGTTGAGAGAGTCGCCCTGTAGTGCGCCGGCAAGCAGCAGTTTGAGCGGTGACCGTGCGCCCCTTCCGGGTCGCATCTGACCAGCTTCCTGCGCAAGCGAGTGGCCCGTATCTTCGTAGGCCATCCTTCGTTCATAGCCCGAACGATTCGCGTGTTGATGTAATCCGTTGCGCCGGTGGCGGCCGCACCCTTCCACGCTGCTTGTTTGCATGGAGGACGCACAGGGTAGGCGCCTCGGGGCACCAAGTGGCTAATCGGTTTGCAAGCGGGAGCTCGCACACGGTGCGATAGGGTCGACCTGACCCAAGGGCTTCGCATGAGGCACGTGGGGCTCTACCGCTGCTTGGAAGCCGCTGTGGCAGGGGAAAAAAAAGGGCTGCACTTGGCAGCCCCATGTTCCCGTTAATCTCGCCGATTCCGTTAGCTCACGGCTTTCTTCGCGGCGGACTTTGCGTTGCGGCCAGCCCGTTGGGCCTTGGCTTTATGCACCTTGGCCTTCGCCTTGTGGACAGTACTGTTCGGCTCTCGCGTCACCGCGCCTTGGGCGTTCTCGACACCCTGCTTTGCCGTCTCGGCCGTCGCCTTGCCCGATTCCTTGACAGCGGTGCCCACCTGGGCGCTTGCTGCAAGAACGCACAGGCCGCTCAACGCGGCGATCAGAATCTTCTTCATGTGGTTGTCTCCGTGAATTGGGACGTCGACTATAACTGCGCCGAGGGACCAGACGCCCATCAATAGGCCACACCAGTCTTCCTTCTTGCGGCCTGTATGCGCTGTGCGACGCCGGGTGTATCCACGCTGGGCGCGGACATCGCATTTTCGGCCGGACTGGATTACCAGGTTCTGCGAGGTTCGGCGGCGCGGTGCCGACGGCGAGACGATCTTCACGCGCGCCCATCGTCAGGGCCGGATTTCGGCTGGGCCGGCGGCCGGTCGGCAGACCGTGACAGCTTCTCGCGCAGAACCCCGTTGATCTCGGCACCAAAGATCAGGGTTGTCGCGCTGATGTAGAGAAACACGAGCGTCGCGACAACGCCCGCGAAGCTTCCGTACAGCAACGCGAGCTTTCCGGCGCTGTGCAGCGTGTACGACAGCGTTGCCGCGGCGGCTACCCAAAGAGCGGCGCCGACAATCGCACCGGGCAAGACCGTGTAGAGGCGCTGGCGAATGTCCGGTAGCCAGCCGTACTGCAATGCATACAGAATGCCCAAGCCCAAGCCCAAGCCCAAGAACGCCGCGCCGTAGCGCACGCCGATGTGCATCCACATGCGTTCGCTTCCCCCTTCGATCTGCGTCTCGAGCACCTGCCAGATCAGCGGCATGATGATCACCGAGCTGAATGCCACGACGACTCCCACCCCCACGATGCCCGTGAACAGCGTCACCTTGATTCGCGCTTTCCAGAACGGCAGGCCCCGCTCGATGCCGTAGGCTCGGTTGAGCGCCGAGCGCACGGCCTGCATCCCGGAAGACGCCGTCCAGACCGTAGTTAGCACGCCGATCGTCAACAGCGCCTGGTTGCGTTGCGCCAGCACTTCACGCACCACCGGCCGCATCGCGTCTCGCACGACTTCTGGCGCGTACTCCATCACGCGCTCGACGAGCGCAGCCGCATCGCCGGTCTGCCCGACATACCCGGCCGCGGCCGATACCAGGATCAGCAACGGGAACATGGCCAGTACCGACGAGAAGGCCAGACTGCCGGCCTGGTTGGCACTCTGGTGCACGATGTAGTTTCGTATTGCGAGCAGCAGCACACCCAGCCCTGGCGTGGCCAACGCCGAGCGGCGCAACCTGCGCAACAGCACCTTCACCTGTTCCATAAATCCGCCGCAGCGTCGGGAGTCGATACGTCGTGGCATAGCAGAGTCATTGGCGTCGCAAGTCAGTCATCGACAGGATATTGAACGCTAGCTTTCGATTTGCTGGTGCCACTAGCTGTCCTCTCGTCGTCGGTCTTCAAGCCTTCTTTCGTCGCACTGTTCTTCGACTCGTCATCGCCCGGCCGGGTCACCTCGAGCAACGTGCCGGCCTACTTGATTCACGTCAAAAGACACATTCGTTGCGCGTTCTTGGTGCTAGAGTTTTTCAGCAACGAAGGCTTGTGTCGGTTTGAGTTGTTGCTCGGGCAAATGCGCGGGCCCGACGCGGCTCGGTTGAATATGTCGAGAGCCAGAACACCTCAGACCGAAGACAAGTACATCGTAAGGCTCCCCGACGGCATGCGCGAGCGGCTCAAATCGTTCGCCGCTACCAACCATCGAACGCTGAATGCCGAGATCGTGAGGAGGTTGGAGCTATCCCTCGAAGAGCGGCAAACTGAGAAGGCGGATCTTCGAGCGCTCGAGCAACAGGTTGAGCTGCAGAAAGCCCTCACGGCGCAGTTTCAGCTGATCGGCGACTGCATGGATGACCTGAGGTCGATCGCTGCAGGTCTGCTGCTCGAAGTTCTGAATGCGGAGCGGGCAAGTCGGCGTGCGGCTACGGCGCGCAGCGCTTTGACGTCTGAGCTGACGCGTTGGATTGCTCAGAGAAGCGACCGCGGGGCGGCGGCATCGCTGCTGAAGCTGATCGAGTCAGCAAACCCCGCAGTCCTCGACTCGCTGCGCAGCATCGCGTGTCGAGGATTGCCGCGCGGGCCGGCAGTAGATAAGCACAGCCCCCGGTCGAAGAACGCCCGGAGCTAGATCTGTGTCGCGTGGCACGTCCGATTCCGGACGAAAGGCAATTGAACTATTTGACACTTCGCTGCCCACCCGGTCGGGCGTGTCATATCGACCCGACGCAGTGACGGCAAGCCAAGCGACATCCGCGTTTCGCAGATCGCGCGAAAGAATCTTAGAACTGAAGGAAGTCGTCGATCGGCCGCCCTGGATCATCGGTCGAGACAGTCTCGGTGTTGCCTCCCGCTTTCGCCTGCATGACGCGCAGCTTCGGACCCAAGGTGCCGTCTGGCATGCTCGTGGCAACTTCGACGGAGGCTGCAAGCTTTTTGACCAGTTCGGCTACCGGCGTTTCAGCCGGCTCGGTTATCCAACGATTCGAGTCGGTGTCCGCCCTTCCCATGAGAACGTGTGAGACATCACCGTATTGGTCGAACCGGACTGCTGTGACCATCGGGATCTGTGCCATCGATTTTTTGCTTCGGGTGGTGTCCCCTCAAGCGATCGTCGTGGAACGTGCGCAGTCGTCGGCACTAGTTTGATTCGGCGTCTGGCTCATTCAGTATTTCTCCGGTGGCTGTCAAGACGTAGTGCCCGTCCTGCTTCTCGACGGCCGAGCCATCAAGCGAGTAAGTCACTCGCTCGGGCTGGTTTGCGTCAGAGCTGGTGGTGCTCACGTGGAGCTCGCGCAGCTGGCCAGTGCTGTCGCGAACGGTGTGGGTTGTGACGAGTGTTGGCATCGAGACACTCTACTCGCTTTCACTGCACTGCAAGAGAACAGCCGAAGCGCGCAGTCCAGGCCTGCGCTGCTGGTCCGAATCACAGCCGCTTCAGCGGCCACGTACCTGAGAGACTGCCTCCTGCACTCCGGGCTGCCCTCGGGCAACTACAAACTACGTGTTTCGTCGATACGGTCGTCGTTTGTTGTACTGCGTGACCCCTTGAGGTGCATCTCGACGTCGGTGGCGCGATCGCCGACTGTCCTTACTGCGTCCTTGAGTTGCTGGTGCGTTGTGTCGAGCTTCTTCGCCCACTCGCGCAGTGAGGCGTCGTTGCTCACATCGATGCGGTCGGGGCTCACACCCTCGGTGTTCTCGGTAGTCATGGCGAAATCCTTTCAGTCTGATACGGAATTTGCGTCGGGCGATACCGGCAGCGCGAGCTACAAATAGCCAAGCGAGTAAGAGTCAAGTCATTCGCCCGAACGTTCGTTCGGTATTCGCATAACGTGCTCTGATATCAGAGCTGAGACATTCGAAGCTCTGAACAAGAGCGCAACAAAGGTTGCAGTCGACAGCAGGCGCCAAGGCTTCAGGACCCATAGCAGCGCTCCAGCCCCTGCTCCGTAAGCAATCAGTTTTGCCGGATGTCTGTGCGCGTAGCCTTCAAGCAGCGGGTGCATAAGTTCAACCGCGCCACTGAGCGGATGCCGCTTCCACCATCGTCCAACTGCGCTGCGACGCAGCCCTGTAGCGATGGCGGCGAGTTTTGAAGTGCCCTCGGACTGCTGCAATTTCAAAACGCGAGCGGTGCCACCGGTGGCAGAGGACTGCTCACGGTACCCCATCGCTTCAAGCAGGGCTGCTCGCGACTCGAGGAGCTTGGTCTTTGCGCTGAGGGGCTCAATAAGCTTCATCATTCGCCTCTCTCACAAGTCGCAGAACTCTCAGGTCCGTCTCGACTTCATGCTTGACCTCTTCGACCTTCTCCTTCACGGTCGACCTCATCGCGATTGCGGCCCCCAGAGGGACGATCAACCAGGCCACGCCGGGCACGATCACCAGGACCCATTCGAACCTGCCGTGTACGAAGCCCAGCATGAGAGCCATGGCTGTGAGTGCGAGAGCCAGCACAAGCGCGACGACCGCCACTGCCGCACTTGCGGCCCTGACAACTATTGACGTCCCAAAAGACCCAGCCTCGGCTTTCACCAGCTCTGCATAATTCGCGACATGCGTGAACAGCAGATCTGGCCGCCGCAGTACGGTCTTGTAGATCGGATGCATTGACGGCTCGATCTAGAAGTAGTGGCGGTCGCTCCGCAAAGAAGAAAGCACAAGGGCTGTCAGCACGGAACTGATCACCGCAGTGACTAGCACCGCCTTGACCGGATCCTGGTGGATTGCTTCGCTCAGGTAGTCCGCGGTTTGGGTGGCCTGAGCCTTCACGCCGCGGATCTTCTTCCCGGCCTCGTTGACGGCATCCTGCGCGTACGCGCGACCCGTGGTGACGGCGTCATTTACCACTTGCTTGGCGTCGGATGCCAGGCCCTTGGCCTTGTTGACCGCGTCCTCGCCGACTTGCTTCGCCTCATCGGCAACCTGTTCGGGGGATTTTTGGATGTCGTCCATGTGATGTCCTTATTGAGTGCATGCAGTGTGGACATCGAAGCCTGCTCGACCACCGCATGCGGGCATGTGAGCCATTGTCAGAGCGCGCTGTAGGTGCAGCGGCATGAGCCCTCGGTGTCGTGGACAGGGTCTTCAGGTCGAAATAAGCTGAGCGATTGCTACCGTCGGGGTGCGAATCGATATGGCGGCCGCGCATTCCGCCATACAGCCTGTCGATGATGTCGATCAGCTGCGCGGCGTCGGGCAGCGGCGACCTGCGGACTTCCTTGCGCGGGTGCACATCAAGCACCTCCAGCTCTAGGTCGCCGGTGGTTGCCTGCTGCTCAATCTTGCCAGGTACTCGGCGAGGAGACGACAAAGTTGCTCGGGATCCCGCATCAGCGCTGCTGCGCGGCCCCTGACGCAGCAATGATCCTGAACGCATCCGGCCAAAAGCGATGTCAACAGCACTGCGCCTTGGTACTTTAATCACCCAATCGTGGCGGTGGTAGGTTTGGTCAAAGGTATGGGTGCAGGTGCGCGCGCCGAACCTGGGAAGAACTCGCGGATGTCTGCGTATGAAGACCCGGCCTGCGCCATCAACGCAAACATTTTCAGATGCCTCGCGTCGGCGTAGGGGACCTTGGCCGTCGAATCTCCTGCATGGCGACACAGCAGGTCATCGTCATCCAAATTGACCAGCGTCCGACAAGCAATGGGACGCGCGTCGTAAACCGAGCACTGTCCTGCGCGAAGGAAAGGACAGGGTGAAAGCGGCGCGCCCTGCAGTTGCCTTTCCATGTCGACCAGGCGCTGCGCAGAGACGTCGTCGTTGATTCGAACGCTTCGTGTGGGCTCCTGGGGTACCCGGCCGCTGGCGTGTGCCAACAGACGCGCTTCCACGTGCGAGATCGTGACCGGGATGTGGCAGCAGTGGCTGCATCCCTGACGACAGGCGGACACCGCTTCGATCGGACGCGCCCAGGCAGAGGCCGCTCGCTGGAGCCAGACAACGCGCTGCGCAACGGACTTTGCGCGCTGAGACGCCTTGACAAGCTTCGCGGCGCTGGTGTCCGCTTCGACGCGCGCGAGCTTGCTTTGCGCACGTTCGATCGCGAGTGGCAGCCGGCTTCGCTGCAGGAGCGCCAAGTCGGATGTGACAAGGTCGGGGTGCATGCTGCAAGCTTAACGGTTGAGCGCTCAGCTGGTCCGCGGTCGCTTTGAAGGCAAGAAGCACCGCCTTTTCGAAGCACTCCTCGACCTATCACCTTCAGCAAGCCCACGTTCTGGGCCGAGCCGATTGATTTTTCAGAAGCGTTCAGGACTTTTCAGGCTGGACGGAAGTAAAGTACGCGCCGCCTATGAAGAAGATTCAGCTCAACGAGGAACAGTGGCGCACGCTGGTCGCGCTGCGGGACGCACAGAAGTCGCAGCGGCCCACACTGGCCGTCAAGGTATCGAACAGGCTGCGCTCAAACGGCTTGGTCGTCGAAGATCCCCGTGGGGGCAGCGCGTTGACCGAACAGGGCCTTGGTCGTTTGAGCCTGGGACGCTGAAGTCAAGCCGGCGCGTGCCGCAACGTCGCGGCATGGCCGGTGACGTCAACGAGCTTAGAAAATCGCGACAGCCTGAGGCATCGAGGGATTCGACCGCAAGGTCGGTGCCGAAGCGCCCTCTACCAGCGCCGCCGGGCTGTCAAGGTGCATCGTAGTGCGTGAATCTGACCGGGACGTGACGCATGCCGATCCTGCATTTCACAGCAGCGTCGGCTGTTCTCCGGTGGACTCGGGCGGCTCCTTCGGCTTGGCCCGCGCAGGTCGAGGCGTCGGTGCTCGCGGCGGGTCGGCGGGTGCAGGGCCCGCTTCAAAAATCTCGACCGGCGCGAGCTTGAGCAACTGCTGAGCCTGCTCGACCGTGCCTTCGAGCCACAGGTCGAAGTCCGCGGCCTCGATCGGGATCACTGAGCGCTTGTCC
Source organism: Variovorax sp. KK3 (assembly GCF_001984055.1). Classification (GTDB taxonomy): domain Bacteria; phylum Pseudomonadota; class Gammaproteobacteria; order Burkholderiales; family Burkholderiaceae_C; genus Variovorax. The sequence goes on from NZ_LYVO01000017.1 coordinate 35,782, forward strand.
TGCAGTTCCAGCGGCAGCTTCTCTTTCGTTTCAGGGTCGCGCTCGGGCTTGTGCATCCGGCCCATGAGCGGATGCCCATCGGCATTCAAAGTCAACATCGTGTAGCTTTCATGCGGCTCACCGGTGGCCTTGTCGGTCCACGTGTTCCACAGACCAGCGAGCCCCCAGGGCTGGCCATCGACACGGCGAAACCGCCACCACTCGCAGCGAGAGAACGGTTGTTCGAACGGCCCCCAATAGGGTTCGTCAAAACTTGACGCGGGGATGATGCAGCGCTGGCCATGCTTCCACGGGTCTTTGTAGCTGGCCTTCTCTGCCAGTTCCTCGCTACGCGCATTGTTCGTTGGGTACTTGAGCTTTGGCTCCTTGGCAAACCAGGGAATCAAGCCCCACTGGCCCACCACGAGCTCACGCTCGTAGCCCGACACCTTCCGGCGTCGCCGAATGAAAGGGCCGGGTGCACGCGGAAAGATCTCGAGCTGCCACGGCGGTGGGTTGCGCGCGCCGACGTGCCAGAAGCGCTCAATCTCCGCGGCCTGGGGCGAGAGGTATTTGTTGCACATGGCCGCACTGTAGCCGTCCGAACGAAAGTTCCGTCACGGGCCCCAACCACGCCACCGCCGCTGCACGTGGCGGCCAAGCGCGCAGCCGCTCGTCGCGCCACAGCTCCGCGGCCAGTTCTTCAAGATCCCGCGGCTCCACAGTGCGCCACCTCAGCTGCAGCGCGTGCGCGCAGGCGGCAGCGCGCTATTTCTTGCCGAGGTGTTCACGAACTTTGTCGGCCTGGTCGCCCACAGCGGCAACGGCCTTGCGCAACTCATCCTCCGTGACGCCCAGCGCTTTACACCAGTCGCGGATCTCGTAGTCCTCATTGACGTTGATGCGAGAGCGATCCTGTCCGCCAACATTCGACTTGTCATCTGCCATCTTCATCTCCTTGCCTTGGGATCTCATTGCACGCGCCTCAGCGCGCGACAACGCCTGGAGATCTTGGATCCGTTGTTTGCGGTCGGCCATGCGCAAGCATGCCCTTGTTGACGCTAGAAAACGTCCCGTCTCCGCACTCCGTCCCGGGTCTTTGCCCGTGACAATCGCTGCCTCGCTTGAAAGCTCGAGGATATGAACCGACGCCACAGAAAACCTGCTCTCGGACGCGGAGGTCGGCGCACCGCGTTGGTCGTCGGAATCGTCATCGCGGCTTCCGTCCTGTCAGCGTATGTGTGGATCTGGCACCCTCCGGCGCCGCCCGAGGCCGGGGCGTCAATCGCGCCCATCGCGCCAACAGTGCAGAAGCCCTGACGCAGGCAGGCTCGGAATGATTTCCAGCAGTACCTGAGCGCTGGTGTGGTGCGAGCGAGGCCCGCGCCGCGATCAACCAGGCGCTCGTGCGGCGTGGATTGGCGCCCGGTGTTCCGAACGAGCCAAGAGTGCCAGGCGTCAGCCCACCTCGCCATCCGACTTTATGTCAGCCTGTCCAAGTTGAGAGTTGGCATGACGCAGATGGCTAAGTTGCTGCGCTTCCTCCGCTTCACGAAGGCTCCGTGCTGCTCGTGACGCTGCGTAGGCGACGAACAGTTCGTTGATCTCCTTCTCCCATTGCACGACCGCTTCTGCCCTTGCGGGGTCTCCGGCGTGCTCCTGCGTCGCCGAGGGGTCTCGAGGCGGCGTCTGTTGGCCAGGAAAGGCTGGAGCGGCAACGCCGGCCTTGGAGAGGATGTCGGCTTTCTGAATGGTCGTGGGCATGGTCTTGTTCCGGCGTTTCACTGCAAGGCTAAGCGCTGCCGTGCAGGTCTATATCGGGAAAGACGCTGAGGCGGAGCGCTCCAAGTCGAGATGGAAAATCAGTTAACGGGATGGCGTTCTCAAAAATCTAAGCCCCAACGACTTCCTGCCGCACTTGATCTCACTGACGCAAGACCCTGCAAGGCAAAACAGGAGCGCCTCCCGTTAACTGATTTATAGTCTTGGCTATGTCCTCGCGTCGCGCCAGCCTTCCCCTGTTCGAAGAAAAGGTGTCAGGTGCTGAAGCCGAAGCCTTCGACCGCGCATTCGCCGTTTGGCTCGAGGATCAGCGCGGCACTGGGGCACTTCGCACTTCCGGCGCCGCTGAGGTCTACCGGTCCATGTGGGATAGCTTCTCCGAGTGGTGCCTGGGCCAGGCGCCACGGGTCACCCTCGACAACTTGGGCTTGGAAGACCTGCATGCCTACCAGGCGGCGCGCTATGGCCGCAAGGCCTCGGACCACGCGCTCTCCCCTCGCTATGTGCTCAGACTCATGCGTCATATCGACCGGGTTATGCGGCACCATGCTGCGCGGACGGACGTGGAGCCGAACACGGCTGCCTCAGATTGGATAGCCATGCATCCGGAAGTGCGGTTCGCCGAGGCGGAGCGCCAAGACCCCCTGCCCGACTACCTCACTGCTGCCGAAGCTCGGCAGTTGATCGTGCATGTGTCGGCGGCTCGACCGCGGGCGGGGCGGATTAGTGCGGCATTGGCAGCCATGAGTTGGCAGGAAGTGCGCAACCGCGCTTCAGTCGGTCTGCAGCTCGGCGCGGGCCTGACGCCTGGGGACGTCCGCGCACTGACGGTGGACTCGCCCATCACGCTCGGCAGCCGCGTGCGCGGACGCCCTTGGAAGCTTCAGGTCCCCGGCAACGGAACGTCGCAGCCACGCGAGACGCCGATCGCGCCGTGGGCGGCTGAACTGCTTCAGTACTGGCTTCAGGTGCGTCAGGACGCGCGTGTCGCCGGCGCCTTCTTGTTCCCGTCGACGCGGACTGGAAAACCGTGGCGCGCGGATTCTCAGTACATGAACGCGCGCCAGGTGCTTGAGGATGCGGGTATGGATTCACGTGCGGGCGGCTCGTTCCGATTACGTCATTCCTTCGCCCTGCGCCAACTGCGCCGCGGCACATTGCCGGAACAAGTGGCGCAATGGATGGGCGTCGAGCCGGCAGAAATGAAGCGCTACGAGCGCGTACTGCCGGCGCACATCGAAGTTGTGTAGCGTCACGCGATCGGCATGCCCCAGTGACCCACGAGGGCGTTTGATCAGCGTCTCGATGCGTCGAGTGCTTAGGGCCTGCGACCGCATCTCGATCAAGTGACTGACACGGAAACAACGCGGAATTTGCGCTCACGCGATCAGACTGCTCGCACCAAGCCGCTGGGGCGCCTTGGGGTCCTATCGGAGCCTGTGGATCGACGCCACCACCGCGCTTGTCAACCCGGCTATGTTCCTACGCTCGGCCGACGGCATTGCCTACGTGTTTGGGCTCACAGAGAGCTAGTTTGCGCTTGAGGCACTGTCGCCTCGCGCGATCCAGGAGACAACATGACCGCTCAGCAACCCAATCCCACCCAGCAGCCGCCCGGCCAGCAATCGCCTGGCCAGCAAGACCAGCAAAACCCGAGCAACAAGCCGGGACAGGGACAACAACCCGGTCAAGGTCAACAGCCGGCCAAGCAACCAGGCCAGAACTGATGCTCAGGCCCGCCCCGGCGGGCCGTGATTTCGCCAAATGCATCGCAGCCTGCAACGCCTGTGTAGTGGCATGCAACCACTGTGCTGCGTCGTGCTTGCGGGAGCGCGACGTGAAGGCCATGGCTGAATGCATCGCGCTCGACATCGACTGCGCAGCCATGTGTCAGTTCGCGAGCGGCTTGATGGCCCGCGACAGCGTACTGGCCAGCCCGATATGCCACCTCTGCGCCGAGGTTTGTAAAACCTGCGCGGACATCTGCTCGAGGCATGCCATGCGGCACTGCCAGGAATGCGCCGAGGCTTGCAGGGCTTGCGCAGAAGCTTGCGAAGCCATGACAACGCTCGAGAGCACAGCCACGATTCTGACTGCTGCTCAGTGAGCGTTCCAACGTTTCATACATCGGCATCGACGCCTCGCCCGTGTGAACCAAGCAGCTTGATATAAATCAACGTCGGGCCAAGCTGGAGTGTCTTCAAAAACCTGATGAGCGTCTCCCAGCGGGGAAAGACCATTGGAACACCGCGCGAATCTGACATGACGCTCAGTCCGCTCCTCCAAGCAATCCTGGGATGCAGTTGATACCGCCCCGGCGTCACTTCGACAATCACCAATTCATTGACCGCCTCCATGTGCAGCAGTTCGCTGAACTGAAGCAGTGTCATAGGTTCGTTGTCTGGATCGTTTGGAGGTCGGCTTCGTACACGTGAGGCCATGGTGCTTCGACCAGTCGCGTTGGAGACCCCGATTCTGCGCCGGACCCAACTATTTGGCGAATTACGGCCCCCTCTTTCCCTAACGTCGCATCTGGCTTCTAGAGTCTTAAATCGGCAACTCTCTCAATTCCTTACAAGGCACGTGTATGGACGATTGGCGATTAAGCTACTGGTCCCCAGCTTTTCATGGACTCCGAATGGCCCAGACACTCATTCAAATTCAGAAACAGATCGAGAAGCTTCAACGCCAGGCTGATGCGCTTCGCAGTCAAGAAATTGCAGGTGTGGTCGAACGAATCAAAGTCGCGATCGCACACTACGGCTTGACCGCAGACCAACTCGGATTGGTTTCGACCAGACCCTCGAGTCGAGCGACTGGTCAGGCTACTCGAAATACAAGCGTTTCGACCGTTGTCAAGTTCAGTGACGGCAACGGCAATTCCTGGTCCGGGCGGGGTCCACGACCTCTCTGGTTGCGCAATGCTCTGCAGAGTGGACGGACGCTCGATGAGTTTGCATCGGCGAAAGGACCTGCAAACGGCGCGACGCGCAGGGCGACGCGGTCAAAGGGTAAAGCGAAGGCTTTGGCCAGCAAGCAATATCGCGACGGCGCCGGAAACGCGTGGATTGGCCGCGGTCCCCGGCCGGCATGGCTCAAGGCCGCGCTGGCATCTGGCAAGCGCCTCGATGATTTTCTCGCGTAGGCGACCAATGCGCTGACGCATCGCGCACCGATGCATGTGTCAGCGCGCTGCGTTATCTGTCACGCTGCGGATGCTGCCGATTCAACGACATCGGCGTCGGGAGCGGCAATGCCGGTGACAGGGGCGGGATCTTCCCTGCGTCCAACCGATGCTGGATGGACTCCCTGGCCAGCGCAAGTTGAACTGCACGCGCTTCACTGGAACGAGCGGCGAGCAGCTGCTGCGCCTGCACCAGTTCGCGGTAGGCGCCCTTGAGCTCCGGATGCCGACGGAGTGCCTCGGTCTGGTCCATTCGCTCGAATGCGAGGGCTCGCGGAGGACGCGCTGACCTCGCTAGGTCAGCTTCTTCGCGACTTCCCGCCGTGCGACTTCGTTGGTCGCCATTTCGTTGGTCTTGTCGACCACCGTCTCGATCCATTCCTCGATCGAAGACGATCGAACGGGCGATGGGGGCGTCGCCGTTGGCCTGGCGGTAGCAGGCATCGGAGATCCGTCCTTCCTCGCGATGTCTTTCGAGTTCTGCTCGGAGGCGTTGTGCGATGCGCTCATGGTTTCCTTCATGTTCGAGTTGTGTGAGATGGTGCCACCCGTGCAGAGCCTTATGCTGCCCGGGGAATCGGTTGTCAAGGATGGTCAGTTCGACAGCATCACCGAAGCGTTCATTGATGGTTCGAAGGCCGGCTGGCAAGCCGCCCTGGATGTCGGCCATGACGTGGATGCTCGCTCCTCGACCGTATTCGTCGAAGCGTTGGAACGTGCGCTGAAGCGCGAGTTCCGGCGTCACGTGGACCGCGACGATCGCCGGCTTCAATCCGGCGTCCAATGCCGCCCGTATTTTCTGGATCGTCGGCTCGGGCCGGTTCAGCTGTCCCTCAAAGATCACGCGCGCATTCGCGGGGAACCCCGCGCCAATGACGGCTGAGGTCTTGCCGGCACCCGGGATCCCCGTCAGGAAGATGGCGGTGTCCCGGCGCGGATCGCTGTCGTCGCGCAGCGCGCGCCGGAACTGTTCAGACGCAAGCACCGCAGCCGCGTTGTGTACCGGCGCGTTGTACCGGTTGCGCGCCTCCTGCGACCGCTTGAAGTCGTCGAAAGTGTCCTTGAATGCATCCGCGGACACATAGCGCCCGCCGAAATTGAAAGGCGCCGCCCGGTAGGCAGCAATGAAGGGTTCAGGATCCGATTCGACCGCCCGGATGGTTTGGTCTTGCACCTCCGCGCGGTCGATCGGTGCGAATTCCTTGCGAAAGATGGGTTCCACTTTGATCTCTGACAGGAGTTGGTCACGGGGCCACGAGCGCGCCTTCAATGGAAGGACTCGCAGCGATCTGGCCAGCAGCCGTGGCAGGCTGGTCAGGCGCCGCCGGCGTTCCCAAAACTCCTCGGACGAGTTCGATCATGTTCGCCACGTCCTCGTCACTGAAGCGCGGCTCGGCCGGGTCGTGTCGGGCGAAGCGCAGCAGCCACTGAACGCCGCTGAGCATGCCGACGGCCTTCCGAGTGGCCCGCGCCAACTCATCACGCTCATCGACCAGCCAGCCCACTTCGGCAGCTGCTGCGCTACTCAGAAAGGGATGTCGTCCTCCTCAGGAGCAAAGGACTGGGACGACTCGCGCTCGCGCTGATCTGATGCCGGTGAAGCCCCCTCCCCTTCGTCGCCTTCAAAGGTGTTGGGCTTCTTGGGGCCGAGCATCTGCATCTGCTCGGCGACCACTTCCGTGGTCCACCGCTCGACACCATCCTTGTCGGTGTACTGCCGCGTCTGGAGCCGGCCGGCGATGTAGACCGGCGAGCCCTTGCGCAGGAACTTGTTCGCCCGCTCTGCCAGGCTCTTCCAAAGCACGACACGGTGCCACTCGGTGTGTTCCTTGTCAGTACCGCTGCGGTACGTGGTTGCCACCTGCATCGACGCGACCGGCGTCCCGGTGCCAGTCAAGCGGTACTCCGGCGACGCGCCCAGGTTTCCGATTAATCGGACCTCATTCACAAAAGCAGTAGACATTTCACTCCTTCAAAGTTCATTCCGCATCCAGCGGACAACAGTTGCATTATAGGTTGCTATATAAGATGCTATATAGCTTGGACGCTGGAGCCGATCGCCACGCGATCGACCTCATTCCCAGCCTCCTCATCCCTCCGCAGGCTCAGCGGGCCCCAGGCGCTCTGGTCAGGGGCTGGACCGCAGCGCCGCGCGCCAGGGTCCAATCGATCAATCTTGGGCGCCGTTGTCCGCCGCCTCAGCCTCAGCGTGGTCCGCGTAAGGCCTCAGAGTCGATGGCAGCCACCGCTTGCCCTCCAACAGCGCTTCGGCAGACTTCACGGCCTCGGCCTTCTTCATCTTTTCCAGGGGGCGAGCCGCCTCGGCGCCGCAAGCCTGCGTCACGGCCTCGATCATCTTGGCCTTCGACACATGCTCCAGGTAACGCCCGGAAGTCGGGGACCACCAATCGCCCATATCCAGGCCCAGCGCCTGCTCGATGCCCAAGGCCGCATCAAAGCCGCGACCGTTGGAGCGTTCGGGCGCAGGCCCCTGAACGCTGTACGAGCGCGCCACGCATCGGGCCAGCAGGTCCAGCAACTGCGGCACATCCATCGACTTCAACCGATCGAACAACCGGGCGGCGTCGCCAGGAAGATGGTCGGCCCAGGTCTCGGCCTGTTCCAAGGTGTGTGCGGCAGGGGCCTGGTCGAACTCGGCCGCGCACCTGGCGATGTCGCTGGCGTTGCTGTTGAACCGCACGCCGATCGGCGACCGCTGCCAGGGCTCGCGCTCCTGGGCGATGACCGTGTGCAGCAGTGCAGCCAGGGCCACCTTCGGGCTTTGCGTGAGCGCAGCCGCCACGGCAGCCGTCCGATGAGCCGTCAGGTTCTGGCACAGCGTCGAACTGAACTCGGCGCGCTCCTTCGGCATGGACTCGAAGGAGGGGGCGCCTGGACCAGCCCCGCTCGCTTCCTTGGAACCCGCAGCCATCTCCTTGCGATCCTCGGCGCGAACCAAGCCCTCCGCAGCCACCAACGCCCCACCGTCCCCGATGTAGACCACGACCCCCGCCATGGCCTTCTGCTCCGGGGTCCAGACCCGCAGCGCGGCCAACAGAGCGTCGCGCTGGCCGTCCAGTTCATCCCACCGATGCTCCAGCGACTCGGACTCGGCGCGTTGCGCGTCGGTCCACTCCCGGTCCTCTCCGGTGTCCTCGTCGTACTCGTTCAGCGCGTCGAGGTCGTCCATGCGGGACCGCAGGCTCGCAAGTTCGGCCTCCACCGCCGCAATCGCGGCTGCCTCAGCTTTGCTCGGCTCGGCCGCTTCGCAGTGAAGATGGGCGAACCTGGACTTCTCCGCGTACGGAAAGCTCAAGCGCCACTCGGTCCACTTCCACCCCGCCTCGCGCTTGGCGGCAGCATGCGATTCGAGTTTTTCCTGGGCAAGCCGGTTCAGCAGCACCCCGTCCTGAAGGAAGCTTTCGCTGCCCTCGGCAAAGAAGTCGGCCCGGACCGTGCCTCCTGCTTCACGGTAGGCATCGATCCCCACGAACCGCACCAACGGCAGGTCCGACCGGATTTCCTCGGCGGTCAGCGCCTGCTTGATGTAGTGGGGGCTGCGCTGGTACGGCGACAACGATTCCCACACCGCGACCTGCTGGGACTGATCGTCGCTCAGCGCGAGTGCCTGCAGTTGGCCCTGCTCGATCCGGTCCTCGCGGAACAGCGCGATGAACATCGGCGCAAGATTCGCAAGCTTCAACCTACGCTTGACCGTCAGAACCGAGACACCGAAAGCGACGGCGATCTGGCCGACGGTCATCCCCTCGTCCACATGCTTCTTGAACGCCTCCAATTGGTCAGCCGGATGCATCGGCTCCTGCGACACGTTCTCCACCAGGCTCACGGCCGTGGCCCGCTCCATCCCGAAGAACAGGCATTCGACCGGCGCGTCCTTGGCCAGCCTCCCTTGCTCCACCAGCCACATCATCGCAGCGAGTCGGCGGCCACCCGCCACCACCCCGAACGACTCCCCTTTGACCCCCTTGCGCTTCTCCCGTACGACGCACAACGGATACAACAGCCCCTGCGCCTCGATCATCGCGGCCAGGGCCGGGATCGTCGCCGGGTCCCGCCTCTTGCGGACGTTGCGCGCCGACAGGAACAGACGGTTCAAAGCGATGACCCGACGCTCACCCTTCTCGACCGGCACGGCCTCACCGGCCACGTCCACCGCAACATCCACCTCCTTGTCCACCACTTGATCGACAGCCGGCGTCACCACCGCACCGACCACGACACCCACCTCCCCCACACCCACCGCAGCTTCAAAAGCCATGAAATCTCTCCAATCCGACTGACCGGGTTCCAAGATTCAGAGCCCTTCAAAAATTGGCTCTGAGGGCCATGCGACAGCCCCGGTGTTGCTGCCGCCGTACTTCCTGAGTTCGTCGCCCGGTGCGCTGCCGCGCAGGGCATGGCCGGGGAGCCAGGGCAGGCCCGGAAGCCGCACGCGGCGCACAGCCGAAGGCGAGCACCGAACGGGTGAGGACCTGGCGCAGCAGACCCTTGCAGGCGCGATGCAGGCGCTCGAGCGCCGGCGCCGGCCCCGGACATGACCGGAGCAAAGTCACCGGCAAGAAGCGATGAACCCAGGAATACGGGAACACGCCAGCAGCCCCGTCGCATGCCCACAGAAGCCGGCGCGCGCCGAGCGCCACCTCGCGCCGCAGGACGCGACACTTCAGAAACGCTGCAAGCTTGAGACGAGTCCCGCGGTATTGGCCGCGGTGAACAGGTGCCCCGCTGCCGCTGCTGATGCCATCACGCTGTGCTACCTTCGCGGTCGCCTTTGCAAGGGAAGGAACACATGAAGCGATATGCAGCGCACGTCCGTGCGCTGGTGGCAGCGGCGCTGGCCGCCGTGAGCCTGGTGGCGAACGCCGATTTCAGCGGCAAGGTCGTCGGCGTCCTCGACGGCGACACCATCGACGTGCTCGTCGACCTGCAGCCGCGCCGCGTGCGGCTCGCGGAGATCGACGCACCCGAGAAGAGGCAGCCGTTCGGGACGCGGGCCCGCCAGGCACTGAGCGGCTACGTGTTCGGCCAAACTGTTCGGGTGCTGGACGACGGCACGGATCGCTACGGACGCACGATCGGCACCGTCGTGGTCGATGGCCGAAGCGTCAACCGCGCGATGGTCGGGGCTGGGATGGCCTGGGCCTATCGTCGCTACCTTGTCGACCAACGCCTGATCGCACTCGAGGCGCAGGCTCGGAAAGGTCGGCGAGGCCTGTGGGCCGATCCGGGACCGGTCGCGCCCTGGGACTGGCGCGCCCAGGCCCGCCTGGCTCATTGACGTTTGAAGCGCTGTCAGCCGGACGCCTCATCCGTTGATTGAAAGTCACCTACGCCTACCGAGGCTATCGCGGCGCAGATTCAGCGCTCCCAATTCCAAAGGAGATGCCATGGCAGACGACAAGACCAAGGTCGGCGGACAGGATCGGACGCGCATCAGCCTTAGCGAGGACTACGAAGTCCGAGACTGGTGCCAGTCACTCGGTGTGACCGAGACCCAGCTTCGCGAGGCCGTGGCCGCGGCTGGCAACGAAGCCGCCGCCGTGAGGGACTATCTGGCCAAGAAGAAGTGAACGCGCCGTTCCACCGTGAGCTCGTGAAGCGAGAAGGCCAGGCTCCCTGACCCCTCGGCTCGCGCAGAGCGCGCAGACTAGAAACTCAAAGAAGGGCCGCAAGGCCCTTCGCTTACATCAGGCCCAGCTCGGCCATGCTGGCAATCTTGTCGCCGGCAACGATGAAGTGATCCACTACGCGCACGTCCACGAGTGCCAGGGCGCTCTTGAGCTTTTGAGTGAGCGCCTCATCGGCGCGGCTGGGAACCGTGCTGCCCGAGGGGTGGTTGTGAACGAGCATCACCGCTGCGCTGTTCCTGCCAAGGACGTCCTTGAGAACCTCGCGCGGATACACGGAGGCCTCGTTGACGGTGCCTCGGAACATCTCCACGTACTCGAGCACGCGATGCTGCGAATCGAGATGCACGATGGCGAAGATCTCGTGCGGCAGTGTTCCCATGCGGGTGCGCAGAAAGTCTTTCACGACTGCCGGCGATTCCAGCACGTAGGTTCCCCGCACCTGGCTTGCCAGCAGACGCTGCGCCGCCTGCAGGATTTCCCGGTCTGCGGCCGGTCGATACTGGCCTGCAACTTCCTGAATGAGCAGCGAGGACGTTGCGGACGAAGCGAATGCGTGGAGAGAAGAGAGGAGATCGTGCGACATGGCTGTTTCCGGTGATTCGGGCGGGATTGCCCGAGACCGGAACCGGCACGCCGCAGCGCAGCTGTCAGGGTTCGCAGACGGCCGGCAGGCCGCAAGCGCATGCGTACGCATATGCAGCGCCGACCTTGACCGCGAGAACGGTGTGCAAGGATGAAGGGAAAAGCAAGCCAACCCCGTCACCCGGAGCTCACTGGCAAGCGAAGCGTGCAGCACCGAAGGATGCGAAGCCAGTGACATGCACCGCCACCTCAGCGCGGCCAGCGCGACGAGAGTGGCGGCTCGATGGCGTCGCGGTCCGCGACCACGGATGAACTCTGCGAAATCAGGCGCATCGTCGACGGTCCGCGCTGGTCGGCGGCGTGCGCCCCGTCGCCACCGGCTACTGAGGAGGCACCGGCCCTTCTCAAGCCGCCTCGATCGGGATGACAAGCCCGCGTGGGCGGGCGGAGGAGGCCCGGCCATCGAGTGCGTTGTCCGATCCGCGCAGCGCATGCGCCGTCGCGGTGAACCGTCCACGTTCCGAACGAATCACTTTGAACTCGTCGTCCACGACACCGTTGACGCGGGCCCACTGGTTCCAGGCGAAGCTCCTGCCTAGTCCGACGGTCGTGCTGGTGCTCGGAAAGCGGTCCGAGTTGCGGACCAGATCCGTCGAGCCGCGCTTGATGCCCGCGATGTAGATCAGGCCATCGAGGCGTCGCGCCGGAGACGATCAATCCTCGACGAGTTTCTCGACCTCGCGCCGGATCAACGCGTTCATGGCGTCTGAGCGCTGGAGGATTCGACGCGGCGACTGCCTGCCGACGAATCTGCTGCCGACCACCCCGCTTTCGTCCGTTGTGAACAGCGGCACAGCCTCATCCACAACGCGGTGGCGCTCGATGAAGTCGTTCCAGATCCGCAAGGCGGAGCTTTCCGGCGTGTTTGGCTCTCTTGATTGCGAAGCATCCATCTCCGGATCGTAGTGGCTGCGCGCAGTGCCATTTGATCGGCGGAGTTGGAGCAGTGACGGGCGGCGACGCGCTTCCGCTCCCAGTCGAGCGAGGCGGGCCAGTCGCGAGGTCGCGCAACCTGGTGGACGCCTTCGGTGTTCGTCGGGGCGCGCCCGCCTACGCCGTATGCGGACTTCCGCTAATCCCGGGTGGGCGGCCGTCCGGCATGCTGCACGATTCAACGTTGGCTTGTTCCTCGTGCGATGCCCGCTGTCAGAGCACTACAGGGCGCGACCACGTCCCTAATCACGATTTGCAGCTCCCAGAGAAAATGATGAACGCCCCAGCTTCCGACCCCACACCAAATGAAGATTTCATCGCGTTCGCACAGGAAGTCTTCCAGCTCGCGCGCAACGGTGACGCCCAGACGCTGACTCGCCTGCTACAGAAGGGCCTGCCGCCCAACATGAGCAACCACAAAGGCGATACGCTGCTGATGCTGGCGGCCTACCATGGCCACGTCGAGGCAACGAAGGCGTTGCTCGAAGCGAGCGCGGAGCCCGACCGGTTCAACGACATGGCGCAGACGCCATTGGGTGCCTCTACCTTCAAAGGCTACCTGCCGATCGTCCAGTTGTTGCTATCCCACGGCGCCAAGCCCGACTTCGCGCCGCCGGGCGGCAAGACGCCGTTGATGTTCGCGGCTATGTTCAACCGGCTCGAGATCCTGGACCTGTTGCTGGAGCAAGGCGTCGACATCAACGCGAAAAGCTCGGAAGGGCTGACCGCGCTGGAACTCGCCCGGAGCATGGGGGCAGCCGACACCGCTGCCCATCTGGAAGCGCGGGGAACCTGACGCAGCGCTCGGGCGCCGCCGTCCTTCACCCCTTCGACCTAGACCGTAACGATGACCTCTCCCTTTGAAGGGTTCCGCACTCCACCAGGATTCATGTGGAGGTGGACGTTCTGCGAAGAATGGAAAATCCTCGGTGGCATCGTCGAGAGCCAAGAGCATCTCGCCAAATGGGCGTCGCTCCTGTATCAGACGCGAAAGGACGAGGACCCTCGAAAGGTTGCTCAGGAAGAATTTGCGCAGACGGCCGGTCCGAGCTGACGCCCGGCGCCGCTTGGCGATCGCACAGTTAGCGTGAAGCTGCCCTTGCGCGCGCAGCCGGCTTCTTTGCCGCGGCTTTCTTCGATGCAGGAGCCACGACCTTCTTGCCGGCAGGCTTCAAGGCGCTCTTCTTCACGGGAGCCGGAGGCTTGCTGGCGTTCTTGGCGGCGGGCTTCTTGGTCTTGACGGCAGGCGGCAATGATGGTCTGCCCTTTTTCACCGGCACGCTCTTGGCGAGATGCGCCTGCACCTCAATGTAGCGTTCGTACGCCACCGCAAAGCGCTGGAGTGCGTGCACCACGTTCTGCCGAGTGCAGTCGTTCTGCTCCGCGATAGCCCTTAGCGGCAATCCCTGAACGTGGAAGCCATGCGCCAGCGCGAGAGTGAGGCCGGAGTCGACTCGAATCCTCAGGTAGGTCGTCGCACCGTCGAACTCCTCTTGAGTCAGCAGCTTCTCGGCCAGGATTGCTTTCATCGCGCGGCAAGTAGTTGAGGGTCTTCCTGCCGATGAAGAGGTGAGACTTCCGCTCCGCCCAAGGATGCATCGACAGGAAGCCTGTAGCTTACCGCATAGCAACCTTTATCACAGCGTTAGCAACACTGGCTCGCCGCCGCATGATGCGGCGGCGCTTCGATCCCGGAGGAAAAAATTGTTCCGTTGCTGCCGCTGCGCCGAAAAAGATCAGGACGATCGATCGTCGACCGCTTCAGCTTCTGGGCACGAAGAAATCCAAGAGCTTGCCGGTCGGGTCGTCGCCCAGCGTTTCTGTGTCGATCGTGTCGAGCCGGTGGGCGATCATGTGGAACTGCAGGGTAACGAGCCGGCGGATATCGGAATCCGTGGCGTTCGGGTGGTTGCCAGCCGCGCTGACCGCAGCCGTGACCTGGGCACGCGTGAACTGCATGGACTGGATTGGCGCGGGGGATGCGGCGACGGTCGCTGCTGTGGTTGCTGTTGCGGTTGCTTCTACGGGTACTGCTGTCGTGGTCATGGTCTCGGGCTGACGCCTAAAGGAAAAGCTCTCTGCTGCGAATCCTCGATTGCATCAGCGTTGCCCCGGATTGACCATCTACAGAGTTAACTAGTTTTGCGCGAATCTCGCTCGCCGGACATGGGCTAGCGCCCGAGGACTATCGGTCGAAGCGTTCGCGCTGCCGCAGGACCATCGGCACGGCCTGGGGCTTCGATGCATCCCGAAGCGTGAGCTCGAGCCCGGTTCGGCGCGCCGCAGCGGTCATCTGCGCCACGAAGATGTCGTCGCCAGAAAAAGTCAGCGAGCGTCCGTAGCGTGCGATTGCAACGCGGATCGCTGCGTCGTAGGCCTTGACATCGGCCTTGAGCACCGCGACGCCCTGCGCCGAATCGCGCACGAGTGGCATGGCGTCCGATCGGTAGGTCACTGCACCGCGCGCATCTACCGTGTAGCTTGGCAGTGGAAACACGGGCTGACTTACCGCTCCCGTGACCTTGGCGTCGAGTTCCGCCTCGTGCGGCGCCATCCGGCGCAGTTCGGCAAGTGCCGAGGTATCGCCCTCGCTGGCTAGCGATCGCAGAAACTCCCGGTAGTGCGCGTTGCGCGGCGGAACCCGGCTCGCAGCCTTCGTCTGCGAGCGATCCCCTGAAATCGTCTGCTCAGTGACGAAGCGCTCCGCGCGGGCCCGAGCCACGGCCGCCGCCCGCTGACGCCCGGCCAGCGGCTGAGCGGCGGCCTTGCGCCGCTTGTACAGGTCGCGCGCCGCCAGCACGCGCGCGCGGAATCCGGCGCCCTCCTCCGCCCGCTTCGCAGCCAGTTCTTCGAAGGCGCGGCTGCGCCATCGGTTGAACTGGCGCCACAGCACCTGGTCAGGCGGTGGCAACGCGCCGGCCAAGCTCGCGTGATAGCAGTCACGAAGCACTTGCTCGGCCTCTGCCCACGGGCGCCGCAGATGCTTGGTGAAGAAGTCCCCGAGGTTGTACTGCTTGCCCCCATGCAGAATCCGCGGCAGCCCGTCCCGTCCGGTCCCAATGGTGTACTGCGCTACGTCGATCCCGTAGAGGCGCTGCGCCGCGGCCAGGACAACCGCAGGGTTCGTCTCCGACTTCAACCGATCGTGCGCGACATCCTTGCGGTGCATCGACGCTGCGATGGTCTGGATGACGGTCTGCGACCGGCGCGGCGGGTTCGCCGTCAGTCGGCGCAGTGCGATCGCAAGCGCTTGTCCGATCTCTCGTCGACGGAGCGCACCACGCAATCTCTGCGGATCGCGCGCCAGCAGCCTCGCGCGAGCGATCGCAGCGGCAGATCGGGCGACGCGCTCCTCGGCGCTCAGCGGTTCTTGGTCTGGCGCGCGATCTTGGCGTAGTCCGCGCAAAGCGGCTTCAAGAGCTGCGCCAAGATTTCGGCGGCGGAAGTACCTTGCGATCGTCGCAGGGTCAGCAATAGCTTGTCGGCCACGCGCAACAGCCGCTGCTGCGCGGCGTAGCAGGCCCGCGCGTTGGCTATCGCGGCCGAGATCTGTTCCGGGGTCGGAGGGGTCATGATGTGATTGAGAAGCGTCGCCGGCGCCCGCATCCTGTGGCTGACACTCCACGAGGATCGCACGCGCCTCGGCCCAGAGCCGCTGCAGGTGCTTCGTGAAAAAATCGCCCAGGTTGTACTGCCGGCCCTCATGGAGGATCCGGGGGGTGCCATCCTTGCCTGGGGCGATGCCGTACACCGCCGGGTCGATGCCGAACCGGCGCTGGGCGGCGTCGAGCACCCGTCGCGGGTCGGCCCGAGCCTTCAGCTCTGCGTCGCTTCGATTCCGAGATGGTCCTTGATCTGGTCCGAGCTGGCCTTCAGGGGCGCCAGCAGCTTCTCGAGCGTCTTGACCAAGCCGTCTTCGGACGGTGTTTCCATCTCGGACAGAATGTTCTCGAAGGTCAGGGCGATCTGCAGCTGCTGCTCCGCGATTTCGTCGAGCAGGTTTGTGAGTCGGTTGAGGTCTTCCATGTTTGAGGTCCTTGATTAATCGGGCCAGCCGATTGGCCAGGCCAACGGAGCGCGGAGTCGGCGTCCCGCCCTCCTCCACGCGCGAGACCGCTTGAACGATGGCCGCCCCTGCGGCGTCGACAAGTTGGTTCTCGATCGGCGTGTCATAGGCGGCAAGCCGGGCTCGGGTCTCGGCCCGCCGCGTATCGATGAATGCCGCGCGCGCCTCGGGGGTCATAGCCTTGTAGGCCTTGCGCATGCGCGGCGAGGCGACATAGCGCGCCTCGAAGGCGCCCTGCTCGACCCACCGTGCGACATCGGCGTCCCAATCTCGAGCCGACCCGTCCTGGCGCAGCGCCTCGGCGGCGCCCGCAAACACCGCGCGGCCGAACTCCTTGAGATTGATGCCTTTGTCAGCCCATCCCGGCTTGACGTTGATGTAGTCGTCGTCTTTGCCCCGCCTCACGGTGACTGCCCCGATGGCACGCGCCGCCTCCACGAGGCCGTCGAAGCTGTCCACCTGCCGGCTCGCCACGAGCGAAGCCAGGTAGGCACGGATCTGCTTGGGACTCTGGCCATCAAAACCCGCAACGTGCCGGCTCAGCGGGTGCTGCAAGCCTTCCGATCCACGCCGTGAGTCCAGCGGACTGCGCAAGCCGAAGCGCTGGTTGATCTGCTCCTGGATGGCCTGAGCAGCCCACTGCGTCGCTTCGCCGTAGCCGAACGGATTCAGATAGCGATCCGACTCCAGGTTCCGCGTTGGGATGACGATGTGCACGTGCGGCAACCTCGCCTCGTAGTCTCCGGAGCTCGCGTTAAGTTCATGCGTGACCTTCGGGATGTGGGCCTCGGCATAAAGCATGTACTCGCTTGAGTCGTAGGCCGCCATCAGCAACTCACGGTACGCCTCCACGATCTCGTGCAGACGCTGCGCGTTGATCTGGCCCGGCCCGCACGCCTCGGCCGACGTGAACTGCTCGGCGAAGCCCAGCGTGATGTGGAGGTAACGCGCGTCGCCATGCCGCTTCGTCTCGATGGCGTCGATGATGGCGTCGAGCAACTCGATGTCACCGGCGAGCGGGATCCTCTCGTCGATCAGATCTCGCTCGAACTCCCTGCCCTTCTTGCGCCCGGTTTCGAGGTACGCCTTGATCCCCTCGGATGCAGCGTTAACGCGAATCAGCACGGGCGACCGCCTCTCTGAACGCGCCGTAGATCTCATCGAGCGTCGCCAGCGCCCGCGCGCAGTCCTGCTGCGACATGCGGCCCTCCAGCCGCAACGCGTTGAAGCGATGAGCGAGCTGGTTCAGGTTGTTGCCGGCCTTCGCCGCCTGGAACAGCAAGGCCTTGAGCTCGGGGTGCTGCTGCGGCCTGGCGACGATCTCGGTCTGGTTGTCGAGGATCGCCCGCTCGAACCACGCGCGGCCCGAAATTCCCGCTTCCCTGGCGCGCGCGGTCAACTTCGCATGCGCTTCTGCGCTGAGTCGGAACGACGCAACCTTCGTCTTCGGCGGCTCCGAGTTCACGCGCCAGCGTCTCGACGCGCCGCAGCCGCGCCATGATCGGCGTTGCAATGCAGGTGCATGGACTCCTCACTCATCTTGTTCGCGGCGAATCGAAGGTCGCCAATCAAATTGCGGCGCGAGTATGCACGCGAGATCTCAGAGGCGTAGCCGAATCGGTTTCAAAGGCAGAGCCTTTGGCACGGGTATTTTGCAGAGGCGTCGCCGCTGTAAACATACCCAACGTGCCTCGCTGATCGCGTGAACGGTGCCGACATCCGGCTGCGCCGGGATTGCGGGGGATTTCATGAGAATGGCTGAGACGCTGCGAGCACGCAAGCGACGCCGCGAAACGCAACGAGTCGAACTGAGATCGCGTGAACGCACGAAAGATCTCAGGAGACTTCGTGAAATTCATCAAGAACAGTGCCTCGCTCTTGCGACATACTGCGCGCCTCGTGGATGTCGCAAGCGTCGTCGCAGCCGCGCGATGGCGCGAGACGCAGCGAGACCTGGAGGTTGCACCGATGAAGTTTCCCAACGACGCAGAGCTGCGCAAGCTCGAAGACGAGTTCAAGGCGCGACGCGCGCCCGACAGGGTGTCGAACCTGGCGCGGTTCGTGCCGACGATGCTGCGCTTTCACCTCGACGGCTACTCGCGCCAGGCCACCTATGAATTCCTCAAGGGAACCGCGCTGATCTCGTGCTCGCGAGCTTCCTTCTACCGATGGATCGAAAGCAACCTAGACCTGGCAGCCGAGGCGAAGGCATACGCCGAAGTGGAGCGCGAGGCCCTGCCGCGCGACGAGTCGAAACCAACGAACTCGAACAAGCCTAGCGCTCAGGCCGCGCCAGCGCTCATGAAGACTGCGCCGGCTCATAGCAGCGAGGCCGCGTGCGCCGACGAAGGAACGCAATGTTGTGAACCTCCGGCGTCGATAGCAACCTTTACTGCATCCTTGAAGGATGCATTGGTGGTACGATCGAGTTCAGTCATCAAGCCCACCGATGCTTCGACCGATCGCGCGGGCAAGCTGGCCATGCTCAGTTCCATCCTCAGTCGGATGGAGGAGCAGGACATGGGTGTCGTGGCAGAGCGAACCCTGTCGCGCCTCGACAAGCGAGACAGCGACTTGGCTCGCGCCAAGGTGAACATGCATTACGCGCAATGATCGACGCAGGGAACAGAGTGAGTGGAATTGGTAAGTGAGCAAGAAATCTGGAATCAAGGTTGCGGTCCTGAACTACTCGGGCAATGTCGGCAAGTCGACGCTGGCCCGGCACCTGCTTCAGCCGCGCATGGGCAACTGCCCAATCACGTTCGTGGAATCGATCAACGAGGGCGGTGACGAAACGAACGTCAAGGGCAAGGACTTCTCGACCGTGATGGTCGACGTTCTCGCGTCCGATCAAGCGATCGTGGACATCGGCAGCAGCAACATCGAGCAGGTGTTCTCGAAGGTCGGCCGCATGGGCGACGTGCTCGACGGCTTCGACTACTTCCTGATCCCCACGGTCTCCAAGGCGAAGCAGCAGGCCGATACCGTGAAGGTCATTCGTGAACTGGTGTCCCTGGCCGTCCCAGAAGAAAAGTTGAAGCTGGTCCTGAACTTCGTCGATCCCGAAGATGACGTGGACAAGATGTTCCACCACGTCATCCAGGCGTCGCAGGCACTTGGCATCGCGAGCGCGGTCGTGCACGAAAGCGAGGGCTATGCGTATCTCGCGACGCGCAGCGTCGACGAGTGCGTCGCCGAAGGTCGGGACTTTCGCGCTGAGATCGCCGCGGCTCAGACCAAGCAGGAGAAGGTCGAGCTTGCGACGGCGCAAGTGTTCTCGCGCATCGCGCGTGGCATCCAGCGCGAGCTCGACGAAGTCTTCGCGAAGTTGTTTGTCCAAGCTGCATGACCTCGGCTGGCAAAAGCCTTGTCGATGCCTTTCACGCTGAGTTGCTGGTCGAAGTCCAAGAGCTCAGCGCCAACGTCGAAGCGCTCAAGGCCCAGGTTCCGGCCATCACTGCCGATATACAGGCCAGCGCTGATGGAGTCAGGTCATCCGCCAAGCAGACGCTTACCGACTTTGAGGCCATGGGCCTCGCGCTGACCAATGTTCTTCGTCGGCGCGTTGCCGACGAACATGCTGAAGCGGCCCGCGTCCACGCGGAAATCAGCCAGCACACCGAGCGTGCTCTGCAAGGCCTCACGAGGCACCTGTGGCTCCTGATCGGGCTCGCCGGAGCGAACGTCTTGCTGCTTGCGGCGATTCTGGTAGGCCAGCACTTCTGAGCCCCACCGCCGCCGCCGCCGCCGCCGGAGATTCGGCGCGGCCGCATTGAACTCTCTCGCTTGCGAGATCCTATTTTTCTCGGGCGGCAACGCCTTGAGTAGCTACTCCCATGAATGACGTACTGATTGTCGAAGATCACCCCTTTGTGGCCCACGCCACCAAAGAGCTGATCAGCCACAACTATCCCCTGCTGCAGATCTCCGTGCGCTCGAGCGCCACCGCCGTCCGATCCGCGCTTTCCGACCCCACGAAGGTGTGGCACCGGATCCTTCTGGACCTGGATGTCCCCGGTGCTCATGGCCTGTCCCTGGCGACGGAGCTCAGGGACAGAGGGCTAGCAGGGATCACCTGCGTGGTGACAGCGATGCATCGGCAGGATTTCGTGGCACAAGCGAAGGCGATGGGCTTCTTGGGCTACATCATCAAGGCGACCCCGGTCGATGCCTTTGCGTCGGCGCTGGATCAGATCTTCCGCGGCGAGCGCTGCTTCGCAGCAGCGCCCCCTGTCGACCGCATGAGAGACGAAACAACACTGCGGATCACACGCCGGCAGGCTCAAGTGCTGGACCTGGTCCGATCCGGGTTCAGCTCCAAGGAGATAGGTCGAGCACTCGGCCTATCGGAGGGGACCGTCAACAATCACATCAACGCGGCGATGGCAGCGCTGAACGTTAAGACGCGCAGCCATGCGGTAACCAAGGCCATCGAGGGCGGGATGCTCAGTCAGGCGCCCGGGCCTCACCCCGAAGCCACTCGGCTGGGGGCCCAATGAGCGCGCAAGAAGACCTTCAGTGGCCCACACACAGCCTGTTCGGCAAGCTGCTGGAAGCGGGAAGCCCGAGCCTGGGCAGGTCGTGGGGCCCGAACCAGATTGCCTTCCTGGTGGCCAACCTCGCGATCGGTTTGGCCGAGCTGACAGGACCCACCGGCAGCTGCTGGGCCTTCTTGCTCTGGCTCCTGAGCGCCCTCACCATCGGCGGTGCGCGGGCCAGCCTGTATTTCGCAATTACGCGCCACGCGGAATCCCGGCGCCGGTACCCGCGTCTCGTTGCCGTCATCTCCGTGTTGTCCACCGTCCACTGGCTCTGGACCGTATGGCTCTATGTCGGCAGCGAGCTCACGGACACGATCGGGATGCTGTTGATCAGCTTCGTGATGCTCTCCCTGGCTGCAACTCGGGTTTGGACGCGTTCGCCAGTCGCTTCCGGTGCTTATGTCGCGGCTCTATGGGCCGGACTGTCGCTGCGCGCGTACCAGGTCGACCTTGTTTCGCCCGAGGTCATCATCGCCGGCGACGTCATCGCTGGCGTGATTACATGGCTCGGCATCCTGGCAGCCAGACAGCCAAAGGCGTCACTGGCCCACGGTATCGAAGCGGATCGCATGTTTGCCAAGATGACGGAGGTCAAGGAGACGCTGGAGCAGCGTGTGGACGACACGGCGTCGATCCTTGAGCAACGTTCAAACTTCTTTGCAGGCGCAAGCCACGACTTCAAGCAGCGGCTCCACGCTATGAAGCTCATGGGCTATTCGGCGCTCGCCGAGGTGCCGCAGGAGCATCCTGCACACGCGACTTTGATTCGGATGTCGGCCGAGATGCAAGAGCTCGAGCACTACTTCAACGAAGTGCTGGACTTTGCTCGCGTTGAGGCGATCGATACGAAACCGCAACGACAGGTGATTCCGCTGCAGCGCCTGATGCAGAAGGTCGATCTCCACTTTGAGGCTGTCGCGGCAACCCGCAACGTACGAATGCACGTCCGACCCACGGGATTGCTCGTCGAGACCGATCCGGCGATGCTGCAACGCATCCTCGAAAACCTCGTTTCCAATGCACTGAAGTTCACACGAAGCGGCGTTTTGGTCGCTGCGCGCAAGCGCGGGGACTTCGTCATGCTGGAAGTCTGGGATCAAGGTCCTGGCGTCAGCGACGAGCTTCGCGCCCGGATCTTCGACGCGTTCCACGAGGATGCCAGCGCTGCGGCCGACGGGCAGCGCGGAAGCGGCCTGGGCCTCACCGTGGTGAAACGGTTCGCCGACCGCCTGCGCCACCCGGTCACTATTCAGAGCCGGCCAGCAAAAGGCACTGTTTTTAGGGTTCAGCTTCCCGCTGCCAGATCCTGACACCGACAAAGCCAGTATTTGCGCGCGGGCGGGCCCAGCGTCCGGATCGGCGGGCCATGTCGATCTACTTGCACCCGGTGCCATATCCATTCTTGGTACGAGAGATGCGACGCCGCTTTCACCGCTCGTGGTAGGACATCAACCACGCTAATTTGAGTGAAATGCTGCGTCGCAGCATGAGGGGCGTGATGTCTCATAAGTGCTTCAACTTCGGTCTTGACGAAAGCGCGCGATGAGCAACCCGTGGACGAAGACAAACCCACTGATGAGCATGTGGCTGAGCGCGGCCAACAAGGCAGCCGGCTCAGTTCGTGGTCAGGCGACCGCCGCCGCAAAGCGCCAAGTGGCGAGTTCGCAGGCTGACCTCAGCCGGCAGATCGTCGACTTCTGGACCGGGACCACACGCACGGCGGTCAAGTCGAAGCCGTCGGCCAAGAAGAGCAGGCGCTGATGGTGCGTCGTCGGTCGTCGTCCGGCGCACTGTCCGCTGCCTGGTCGCGCGCGCTGAAATTCGGCCTTGGCTTGATGCGTGCTGCGGCCAAGCCTGCAAAGAGCGCCAAGCCCGCCACCCGAGCCAAGCCAGTCAGGTTGCAGGTGCGGTCTCCGCGCCCCGCCGCCAAGCCCCGCGTGCCCTTGCAAACGCCGAGAGTGGCTCCGGCCATCGGCGAATGGGTTTCCGGCATGGCCGCGGGAATGCAGGGCGTTCGCCGATACCGACTGTATCGTCCGCCGGGCGTCAGGTTTTCCGATCGGCTGCCGTTGATGGTGATGCTTCACGGCTGCGACCAGGACGCGCAGGAGTTCGCAGCCTCGACCCGCATGAACGCGCTCGCCGCGCGTGAGCGCTTTTTGGTGCTGTACCCCGAACAGGATCGCTTGGCCAATCCCAAGGGCTGCTGGAACTGGTTCGATACCTCGAGCGGACGGGCGTTCTCCGAGGCCGCGCTCATCATGAGTGCGATCGATCAGGTCAGCGTGTTGTATCCCGTCGACCGAACACGCGTCACGGTGGCCGGCCTGTCGGCTGGCGCGAGCATGGCGGCGTTGCTGGCCACGCGCTACCCTCATCGCTTCAGCGGCGTGGTGATGCATTCTGGCATTCCGCCCGGCGCCGCCCGTTCGGCAGTCTCCGCCGTTGCAGCGATGCACGGCCTGCGATCGATGCGGCCCGGTGTACCAGCGCCTGCGGCCTCGGCGCG
This sequence comes from Variovorax sp. KK3, assembly GCF_001984055.1. GTDB lineage: Bacteria > Pseudomonadota > Gammaproteobacteria > Burkholderiales > Burkholderiaceae_C > Variovorax. The sequence goes on from NZ_LYVO01000017.1 coordinate 59,069, forward strand.
AGCGTGGCCGCCGCTGATGGTCATCCATGGGCGCAACGACAAGGTGGTGGCTGCATCCAACGGCCACGCGGCCGTCAAAGCCTGGGCCGTAGCCGCGGGCGCCACAGCAGGCGCCACGCGAACGATTCAACGAGGCAAGCGCTATCCCGCACAAGTCACCGACTTCAAGCGTCGCGGCACCAGGGTCGCGACATTGGTCGACATCCCCGGCCTGGGTCACGCATGGAGCGGTGGCTCGCCCAGCCAGGCCTACGGCGACGCGCAGGGGCCGGATGCCTCTCGTCTGATCTGGGCGTTCGCGGCCCGGCAAGAGCGCGTGATTGGGTAGCTGACGGCGAGCTTCACGGCGGAAGTGACTCGCAGTAAGCGGACCCTCACTAGCGATTCGCGGTCAAGGATCGCTGCATCCGCTTTTCTTCGCGCAGCATGAATAGATAGAGCCCCTCCACTTTATCTCGGGCCCACGGCGTTTTGCGCAGAAACGTCAAACTGGACCTGACATTCGGATCATGCGAGAAGCAGCGAACTGGTATCCGCTGCGCAAGGTCCGCCCATCCATAACGGGCTTCCAGCGCTCGAACGATTGTCTCCAGCGTCACGCCGTGAAGAGGATTTCGCGGCTGGGTAGTAGGCGGCTGAGCTTCGGGCATCCAGAGATTCTGCGCCCTATTGCGAGCGAACAGAGAAGAAGCGAGGCCACGAAGAAGCCAGGCCGTTCCAGGCAACACGACTGCCATGACCTGCTGAACTCGTAGGCCACTGTTTTAGATGCCATAATAGTTGCTATAACAGTTGCTTACAAAGCAGAGGAGTTGAAGAGTGCGGTACAAAAAGCAATGGCGCGGCAAGTCAGGCCTGCGCGCGGCAGCGGCGCTGGCAACGATCTTGGTCATCGCCTCGCCCGCCTACGCTCAGTTCGAGCGGGGCACGCAGGCCCTGACGCGCGTCCAGACCTGGTTTCTCAGCATCGGGGTGATCCTGGTGTCGCTCGCCATCATGTTCGTCGGCGCGCGAATGGCCTTCCATGCGGCGAAGTGGTCCGATGTGGCGCCGGTCTTCTGGGGCGGCGTCCTCCTCGGCGGCGGCAGCGCCTTCGCAAGCCTTTTCTTCTGAACAGGCATGCGTGATCGCATTTTCAAGGGCGCCACGCGCCCGGCCATGATGCTGGGCGTCCCGATCGTGCCCTGCATCCTTGTCGTCGGCACGTTCCTGCTGCTGGCCATGTGGAGCCTGGCGCTGCTGGGCCTCCTGACCTGCCTGGCCATTCTCGTCATCATGTCCTTCGCGGTTCTCGTCATGCGCTTCATGTCGAGCCAGGACGACCACCGCCTCAACCAGTACCTCATGTACCTGCGAAGCAGGCCGTTCCGGCGCAACCGGATCTTCTGGGGCGCGCACAGCATGGGCCCCTTGGACTTCAGGAAGCGGGGCGGATGGTGAGCGCCATGTTTGACACGATCCGTCTGAGCACGCGCGAGGATTCCCAGAGCCGGATCCTGCCGTTCTCGTATTCGTCGACGGAGGATGTCGTCGTCCTCAAGACGGGCGACTACATTTCGACCTGGCTGATCGAAGGGCTCTCGTTCGAAGGCCTCAGCAACGAGGAAGCCGTTGCACAGATGAACGCGCTGAACCTGTTCATCCGCGGCCTGTCGAATGGCAAGTTCGCCTTCTGGGTCCACCGCGTCCGTCGCCGGATCGGCGACAGCCTGTCGCTCCCACCGCCAGGCTTTGCGCGGGACCTGATGGCGAAATACTACGAGCGCTTCGCGCACGGCAGCCTCATGGCCACGCAGATCTACCTGACGGTGGTCTACCGGCCCTACCCGCAGAAGGCCAAGGCACTGTTCGGCAACGTGGCCCGGACGCCCGTCGAGTTCCAGGCCGAGAATACGGCCGCGCTCGACGTGATGGACACCGTCAACCGCCAGGTCATGAGCACCTTGGTGGACTACCGCCCGAAGCTGCTCGGCGCCTACAGCGAAGGCAACGTGCGTTTCAGCGACCAGCTGACCTTCTATGCCTACTTGGCCAACGGCACCTGGCAGCCGGTCCCGCTTAAATCCGTCCCGCTGGACCGGTACCTGGCCCGCACCCGCCTCTTCTTCGGTACCGAGATGATCGAGACGCGGGATCACCACGGGTCGATCTTCAGCGCCTTCGTCGACATCAAGGACTACGCCGACTTCTCATCGCCCGGCATCCTCAACACGATGCTGGGCCTGCCGTGCGAGTACGTCGAGACGCAGTCGTTCTCCCCGTTCAACACGCGCGATGCCCAGCAGGTGCTGCGTCGGCAGCGCAACCAGCTGATCAGCTCCGAGGACAACGCGAGATCGCAGGTCGAGGAAATGGACCAGGCCATCGACGATGTGCTGAGCGGCAACTTCTCGTTCGGCGAGTACCACTACAGCATGCAGGTCAAGGCCGAGAGCCCTGAGCTGGTCAAGGTGGCGCGGGCGGCGGCGATCGACGCACTGCAGAGCGCCGGCTTCCTGGGCGTTCCGCTGGACCTCGTCACGGACCACGCCTACGCCGCGCAGCTTCCTGGGAACTGGCGCTTGCGCCCCCGGGTCGCGAATCTGAGTTCGCGCAACTTCACGGGCTTGTGCTCGCTACACAACTTCAGCAACGGCAAGCGCGACCGAAACCCCTGGGGGGAAGCTGTCACCATCCTGCAGTCGCCGGCGGGCCAGCCCGTGTACTTCAATTTTCATGACACGGAGCGTGACCACGACTCCTTCGACGACAAGGCGCTCGGGAACACCCAGATCATCGGCCAGTCGGGTGGCGGCAAGACGGTGCTGGCGCTCTTCCTGCTCTACAACCTGCTGAAGTACGGCACCCACATCGTCGCCTTCGACAAGGACCGCGGCATGGAGATCGCGATCCGGGCGATCGGTGGCCAGTATCTGTCGCTCGAGCGTGGCCAGCATACCGGCTTCGCGCCGTTCAAGATGGCGCCCACGGCCGAAACCCTGTTGTTCTGGGCCGACCTGATCATGTTCTGCACGGGCGTGCCAGGGCACCCGCACACGGCCAAGGAAGAAGCCGAGATCCGCGAGGCTGTTGTCGCCGTTGGACGCCTGGAACGCCGGCACCGCAGCTTCGGCGCGGTCCTGCAGAACCTCCCCGACACCGATGACGCGAGCGTGGCCGCACGGCTGCGCAAATGGTGCCGCACAGGCGGCGACGTGCCGGGCCCGCTGGGCTGGGCGCTCGACTGCGATGACGATCGCCTGCAGTTCGAGGACGGCCGCTGCTACGGCTTCGACTATACCGAGCTGCTCGAGGACCAGCGGACCTGCCCCGCCATCATGATGTACCTCATGTACCGCGTCGAGCAGCTCATCGACGGCCGGCGCTTCGCGTTCTTCATGGACGAGTACTGGAAGGCCCTGTCGGTCAGCTACTTCGAGGACTTCGCCAAGAACAAGCAGAAGACGATTCGCAAGCAGAACGGCTTCGGCGTCTACATGACGCAAAGCCCATCGGACACGCTGAGCAGCCCGATCGCCCGGACGCTGATCGAGCAGTCGGCCACCCTGATCTTCCTGCCCAACGCCACGGCGGACCGCGCCGAGTACGTCGGCGGCTTCAAGCTGACCGACGCCGAGTTCGACGTGGTCGCCTCGCTGGCCAAGGGGTCGCGGATGTTCGCGATCAAGCAGGGCAACCGCTTCTCGCTGGCATCGCTCAATCTGGACGGTTTCAGGGACGAGCTCAAGGTCCTGTCCGGCACCACCGACAACGTCAAGCGCCTCGACGGGCTCCGGGCCAGGCTCGGCGACGAACCCGGGCAATGGCTCGATGCGTTCATGAAGGGAGAAGCGTGATGATTGTGAGATGGTTCGGACGCTTGGCGGCCCCGCTGGCTTTGAGCTTGAGCGCCGCAGGCGCATCAGCGCAGATCCCGGTCACCGACATTGCGTCGCTGACGCAACAGGTCCAGCAGGTCATGTCCTGGACGCAGCAATACAAGCAGATGATCGATTCGCTCAAGAACCAGAAGGAGCAGATCGACAACCAGGTGCGCCAGATCCAGTCACTGACCGGCGGCCGGGGCATGGCGAACCTGGCCGGCAACATGCTGCGTCAGGAGCTGCCCGCCGACTTCCTGACCCGCTACGACCAACTGCGCTCGCTCGGCGCGGGCGGTGCGTCGAGCGGTGCGAAGGCCATCTACGAGCAGATCCGGACCTTCGACTGCGCGCAGCGGTATCCGGGCAATCAGCGGGATCGCATGAACTGTGAAGCGACGGCCATGGCCATCCCGCAGAACCTCGATCTCATCAACGGCTCGCTGAACTCGGCCAAGCAACGCCAGAGCCAGCTTCGGCAACTCGGCGCGGCGATCGACACCTCGGATGCGAAGGCAGCCGCAGACCTCTCGAACCGCATGTCGCTCGAGATCGCCTACCTCCAGAACGAAAAAATGATGATGGACATGGCCCTGCAGCAGCAACAGCAGCAGCTCGCCCTCTCGCAGCAGCGCACGGCCGAGGAAGGCGCCAAGCGCCTGACCCGGTCGAACGGTGGCGGCGCGAATCCGTTCAACCTGGACTGAGAACACCATGAAGAAGACTGTAGGCAGGTTGGCTGCCGCCACCGGCGTGTCCGCCGCCCTCCTTGTGGGTTGCAACTGCTCCCCCGCACCCGAGCAATTCATCGGCACTTGGCATCGCGTCAAGTACCCGACGGAGACGGTGACCGTGACGAAGAAGGCCGAGCGCACGCTCGTGTTCGTGGCGCGCGACTACACGTCGGGCGAACCGCTCGTCGGCAAGCTGATCGGCGACCAGGTCGTCATCGATGCAATGACCACGGCGACGCTGCGCGCCAACGGCAACCTGGTCTACGCGGGCCGGGAATACATCCGGTAAGTGGCGGCACAAAATGGCTGAATACAGAGTCATCGCCCCGCTGGCCGCACGGATCATCGACGCCACGAACGCCTGGTCCGGCATCGCCGGGCAACTGAGCGGGCTCGTGACCGCGCCGGTCACCGCCGGCGTCACGCTCCTCGTCATGTGGCATGGCTTCAACATCGTGCGCGGCGCAGGCGGCCAGCATCACCTGCTGGATGTCTTCGCCAAGTGCGTGCGTGCTCTGCTCGTGATGGGCCTGGCGTTGTCCGCTGGCGCCTATTCGAGCAACGTCGTGGGATTCTTTCAGGATCTGCGCAGCGAGCTGACTGGCATGTTCGTCCGCGGCACGTCGACCAGCTACGAGGCGCTCGATGCGGCTGTGTCGGCTGGCCTGTCGAGCTGGGATCCGACCTGGAACTGGGCCAGCGACAACATCACGATCATGTCGACCTCGCCCAACTTCGCGGGCGTGGTGGCTTTGGGCTGCTGGTTCTTCATGATCGCGGCGTTGACCGTCTTCGCCGCGGTCTGCGCGATCAACCTGATCGTGATCGACTTCGCCCTGGCGTTGATCTTTGCATTAGGTCCGATCTTCGTGGCCTGCTTCGCGTTCCAGGCGACCGCACGCTTCACCGACGCCTGGCTCGGCGCGGTCCTCAAGTACACGTTCACGGCCGTGGTCGTTTCGGCTGTGATCGGGATCGGCATCGGGATCCTGCAGAGCTACACGGGCGCCCTGGCAAGCAGCGCAGGCGCGCTCGACTTCGTGACGGCTGCGTTCTCGGCGGTCGGCGCCACGCTGATCCTCGGCGTGCTGGCCACCAAGATTCCCCAGATCGCGGGCGACATGGTCGGCGGCATCGGGATCTCGGCGTTCGGGCCGGCCATGGCTGCGCGGCCGATGGCTGCGGTGGTGGGCGCGACCGCGGGCAGTGCAGCGAACGGCACCGCGTACCTGGCCGGCCGCGCCGCCGCGTCGGCACCAGCGCAGGCGATCGGCGCGACAACGCTGGGCACCCGGGTCGCGAGCGCCTTTCGCGGTGGGGGTTTCTTTGATGCCGTACGGAGCAACGGCATCGGAAGCGCGTATGCCCTGGGCCGCAGCCACGCGGCGGGTATCGGAATCATCTCAGGCGGTAGCAGGCCCGTGGGCCAGACGCACACGCCCGGCGGCGGCTGAACACACGCAATCGAGGAACAACCCGGGATCTCTTATGTTGAAACTGATACCGCCGACAGCGGCGGTGGTGGCTCTGTGCGCCTGTACGTCGGCGCCGACCCTCAAATTTCCGACGGGTAGCGCCGCGCGGCAGCCGATCAACGCGTCGAGCCGCCCCGCCGCAGTAACTGCGCCCGCGCCCGCAGGGGCAACCGCAAGCATTGCGGCCACTAGGCCGATGGGCGGTCCTGCGTTCGCGCCGGCCGCTGCGCAGACCACGAAGGCGCCGATCGCCTCAGAGGCGCCGCCCGAACCGGTGCCGCTCAAGGTCTTCATGGTCAACGCGAACGAACAGAGCGCGATGGAAATACTTCGCCGCTGGGCACGAGTGGCTCGCGTCGACTTCAGCTGGGAGAGCGATATCGACTATCCGGTCACGCCGCGCATGCGTGCCATCCGTGCCCGCGAGCTCGAGCCCGCTCTCGAGCAGATGCGTGCATCGCTGGCCGGCGTTCGTGCGCCGCTCGCGATCACGAGCACGCCGGACGGACTTGTTGTGCAGGGTGGCGTCGAACCGTCGACCCCGGAGCCGCCGCCCACGGCTGCTGCCATGCCAGCCGAGCCCGCACCCAGCCTTCAGGTTGCCGAGTCACGGTCGTCCTGGCCGATAGGCGACAAGAAGACCCTGCGCGAGGTGCTGGACGACTGGACGGCCCTCGGCGGCGTGAAGCTGGTCTGGGAAAGCACCAGCACCCAGACGCTCACGGACGCTGCGCGGGCACAGGCCTATGGCGGCACCTTTCGCGAATCGGTGGCCCAACTGGCCGGCACCTTCGGTGAGTTGGCCAAGCCCATCGGCATGAGCTTCCTCGATAACGGCGCTGCACTGCGCGTCTACGACCTGGAGGTGCCCAAGTGAGCGATTCGAACCCGACGTCTAGGCAGGCGAAAGAAATTAGAAGAGGCCGAGGCGCTTCGTGGACCTTGGCGTCCGTGCTGCTCATCGTAGCGTGCAACGCTGCGGCCCAAGACATCGTCATCGGCGCCAAGAAGCCCACCACCGCAGCAGTCGCCGTGCAACCGGATCTCGTGCTTGGGCAAGCCAAGACGCCGCCGCGTGCTTTGGCCCAGCAGGCCACCGAACCGAAGGCGAGCCCGCAGCGCGCCTGGACCGTCGAGCTCAAGGACGTGCACCTGGCCAACACCTTCCAGCGCTGGGCCGCCGAGGCCGGCTGGCGCATCCGTTGGGATGCCGCCAAGCACGTCATGGTCGAGGCCCCCGACACCTTCACCGGCAGCTTCGAGGACGCGATCGCGTCGCAGCTCGCGTCGCCGGGCATCGCCTACAGCGGCTACCCGCTCGAGGTCTGCTTCTACCCCAACACACCACCGCTGGCCCGAGTCACACGCAAGGGTGAGCAACTGAAGGAATGCCAATGATCGCCGCTCGATTCAGCCGCCGCACCCGCCTTGCTATCGGGTTGATCGGTGTCGGCGCACTCGCCGCATGCGGCACTGCTGGGCGCATCTCGCAGGAGGGCGCGACGGTGCGCCAGCAAGCGTCGACGGTCAACCGCGGCACCCGCCAGGCGCCGCTTCCGGTCGACGATGCAACGGTCGGCACGCCGACCTTCGGCGACCACCGCGCCGCGCTGTCGCGCGAGATGCCCGTGGCCCGCCGTGCCTCGCGCGCCTGGATCGGTGCGCGCATGACGGCGGTCCAGAGTGACGAGGTGCTGCCGCCAATCTTCTCGGAGAACTTCAAGCTCAACTTCGACGATCGGGCGACCGCCGGCCGCGTGTCGATCGCGGTCATTGCGGAGCGCCTGAGCCGCCTCACCAATGTGCCGGTGCGCGTGAAGCAGGACGTCTATGCCCTGCCACCCGGCCAAGCGGGCCAGATGGGGGGCGCGCTGCCCGCCAGCAGCCAGGGCCCTGGTGTGGCGTTGGCACTCCTGCCCGGCGCGCCGTTGCCAGGCGGACCGCTTCCAGGCGCCCTCATCGCCGGCGGCTCGCCTCTCACGCCGCTGCCACCGGTCATGGCGCCATCGGCCCCGGGCGCCCCGTTGCCACCGCCACCGATGGCCGCGGCGCCCCTGCCCGGCATGTCAGCACTGCCGGGCGTGCCTGGACTGCCTGGATTGGCACCCGCGCCACAGAACCCGTTCCGGCAACCATTGACCGACGTGAGCTCGGTGGAGATGCGCTGGGACGGCTCGCTCTCCTCCTTCCTCGACCACGTCAGCGGCAGGCTCAATCTGAGCTGGTCGTACCGCGACGGCGTCGTCGTGATCGAGCGCTACATGACCGAGAGCTTTGAGTTCGCTGCGTTCGTCGGGACGCAGGATTTCAAGATGTCGCTGAGCGGCACGAACTCGGGCCAGTCCGGCGGCAACGGCACGGGCGGCAGCACAGGATCGACAACGACGTCGCTCGACGTCAACGAAGGCGGAAAGATCGCCGCGCTCGAGTCGTTGCGCAAGTCGATCGAGACCATGGTGGCGCCGACCGGCGGCAGCGTCGTCATGAGCGAGGGCTCGGGCCGCTTCACGGTCACGACCACACGGGACGTCATGAGCCGCGTGCGCGAGATCCTCAGGCATGAGGACGCCGTGATGCTGCGCCAGGCGCACATCCAGTTCGACGTCTACAGCGTGACCGTCAACGACAACGATGAGCGTGGCGTCGACTGGAACATCGTGTTCCAGAACCTCACGCGAACCTGGGGCGCATCGATCAAGTCGCCGGCGACGCTGACTGGCGCGCTCGGCGGCAGCATGGGCTACAACATCCTCGCTCCGGCCGAGGGCGCGGCACCGGTCAGCGGTACGCAGGCGCGCTTCGGCAACAGTTCGGCCGTCTTGACGCTGCTCAACCAAGTCAGCGATACGGCGCAATACCGGCCCGTCTCGCTGATCGCGATGAACCGCCAGTGGGCGCGCAAGACCAACCTCAAGACCGATGGCTACCTCTCGGAGACCACACCGGCAACGGCGTCGTCGGTCGGCTCAGGCGCACCGGGCCTCAAGACGTCTTCCATCGTCACCGGCGACAAGTTCCTCGTCCAGCCCGCAATCCTCGACAGCGGCGCGATCCTGCTGAAATTCGGCATTTCGCTGACGGAACTGCTGAGCCTGTTCGACGTCACGGCGGGTTCGGGCTCGACCTTCCAAAAGGTGCAGACGCCCGTCACCTCGGGAACCGACGACCAGACGACCGTGCGACTGATGCCGGGCGAGGCCATGGTCGTGACCGGGCTCTCGCGACGCGTGTCCTCGGGCGACATGCGCACCCTTGCCGATGGCGTCCCAATTGGCGCGGGCGGCAGTCGCAAGCTCGGCTACAAGCGCGAGGATTTCCTGATCGTGGTCCGCGCGGTCCAGCTCTGAGAGAGATCGATGACACGTCACGTGTTTTTCGAGGCCGGCCAGGGCGGGTGCCTGATCGGCGGGCTCGATTGGCGCCTGCTGCCGACCGGTGGCTCCGTCGAAGCGCACCTGCGCGAGGGAGGCAGCGACCGCGGCGCGGGCTTCGCGGCGCTCGCCACCGCATCCACGAGCGTCGAGATCAAGGTCAAGGGCAAGACCAGCCAGACCCGTCGCGTCTCCGCGGGCTACTACGCCTCCGCCGAGTCGACCCGACCACCGAAGGGCGCGCACTCGCTCGCCGCCGCTTTCGGACGGTGGGCGCACAGGCATCCGGAAGCCCTGTTGAACGTCAAGGTACGCGACGACCTGTATGCCGTGGTCGTCGTGATCGATGGGCTTCCCGTGCTGGACACGGTGGCGCCCACCGCCGATGAGGCGTACGACAAGACCGTCTCCTATCTTCAGGAGCGACCCGCGATCTCGGTCTTCTCGGACGACGACGAGAAGTATCCGCGGTCGCTGCTCGCGGTCGGCCTGCTCGACGAGATCGCCAGGGCAACCGGCAAAAGCACCGCGATCCGGGCGATTCCGCCCGACACCGTCAAGCTGCTGCTCGTGACCACGGTGGTCCTGGGCGCGATCGGTGGCTACTGGTACCACGGGCAGTGGAAGGCCGAGAAGGCCCGCCAGGAAGCACTCGCGCGTGCGCGTGAGCAAGACCCCGTGCCGAAGTACCTGAGCGCACTGGCTGCAGCTCGTCAGGAGGTCGGCGCCACGCGCGCTTCTTTAGAGGCCAGCGTTGCCGCGGCCCAGCGCATTCCCCTCGCACCAGACGGATGGGCGGCCCGGCGCATCGCCTGCGCCGTGCAGGTCGGCTGTGAGGCCGTGTTCGGCCGTACCACCGGTACCTACGCCGGCCTCAAGGCCGCGATCCCGTTCCTCGCGCTCAGCCCGGCATCGGATGTGAACCTCAACGACGCGCGCATGACGTGGAAGCCGGACCTCGCACCGGACCAACTCGACCCCGAGAACCGCCTGCCCGCCCTGGGCGCCTTCATCCAGGGCCCGGAAGCTTCCAAGCTCCAGAACTGGCTCGTCGCCGGGCTGACGATCCAGCTTGCGCCGCCGCAACTGTGGCCACAGGCGCCGGGCGTCCCCAGCACGTTCAAGCATCCGCAGGCCTTGGCCAACGGCAAGTTCGAGCTCAGCGCGATCGCCCTCCCCCAGCTCGCCGAAGCGCTGGCCGCTGCTCCGCAGAACGTCAAGTGGACGGGCTGGAGCATCGAACTCGGCGACGAGAAGCAAGAACCCCTCGCGCGTGCGAAGGCGCGCCTGACCGGAACCTACTATGTCACCCAGTACTGAACGAAAGATTACTGCCCGAAAAATCCTAACTGGCACTGCGGTGCTGGCCGCGATGCTCGTCGTCCTGTCCAGCCACGCTCAGTCCTTGAGTGACCTGGCGGACGCACAGCGCGTCAAGCAGCGCGCCGAGATCGCCAAGATCCGCAAGGAAGCGGCCGCGGCGGAAGCCGCAGAGGCGCCACCAGTGCTGAAGCCCATCAGCGCTTCTCCCGCGACGAGTGCCGCGGAGATGCGTGCAGCCGTCGAGCGGGCCAACGAAGCGGCTCGGCCGAAGATCGTGCTGCACGCGCTCTATGCCCGTGACAATGCCTGGGTCGCCGAAGTCGCAGAAGGGCAACGGCTCGGCTTGGCGCTGGTCGGGATGCAGTTCCATGGCCATCGCGTGGCGGCAGTGGAACGGCGTGGTCTGGTGCTGACCCGGCCGTGCACCGCAAAGGATGTTCGCGAGAAGCGGCCCTGCGGGACACGTGTCCTGACCGTCGGGGAGGCCATCTGATGTGGTTCAGAAGGGATCCGGATCGCTTCGAAGATCGCACAGCGTTCGCGCCGCCTCCGGTGCGCAACGGTGCTTCGAACCGCATCCTTGGAAGCACACAGCCGCTCGCTACCGCGTCCGAGCTGCCCCTTGATCGCTTGGTAGCTGTCGAAACCCCCGGTGGTGCGGGATCGCATATCCGGACCTACGCCGACGTGCCCCGATTCGTTCGCGTGTTGAGCAGCGGCGCCCGGCCAGTCGTGTCCCTGACAAAAGATGAGCAGTTGCGCGTCGCAGTGGTCGAGCTGCCGGGCCGCGCCGCCATGGTCCTGCACACCGGGATCGACGGCGCTCAGCTCGAATCGATCAAGGGGCGGCTGCGCGCCGAGGGCTTCAGCCTTCGCGTGTCGACCGGTGAGGCCCATGTCGTGGCTGCCATCTACCAGGGCGTTGGTGATCACCAGGAAAGCAATGGGTCCGCGCGTAGCGCCAACCAGTACCAGGAGGCGATCGGCACATGGATCCAGTACGCGCTCGACAACCGAGCCACCGACGTCCATCTCGAAACGAGGGGATCGAGCGGGACCGTCAAGTTCCGGATCGACGGTGAAGTCGAGGAGATGCGCGCCGAGAATGCCGGCGCCTACACGGGCGCCTTTCTTGAGAAGTGCATGTCGTCGCTCTTCAACAACGACCAGCAGACGAAGTCCGGCTCCGATTCCTTGTTCGACAAGGAGAAGTACCTCTACTGCATGGTTCCGTACTCGGGGCGCGGCCAGAGCCTGAAGCTCCGGTACCAATCCCTCCGAGGCAACGAGGGCCCGAAGACCGTCTTGCGGCTGCTGCACGTCGACGAGACCCAGCCGACCAAGAGCTTCGAGGAGCTGGGCTACTCGGCCTCGCACGTGGCCTTGTGGAAGCAGGCGATGGACACGCCCTCGGGCCTGGTCCTGATCGCCGGCGTCACGGGCTCGGGCAAGTCGACGTCCCAGAAGTCCTTCATCGAGCTCAATCCGCATACGCCGCACAGCGCGGTCTATACGATCGAGGATCCTGTGGAGTACCCGATCCGCGGTGCACATCAGATTCCGATCCAGCGCGACCTGTCGAACCCCGAGGAGTCGGCCAAGCGGTATTCAGAGACGATTGCGGCGCTCATGCGGGCGGACCCGGACATCGTGATGCTCGGCGAGATCCGCGACCGCTTCAGCAGCAACGCGGCGCAGCAGCTGGCCGAGACGGGCCACATGGGCCTCGGCACCGTGCACGCGCACCTGCTGTCAGGCATCGTGCCGCGACTCGTCAACGACGAGATCGGCATGAGCCGGGAGATTCTTGCGGCGCCGAACATGACGACGCTACTGGCCTACCAGGCGCTGGTGCCGAAGCTGTGCCCGCACTGCGCGATGGAGACGGCCGAGGCAATCACGCGATACGAAGACATTGCCGCGATCGCCTCGCACATCGGCACATTGTCACTCGACGTCGAACCGATGCGCTGGAAGCGGATCGGCGGCTGCAGTCATTGCAATGAGCGCGGCACGGTGGGCTTGACCGTTGCGGCCGAGATGCTGATGCCTGACGAAGACTGGTTGCGAGCGATCCGCGAAGGCCGGGATACCGATGCCGTAGAGATCTACCGGACTAGCTCCAACCGAAACCTGAACAGCCCGGACATGACCGGCAAGACCGTGTTCGAGCACACCTTGCACAAGGCGCTGCAGGGCCAGGTCGATGCGCGTCAGTGCTCCCGCTTCGAAGCCTGGCATCGCTACATGGGCCGCGCGACCAGTGCCAAGCGCAAGGGATGACGGTCGCATGCTCCTTAACCGCTTTCTGTTCAAGCTTGTTTGCCTGCTGTGGTCCTTTGACCGAGCGCACTTCTACCGGGATCTTGCCGATGCGCTCGCGCGCAAGGTCGGCATCCGGGATTTCCTCGAGCGGGCTGCGTCGAACGCGCGCATCCTCGACGATGGCACCTCGCTGCGCATGATCCAGGCGATGTCGGCGCGCCTAGCCGGCGGCCAGGGTCACCTGCTCTCGGAACTCGTCCAAGGCATCGCGCCTGCAGCCGACCAGTTGCTGCTCCAGGCCGTCGACGACGCCGGTGCAGACAAAGCCGAGGCCCTGACGATGTGCGCGTCGGCCGTCGAGTTCCAGCAGCGTGCGCTCAAAGTCATGGCCTACCAGCTACTGGTGCCGGTCGTGGCGATCCCGATTGTGGGCGCGTTGTGCTTCATCACCTCGCAGATCATCAGCGGCATCGCCGCGTCAGGCACGCCCGACAGCATCTGGACCGGCTACAACGGCCTCGTGCGTTGGCTCGCAGATTCGATCAATGACTATGCCGCAGCCATCGGCGTCGCAACGGCGATCGCCGTCGCTGCCACGGTCTACTGGCTACCGCGCTGGACCGGTAGCCTGCGCCTGAAGATCGAATCGTGGCCGGGCCTGAGCCTTTACCGCGACTACAACGCGGCCGTGGTGCTCAGCGCGCTGGCCATGATGATCCGATCCGGAAAGACGATGCGCGAGGCACTCGAAGCGCTGCGCGCCGCGTCCCGCCCGTGGCTGCGCTGGCACCTGAACCGGATCATCACCTCGCTCGAGGACAACCCGACCGAATACATCACGGCATTCGGGCGCGGCCTGATGCCGCCGGCCGTGCGTGCGCGCCTGGCCAGCCTGCTGGACTCGGCCAAGAGCTTCGCCGACGCGCTCGTGGTGCTCGGCACGACCGAGATCGATCGGCTCGAGAAGCGGGTGTACCTGTCCGCCTCGACAGTGAACTGGACCTTGACCGGCTTCTTTGTGGCGATCGCCGTGGTCCTGTCCATCGGGACGATGACGATTGCCAGTGCGCTGTCGCGCGAAGGCGACCCCTCGGCCAAGCTGATGCAGCGCGCTCAACAGCAGCAGGCGCAGTAGCTCTCATTCCGTCTCTCCCGCCCTTCGCGGTTCCCTTTTTTCTTCGCAACCCTCCTTGGAGATCCGACGTTGCCTTCAAAGCACATCCATTCCGTTCGTTCGTTCCGTCATTCGCACTGTCATTCGCACTGTCATTCGCACTGTCGTTCGCACTTTCATTCGCGCTTGTTCCGCCAACGCGGCGTCAGCATCATCTCGGTGCTGTTGGGTCTCGTCATTGCGGCAGCTGTCACCGCCGTCGTCTACAACCAGTACACGGACTCGACGCGCAAGGCCCGGATTGAGGCCGGGCAGGCCGAGATCTCGACCATGATCGCCGGCGCCCAGAAGCTGTACGGCAACGCCAACCAGTACGGCGCGGTCACGACGGCCATCGCCGTGCAGTCGGGCGTCGTTCCAGCCCGGCTGCGCATCTCGGGCACGAACACGGCACAGAACCGCTATAACGGCGCCGTCACCTTCACGCCGGCCACGATCACCTCGGCCAATGATTCGCTGGTCGTCGGCTACGGCAACGTTCAGCGCGAAGACTGCCAGGACCTGGTGCTTGGCAGCAACGAGATCACGCGCCGGATCGCGGTCGGAGCGACGGTCGTGAAGGCAGCGGACGTGCCGGTTGATATTGCGGCACTGGCCAACGCCTGCGATGCCAACCCGGTCAGCGACATCAACTTCACCTTCGGCCGCGGGCAGTGAGACACGCTGCGCGAACGGCTTCCAGCATGAACAGTGCTGCTCGCATGCCCGTTGGCCGCTCGCGCCAGTCGGGCGTCACCCTTCTTTCGGTGATGCTCGCGCTCGTGGTCAGCGCCATCATCGCGGCGGGTCAGATTCAGGCCCAGCAGCTGAATCAGAAGCTGACGGCCGGACGCCTGCAGGGCGACGTCCTGAGCCTGATGAAGGACGCGGCGAACAACTATGCGATGGAGTCCTACCCGGCACTGCAACTGGACCAGCCCGTCACCAAGGCCGCGGTCACGCTCGCGCCGGGGGCGGCCAACGGCCAGGCCATGGCTCCGACCATTGCGAACCTGATCGCGATGGGCTATCTGCCGGCCGGCACGAACGGTACTTCGCAGCTGAACAACGGCGTCTATCGCGTGGCGCTGCAGAAGGTTCCTGCCGGGTGCGCCGGTGCGGCCTGCAACATCACGGGCGTGGTGTACATCGACCAGCCCATCCGGCAGCCAGGCTCCGCGGACATGGCCGGCGTGGAAATCGGCGCGCTGATCGACAAGGTCGGCGGCGACGTCATGGTGGCGCTCAACACCAACCCCGGTACCCTGATCAGCATCAACGGTGTGACCTTGGCCAACCCGCTCGGGCCGATGCAGGGTGTGGTTGGCGCTCGCGTGGGCTTCGGCGCCAGCGGCTTCGGACGCTTCCTGGTCCTTAACGATCCCCGGGATCCGAATTTCCAGGGGCACCTGACGACCCTCGGCAACCTCACGATCGGCGGCAGTTCGACCTTCGCCGGGCCCATGACGGTGAACAACACGGTCACCACGTCCGGCGAGGTCAACGTCAACAACTGCGTCCGGCTTCAGGGAGACGGCCGTGGCGGCTTCAACTGCCTCGATCCGACCGACCTACCAAGCGGCTACGCGGGTGGCGTACGCGCTATCGACGTGGTCGCGAGTGGCAATGTGCTCGCATCAGATGCGCCGGCGGGCTTCACCGGAAACAACGGCAACTTCGCGCTGATGTCGCGCGGCGGCGCCGGGGTCGAAGCCATGGTCAGAACGTCGGGCCAGGTTGCGGGTAACCGCCTGGTCCCGACCGGTGCCTACGCACCCGGCGCAGCCTGCTCCGAGTCGGGTGCGCTCGCTCGCTCGAGTGCTGTGACGTCTGGCGGCGTGCTGGTGGTGTGCTCCGGTTCGGTCTGGACGCCACTGAGTACCGTGGCCGTCGCCGGCGCCACCTGTCCGGTCAACGGCCAGGGCGCCCTCGATACCTCAGGGCGGCAGCTGTACTGCTTCAACAACACCTGGATCTACATGAACGACCTGGTGCCGCCGGCTATCGTAGGCGCGGCGTGCGCGACGCCCGGCGCATTGGGGTACAACCTGGTAGGTGCCGGCGCGGGAACGACGGCGCTCGTCTGCCGCGTCAATCCCACGGGCGGACCGGCGCGCTGGTTTCGGATCCAGGACATCACGAGCGGGATGGTATTCATCAACGCGTATGAGGTGCAGCACGGATCGGTGGTGGCGAAGCCGACGTGCGCCGTCGCAGCGGGCCAGACCGCCGTACCTCTGCCCTACCTGATCGGCAAGGTGGAGTCGTCTTCGGACGGCGGCTTCAGCCGCTTCACAGTCGACAACGGCTCGAGCTGGACCGTGCAGCTGACCAATGGCGCAGGCGGAGCTCTCTCTGCGACCCCAGCGGCCAGCGCCATCCTGTACGTGTACTGCAACTACGTATGACGTCCGAACAGCAGCACAACTTGATAGTTGCTATAACAGTTGCTATCCAGGATATATTCCGGCTGTCGCTCGAAGTTCATCTACGAAGGAAAAGAGGAATGGTCTACCATCTCGTCGGCCGCGGGCCGCTCACCTGCATGCTCGCAGCGTGCCTCGTCACCGCGAATGGCTGGGCACAATCTATTCCGGCCAGTTCAGCGGATTCGGGCCGTCGGGCTGCGGTCGTGATTGACCAGGCTCACATCTACACCAACATCAACAACGCGTGGCAGACCGGCGTCAACGCCTGGAACTACGCCAACTCGGCCTACAGCTACGCGGACGCGTCGTACAACACGGCCGTGTATGCGTCGAACGTCGCCAACTCGGCGCAGAACACGGCGAATGCTGCGTATGGGCGAGGCGGAGGATTTGCCACTGGCGTGTTTGCGCGCCACGACGGCGGGAACATGATTTCGCAGGTTGCCTGCGTGTATGGGTCGTACGGTCCGGCGAGTGGCTACACACCGGTCAGAACGCCGACTGGAACAAGCTTCGAGCCATTTACATGCCCGGCCGGGAGTTCGACCTTCGTCTTTAGCACCGGAACGCTGACGGAAGCAGGCAATGCTGGCGGAGATGGCGGCAGCGGCGGGGGCGGTGGCGCCGGCGGATAGCAATGCCAAATGATGAAGGCCCTCAATGAGGGCCTTTCTTACATTGCGGTCAGACCGCGATCCCGCTCTTCGGGCTCCCATGTCGTCGGCCCCTTCTTTGACTGGACCTTAACATCGACACGTCCGCCTGTGCCATCCTTGCGAAGGACAAAGCGACGAACCCCACAGCCCGTCATCCTCTCGACCGGAATAATGATGGTGTTGAGATCATCAGTGCTGACCGTTGCAGCCACACTTCCGGCGGCGCAAGGATTTGGCTCCTTTAGCACGTAGCGGAACGAATAGCCACCTGGGCGACCAGATAGCTCGATGCGTCCAGCTGGATACTCAATCCCCGACTCGATGTCATAAGTGCGATAGCGCCATGCCCACGTTCCCGAAGACACAGCCATGTCTGTATCCGCTGCGGGCGGGATAGTCGGAGCTGCGCAGCCGCTCACTAGTGCCGCTAATGGCAGTGCGCCTAAAGTCCACAGTGCTTTCACGAAATCCTCCTCTTGTCGTTGTTGGCACGCAAATTCAGACCGAAGATTTTGCCTTGATTCAATGCAAGTGAGCTGCAGAGGCGTTGCCGACGAGATTCCCGATTGTCTTGGCTGCGCCGTCGTCACCCGCGAGGCTGCGCGTGTTGGCTTGGCTCACTGCAATCCAGCATGTCCGGGCTGCTCAACTCTGGCGGCGCCGAGCGCAAAGCAGAACGCCACGCGCGTCCTAGGGCGGCTGAGCGCGTCAGAATGTCTCAAGTGCGGTCGGGTCCCTCTGCAGCCGCGCGACTATAGACCGAAGCTTCTCCAATCGCTCGTCGTCGGGCTGCGCGTAAATGGCCTTCCAATGTCTTACGAAAGCCAACACCGAGGCGCGGTTGAGCGCTTCGAGGCTCACCAGCAAATCGGCTTGCTCGGCAGCGCGGCGAGCCTGACGCCAGTCCGCGCGATTACGGTCGACCCACCATAGGGCGCTACCAACAACCATGCATGCGAAAACAATCGCGAGGTTCCTTTTTGCCATGGTTTGCGCCCCTCCCCGAACGCCGTTGAACTTTTTTCAAAGCGGAGCGCTAGATCTTACCGTCACGAAGTTGCACGGATCTGCCCTGCCCAGTCGAAGGCTGGCGAACCGTTCGGCGGCAAAGTGCGTCAGGCGAAAGCCGGCTAATAGCCGACACTCACCACCTTCCCCCAATGGAAATGTTCTGCGGCCAATGAAGCACCGACTGTCTGATGCGCGCAAGGCTTGTCTCGGCAGGCCCTTCTCCCATACCGGGAGGTCTTGGGGCGGCGCAACGGTGGCATGCGTTGTCGCTACACTGGGCTATTGGAAGCTGGCGCCTCTCGAGGCAGGACACCTAGCCGTACTTGCGTTCTTTCTCGCTTTCGCCGTCACGGTCGCCCTGCTGGTAGTTGTCATCCGAAGGTGGCTCCGGCCGCCGAGGCCTGTTCTCGAGAACACCTTCCTCGACGTTACAGCCGGGGGAATATCGCAGGAAACGCCGACGTCCCGAACCTCGCTTCTGGCGAGTCCTGAAATCGGCCGAGCAAACCTCTACTGGCAAGGCAACAACCTGGTGCGCGTCGTTCTCCATGCGGATGCGCGCGATGTTGAGGTACATGGTCTCGAGGACATGGCGGGTTTCCTGGACGACCTTCGCAGGACCTTTGTTCGATCGAACTGCACCGACGTGCGGACGGGCTGAAGCCGCGAGCGGCAGTATCGCCAGAATCCGTCATTCGCGACGAAGGCCCGACTCGCCCCAGCGGCGCTCGCGGCCGCTCTTTTGGAGACGCCGAAGCAATTTGTCCGCGAACTCCCTAGGTCCGGCGGGCGGAGCCGGCAACTAGAGTCGACAGGATGCTCTCCACCGACACCCGCGAATCGCCACCGACCGTTGACCTCTATTCGGTCCTATGCGAAATGGACTTTCGCGTTTGATATGTTGCTGCTGTTGTCCGCCCTTTGGTCATTCTTGAGTGTCATCTGGTATGACGAGGATGGCGCGACCAAGACTTCAGTCCGACCTCATAGGCAAGGCACGGCCAAGACCGGACTGTCGGGGCTCTGCCAGAATTCCGGCTCCTACCCACCTTCGACCAGAAGTCATCAATGCGCCGTGTGTTCTTTATCTGCAGTCGAAACAGGCTCCGCAGCCCCACCGCCGAGAGCCTCTTCGCGTCGTCCGACATCGAGACGGACTCCGCCGGCCTCGCGCCCGACGCGGACTGCGTACTGAGCGCCGAACAGGTTGAATGGGCCGACCTGATTTTCGTGATGGAGAAGCAGCACCGGGTGAAGCTCAAGCAGAGGTTCGCGGCGTCCTTGCAGGGAAAGAAGGTCGTGTGCCTGAATGTTCCAGACCGCTTCCAGTTCATGCAGCCGGAGCTCGTCACACTGCTACAGCAGAAGGTCGGTCAGCATTTGCACTAGCGAAATCCGGAGCGAAATCGAGCGGCACAATTCGGCCAGGACCAGACATTCACCAGCGACTCTCAGTGAACCCTACCAAGCAGTACATCGATGTGCTCTGGAAGCACCAAAACGACGAGGACCCCGTCCGATTGGTGTCTGAGCTTGGCGCGGACCGTTCCGAGCTGCGCAAGCTGGAGTTCCTCCGAGACCGCACCGTCGATGCGGCGGATTGCGGCCATGAAACTGCGCGAACGCGGCTCGGCATCGGTGCGGTGCCTCCGCTGGATGAAATCAACCAAGACTCACAGTTCGAAGGCTCAGCCATCACGGAGGATGCGTTCGATGCAATGTGGCTCGAACATGCCAGACCTGCGAGGCAGTGACCTAAGGCGGAATTCGGCCACGACCAGACATTGAACCTGTCCTCTCAACAATGCGCGTTGGCGAAAACCTATCCCCGTTCTGGCAGAACATCGCCGGCATTTTCTGGATGGTAGGCCTCGGCCTCTGCTTCGTGGGCGCGCTTTCGACACATTGGGGATGGTCCATCGTCGGGGCCGTGTCTTGCCTGTCGCTCCTGGGGATTGCTTGCGAGCACCATCGCGCGATTCGAAGCGCGGTTCAAGGTCGCGCGACCCGGCTTGCTGACCGCGCATTTGCTTGGTATCTCCTTGCGCTTGCTGGAAGGGCAATCGTCGCCAACGCTGTGGCCGGCATCGCGTGGGTGGCAGCACAACACGGATAGCAGATGGGCAGAATCCAGCCAAGAGCAGCGCTTCGCCAGCCTCCTCCAGATTCATCAAATTGTTTGACGAGAGGCGCCAAATGCATTCGCTAGCAGACGTGTACGCCAAGTTCGGGGAGGTCGCCGAAGCCGCGCAGTTGCTGGAGACGCAGTTGGGCAACATGCTGTTTTTGCACGGCGTGAAGGAGGAAGACCTGATCGCAAACCAACGTCCCGAGCGTGCCGCGGCGTTGCTGAGGGAAATCAATCGAAAGACGCTTGGCGCGCTCCTCAGCTCGCCTGGGCTAGCTACCCTGACGGCGGCCGGCCTCGAGGACTTGTTCGCCGAAGCGCTGAAAGAGCGGAATCGCTTGAACCATGGCTTCTACCGTGAGCACAACCTTCGTCGAAATTCGGCTGACGGGTGCACCAAGATGCTCTATGACCTCGAGCGAATCCATGACGTGCTGCTCAAGGCATATGAAGCGGCCATGCTTCTATCCGGGACGGATATCTTGAAGCTCGCGTCAGGTCAAGCGCCGGCTGGGCACCTGCCGATATGATGACCTTCGGGTAGCAGTCCGGGCTTGATGCGGCCAAGACCAGCCCTTCGTGGGAGCTGCCTAGTAACGCCCCAAGAATCACGTCCTAAGAGCGTTTGAACGAGGAGCAGGTATGTCAGGCACCGGTTGTGGTTCTGCAAGGTTTGAATGCCGGCTTTTCCTCGGTCTTCGCTGTACTAGCTCTCTGAAGAAAGTCGCGCGAGCAAGCGGTTGGCGGCCGCGAACCTCCTGCAGCACCCGTCCCATGCCCAAAGCCTTCGTCACATACAAAATCAGGAACGAGCGGAACGGCAAGTTCTATGTCGGCTCGACGAATGACACAAGCCGTCGGTGGTCGATGCACAGGAAGAATATTCGCGAGGTTTCGACATGCGGCTGCTATCTATTACGCCGGGACATGGAGGTGAATGGATGGGGCCTTGATGATTTCTCCTTCGGGGTCATCGAGACCTTCGATTCCAAGGAAGACATGCTTTCTGCGGAGCAAGCGCTGTTGGACACCTACTGGGGCACAGCAAAGAACTACAACGGGGCCTTTGAGGTTTACGCGGCTACCGTAAAGAATACATTCCTTGCCTGGAACATGCGCACCCTAGAGTGCCGCCGCTATATTTCCCCTCTTGCTTTTGGCGTCGACTTCAAGCTCGGCACGCGCGTCGTGACTTCCGTGTTGGCGGGAGAGGCTGTCGCGCCGGGGGATTGGGTAATCGAGACCTTTAGCCGACGCCGCACTGTACGCGAGGTGCTGGACTTGTTGGAAGGGCACGGCATATCCCCTCCGCCGGAGCGCGAAGGGCTAGGCTGGGAGTTTGGCTTCGCGAACTCGATTTCGGACTTGGTAAAGCGGAGGAATCGCTACGACCCGATTCCCTACTTGCCAATCAAGCGGCTGCGCATGGCCCACAACCACCATCAAAACATCTGAGTACGACCAGCGTCAGCGCTGATAGAAGCAACAGCACGAGCCTCTTGACGAGCACCAATCTCCGCTGACCTGGAGCCATCCCATCGCTCGGGCCCGACCTGGTGCTCGGCGCAAGGTAGGTACGTGTTTAGGGCACGAAGCTGAGTTAGCGCCCGAAGGTCTGCTTTCGCAGGGCTGGAAGTCCGGCTTCGGGCCCTTCCCGCCAGCACCGCGGCCGGCTACAGTCGTCCATCACCAGCCATTCACTGTGGATGCAGAAGGCAGCCGCTCGACGACGCTTTCGACCCACCAGCGACATTCGCTGCCTCGGGCTCGGCGCTGCAAAGCCGCCGGTCGAACCCATGCAGGCCGCCCAAGAGTGCGCAGTTTGGGCCCTCTTGACATCCAAGTCATCGAGGATCTGGCAGCGGCGACTGCGGCCTCGGATTCCGTGCGGAGGCGACTCCTCTCGGAACCGGCCGCGTCCATCGCCAAGCTCGCGCCGGTGCGTCGCTGCGCCGCGGCCTTGCCTACGACTCGGCGGTGAAGCCGATCTGCTTGGTCAGGCGCGCCCACTCTGGGTGTCGGCTTCTAGCATGGCGGGCGTGGACGACGCCACGTCAACGCCACTTTGCGTCAGCTCGGCCACCAGGGCCGGGTCCTTCACGGCTGCTTCCGCCTGCGTAGCGGCGCGGCGCGCCACGTCGGCCGTCGT
Organism: Variovorax sp. KK3; assembly: GCF_001984055.1. Lineage (GTDB taxonomy): Bacteria > Pseudomonadota > Gammaproteobacteria > Burkholderiales > Burkholderiaceae_C > Variovorax. Next base: position 81,623 of record NZ_LYVO01000017.1, read on the forward strand.
CTCGGCCGGCAGGTACACGCCGTACCACTCTCGCGCCGTGAGCGGAAAGCCCTGTTCGCGGCAGGTCGTCACCTCGGGTGCCTGCGCGCTTCCTGCTTCGCCCGAAGTGGACAGCAGGGTGGGCCTGATGCCGACGACACCTGCGCCCCCAGCAGGTCGACGATGGCCGCGGCCGAGCCCATGTAGGCGATCAGGCGCAACTCGGACTTGGCGAACTGGTTCACCACGATGACGATCAGGTCGCAGTCGTTGCCTGCCTCATGAGGCTGCTGCCACCAAAGGCTTGCTGCCACCAACGGTTGTCTGACGAAGGCGAGCCGAGTGATCGCTGAACGTGGTTGAGCAGCGCGCTGGATCTCGCCCAAGCTGTACCTCGTCGAGTTACTGTGCTGGGCACCCGCAGTTCTCCGCGCAGGTAGTCTGTGGCACCTCGAACCAGATGATGTACTTTTCGTCGACACGTTCGCCCTGCCACCTTCTCTTCCAAGTGAACGACTTCCTGTCCGGTGCTACCGTGACATTCCCATTTAGGTCATCGACTGCGTCATGGCCTATTCGTGATGGCGTCGCCGTCCCAGCCATTTGGCGCAGCTCGAATCGATGGTCAAGTACCAGCTGGATGGGATAGTTGACGACCGCAAAAAGCAGTGCCACCCCCACGAATGTCTCAAGTCCCAAACCCAGGCTGCGCGCGAGTGCACCTGTGACACCACCGACTATCGCCGACAGTGCTAGGTAGGGCCCTGGGCCAGGCCTATAGGTCGCGACGAGGAGCGATGCGACCGCGATGCCAAAAACGGGCAAACCGTAGACCTGCAAATTGGATAGCTCGTCCATAGCACCCCCCGTCGACTTGTTGACCATCGCGAGCAATGACATCAGCCGTTCCTATCGAGCCCCGCGCGCCTCAACGGGGTAGGAACATTGAACGGGAGGTCCACGACTCGCGCCAGCTTGCGCAAGTAATGTATGTCAGGCTCTGCGCGCCAGCGCACCTAACTTGGCACGTTGGGACTCGCGCCCGGTATGTCAGCAGACCAACTGCGGAGCGAAGTCGCACGAGAAATGCTCCGCACGTCCGCGAGGCGAAGCCTGCGCACGCGACGCGAAGCCGTGGGCCAGGAGGCCGCATTCGAGGAAGGCGTCGAACTCGTCCTTGACGAACTGCGGGAGGTCGGCCCCGGTGGCCGCCTCTGTCTCGGCGATTAAAGTCGCGGCACGCTGCTGTACCAGGCGGTGCGGCGTGGTCTGTTCGCCGGGCGGTGGCGTTCGTAGTGAACCGGCGCGTCATCCGGCGCCCGCTGGGGCCGCCGGTCGATGGCTTGCACGATAGACCCATAGGAAGTGAGCCCACACCGGCTAAAGCCGCGCGATACGCCTCAATCGCTCGCAGTGCCGCCTGCCTGTGGGTGCCTACCTCTGCGGGGCCTCTTTCGCGTGATCGGTTTGCGATTGCTTCGGGATGCCAGCAAACTGCCTGTCGCCACCGTCGGCTGATCGCCGTCCGGTAACTTTGACGAAGGTCAGCTTCTCTTGATGCTGAAGGACCGCTCCGGGCCCGTGGACTAAACCGCTCGCGCGGTAGCCGGCCGCTGAGGCCGCGGCGGATGGCAAACGTAGCGCCCCTGTCTATGTTGAGGATCGAGGCAATTGGCCTCGTTCTTCGACAGGAGCAGGATCATGACCCCTTCGACCCCAGCCGTCACGCCGTTGCGTCAACGCATGCTCGACGACATGCGCATGCGCAAGCTCAGACCCAAGACCCAGGCTGCCTACATCCGCGCGGTTCGGTACCTCGCCGGCTTTTTGCAACGCTCCCCCGACACGGCCACCGCGGAGGATCTGCCGCGCTTCCAGTTGCACATGGTCGATCGAGGCGTCTCGCCGATCACGCTCAATGCCACCATCACCGGCCTAAAGTTCTTCTTCGACGTCACGCTCGACTGCGGCGAACTGAAGGCAAGGATGAGCTACGTTCATGTACCCCAGAAGCTGCCCGTGGTGCTCAGTCGTCTCCATGCATACGCTGCGCCACACCTTTGCCACGCACCTGCAGGAGCAGAAGGTTGACATCCGTGTGATCCAAGTGATGCTGGGCCACAAGAAGCTGGAGACGACATCGGTCTACACGCACGTGGCCACCGAGATCCTGCACGAAGTGGTCAGCCCGCTGGAGAAGCTGCAGGCGGCATAGGCCATCTCCATGGCGCACTGCGCCCTGGAAGTCGCCGACATCTTCCGCACCCACGGTCCCGTCTGGCGCAAGACGCAGCGGGGTCACCTGAGCCTGGGCCAGCTCAAGGTCATGTCGGCCATTGAACAGTGCCGCAGCGCGGCGCTGGGTGGCCACGTGTTGCGTTGCGAAGGCTGCGGGCAAGATCAGATCGCCTACAACTCGTGCCGCAACCGGCATTGCCCGAAGTGCCAGGCCGCTTCCGCGCGGCGTTGGCTGGACGCTCGCCAAGCCGATCTGCTGCCGGTGGACTACTACCACGTCGTCTTCACCTTGCCGGCGCCCATCAGTGCGATCGCCTACTACAACAAGGCCGCGATCTATACGCTGCTGTTCGACGTGGCCGCCGCGACCTTGACGACCATCGCGGCCGATCCGAAGCACCTGGGTGCCAGCATCGGAGCCACCCTGGTGCTGCACACGTGGGGATCAGCGCTGACGCATCACCCTCACGTCCATGGCATCGTGCCGGGCGGTGGCCTGTCGCCCAACGGTGAGCGATGGATCGCCTGCAGGCCCGGCTTCTTCCTGTCCGTGCGCGTGCTGTCGAGGCTCTTCCGACGACGCTTCCTTGAACAACTCGAGCAAGTTCATCGCGCCGGTCTGCTGCAGTTCTTCGGCGAGTTCGCCGCCCTGGCCGATGCGCACGCCTTCACCGACTGGCTCGCACCGCTGCGCAAGTGCGAATGGGTCGTCTATGCCAAGCGCCCGTTCGCCGGACCCGAAGCTGTGCTGGCCTATCTGTCGCGCTACACCCATCGGGTTGCCATCTCCAACAGCCGGCTCCTGGCCATGGACGAACGAGGCGTCACCTTCCGCTGGAAGGACTATCGGGCCAAGGGCCGCACACGCCGCAAGACGATGACGCTCGATGCCGACGAGTTCATGCGCCGCTTCCTGCTGCACGTCCTGCCGAGCGGCTTCCATCGCATTCGCCACTACGGGCTCCTGGCCAACGGCAATCGAACCGCCAGCCTCGCACGCATTCGCGAACTGCTGCTTCAGCAAGTCAATGCCGCTGCGCACACATCGGATGTTGACTCCGAGCCCGAACCTGTGCGGCCGAGCTTCTTCTGCCCGCACTGCGGCGACCCGATGATCATCCTGCAGATCTTTGTTCGTGGGCAACCAATCCGCGCGCCACCTCAGCAGGCTCGAGCACCATGAGTACACATCTGCATCAGCGTCCAGTCCGAGCTTCGACCCTTTATCCTTCTGGGCCGATGAGGAGTCTTGCCTTCGCACTCGACGAAGGCATCGCCGCCGGTGGCGCCGCGGGGCGACTGAGCGCGCCGCGATCGGTCCGCCGCGCCCCACCCATGCCATCGGCCGAACTCTTGACCTGCGTCGCCGCCAAGAGTTCGACTCACACCGACCGAATCCCCATAGCTTCGTAGCCCTCTCAAGCCTCAGTGGGGCATTCCGCGGTTTCCTCCGTGGAGGCTTGTCCAACACCTGCCCTCACGCCGTTGACGAGCTCGGCGCTGTCGTCGTACACGGGCAGGTGTCGGACAACCCTTGACCGATGCCGACATCTGCTCGTGGCGGCATTTTGTCGCCCATGTCAGGGCCCTATCTCCCCACCTTGACCGATCGGACCGCACTTCGGATTGTCTCGGCGCTGGAAGGGCTAGCGCCGCATTCCAAAGCCAGCTTGTGGAACTCGTCCGACGCTTCATACGGAGCGAGCCGCGCCGATCGAACGGCGGCTCGCGCTTTCGGAATAAGTTCAACGACGTCGCCCCCGGTGAGATACCCAGAAAAGCCGGCAGCATCCTTGAACTCGCCCATCACTTCATCAGGAAGACTCGGCCCACACACAAAGTACTCAAGATACTTCATGAAATTGGGGTGCGCCATGATCTCAGCGCCAGAAGTACCGTTCCTCTCAAAGATCTCTTGACGGGACTTTCCGCGACCACCTGGATTGCGCTCAGAATCGGTGAAGTAGAGCAGCCGAACCTCCGGAACTGCCCCGCGCTTGAGAAGGGATTCGGTCAGCGCAACCATCGGCATGATCGAAGCGCGGACATCTTCGTGCCGCGTAGAGCAGAACCGGACTTGATCGAAGAGCTCCCGTTCTCGCTCGGTTAGTTTGATGTCGGGCGTCGGCATGATGAGACCTAACGTCGAAGGTTAGTGACAAGTTGTGGGGGCGTGCCGCGGCGATTTCAGGTGCAATGTTTCCTCGATTCAGACAATGCCCGGTTCCGGAGAGAGTTCTGCTTCGACCCCGAACGGCCGGTCCTGACGGCGGATTCAACCGGTCGATGCAACACATTCGCTGAACATCTCAGCAGGTGTATGGAAGCCGAGCGTCTAGCGCGGCCTTTCATTCAATTGTCTCGCGATCGCGTTGAGCTGAAGTTGTGAGAACCCTGAGATGTCCATGCCCTTCGGCATGTACTGCCGGAGCAGGTGTTGGTGTTCTCGTTGCTTCCGCGTTGCCAAGGGCTCTGCGGATCGCAGAAGTAGACCTGGATGTCGGTGGCCAGCGTGAACCTCTTGTGAGCGTGCATCTCCGTGCCCCTGTCCCAGGTCAGCGACTGATAGAGCTCTTGCGGCAGCTTGCGCGCGGTCTTGATGAGTGCATTGACGACGGTCTGGGAGTCCTTGCCCTCCAGCTTGACCAGCATCACGTATCGCGTCTGGCGCTCTACCAGTGTGGCGATCTGGCTGTTGGCGCTTCCAAAGAACAGGTCACCTTCCCAGTGGCCAGGAACTGCTCGATCCTCAACCATGGGCGGCCTCTCGCTGATGGACACGGCGTCCACGATTCTTCCGTGGATGTCCGTCTTCTGCGTGTGATGGCGGGAGCGGCGCATGCCTCGCTGCGTCTCAGATGCTGCAGCAACTCCTTCTTCAACGCCCCGCGGGCTTGAATGAACAGGCTGCGGTAGATGGTCTCGGGGGACATGTGGAAGGTCTCGTCGCTCGGGTAAGTATGCTTGAGCCAACCTGCGATCTGCTCCGGCGACCATTGCAGGCGGAGCTTCTCCGAGACGATGCGCGCCAGGTACCTATTCTCGACAAGCCTACAGAGCTTGGGTCGACGAGCCCGATCCCAGGCGGCTTGGTCGGCCTTGGTCGCTCGATAGCATCCCGAACCACCGTTGCGCTTGATCTCTCGGCTGATGGTGGACGCAGACCGCCCGAGGATCGACGCGATCGAGCGAATCGAAAGGCCAGCGACCATGGCACGCGAGATCTCCTCGCGCTCGGCCAGCGTCAGCGCCATTGACGAACGAGTTCGCTCCGGCGGTCGTATGCCGCCGGTGCGCGACAGGATTCCCCGAACCGAGGTGTGGGACCGATCAAACAACTGAGCGATTTGATGGAGGGTCCAACCCTGCCTCCATCGCTCCCACATCAGTGCCTTCTGCTTGTAGGTGTAGTAGGTCCTTGTCCGGTACGCCATTTCTGCAACACTCCTTCTGCCCACGGCAGTCTTCAGTGTGTTGCATCGACAGGTTGAATCCGCCACCGTGTCCTGCCTCTGAGCCGGCTCCTATTGGTTCAACATGCCGTCAAGGAGGTGATGCTCCCTGCAGTAGTCGAAGTACATTGCATCTATGAGCACAGAAAGTTTGCTTGGATGGAGCCCTGCAAACCACTCTCTCTTGGACGCGGAGTCCGTCGCATAGTTGTAGTCACGAAGGGTTCGAAGTCCCATTCCTTCAAGCCGCTCGTGAATCCTGCCTTCCAGGCGCGCGCATGCGCTTTGTCCGGCAACGGCAATCCAAACTGATTCGTAGGCCGCCGTGTGTATTCCCAACAGCGCAAGTAGCGAGGATTGCCGGCCTGCAACTCGTTCAATCTTTTCAAGGGATTGTCTGAGTAACTAACTTTGCACCAGAACGGTTCCTGCTCCGGGGCTTCGTGCAGCATATAGACGTAGAACGTCTTCGAGGTGGTAGTGAGGGCGTGCATGGGTGGAGCGCTGTTCGTTGATGGCTCATATGTTGCTCAAAGTCGCGACAATAGAGTTCACGCATCGAATGACTGCTGTTGGCCGAATTCTGCCGGAGGTTGTCGGTGCCAGCCTAGTGACCTTTCCGGTCAACGATGCTCCTCCATAGCGGCCGAAGAGAAAACAAACTCGAGGCGACCGCTAGGTGAGATGAGCAAGACGCAGCGGAACGTTCCGCTCCCGATCTCTTCGATCTCCACGTCGTATACGCGCTGGATGTCGTCCGCGAACGCATCACAACTAAACGCTAGAGCTTCGACCTCGCGAAAGGTGATGGTCCCCGGCTTGGGTCCCATGTACTCGGGCAGACCCAACGCATTCGCATCCAGGTCAGCAACTTCCAGAACTATCAAGCGAGCCGATGCATCCCAACGGAACGCCTTGATTCGGGCGTCATGCAGGCCGCCCCGATCAGCAAAGAATGACTTGGGACTGGAAATCACGAGGGACAATCTAGCCTACTGGTGAACGTCTGGTTTTGGCCGGATTCTGCCTTTTGGCGAGGTCACGATGCGCGCCCATCGTTGTGGTCCCAGGTCCGTATCCTTGAGTCGACAGGAGCACCCCATCAACCTTTCCGACTCGGAGCGAAGCGGCCTTCCGGAACCACGGTGCGCATTTCAAATCCGTCCTTCGATTTGTTAAGTGGCATCCTCAAATTAAACACGCGTCTAGTCGATTCATGCACCGCGGCGCTCAGGAGGGATGGGTATCGAAACCCGCGAACGACGGTTGCCTGAGGGGTCGCGTTCGCGGCCATGGCCGCATCCGTAAAGTCGACTATCTCCTCCCGGCTATACGCCTGAACAGCGAGCCGATACTCAATCAGGTGCTGAACTGCGGGAGCTGTCATGTACACGGAATTGGTGGACGTTTTCTGCTCCTGATCTTCCGAACGAGGCTCGATCGGTGGCAGGGAGCCGTCCCATTTGCCTTTGGCGACTTCGGAAGGGTCTTCGGTGGTCGGAGTGGCGCCCGAAGCATTGGATCCGAAGCCGGCTTCGACAAGACAACTGTCCAGATATCCATCGTCGTAATCATCCAGAACTTCGAAGCCAGCGAACACGCCGTCGTCTGATAAGGAATACCAGCCATGCACTTCACCGAGGGGATAGGAGAGCGGACGACGCCCGTTAATTGGGGTGAAGCGCGCGTCTGCTGACTCGCATACAAAGGAAACGCAGCCATCCAAGCCACACTTGCACCGCTCGACTAGGTAGAGCAACTCTAGCTGTTCGAGCATTTCTGGCCGATCACGGAGCAGAGTTCGTTTCACATCTCCGTACAGACGAGGCAGTGCATCCTTGATAAAAACTCGGGCTTCAAAAGTAAGCTTAGTCATTTCGCTGCTCGGTCGAGACTGGGATTGCGTTCGAGATTGTCGCCATGGGCGACACCAATGCCGAGTTGCCGAGCGAGCGGGCGAGCCTGCTGCTGAGGGCTTCGAAAAGACTGGCCGCCTTGGCGGCTGCGTGAGCACGGTGAATGCCGGCAGGGAGGGCTGGGGCCTGTCATCGAATGCCGGACTCTGGCCGCGGGCCTCGTTCCTACTGTCGGTACTTCGCCGGGATGGGTCGAGTCCGGCAGTCGAAGGGCCCATCTGCGCCAGTTCCGCGAATGCGTGTTTCAAAAAACAGCCGCTTCGAATTGGCGCTCAGCAAACCCTGCACCGTCGCGGCGTCGATCTGGCAGTAGTGGTAGTAGGTGCTTTTCAGCCGGATGATCATGTACCGCTCTGCCTTGTCATAGCAGATGCGCGAAACATCGCTGCTCTCGTTAACGTCCGCACACGCGAAGGCATCGAGCGAAACGGCTCCGTGGTATTTGACTTGAACGGTTTCGGCGCTGGCAACCTGGCACAGCAGGGCAAGCACGGACAAGATGATCAGTTTCATGTGACCTCCAAGTGAGTGGTTGGTTCTAACCGCCGCCATGATGTGTCGGACGGGATTCTGCCCTCCAGGATTCTTCGGCGACGCACCGCAACCTGCCGGTCCCTGGGCGCCTGCATGAAATAAGTCGCACTTGCATGAACGGAACACTGCGGAAGGTTGCGCCCGGTCGCAACCTGCGTGTTTCGAGGGCTCTGAGAAGAAAATCGTCGCCCGCGCAGTTACTGAAAATCCCGCGACGCCGTGGCAAGCTTCCCCAGCAACGGCGTCAGATCCTTGAGCTCGTGCGCAATCAGATTCTTGACGTCACCGTCCCGCTGCCACTCCCCATACACCCCCAACAGTCGCGCCCGCAGCACCTCGGGCCGCTGCTGTTCCTTGAGTGACCGCCACACGATGACCTGGACGTTCCCGGTCTCATCCTCGAGCGAGATAAACACCGTCCCCTTCGCCGTCTCGGGCTGCTGCCGCACCGTCACGATGCCCGCATAGCGCACGAAGCGACCGTTCGGCACATGCTCGAGATCGCTCGCCTTGGCGAGCTTGCGCCGATCCAGCACGGGCCGCAGCAGCAGTAAGGGATGGCTGCGCAGCGTGAGGCCCACGGTGTCATAGTCATGCACGACCTCCTCGCCTTCCAGCGCTGGAGGGAGTTCAAGAAAGTCCTCGTCGACCGCGGCATCGTGAAGCAGCTTGGGCGGTCGACGCAAGGCCGATGCCTGCCAGACCTGTTGTCGTCGATGCCCCGATAGGCTTTTCAGAGCATCGGCCCCGGCGAGCAACTGCATCTCATGCTGCTCAAGGCCGACGCGACGAGCCAAGTCCTCGGGGTCATCGAACGGCGCTTCGGCACGTGCCGCCATGACGCGATTGGCCGACGTTTCCTTGAGGCCGCTGATCAGGCGGAGCCCGAGGCGTACAACCGGTGGAGCGGGCAAGTCTTCCAACGTGCAGTCCCAATCGCTGTACATGACATCGACCGCGCGCACCTCGACGTCATGCCGCTGGGCATCCTGCACGAGCTGCGACGGCGAATAGAAGCCCAGAGGTTGCGAGTTCAGCATCGCGGCCAGGAATTCGCCCGGGTGGTGATGCTTGAGCCAGCAGCTCGCATAGACGAGCAATGCGAAGCTCGCGGCGTGGCTCTCGGGAAATCCGTACTCCGAGAATCCCTTGATCTGCTCGAAGATCTGGTTCGCGAACCCAACGTCATAGCCCCGCTCGGTCATGCCGTTGACGATCTTGTCGTAGTACTGCTGCAGGCCGCCCTTGCGCTTCCATGCGGCCATCGAACGCCGCAGCTGGTCTGCCTCGCCGGCCGTGAAGCCGGCCGCCAGGATCGCCACCTGCATGACTTGCTCCTGGAAGATCGGAACGCCGAGCGTGCGGCCCAGAGCCTGCTTCAGTGCTTCGCTCGGATACACCACGGGCTCCTTGCCCTGGCGCCGATTCAGATATGGGTGAACCATGTTGCCCTGGATCGGCCCGGGTCGAACGATCGCGACCTCGATGACCAGGTCGTAGAAGCACCTGGGTTTCAAGCGCGGCAGCATCGACATCTGCGCTCGGCTCTCGATCTGGAACACGCCCACCGTATCGGCGCGCGAGATCATCTCGTAGGTCGCCGGATCCTCGGCCGGGATGTCCTGCATCGAGAATTCGTACCCGTTGCGCCGGCTCACGAACTCGAGCGATCGGCGGATCGCTGACAGCATGCCGAGCGCCAGCACATCGACCTTGAGCAAGCCGAGCGCGTCAAGGTCGTCCTTGTCCCACTCGACGATCGTGCGGTCCTCCATGGCGGCGTTCTCGATCGGCACCAGGCGCTCGAGCGGGCCCTTGGTCAGCACGAAGCCTCCGGGGTGCTGGCTCATGTGGCGCGGCATGCCGATCAGCTGCGACGTCAGCGACATCAGCTGCTGAACCACCAGTTCCTCGGGGTTGAGCCCAGCCTCGGCCACGCGCTGCGGCAGGACATCGCTGCCGTCCCACCAGGCCAGGTTCGAGGCCAGCGCTTCGAGCCGCGGTGGCTCGATGCCCAAGGCCTTGCCTACATCCTTGAACGCCATCTTGGACCGGTACTTGATGACGACCGACGTCAGAGCGGCGCGGTCCCGGCCGTACTTGCGATACAGGTACTGGATCACCTCCTCGCGCCGTTGGTGCTCGAAGTCGACGTCGATGTCGGGCGGCTCGTTGCGCTCCTTCGAGATGAAGCGCTCGAACAACACGCTCATGCGCGCCGGGTCGACCTCGGTCACGCCGATGCAATAGCAGACCACGCTGTTCGCGGCGCTGCCACGCCCCTGGCACAGGATGCCTTGCGCCTGCGCGAACCGGACGATGTCCGCGACCGTCAGGAAGTAGTGCTCGTAGGCTAGGTCGGCGATGAGGGCGAGCTCGTGCTCGATCTGCGTTTGAACTTTCGCGGGTACGCCTTCGGGCCAACGTCGACCCGCGCCTTCGTAGGTCAGCTGCCGCAGGTAGCTGCTCGGCGTCTGGCCATCCGGCACGACCTCGGCCGGGTACTGGTAGCGCAGTTCATCGAGCGAGAACGTGCAACGCGCCGCGATGTTCAAGGTCTCGGCCAAGAGAGCTTCCGGAAAGCGCTGAGCCAGCTGCACACGGCTTCGCATGTGTTGCTCGCTGTTGAGCTCGAGGTCGAGGCCGCAGGCGGTCAGCGGTCGGCCAACTCGCGTGGCGGTCATGACGTCGTGCATGGGCTTTCGCGAGCGGACATGCATGCGCACATCGCCACTGGCGACCAGCGGGATGGCCGTCAGTTCGCTGACCTTCTCCATGCGGTATAGCCACATCTCGTCATCGAGCACACGCTGCATCTCCACGGCAAGCCAGCAGCGCCCGGTGAAAGTCGAGAGTAGCCAGCGCGCAATCGTCTCGAGTTGGGCATCCGTTGCCTCGCGGTCCGGCGAGACGAACACCACGCAGTCCTCCAGCGCGGACGGCTCGATGGCGTCCAGCACCAGGTGGTACGTCCCCTTCTTGGCGCTGCGGCGCAGTGCGGTGATGAACTGGCAGAGGTTGCCGTACCCGTTGAGGTTGCAGGCCAGAACGACCAACGTGAACGACGCATCGCAGGCCACGGCGAACTGGCTTCCGTGGATGACCTGGAGTCCCTGCTCCTTGCCTTCCACATGCGCGCGCACGGCGCCTGCCATGCTGCATTCGTCGCAGACGGCCAGTGCGCTGTAGCCGAGCTTCTTCGCGCGTTCGACGAGCTCTTCGGGCCAGCTGGCGCCCTTCAGGAAGCTGAAGTTGCTCAGACAGCGCAGTTCCGCGTACGGCGGGATGCCGGCGCGCGTGTCGGCGCTTGCTGCATCCATCAGTACGGGCTCGCGGCGCGCCGACGATCCAAGTTCATCCGCGTTGGGCTCGGCTGCCAAGCTACTGGCGACTCGATGAACCGCATGGTCCCGGCGTTCATGCGAACGTCCCGTGCAGGTACCAGGCAATCCGGTCACCTCCGAGCCGCTCATGGAACACCCACAGCACGCCGCAGTGCGGGCTGCGCGCGACCCAATAGTCCCGAACGACGGTCGCCGGACTCTCGGCCTCTCCGTCTCGCACCCGATGCCACCAGCCTCCTTCGACCCGATGTGGCCCTGCCAGCAATTGGAGAATGCCTTGGTACATCGGCCGCTCGCCGTCCATCGCGAGCTTCAGCGGCCTTGCGAGGATGAAGCTCGGCTGCGGAAATCGATTGCGTCTCGCGCGTTTCTTGGGCAGCGGCTCGGGTGCCGGTTGCCAGTGCGTCTGCCATTCGAGCCGATGGTCCTCGACGATGATGGGCCGCAGCACCTTGTCCGGGCCAAGCCGCGCGGCGATGCGCTCGAGCGCCAACGTCAAGGACTCGCCTTGCTGCACGGCGTCGGGCAGCAGCGACTTGCTGACCTCTTCGAGCGGATGCACACCGAGCGCCTCGAGTTCCAGGTCACCGGCGGGCGCCTGCAGCGCGACCTTGGCCAGGTTTTCCGCGAGAAGCCGGCACAGGTGCTCGACGTCCCGCATGGGTGCTGCCGTGCGGACGATCAGTTCTCCGCCGGGGTCCACATCACGCGGACGCATCGCATCGTGCATCCAGCGCAGCACGAACGCGGTCGTGCCCGCGTTGCGGGCCGCCAGCCAGCCGCACATCAGCAGCAGAAGCCGCCGCGCCCCGAAGAGCAGCGCCGGCGCCGTGTCGACCCGCGACATGAGTTCCAGGCGCTGTCTGAATGTCTCCGGCGCTTGAACCCACTCATGGGCTTCGGGGCGCAGGCCGTAGGCCTGGTCCATCGCGGTGAGCAACTGCTTGTCGAAGCGCCGGCTGATGCCTCCGCGCGGCAGGGCGCGCACATCGCCGAGCGTCTTGCAGCCCAGCTGCGACAAGGTCGTCAGGTGCGGGCGCACCGCGGCCAGCGTCTCCATCGGCAGTTCGTCGAGCAAGGACGTCAAAGCGCCGCGCATGCCGTTTTCCCTGCCCGCTCGCGCAAAGGCCAGCGCGGACAGGCTGGTCGGCGCCCAAGCCACGCTGCCGACGCCCAACTCAGGCACCTCCGCAACGACGCGGTCGCGCAAGGCGCGCCGTCCGCCGAACAGCCGCGTGCTCGCCTCTACTTCGATGACGACCGCGCCTTCGACGATGGCTGTGCGCGGAGAGAACTGGAGCGCATACATCGAGAGGCCACGAAGCTGGTCATCAGGCGGTGGCGTGCTGGGGTCGGATGGGATCAACAGGGCGACCCACAGCATGAGAAACCTCGGGGACGGCAGGACGGGTCAAACGGCGCAGCCGTGGCGTGAGCACCGACGCGAGCCCGCCAGGTATCGAGGGCAGCGCGAGCGGTCGGTCGTGGATCGGTCCGCGCCGCTTCAGGATGTGGGCGTTGAGTTCCCAGTCGGATCCGACTGAGGCATGCACGCGTAACGGCGCGGCGGACGACTCATGACGAGCCGCCTCCGGCCTGCACAGAAACACCAGCCCTTCGCAGCCTTGCGCGCAGACCTGCAGTCGACGCAATTGCTCAGCACGCGCCTTGGGCAACCAGGCAATGACGGCGCCAGCTGCCTTGGACTTGATCAGCTGCTCGGTGGTCCACAGCCGCTGGGCCGGCTGCTCGGCCTGGATCCAGACGAACTGCCGCTCGCTCAGGCCCATGTACTGCAGGCCCGGCAGATGCGGGTTTCGAGGCGGCCCGACGACCACCACCTGATCGCCCTTCTGGACCACTGCCTGCAAGGCCGGTGCGAGCAACCGCCATTCAAGCACTGCGGGCTGCGCCGACAGGATTTCGACGACCGATTGCTCGGGCCAGCCTCCTCCGGGCAGCTCGGCATCGAGTTCAGCCCATCCCGTCGGGCGCGCCGCCGTCGTGCGGTGCTCAAGCTCCGTGCCACGCCAGATGGCATTGGCGATGCTCGGCGGCAGGCGCATGCCCCCTGGCTCCCCAACATCGTTGGCGGCAGCGCAGAGGTCAGGAGCGGGAACGGCGGACATTTTGGAGTACTGTACATTAATACAGTACCACGAAGCCTCCTGCTTGTCTGCCGGAGACACGGCGCGACGGAACTCATGCGGTCGGGCCGCTTTGCAGCAACGTGGAGGCTGGGAACGGCCGCAGGGTCGCGAATGGATCGCAGCCACATGGGCGAGCGCACGTTCAAGTGACTGCCCTGCGTCTATCGGATCGACGCGCTCGACCATCGGTGATGGCGATGGGGCTCAGGGCGCGACGTTCCATCGCCGCAGAACGGCGTGGATGCGCTGGGCATACCGGTCGCGGAAGACGGGCGTCTTCGAATGGTACGTGCCGACGGCGATCCAGGTGTTGCCGTGCTGCTTGACCTGCTTCGCGAGGTGCCAAGCTGCCACATAGGTGTTCACGCACCCATCGAGCAGGTGTTCAGGCGCGATGCCGTAGCGGGCCAGCTCCTTGAAGTGGATCGAGTTGAGCTGGCCCAGCCCGACGTCGATCGAGCCATTGGTGTTGCGCATCACGACCGATGCGTTGCCACGCGACTCATGAAAGATGATCGCGCGCATCAGCATCGAGTTGACGCCGTGGAATGCCGCGGCCTCCTCCACGCAAGGAACCGCGATCGGCACATCGCCGGCGCGGCGCTTCGCCGCGGTCGGTGAAGAAGCTTGCTCCGCTTGCGCACTGCATGCGAACAGCAACGCTGCCGCGAAGGCGCCGACAAAGGTCGCGCCCGAAGTCCTGGAGGACGAGTTCATTTTCTGGATCGAGGTCAAAGCCGCCAAAGTTGGCAGTTCTCAGCAGATGAGTCGCCGAAAAGGCGTGCTGTGACATCTATACTACATCTTTTATAGCAACCTTTACTGCATCGTTGTGCATCTTGAAAGAGCTGCCTGACCGGTGCAAGGATGTGCCCGCAAGGGCGAGGCAACGATGCTGAGATTCCCCACATGGAGGCGCCAGAGCACAGCCCAGACGCCGGCCAAAGACGAGCGAATGCTCACAGACCTTTCCTGGGAAGCAGACGTCGTGCTGCTCGAGCGCCGATCTCGCCTGATCGCCTGGCGCCTTGCCGCGGCCGAGGCGGTGGTCATCTGCCTGATGGCCGCGAGCCTGGTCATGCTTATCCCGCTCAAGACTGTCATGCCGCATGTGGTCATGGTGGACAAGCTCACCGGCGAAGGACAAGTCGTCGCACCGGCGCGTGAGTACGTCGAAACGAGCGCGCTATCCGACAAGCACTGGATCCAGGCCTTCGTCATCGCCCGCGAGCGCTACGTCTACAAGATCATCCAGCACGACTACGACACCGTGCGGCGCCTGGCCGGCGACAAGACATGGAGCAACTACACACCGCTGTTCGAAGGTACCGACGCTCTCGACAAGCGCTTCAAGGACGACGTGGAGATCATCCCGACGGTCCTCAGCATCACGCTCGGCGGCAACGGACTCGCGACCGTGCGCTACGAACTCAAGACCCGCGACTACCGAACCACGGCGCCGGCCACGACAACCCGCCGCATTGCGACGCTGCGCTACGAGTACGCCGTCAAGAATCTCGTGCTCGAGAAAGAAGCGATCGCCAACCCGCTGGGGTTCACGGTGACGAACTACCAGACCGATCCCGAGATGGGCGGTGACAGCAAGCCGGCTGGTCGATGAGGTTCTTTGTCCTGTTCGCGATCGCGCTCCTTCTGCCAGCGATCGCTTCCGCCCAGACCTACAGCGCGTCCTATGACGAGTCGGCGCGCGTTCGCCGCGTCGACTATAGAGAGGACCTGGTGCTGCGTGCCGTCGGCTACCCCGACCATCCGCTGGTCCTCGAGCTCGATCCCGGCGAGCCGATCGAAAGCGGCGCCGGCGGGAAGATCGCGAACTGGGAGGTCGAGACACGCGGCTCCCGGCTGTTCGCGCGGCCACTAGAAGGCGCGCGCCCCACGACCGTCCTGATCGCGACCAGGACGCGCTCCTATGTGCTGGACCTCGTGCCAGGCAGCGGCAAGGGCATGCCGGCCGACTTCGTGTCCAAGATTGTGGTGCGGATGCCGCCGCCTCCGGCCAAGGCACCCGAGCCGGAGATCGAAGCAAAGGCCGCGAAAGAAGCGGCCACGCCCCTCTCCGAGGCGCTGTCGACGGCACGCAATCACCACTACTCGCTCGAAGCCGTCAGCGAGACGATCGACATCCGGCCGAGGGAAGTCTTCGACGACGGCCGCTTCACGTACTTCCGGTTCCCAGAGAACCTCCCCATCCCGGCGATCTACAAGAGCGCGCCGGGCAGCCAGGACGAATGGCTCGTCAACAGCCACCGGGACGGCGACTACATCGTGGTCCACGGCGTGGGTGCGTCTTGGAACCTGCGCCTGTCCGGCTCGGTGCTGGGCATCTTCAACGAGGCCTACGACCCCGTCGGCATCGCAGCACGGGCCGGCACCACGATCACGGGTCTGAAGCAGGAACTCAAATGACGCACCAGACAAGCCAGTCGCGCGATTCTCGCGACTCGCGCCACGCAGAAGGGGCACCCGAGGCCTTCGAGACCCACCCCGAGGAAAGCGTCGTCGAGACTGCCGTCCCCTTTCAGGGCGAAGTCGCGAAGCGCCAGAACACGCGGGCTCTGATCGGCGGCCTGGTCCTCGTCGCGGGCCTGATCGCTTTACTCGCGGTCGCGGGCTACATGATCAAGCAGTACCGCGTGCAGTTCGCTGCAGACCGCGCGGCCAAGGAGAAGTCCGAACGCGAAAAGGCCGTGACCACCCGGCAGGGTCGTGAGTTCGTGGTTGAAGACTTGGCCCCCGCCGAGCAAGCACCGGTCCCGGCAGTGCCCGTGATGTCGACGAGCGTCGCGGGACTTCCCACCGGTCCCCTCCCCGGCCCTGCTGCCGGTCCGCTTCCGACGGGAGTCATGCCTTCGCCGCTTCCCCCTGCCCTGCCCCCGCCCAAATCCGCGC
>NZ_LYVO01000018.1 GCF_001984055.1 Variovorax sp. KK3
CGTGAGGTGCGGGAACACGGCCGAGATCTGGAACGAGCGGATGATGCCGCGCCGCGCGATCTGCGCCGGGCGCTCGCGCGTGATGTCCTGGCCGTTGAAGAGGATGGTCCCCGAGGTGGGCTCGAGGAACTTGGTCAGCAGGTTGAAGCAGGTCGTCTTGCCGGCGCCGTTGGGCCCGATCAAGGCATGGATGGAGCCGCGCACCACCTTCAGATCGACTTTGCTGACGGCGGTGAAGCCCTTGAATTCCTTGGTGAGCTGGCGGGTCTCGAGAATGATGTCGCTCATCTCGCGAGGGCGCCCGGGTACAGGGAGTAAAGGTCGATCATGCGGTCCATCTGATGCCATCAATGTGGCTGCTGGACACATTGTTTGCAGCCATCTCAATAATGCCTACTGGGGCAAATGCCTATGCTGCACCGCAACCATTTGTCAGATGCGTGAAAGCCGCCGCGCCCCGAACGGGACGCGGCGGCTTTCCGGATCGACGAAGTTCAGTGCGCGCCGGCTGCGGCGTCGGCGGCGCCCGGGCTGCGCGTGGGCTTCGACAGCCACACGAAGGGGATCAGCAGCAGGAAGAGCACGGCCGACGCATAGAACACGTCGTTGGCGGCGAGCATGAAGGACTGCTGGTCGACCAGGCGGTTGAGCTGCCCCAGGATCTGCTCGGTCGAGAAGCCGTTGGCCGCCAGTCCGGCCATGGCGCTCGACGTGGCCGAACTGCCCTGGCTCACCGATTCGACCAGCTGGGCATGGTGCAGCGCGGCGCGGTTCTCCCACACCGTGGTGGCGATCGAGGTGCCCATGGCGCCCGCCGTGATGCGCGCGAAGTTCGACAGACCCGAGGCCGCCGCGATACGGTCGGGTGTGAGACCCGACAGCGTGATGGTGACCAGCGGAATGAAGAAGAAAGCCATCGCCACGCCCTGGATCACCGTCGGGATCATGATGGTCCAGAAGTCGGCCTGGGTGTTGAAGTTGGAGCGCATCCACAGCACCAGCGCGAACACCAGGAACGAGAAGGTCGCGTAGCGGCGCGGGTCGATCTTGCCGACCGTGAGGCCGACGATGGGCGAGAAGATGATCGCCAGCAGCCCCACGGGCGCCATGATCATCCCGGCCTGCGTGGCGGTGTAGCCCATGTACTGCTGCAGCCACAGCGGCAGGATCACCACGTTGCCGAAGAAGAGGCCGTAGGCCACCGCGGTGGCAAGCGCGCCCGACCAGAAGTTGCGGCGCTTGAAGAGCGACAGGTCGACCACCGGATGCTTGTCGGTCAGCTCCCAGACCAGGAAGAAGGCGAAGCCCACCACGGCGATGATCGCCATGGCGATGATCTCGGGCGAGTGGAACCAGTCGAGCTCCTTGCCCTTGTCGAGCATCAGCTGCAGCGAGCCCACCCACAGCACCAGCAGCGCCAGGCCGATGCCGTCGATCGGCACCTTGCGCGTGCCGCTTTCGCGCTTGTGATAGATGCCCCAGGTGATGCCGGCCGCGAGCAGGCCCACGGGGATGTTGATGTAGAAAATCCAGGGCCAGGAAATGTTGTCGGTGATCCACCCGCCCAGGAGCGGGCCCATCACGGGCGCGACCAGCGTGGTCATGGACCACATCGCCATCGCCAGCCCCGCCTTGGCACGCGGGTAGCTCGACAGCAGCAGCGTCTGCGACAACGGGATCATCGGCCCGGCGACGAAGCCCTGCAGCGCGCGGAAGGCGATCAGCGTCGTCATGTTGGGCGCCAGGCCGCACAGCCACGAGCTGATGATGAAGAGCAGCACGCTGGCCATGAACAGGCGCACCTGGCCGAAGCGCTGGGTGAGCCAGCCGGTCAGCGGCACCGCGATCGCGTTGGCGACGGCGAAGCTGGTGATGACCCAGGTGCCCTGCGTGGAGCTCACGCCCAGGTCGCCCGAGATGGCGGGCAGCGACACGTTCGCGATCGACGTGTCGAGCACGTTCATAAAGGTCGCGGCCGAGAGCGCGATCGTGCCCCAGACGCGGGCCGAGCCCTCCAGCGGCGGATAGGCGGCGGGAGCCGCTGCGGCGGTTGCCATCGTTCTTGCCTCGTCGCGGCGCGTCAGATCGGGTTGACCTGTGCAGTGTGGGCGGTGTGCGAGCTGTGCGGGCGCAACGCCGCGGCGGCCGGCGCGGGCGTGGCCGCGGGCGCAGCCGCGGGAGGCTGTGCGGCGGGGCGGGCGAGCGCCGGGCCGCGTCCCAGGTTGGCGGCGATGATGCGCTGGACCTCGGCGTCGGCGCCCTGGTCGAGCTGGCTGTAGACCTTGGTCTGCGCCAGCGCGGCGGCACGCGGCGCGTCGGCCAGCATCTTGCCGGCCTTCGCGCGCACGTCGACTTCCACGTCCATCGACAGGCCCACGCGCAACGGGTTGGCCTTGAGCTGCTGCGCGTCGAGCGCGATGCGCACGGGCACGCGCTGCACCACCTTGATCCAGTTGCCGGTGGCGTTCTGCGCCGGCAGCAATGCGAAGGCAGCGCCCGTGCCCACGCCCAGGCCCGCGACCCGGCCGGTGTACTCGACCTTCTTGCCGTAGACGTCGGCCACCAGCTTCACGGGCTGGTCGATGCGGATGCTGCGCAGCTGGACTTCCTTGAAGTTGGCGTCGACCCAGAGCTGGTCGAGCGGCACGATGGACATCATCGGCGTGCCGGCCGCGACGCGCTGGCCCAGCTGCACCGTGCGCCGCGCCACGTAGCCTTCGACCGGCGCGGGCAGCGCCACGCGCTGCGTCGCCAGGTAGGCCTCGCGCACCTTGGCGGCGGCGGCCTGCACGCTGGGGTGCTGCTCGACGCTGGTGCCGTCGGTCAGCGACTGGTTGCTCGCGAGCTGCTCGCGCGCGGCCACCACGCCGGCCTGGGCCGCGGCCAGTGCGCTCTTGGCGTTGGCGAGCGTGGTCTCGGCATGGTTGAGTTCTTCCTTCGACACCGCGCCGTTGCCCGACAGCGACTGGCGACGCTTCAGGTCGTCTTGCGCGCGAGCGATGTCGCTCTGCGCCTTGACGATGTCGGACTGCCGCAGCGTGACCTGCGCGGCCAGCGAACCGTTGTTGGCGTAGAGCGTGCGCACCTGGCGCACGGCCTGGCCGAGCGCGGCCTCGGCCTGCTCGAGCGCGACCTTGGCATCGGCCGGGTCGAGCTGCACCAGCGGCTGGCCCGCCTTCACCAGGTCGGTGTCGTCGGCCATGATCGACATCACGGTGCCGCCGATCTGCGGCGTGATCTGGATCACGTTGCCTTGCACGTAGGCGTTGTCGGTGGTTTCGTAGCGGCTGGCCACGAGCGCTTCGTACGCGCCCCAGCCGGCACCGGCCACCACCACGACGGCGGCCAGTGCCGTCAGGGCGCGGCGGCGCTTGCCGTTGGAGGCCGGCGCTTCGGCCGGAGCGGTGTTGGGGACGCTGTTGGCGGGTGTGTTGTTGTTGCTGTCCATGGAATGTCCTTCGGATTCGCGCGATGTAGGGGTTCAGGGTTGCCGTGCGGGCGTCGTGCCGGCATCGGCGGTGGCGTCGGCCTGCGGCTGCCAGCCGCCGCCGAGCGCGCGCGCCAGGCCCACCTGGGTTTCGAGCGCGCGGGCCGACAGGTCGACGGCCTGGCGGCGCTCGGCCAGCACGGTGGTCTCGGCGGTCAGCACGTTGAGGTAGTTGCCCAGGCCCGCGCCGTAGCGCTGCACGGCGATGCCGTAGGCGGCTTCTGCTGCGCGCTGCGATTCGGCCTGTTCGGCCTGCTGGCGCGTGACGGACTGGGCGCTCGCGACCTGGTCGGCCACGTCGTGCACGGCGTCGAGCACCGTGGCGTTGTAGCTCTCGATCGCGGCGTCGAGGTCGGCGTTCTTGCCGCGCAGGTTGGCGCGCAGCCGGCCGCCTTCGAAGATCGGCAGGCGAATCGCCGGGCCCACGCCCCACTGCTCGCTGCCCGACTTGGTGAGCTGGCCGAAGCCCAGTGCCGAGAAGCCGGCGAAGGCCACCAGGTTGATGTTGGGATAGAACTGCGTCTTGGCGTTGGCGACGTCGCTGGTCGCGGCCTCGACGCGCCAGCGCGCGGCGGCGACGTCGGCGCGCCGGCCCAGCAGGTCGGCCGGGATGGTGGGCTGCAACGCGATCGGGCGCAAGCTGGCGATCTGCGGGGCGGCCAGCGACTGCGTCGCGCCGGGCTGGCCCACCAGCGCGTCGAGCGCGTTGCGCGCCAGCGCGATCTGTTCGTTGAGCGCCTCGATCTGCTGCCGGGCCTGCGGCAGGCCGCCTTCGCTCTGGCGCAGTTCGAGGCTGGTGTCGAGGCCGGCCGACACGCGGTCGCGCACGAGCTTGAAGGTCTCGTCACGCTGCGCGAGGGTGCGGCGCGCCACGGCCAGCTGGTCGTCGAGCCGGGCCCACTGCACGTAGGCGCGCGTCACGTTGCTGGCCAGCAGCACGCGCGCGGCGTCGGCATCGGCCGCGGCGGCGTTGGTGCTGCCGACGGCCGTCTCGATGGCGGTGCGGTTGCGGCCGAAGAAGTCGAGCTCCCAGCTCGCGTTGAGCTGCAGCGTGCCCAGCTCCTGTTGCGAGCCGCCCAGCGGTGCGGGATAGATGTAGTTGCTGCTGAACTTCTGCTTGTTCAGGTCGAGCTGGCCGTCGACCTTGGGCAGGCGCCCGGCCTGCGCCGCACCGATGGCCGACTGCGCGCGCTCGAGGCGGGCCTGGGCCACCTGCAGGTTGGGGTTGCCGCGCAGCGCCTGGTCCACCAGGCCGTTGAGTTGGGCGTCGCCGAAGGCGAGCCACCATTGGCTGTCGATGGTGGGCGCGGCCATGGCCGCGGCTTCGCTGGTCAGGCCCAGCGAGGCGGCATCGCGCAGGGTGGCTTGCGAAGTGTTGCGGCCCATGTCGGCGCAACCGGCCAGGAACAGGGTCGCTGCAGTCGCCAGCACCGCAAGCGCCGCGATGGGGCGTCGAGTGGAATCAGTTCGAAGTGTTGTCATTGTTCTCTCCACGGGCCGAGACGGCCTGGGCGTTGTCCAGCAGGCGGCGCAGGTAGCTCTTGAGCTGCATCCATTCCTCGCGGCTGAAGCCTTCGAGCAATTCGTTCTGCACGCCACACAGCACATGGGGCACCTGGCGCGCGGCATCGCGCCCCTCGTCGGTCAGCTCGATGTTGACCACGCGGCGGTCGGACACCGAGCGCACGCGGCGACACAGGCCCTTGGCCTCGAGACGGTCGAGAAGGCGCGTCATGGCGCCGGTGTCGAGCTGGCATTCGCGCGCCAGTTCGGCGACGGTGGTGGCCGTGCCCAGGTGCAGCTTGTACAGCGGCGCCCACTGAGGGAAGGTCGGGCCGCTCGGCTCCGACATGCGATTGCCCACCGTCTGGCCCAGCATCGTGGTGATGCGCCGCATCATGTGGCCGACGCTCTCCTCCGCGTTGTACGAGTCGGGCTTGTAGAACTCGGGCGCACGCGCTTTCGGTTCGGGCGGCGAATCGGCGACAGCGGGATCGGTGGAAGCAGGCATGGGGCGGATAATAGTTGCCGCGACAGTAATTGTCAAGGCGACCTTTGAAAGGGCAAGCGTTCGTTAGAATGCGCGCTCCATGGTTACCCCTGCCCCTTCTCCTGTCTCGGCCCCTGCCGCCAAGGCCTCTCCCAAGTCGCTGTCGGGCCTGGCGCCGTTCCTGCGGCCGTACCGTGTCCAGATCGGGCTCGCCGCGCTGTTCCTGGTGCTGGCGGCCGCGACCACGCTCGTGTTTCCGATCGCACTGCGCAGCCTCATCGACGGCGGGTTGATCGTGGCCGACCGCGGCGCCCAGACCATGGCGCTGCGCGACCACTTCCTGGCCCTCTTCGCCGTCGCCATCGCGCTGGGCATGTTCTCGGCCGCACGCTTCTACACGGTGAGCTGGCTCGGCGAACGCGTCACGGCCGACCTGCGCAATGCGGTGTACGCCCACGTGCTGCGCCAGAGCCCGGTGTTCTTCGAGACCACGCAGACCGGTGAAGTGCTCTCGCGCCTGACCACCGACACCACGCTCGTACAGACGGTCGTCGGCTCGTCCCTCAGCATGGGCCTGCGCAATGCCGTGATGGGCGTCGGCGCGCTGGCCATGCTGATCTGGACCAACCCCTACGTGATGGTGCAGGTGATGGGCATCCTGGTGCTGGTGGTGCTGCCCAGCATGTGGTTCGGCCGGCGCGTGCGCAAGCTCTCGCGCGCGAGCCAGGACCGCGTGGCCGACTCGAGCGCCATCGCAGCCGAAGTGCTGAACGCGATTCCCGTGGTGCAGAGCTACACGGCCGAGCCGCGCGAGGCCGCCCGCTTCGATGCCTCCACCGCCGATGCCTTCCGCACCGCGGTGCGCCGCACGAAGGCGCGCTCGGTGCTGGTGGCCTTCATCATCATCGCCACCTCGGCCGCCCTGCTGTGGGGGCTGTACCAGGGCACGCAGGCCGTGCTGCGAGGCGACATCACGGCCGGGCACCTGGGACAGACGGTGGTGTACGTGATCATCCTCGCGAGCGCGGCCGCGGTGCTGGGCGAGGTCTACGGCGAGCTTCTGCGCGCGGCCGGCGCCACCGAACGGCTCATGGAGCTGCTGCACGCGCCGCCGGTCATCGTCTCGCCGGCCCGGCCGACGCAGGCTGCAGTGCCGGCGGCGGGCAGCGCGGTGCGCTTCGAAGGCATCGGCTTCCACTACCCTTCGCGGCCCGGCATGCCGGCGCTGCGCGACTTCAGCCTCGACATCGCACCGGGCGAAACGGTGGCCCTGGTCGGCTCGAGCGGCGCCGGCAAGAGCACGGTGTTCCAGCTCTTGCTGCGCTACTACGACCCGCAGTCGGGCCGCATCCTGCTCGACGGCGTGCCGCTGGCCGAGCTGGGCCTCGAAGCGCTGCGTGGCCGCATCGGCCTGGTGCCGCAAGACGCCGTGATCTTCTCGGCCAGCGCACTCGAGAACATCCGCTACGGCCGACCCGATGCCAGCACGGACGAGGTCCACGCCGCCGCGCGCGCCGCATTCGCCGACGGCTTCTTGCGCGCGCTGCCCGAGGGCTACGACACCTTCCTCGGCGAGCGCGGCGTGCGCCTGTCGGGCGGCCAGCGCCAGCGCATCGCCATCGCACGCGCCATGCTGAAGAACCCGCCGCTGCTGCTGCTCGACGAGGCCACCAGCGCACTCGACGCCGAAAGCGAACGCATGGTGCAGGCCGCGCTCGAATCGGCGATGACGGGCCGCACCACGCTGGTCATCGCGCACCGCCTGGCGACGGTGCAAAAGGCCGATCGCATCATCGTGCTGGACCACGGCGGCATCGTCGAGCACGGCACGCACGCCGCGCTGGTGGCGCAGAACGGCGTTTACGCGCGGCTGGCCGCGCTTCAGTTCGCCGCATAGCCGCGTCGGGCGCAGGCATGCATCCTGCGGCGGCATGCCGCGTGGATCACAATCGCTTTCGCATGCACTACGACCTGACCGACCTGCGCCTGTTCCTGCACGTGGGCGAGACGCGCAACCTCACGCGGGCCGCCGAGCGCGCCTTCCTTTCGCCGCCCGCGGCCAGCATGCGGATCAAGCAGCTCGAAGAGAACTTCCACACGCCCCTGCTGTTGCGCCAGGCCAAGGGCGTGCAACTTACGCCGGCCGGCGAACGCATGCTCGAGCACATCCGCATGGTGTTCAACCAGCTCGAATGCATGCATTCGGCGATGCAGCCTTTCGCCAGCGGCGTGAAGGGGCGCGTGCGCCTGCTCGCCAACAGCACGGCAGCCAGCACCTTCCTGCCCGGCGCGCTGTCGGCCTTTCTGGCGGAGCATCCCGACATCGACATCGAGCTGGAGGAGTGCAGCTCGCGCGAAGCCGCGGTGGCGGTGGTCAAGGGCGCGGCCGACATCGCGATGGTGGCGGGGCACGTGATGCCCGAAGAACTCGACGTGCTGCCGCTCTACCGCGACGAGCTGGTGCTGATCGGCTCGCCGCTGCTCGGTCCGCGCAAGGAAGGTCCGGTGCGTCTGGCCGAGCTGTTGGACAGCACGCCCTTCGTCGGCCTCAACCAGCACAACTCGATCCACAGCTTCGTCGACGGCATCGCGCGGCAGCTGGGCAAGCGCATCAACCTGCGCATCCAGGTCGGCAATTTCGACGCGGTGTGCCGCATGGTCGAAGCCGGCGCCGGCGTGGCGGTGGTGCCGCTGATCTGTGCGCAGCAGTACGGGCTGAAGCGGCTGCGCGTGATGGCGCTCGACGAGCCATGGGCCCGGCGCGACATCAGCCTGGTGCGCCTGCGCTCGCACACCTTGCCGCGGTCGAGCGAGCTGCTGATCGAACACCTGCGCCAGCAGGTACGCGCGTTGGTGGGCGAGGTCGCGCACGAGTAGCCCGCCGGCGCGCCGGCGCGTCTCAGGTCAACGGCGTGTGCCAGCCCCACTCGTCCGGCACCATCCGCCGCACGCAGTCGAAGTACATGGCCTGCACCTGCCGCGTGATCTCGCCGGGCTTGCCGTCGCCGACCGGCAAGCGATCGATGCCGACCACGGGAATGATCTCCTGCCCGGTGCCGCAGAGGAAAGCCTCCTGCGCGAAGTACAGCTCGCTGCGGTCGACGTCGCGCTGGATCACCGGCCGGCCGAAGCGGCGTTCGTACAGCCGGATGATCGAATCGCGCGTCACGCTCTCCAGGATGTTGCTGCCCAGCCCCGGCGTGATCAGCTCGCCGTCGCGCACCATGAAGAAACAGGCGATCGGCGCCTCGGACACCTTGCCCTGCGGCGTGAGCATGAGCGCGCCGTCGTAGCCGTCGGCCTGCGCCTGAAGCTGCGTGAGCCGGGCGTTGTGGTAATTGGCCGTGGCCTTGATGCGGGGCGGGCTCGCGTTGTCGGAGAGCCGGCTCCACGAGCTCACGCCGAGCTGCATGCCGGTCTCCGCGAACTTCGGCTTGTCGCGCGGCTGGGCCACCGCAAAGTAGCTGACTGGCCCCTTCGTCGCCATCAGGCCGGTGCCCGAGATGAAGACGAGCAGGCGGATGTACACGTCGGTGTCGGGTGAGTTCGCGCGCACCAGGCGCGACAGGGCTTCCTGCATCTCGTCGACCTCGATGCGCCGGTCGAAGCGCATCACCTTCATGCCCACCTGCAGGCGCTCGATGTGCTCGCGCAGGCGGAAGAAGCTGTAGCTGCCATCTTCGGGGCGACGGTAGGCGCGCAAGCCTTCGAAGACGGTGGTGGCGTAGGTGACGGCGAGCGAGAGGGGATGGATCTTCGCGTCGGCATGGCGAATGATCTCGCCGTCCGACAGCACCCAATCAGGGGTCCACATGCTGGGTCGTTCCTTATGTGCGTGGATGGATGGATTGGCGGGTTGGCCGAACGCCTGGCGACGAATCAGTTGCCGAGCTTGAGGCCGGGCACGAGCTTCGCCATCTTGCGGTTCACGTCGGCGATGGTGCGGCCGAAGGCCGTGGCGTCCATGTACGCACCCGTGCCGGAGAGCTTGCCGAGCATCTCCCTGAAGCTTGCTTCGGCCACCATGTCGCGCCCGGCGGCTTCCCAGGCCTTCACTGCGTCCTCGGGCATGCCGGCCGGGCCCGCGATGCCGTAGAAGATCGGCACCGAGACCGGGAACTGAAGCTCCTTGTACGTGGGCACGTCGGGATAGCCGGGGATCTTGTCGGGCCCGCTTTCCGCCAGCAGCCGCACGCGCCCGCTCGCGGCGAAGGGCGGAAACTCGGCCGCGACCAGCGCCTGGATCTGGCCGCCGAGCAACGCCGACATGGCATCGGCACCGCCCTTGTAGGGAACATAAGTGGCGTCGATGCCCGCGGCCTGGAACGCGGCCGCGGTCGAGATGTGCGTGGCGCCGTTGGTGGCCGCGGTCGACCAGAACAGCTTGCCGGGGTTGGCCTTGCCCCAGGCCATGAGTTCCTGCATCGACGTCCACTGCGCATCGGCCTTGACGAACAAGGGCTGCGCGCTGACCAGGTACTGGAACAGATAGCGGAAGTCCGCCACCGGGTCGTAAGGCAGCTTCTGCAGGTAAGGCGCCACCGTGAACGGGCTGGAGGTGGCCAGCGCGACGGTGTAGCCGTCGGGCTTGGCGCGTGCGAGCAGGCCGGCCACGATGGTGCCGCCTGCGCCGGGTTTGTTCTCCACCACCACGGTCGTCTTCCAGCGCGCGCGCAGATAGTCGGCCATCCAGCGGCTCCAGGTGTCGCCGCCGCCGCCTGGCGCGAAGCCGACCAGGATCGTGACCGTCTTCGATGCAGACGGAAAGGCCTCTGCAGCCCCACTGCCCAGGTGCGGCAGGCCGGCGAGGCCGGCGGCGGAAAGCGCCATCATCCGGCGGCGAGACATCGACATGGGAAACCTCCAGTGAATGGCGAAGCAAGCCTCGCCGACCGCAACATGCATGCCCGTTGGCGGCCATGCGTCAGCCTCTCAGCCTCTCAGCCCCTCATGGCCTTGAGCTGCTGTGCATAGCCCGCCGGCTCGACCTCGACGTCGATCAGCGCCGGCCCCTGGCAGCCCAGCGCATGCTTCAGCGCGGCGCGCAGCCCGTCTTCGTCGCGCACGCGCCAGCCTGCGCCGCCTGCGCCTTCCATCACCTTCGCGAAGTCGTGCCGGCCCCAGCGCACGCCGCGCGTGGGCAGTTGGCGGCTCTGCTGCTTCACGTCGATCAGCGACAGCGCGCCGTCGTTGAACACCACCACCAGGATTCGCGCGCCGGCCTCGACCGCCGTGCACAGCTCGCCCATGCACATCATCAAGCCGCCGTCGCCGGTGAAGCAGACCACCGGGCGCGATGGGTCTTCGAGCGCCGCCGCGATCGCGGCGGGAACGCCGAAGGCCATCGAGGCCAGGCCGTTCGAGATGAGGCAGTCGCCCGGCGCCTCGCAGGGGAAGAAGGCAGTGGCCGAAAACATGTGGGCACCGGCATCGACCGCCAGGCGCGGTCGCCAACCGGCCTCGGCACAGGCCTGCGCGGTGAGCTGCACCAGCCTGTCGGGCGCCACGCCCTGCGACACCGGCCCGTAGGCCAGCGCGCGCTGCACGTTGCTGCGCAGGCGGGCGATCTCGCCGGGCTCCCACGTGCTCGCCGCGAGGCCGTGGACGCCGAGCGCTTCGAGGCTCGCCGGCAGGTCGCCGTACACGCCGAACGCGGGCGTCACGTAGTGCACCGGGTAGGCATGCGTGCCGATGTCGAGCACCGGCGTCTCGTAGGGCCACGGCTGCAGGATCAGCTCGACCGGGTCCATGCCCACCAGCACGATCAGGTCGGCCTGGCGCACGCATTCCTGCTCCTGCGCCCCGCCGGTGAACACGCCCGTCACCAGTTCGTGCCGATCGGGCAGCACGCCCTTGGCCTTGTAGGTGGGCAGCACGGGGCAGCACAGCCGCTCGGCCAGTGCGCGCAGCTGCGGGGCCGCACGCCGCGCTTCGAGCCCCGCGACGATGACCGGGCGCCGCGCCTTCGCGATCATCGCCGCGGCCTCTTCCACCCGCATCGCATCGGCCAGCTCGCGCCATGCCGGCGCGGCGTCCGGCATCGGCCGGGCCAGCGGCTTGCGGGCCGCCGCGCTGGTGAGTTCCAGATGCACCGGGCCGCAAGGCGCCGTGCAGGCCTGCGCCACCAGCCGGCGAATCTCCGCGCCTGCGTCTTCGCCGTCGAGCCGGCCGTGGCCCTTGACCAGCGGCGCCAGCATGGCGCGCTGGTCGAACACCTGGTGCGTGATGTAGCTCGTCTGCTGCGGCGTGAAGCCGTCCGTGATGACCATCACGGGCGCGCGATCGAGGCTCGCATAGGCTACGCCGTTCGTCGCATTGGCGACGCCGGGGCCCTTGGTCATGAGCGCCACGCCGAGGCGCCCGGTGCTCTCGGCCAGGGCGCCCGCCATCATCACGGCGGCGTTCTCGGACTTCGTGAGCGTGAAGCCGATGCCGCGCTGCGCGGCCGCCTCGATCACGTCGAGCGACGAGCCGCCGCCCGGCACGCCGTAGATGCGTTGCACACCAGCCTCCTGCATCGCCTGCGCGAGCGCCTCGGCCACTGTCATCGTTGTCGTCATGCTTTTCTTCTCTGCGGCGCGCTCGTCAGCGGCGGATGTAAGGGTTGGCCACCGGTCCGCCGGTGTAGAACCAGACGCTCTTGGTCTGCAGGTATTCGCGGATCGCATCCATGCCGTTCTCGCGGCCCAGGCCCGATGCCTTCACGCCGCCGAATGGCGTGGTGTAGCTGGTCGACCGGTAGGTGTTGACCCAGACGGTCCCGGCCTGCAGCTGCTTCGAGAAGTTCACCGCGCGGCGCAGGCTCTCGGTCCACACGCCGGCGGCCAGGCCGTAGTTCGTGCTGTTGGCGATGCGGATCGCTTCTTCGTCGGTGGAGAAGCGGATCACCGACAGCACGGGCCCGAATACCTCTTCCTGCGCGATGCGCATGTCGGGCGTCACGTCCGCAAAGATCGTGGGCTGCACGAAGAAGCCCCGCGCGCCCGGCGGCTGCGAAGCCACGTCGCCGCCCATCACGCAGCGCGCGCCCTCCTCCTTGGCGATGCGCAGGTAGTCGACCACCTTGCGAAACTGGGGCTCGGTGGTGACGGGGCCGATCTGCGTACCGGCATCCATCGGATCGCCGAAGCGGGCCTGGCCGGCCAGCTCGAGCAGCTTGCCGAGGAACTCGTCGTGGATGCGCTCGTGCAGCAGCAGGCGCGAACCCGCGATGCAGGTCTGGCCCGTCGCCGCGAAGATGCCCGAGATCGCCCCCGACACCGCATCGTCGATGCGCGCATCGTCGAGCACGATGTTGGCCGACTTGCCGCCCAGTTCGAGCGTCGTGTGCTTGAAGTCGCGCGCGGCGGCCACCGCGACGTGGCGTCCGCCCGATTCGCCGCCGGTGAAGGCGACCTTGCGCACCAGCGGATGCGTGACCAGCGGCTCGCCAGCCTCGGCACCGTAGCCGGTGACCACGTTCACCAGGCCCGGCGGCAAGCCGGCCTCGTCGCAGACGCGCGCGAACTCCAACGTCGACGCCGAGGTGAATTCCGAGGGCTTGATCACGACCGCGTTGCCGGCCGCGAGCGCCGGCGCGACCTTCCATGCCATCAGCAACAACGGCGAGTTCCACGGCGTGATGCAGGCGGTGACGCCGATCGGCTCGTGCCGCGTGAAGTTGAGAACGTCGGCCTTGTCGATGGGCGGGACCGTGCCCTCGATCTTGTCGGCCAGTCCGCCGAAGTAGTGGAACCACTCGGTGAGATAGCGGCACTGGTTGAGCATCTCGGCCAGCAGCTTGCCGTTGTCCTGCACTTCGGTGCGCGCCAGATGTTCGGCCCGCGCGAACAGCAGGTCGCCGAGCTTGCGCAGCCGATGGCCGCGCTGGGTAGCGTTGATGCGCGCCCACTCGCCGTCGTACATGGCGCGGTGCGCCGCGCGCGCGGCCGCATCGACGTCTTCGGCATTGCCGCGCGGTATGCGGCACCAGGCCTCGCCGGTGTAGGGATTGATCGAGTCGAACCACTCGCCGCCGGCGGGGTCGCGCCATTGGCCGTCGATGTAGAGCTGGTACTGCTGCATGGCGGGCGCCTTCATTGAACGGCCTGCACGGGCAGGTCGACGATCAGGTTGCGGTAGCCGTCCACGGTCACGCGCGCGCCCTCGGGCACGACCACGGTGGATTCGCGCTCTTCCACGATCGCCGGCCCCTGCAGGTCGGTGTCGGGGCCGAGCCGGTAGCGGTCGTACACCGGCGTGTCGACGAAGCGCTTGCTCGTCACGCTGTAGACGGGGCGCCGCCCTTTCAGCGCATCGCCGCGTTCGTCGAGGGTCGCGACGGCCGCCGGGGTGATGTCGGGCGTCTCGGTCATCACCACCACGCGCCACGAAACGATCTCCAGCGGCGAGTCGTGCTCGATGCGGCCGTAGAGCTGCCGGTAGGCGGCTTCGAAGGCGCGCTCGAGCCGTTCGGCCATGCCATGCGGCTGCCGGTGATCGTCCAATGGCACCGGCACGTCGTAGCCCTGGCCGACATAGCGCATGGCGGCGCTGATCTTGACCAGCACCTTCACGCTGCCCATGCCGGAGGCCTCGAACATCGCGCGGCCCTGGGCCTCGAGTTCGTCCACCAGGGCCTGCACGCGGCCGGCCGACAGCTGCGCCAGCGGCGTGATCTCGGCCCGCACGAACTGGAAGGACATCGGCGACGCCAGGAAGCCGAAGGCCGAGGCCACGCCCGCGCCCAGCGGGCAGATGACGCGCCGGATGCCGAGCTTGAGCGCGACGTGGCAGGCATGCACCGGCCCGGCGCCGCCGATCGGCACCATCGCGTAGTCGGCTGCCTTGCGGCCCTTTTCGAGCGCGTAGATGCTGGCGGCCTGCGCCATGGTCTCGTTGACGGTCTCGTGGATGCCGAAGGCGGCTTCCACGTCGTCCAGGCCGAGGCGCTGGCCGATGTTCGCTGCCAAAGCCTTGCGCGCGGCCGGCTCGTCGAGCGCCATGTCGCCGCCCAGGAAGGCCTTGGCGTCCAGGTAGCCGAGCACCAGGTCGGCGTCGGTCACAGTGCCGTCTTCGCCGCCCAGGCCGTAGCAGGCCGGGCCGGGCACGGCGCTGGAGCTGTCGGGGCCGACCTGGATCAGGCCCATCTGGTTGATGCGCGCGATGCTGCCGCCGCCGGAGCCGATCTCGATCATGTCGACGGCCGGCACCTTGAGCGGAATGCCGCTGCCCTTCTTGAAGCGCGCCTGGCGCGCCACTTCGAAGTCGGTGGTGACGGCCGGCTCGCCGCCTTCGATCAGGCAGGCCTTGGCGGTGGTGCCGCCCATGTCGAAGCACAGCACGTTGTCGGCGCCGGCCAGGCGGCCGATGAGCGCGGTGGCCTGCACGCCGCCGGCGGGGCCCGACTGCACGAGGCGGATCGGGTACTGCATCGCGGTGCTGTAATGCACGGTGCCGCCGTCGGACTGCATGAGGAAGAGCTCGCGCTCGATCCCCATGTCCCGCATGCCGTCGATGAGGCCCGCGATGTACTTGCGGAACAGCGGCTGCACGTAAGCGTTGCACACGGCCGTGGCGCTGCGCTCGTATTCGCCGAGTTCGGGCATCACCTCGCTGGAGATGCAGACCGTGGTGTGGGGCAGGTGCTTCTCGAGGATGGCCTTGGCGCGCTGCTCGTGGGCCGGAAAGCGGTACGAATGCAGGAAGCACACGGCCACGGCCTCGTAGTCGCCGGCCGCGAGCTGCTGCGCGATGGCCTCCATCTGGCGCTCGTCCAGCGCCGCGATCGCCTCGCCTTCCGGGCCCACGCGCTCGCGCACCTCGTAGCGGGCGGAGCGATCGATCAGCGAATCGACCGGCTGCAGGCCGATGTCGTAGATGTCGTAGCGCCACTCGCGGCCGATCTGCAGCACGTCGCGGAAGCCCTCGGTGGTCACCAGCGCCGTGCGCACGCCCTTGCGCTCGATCAGCGCGTTGGCCACCAGCGTGGTGCCGTGGATCACCGCGTCGACGTCGCGCGCCTGCACGCCGCTCTTCTGCAGCAGGAGGCCGATGCCGTTGAGCACGCCGCGCGACGGGTCGTCGGGCGTGGTCGGCACCTTCTCGTTGACCAGCATGCGGGCCTCGGTGTCGAACATCACGAGGTCTGTGAAGGTGCCGCCGATGTCCACGCCGATGCGGTAGCGGCGGGCGTCTTGTCCCTGTGCGTTCACGAGTTCGATTCCTTCGCTGCCTTCGATGCCTTCGATGCTTTCGACACTTCCGATGCTTTCGCTTCGCTCTTGCCGGCCGCCAGGCTCAAGCGGTCGGCCTGGATGCCGTAGTCGCGCTGGGCCGCAGCCAGGCTCACGATGCCGTTGACCAGGTCCTTGCGGATCGCGTCGAGCCGGCGCTCGCCCGGCGGGTACATGCCGCCCCCGCCCGGCGTCTCGAAGGTGGCGACGTCGCCCTTCTTCATGGCCACGACCGACTTGGCCGCGATGCGCTCGCCGTTGAGCATGTCCACGCCGGCCGAGCCGGGCAGACCGCCCAGGAAGCCGCGCGGCGGATGCTTGACGCGCTCGTGGCGGATGACGAAGGTGAGCGGGTCGTCGGAGGTCGAGCGGAACGACAGGCGCTGCCCCGCCCCGCCGCGGAAGCGCCCCGCGCCGCCCGAGTCGGTGATGAGGCGCTTCTCGGTCACGATCAGCGGCGTCTGCGTCTCGAACTGCTCGATGGGGCTGTTCGCCACGTTGGTCGGAAAGCTCAGGCAGGCCGGCCCGTCCGACGTGGCGCGCGCGCCGTAACCGCCGCTCATGAAGAACATCTTGACGAACTTGCGGCGCACCTTGTCGTTGCCCTTGAAGTAGATGTTCCAGATCGGCGAGCCGCTGTCGGCGGCCACGCGCTCGGGAATCATCTGCGCCAGCGCGCCGAAGATGGCGAAAGGCAGGTAGTGGCCCGAGAGATGCCGCCCCCACACCGGGGCCGGGCGCGTCGGGTTCACCAGGCAGCCCTCGGGCGCGAGGATGGTCAGCGGACGCAGCGACCCGTCGTTGTTGGGCGAGCCCGGATCGAAGGCGCACTTGATGGCGTAGGCGCTGTAGGCGAAGGTGAAGTTCATCACCGAGTTGATCGGCTTGTCGATCTGGCCCGTGGTGCCGTCGTAGTCGACCGTGAGGTCCGAGCCCTTCTTGCGCACGGTGCAGCGGATGGACAGCGGCAGGTCGTAGCCGTCGGCCGTCACTTCGTCGTGGAACTCGCCGTCGGGCGCTGCCTCGAGCATGGCGCGCATGCTCTGCTCGGAGCGGTCGAGGATCTGGTCGGTGACCTGGCGCAGGTCGTCGATGCGCTCGTCGTCCAGCAGCTTGATCAGCCGCTTCTGCGCCTGCTCGAAGGCTGCGAACTGCGCGCGCAGGTCGCCCAGGGTCTCCGTGGACTCGCGCAGGTTCTCGGTGATGAAGGCCACCACGTCGGCGTTCTCCTCGCCGCGCCGCATGATCTTGAGGGCCGGGATGCACAGGCCTTCTTCATAGCAGTCGCGCGCGAATGGGTTGGGCGCGCCGCCGATGTCGACCGTGTGGAAGGTGGAGCCGACGAAGGCGATCAGCGTGCCACCGCGGAAGATCGGCCGCACCATGGTGATGTCGTTGAGGTGGCCGGTGCCCATCCACGGGTCGTTGGAGATCAGCACGTCGCCCGGCTCCAGCGTCTCGCGCGGATGCCGCTGCAGGATGGCCGCGAGCGTGCGCGGCATGGTGCCGAGAAAGGACGGGATCGAGCGCGAGGACTGCGCGAAGACGCGGCCCTCGGCGTCCATGAAGGACATCGCGAGGTCCCAGTTCTCCCGCACGACCACCGAGAAGGAGGTGCGCACGAAGGTCTGCGCGATCTCGTCCATCAGCCCTGTGAGGCGCTGCCAGACGATGCCGAGCTGCACGGCGTTGATGTCTTGTCTCATCGGATCGGAAGGTGGTGCCCTCGCCGGTGGCGAAGGACGAGTGGTACATGCGGCCAGTATGTCCAGCGCTCGCGGCGCTGACCATTCGTGGTTCGATAACGGGCCGTTCAACGGCGCTGAATCCGTGGCCGGCTGCGGCAGCGTTCAGGCAGGCTGAACGTTGCCCCCGGCGGATGTGAATTCAGCGCGCGGGCACGCGTTCCTACCATCTGGCGCAGTGGTTCTGCATGGCGCGCATGGTGCGCGGCAAGCATCAGGACCGGTCAGCCCGCCCCCGAGGAGTGTTCCGTGAATCCGAGCCCGATGTTCAGGCGATGCGTCGCCGCCGCCCTGTTGTGCATCGCCGGCGCTGCCGGCGCCGCCTACCCCGACAAGCCGATCCGCATCATCGTGCCCTACCCGCCCGGCGGCAGCGTCGAGATCGTGTCGCGCGTGATCAGCAACCGGCTCGCACAGGCGCTGGGGCAGCCGGTGGTGGTGGAGTCGAAAGGCGGCGCGGCCGGCAACATCGGTGCGTACTACGTCGCCACGCAGCCCGCCGACGGCTACACGCTGGTGATGGGCACGCAGAGCACGCACGGCACCAACAACCTGCTGTTCAAGGAAACGCGGCACGACCCGGTGAAGGACTTCGAGCCCGTCACCATGGTCGCGGCCGCGCCGCTGCTGCTGGTGGTGAACCCGAAGGTGCCGGCCACCGACGGCAAATCGATGCTGCAGTACATCGCCGAGCAGAAGGACGGCGTGAGCTTCGGCTCCGCCAGCACGGGCGGCGGCGGCCACCTGGCGGGCGAGCGCTTCAAGAAGCTCACGGGCCTGAACCTGGTCCACATTC
The DNA here is from genome assembly GCF_001984055.1 of Variovorax sp. KK3. GTDB lineage: Bacteria > Pseudomonadota > Gammaproteobacteria > Burkholderiales > Burkholderiaceae_C > Variovorax. The sequence goes on from NZ_LYVO01000018.1 coordinate 18,233, forward strand.
CCTACAAGGGCAGCGGCCCGCTGCGCACCGACCTGATCGCGGGGCACGTGCCGATGAGCTTCGACAACATGGCCTCGGCCCTGCCCGCGGTGCAGGCCGGGCAGCTGCGTGCGCTGGCCGTGACCACGGCGACGCGCAGCAGCGTGGCGCCCGAGATCCCGACCATGGCCGAGGCCGGCTTTCCGCCGCTGGTGCTGGACACCTGGTATGCGCTCTTCGCACCCGCGGGCACGCCGAAGCCGATCGTCGACCGGCTCAACAAGGAAGTGGTGAAGATCCTGCAGGAGCCCGCCGTGACCGAGCGCCTGCGCGGCCTGGGCATGGACGTCGTGACCACCACGCCGGAAGGCCTGCGCACGCGGGTCGTCGAAGACACGGCGCGCTACAAGCGCATCATCGACGACGCGAAGATCGAGGCGCAGTGAGGATGGTGACCACCGCCACCACCACCGCCCTGCCCGCCCCCTCGATGAGCGGCCATCCCGCCGTCGGCGCGGCCTTCAAGGAACGACTGGCGCGCGGCGAGCTGCTGCTCGGCTGCAACGTGCGGCATTCGCGCACGCCGGAGATCGGCGCGATCCTCAAGGACTGCGGCTACAGCTGGCTCATGCTGGACAACGAGCACAGCCCGATGACGCCGCATCTCGGCTACGACATCGCGCTCGGTGCGCTGCGCGCGGGGCTGCTGCCCTTCGCGCGGGTGCGGCGCAACGACGAGGCGGAGATCGCGAGCTGGCTGACCAATGGCGTGCTCGGCGTGGTGGTGCCGCACGTCAACTCGACCGACGAGGCCCGCCGCGCGAGCCGTGCGGCGAAATACCCGCCCGAGGGCACGCTGTCGGTGCCGGGATCGATTCCGCAGTTCGGCTACGGCATCCCGCTCGCCGAGGCGAGCCGGCGCTTCAACGAGGAGTCGGTGACCATGCTGATGATCGAGAGCGAAGCCGCGGTCGAGGCCGTCGACGACATCGCGGCCGTGCCGGGTGCCGACGTGCTCTTCGTCGGCAGCAGCGACCTGGTCTTCGACATGGGCCTGCCCGGCGGCTACGACCACCCGCGCTACGTGGCCGCGCTCGAACGCATCGCAGCGGCGGCGCGGGCGCACGGCAAGGGCTTCGGCGTGGGCGGTGTCGGGCGCGACGCGCAATGGGAGGCCGTGCTGGTGCTCGGCGCCCAGGTGGTGCTGACCGAGAACGACCTGAGCATGCTGGTCAACCGCGCGCGTGAACGTGTCGCTTTCTTCGCGGCGCTGACCGAGCGCCGCCCTCCTCTTTCGACTTGAGCCAAACCCGATGCAGAAGACGGCAAGAATCCAGGAACGCGACGAGCTGCGCGACGCGCATCCGAAGCAGGTGCGCGATGCGATCCGAGAGGGCCGCTGGGACGGCCCGACCGTGGGCATGGCACGCGGCTACATCCAGGCCAACGTGGCGATCGTGCCCGAGCGCCATGCCTTCGACTTCCTGCGCTTCTGCCTGCGCAACCCCAAGCCCTGCCCGCTGGTCGAGGTGCTGGAGCCCGGCGACCCGGTGCCGCGGCAATCGGCGCCCGGGGGCGACCTGCGCACCGACGTGTCGCGCTACCGCGTGTTCCGCGACGGCAAGCTCGCGGAGGAAGTGCGCGACCTGCGCACGCTGTGGCGCAAGGACCACGTGGGCTTCCTGATGGGCTGCAGCGTGTCCTTCGACCAGGCGATGCTCGACGGCGGCATCGACCTGCGGCATCTTCAGAGCGGCACCGGCCGCATCGCGGTCTACGAGAGCAGCATCGCGTGCCAGCCGGCGGGCATGTTCCACGGCAACATGATCGTGAGCATGCGTCCGATTCCGAAGTCGCTGCTGGTGCGGGCGATCGAGATCACCTCGCAGTACCCGATCGCACATGGCTCGCCGGTGCACGTGGGCGATGGCGCGGCGATCGGCGTTGCCGACATGGCGAAGATCCACAGCGGCAAGGTCAACGAGGTGGGGCCCGACGACGTGCCGGTGTGGTGGGGCTGCGGCGTGACGCCGCAGGCGATCGCGCTGGCCTCGGGGGTGCCCGAGATGATCACGCACGCCACCGGGCATCTGTTTGCAACCGATCTGCGCGTCAGCGCGCATCGCACCGGGCTGTAACGGCCCGCGCGACGAGATCCGCCCTGCTCAGCCCTGCTGGTAGCGCTTGCCGCGGGCCAGCAACTCTGGCGTGCCGATCACGGCATTGAGGCCGTCGAAGTCGAGCATCTCCGGCCGCATCGCGTTGGTGCTGCCGTTGGCGTGCAGCGAATCGAAGTAGCGCTTCATCTGCGCACCCAGGAAGCGCACCACGCCGCCCGGGAAGATGACGATGCCGAAGCCCATCTCGCCCAGCTCGGCTGCCGATTGCAGCGGCGTCTTTCCACCTTCGACCATGTTCGCCAGCAGCGGCGCACGGCCTTCGAACTGGCGGCAGGCGCGCTGCATGTCGGCCGGGCTGCGCAGCGCCTCGATGAAGAGCACGTCGACACCGCAGGCCAGGTAGGCCTCGGCGCGCACCAGGGCGGCGTCGAGACCCTCGATGGCAACGGCGTCGGTGCGCGCGATGATGAGCGTGTCTTCGCTGGCCCGTGCATCGAGCGCAGCCTTGAGCTTGCCGCACATCTCGGCCTGCGGGATGACCGACTTGTCGTCGAGATGGCCGCAGCGCTTGGGAAAGCCTTGGTCTTCCAGCTGGATGGCCGCCGCGCCCGCGCGTTCGAACAGGCGCACGGTGCGCTGGGTGTTGAGCGCGTTGCCATAGCCGGTATCGCCGTCGACGATGACGGGCGTGTCGACGCGGTCGGTGATGCGGCCGAGCACGTCGGCGGTTTCGGTGGCGGTGGTCAGGCCCACGTCCGAGCGGCCATGCGAGGTGTAGGCCACCGCGGCGCCCGAGAGATAGAGCGCCTCGAAGCCGGCTTGCGTGGCGACAAGCGCCGAGAACGGGTCGTAGACGCCAGGCGCGAGCACCGGGCCGCCGGTGCGAAGCCGGGCCTGGAGCGTTGGTTTCGTCTGCGTCATGCGCTCAGCTCGCGCGAACGCCGGTGGTCTTGGCCACGGCGGCCCAGCGCTTGAGTTCGGCGTCGATGAAGGCCTTGAACTGCGCGCTCGTGTTGCCCACGGGCTCCAGGCCTTCGTGCTCCAGGCGCTGCTTCACGATGTCCGAACGGCCGGCCTTCATGGCGACCTGCTCCAGGGTCTTGGCATCCTCGGGCTTCAGGCCGGCCGGTGCGAGCACGCCGTACCAGGTGCGGTAGTCGAAGCCCGGCAGCACCTCGGCAATGGGCGCGGCATCGGGGTAGGCGACGAGTCGCTCCTTGGTGCTGACGCCGAGCGCCTTGAGCTTCTTGCTTTCGAGGAAGGGCCGCACCGTGGCGACGTTCGACAGCATCAGCTGCACCTGCCCGCCCAGCAGGTCCTGCACAGCCGGCGCGGCGCCCTTGTAGGGCACGCTCACGATGTCGAGCTTGGCCTGGGCCTTGAGCATCTCGCCCGACAGCTGGCTCGCGCTGCCCAGGCCCGCGCCGGCCACGCCCAGCTTGCCGGGATTGCGGCGCGCATAGGCGATCAGCTCGGCCGTGTTCTTGACCGGCAGGTCGGGATGGCAGACCAGCAGCAGCGGCGAGGTCGCGATCAGGCTCAGCGGCGTGAAGTCCTTCTGCGGATCGAAGTTCTGCTTGATGCCGATGGCGGGATTGATCGCGTGGCTCGTGTAGGCGAGCAGCAGCAGGTTCGGGTCGCCGCTGGCCTGCGCGACGGCGGACGCCGCGATGTTGCCGCCGGCGCCCGGCTTGTTCTCGACGATCACGGTGCGGCGCAGTTCGGCCTCCATGGCCTGTGCGAGCGCGCGGCCGACGATGTCGGTGCCGCCACCGGGCGTGGCGCCGACCTGCATGCGCACGGCTTGCGAGTTGCCCTGGGCCCAGCCGTCCAGGTGCAGGGCGCCGAGGCCGAGCGGTGCGGCGAGGCTCAGGAACTGTCGTCTTTTCATCGATGTCTCCGGTATCTCTTCTCTTGCGGGGGCATGGAACGAGGGGCGCTCAAACCGTCTCGGCGGTCGTGGTGGTCGTCGCTGCGGGCACCTCGGGCGCGGCGAAAGGCTTGCGCGGCATGTTCATGCGCTTGGCTTGCCGGATCTCGAAGTCCTCGAACGCCTGGGTGCGGTTGCTGCCGCGCAGGCCGCCGCGCACCGAGCCCGCGCGGTCGTCGCCGTAGTACGGCGCCCAGTTCTTCGGCAACTGCTGGGCGCTGGGCACCGACAGCCACAGGCGAAGCAGATGGCGCTTCTGATCGGCTTCTTCGTGGTCGACGAAGCTGGTGCGCGAGTGCACCACCGTGTAGTTGTTGAGCAATTGCAGGTCGCCCTTCTCGAACCACATCGTGAAAAGCAACGCGGGGTCTTCGAGCAGCGTGTCGATGAGGTCCAGCGCCTCGACTTGCTGGGTGCTGAGGCGCGGCACCTCGGCGAAGTCGCGCTGCGCCGCATTGACGTTCTTGCGGTTGATGCGGAACGCGAAGGGCACGTCGGCGCTGCCGAGCAGCGGGATCGTGTAGTACGGCGGCTGCGACGGGTCTTGCGCGCCCTGGTAGCTGTAGTGGAAGACACCGCGAAGCGTCCCGACCAGGTCGGGGCGCCGGCGCGCGAACTCGGCCACCAGCGCCTTCGAGCTCACGATCTTGCTCGCGCCGCCTTCCTTGGCCGTGCGCCGGCACAGCAGCGCGACGACGTCGCAGGAGTCGCAGTGAAAGTCGAGCTGCGCGTTGGTGTTGTAGCCACGACCGTTGGTCACCTTGTAGCTGCCGCCGGCATCGCGCACGTCGTTGAGGATGTCGCTGGCCTTGTTCTGCGTGCGCGCCACGCCCAGGTACAGGCCCAGGCCCCAATAGGCGACGCGGCAGTCGTCCTCGCTCCAGCGATCGACGGGGAAGCCCTTGAGCTGGCACATGCCCCAGTGGCCCTGGGTGCGGGCCAGCGCGGCCTGCAGCGCGTCGACGGATGCCTGCGGCAGCGGAAAGTCGTCCTGCGTCATCTCGATCAAGGGCTTGGCGGCGCGCCTGGCATGGTCGAGCGCGGCGTCGAAGCCGGCGACGGCTTCGGGGCTCAGGCGGTGGATCCAGCTCGTGTCGGCGGCGGCTTCGTCGGCGCGCCAACCAGTGTCGGGGGTGTTCATGTCAAGTCTCCGTGGCAGGTTGCAATCGGTCGTCTTCCGGTGCATCGAGCACTCGGGCATGCCATGAAGTCTAGGGACGCTTGCCCTCAAGAAAAAGTGACTATATTTGTCGGCTGACATCAAAAACCCTGATGAAGATCGAAGCCTTCCAAACCCTCGACGCCGTGGTGCGCGGCGGCAGCTTCGCCGCCGCCGCGCAGGCCATGCACCTGACCCCGAGTGCGGTCAGCATGCAGATGAAGCAGCTCGAGCAATACCTCGGACGGCCGCTCTTCGACCGCTCGGGCCAGCAGGTGCGGGTAACGCCAGCCGCGCTGGAACTGGTGGGCACCATGCGCCCGGCGCTCGACGCCTTGCAGACGCTGCGCCACCGCACGCCCACCAGCGTGGCCGGCCACCTGAAGATCGGGATGATCGAGATGCTGCAGCCGCTGCTGCTGCCGCCCGCCATCGCCCACACCCGGCGCGTCTACCCCGGGCTGCACATCGCGCTGCGGCGCGGCACGAGCATGGAGCTGACCGAGGCGGTGCGTGCCGGCCAGCTCGACGCCGCCATGGTGGCGCGGCCGGCCAGCGGCGCGCCCAGCGGCCTGGAGTGGACGCCGCTGATCCGCTGCGAGCTGGTCTTCATCGCGCCGCCACTCGACGAGCCGGCCCGCGCGCGTCCGCTGACCGCGGCGCGCCAACGCGCGCAACTGGTGGAGCTGATGCGCTCGCTCGACTGGATTCGCTACAACCGGGCGACCACCACCGGCGCGATGGCCACGCGCTTCGTGCGCGGCATGGTGCCGCAGAAGCGCAGCCTGATGGAGCTGGAAGGCGCGGCCGCGATCGTCGCGATGGTCCACGCGGGGCTGGGCTTTTCGGTGCTGCAGGTGCTGAACCGGGCTCTGTTCGAGCAGTACCCGGTACGGGTCATCGGCCTGGGCAAGGATGCGCCGCACTTCGACATGTGCATCGTGCGGCGCTCGGGCGACGTCAACGACCGGCTGCACCAGGCCTGGAACGAGGCGCTGCGCGCTGCGCTCGTGGAAGCCAAGCTGGCGATCCAGCCGGTGGCCACGCCGGCTGCTACTGCAGGGTTTCCTTGAGCGCGGGCGGCACGGGCAGCGGATAGACCGAGATGCCCTCGTCCTCGAGCTCGCGCGCCTCTTCGGGCGTGGCCTGGCCACGGATGCCACGCTGCTCGGCATCGCCGTAGTGCATCTTGCGGACCTCGTCGGCGAAGCGTGGGCCGACGTCCTCGGTCATGGACATCACCTCGCGCACCGCGCGCAACCAGTGCCCGACGGCGGAATCCACCGCGGCATCCGCCGCTGGCCCCGAAGGGCTTGCAGGACTTGCAGGAGTGGTCGGGGGCGCGGGGGTCGAGGGGGCGCGCGACGCTGAAGACGCCGCCTCGTCAGGCGGCTTGGCCGCGCCGAAATTCAGGCGCGGCGCCGAGAGCAGCTTGGTGATGACGGTGTCGCCGCACAGCGGGCAGGCGACCAGTCCGCCGGCCATTTGCGTGTCGAAGTCTTGATGAGAACCGAACCACCCTTCGAAGCCGTGGCCGTGTGCGCATTGCAGGTCGAGTACCTTCATGCGCAGGATTATCAACGGTTGACGATGCTGGTTTACCCTAGGTTCCAGTCCAGCGACCAGGCACCGGACAGGACGTTCTGCAACCAAAGCGTGCAGGTCAACGTCTTTGCGTCCGACACGGCGCCGTCACGGCACCAGGCCTGCAGCTCGTCGGGCGTGGCCGCGAGGACGTCGACGAATTCCTCGTGGTCGAGCTGCTGGCTGCCCTGCGTGAGGCCGCGGGCGAAATAGATGTGGATGATCTCGGTCGAATAGGCGACCGCCAGGTGCATGGCACCTGCATGGGCCCATTCGCGTGCGCTGTAGCCGGTTTCTTCGAGCAGCTCGCGCTGGCCGCAAAAAAGCGGGTCTTCGCCCTCGTCGAGCTTGCCCGCAGGAAACTCGGTCATCACCCGGCCGATGGGGTAACGGTACTGGCGCACCATGGCCACGCGGCCATCGTCGAGCAACGGCACCACCACCACCGCACCCGGGTGAACCACGTATTCGCGCGTGGCGCTCTTGCCGTCGGGCAGGCGCACGGTGTCGCGCTTGGCATGGAGAAAGTTGCCCTTGAAGAGCAGTTCGCTCGCGGTGCCCTCTTCCCTCAGGTGTGCGTCGTCCATATCAGGTCCGGTGATGCTTGAGCAGGTAACGCCAGGTGAAGCCCGGGAAGGCCAGCACCAGGAACAGCGCGCCGGTGACGGCGTAGAACTCCCAGCCCTGCGGCGAGATCTGGCCGACGCGCCGCTCGAAGAGCAGGCCGATGCCGCCCGCCAGGAAGTAGAGGATCACCAGTTCGAGCAGCCGCAACCCGAGCGACTTCTTCGGCCTGGCCCCGAGCGGGACCACACCGAACAGCCGCTCGTTCAGGAAAGGGAGGTTGGCCGCCGCCAGTGCGACCAGCAGCACCAGCCAGACCGACGCGCTGTCCGACACGGGAACGACCGGGCCCGGGCCGGCTTCAGCCGGCCAGCGTGGCCACGATGGCCTCGGCGCACAGCGTCATCAGCCCGCCGGGCACGATGCCCAGGATCAGGATCAACGCGCCGTTGAGCGTCAGCACCGTGCGCACGTCGCGCGGGGCCGACACCGTGGTGGCCGTGACCGGTGCGTCGAAGTACATGACCTTGACCACGCGGATGTAATAGAAGGCGCCGATCAGCGACATCACGACCGCGAACACGGCCAGCGCGATGTACAGGCCCTGCCCCGAGGCGATCAGCGCCTGCAGCACGGCCAGCTTGGCGTAGAAGCCGACCAGCGGCGGAATGCCCGCCAGCGAGAACATCGCGATCGCCATCACGCCGGCGTAGAGCGGGCTGCGCTGGTTGAGGCCGGCCAGGTCGGTGATCTCTTCGCTCTCGAAGCCCTCGCGCGCCAGCAGCAGGATGATGCCGAAGCTCGCCAGCGTGGTCAGCACGTAGGTCACGATGTAGAACATCGAGGCGCTGTAGGCGAACTGGGCGTTGTAGGTGTTGTTGTTGACCACGCCCGCGATCAGGCCCAGCAGCATGAAGCCCATCTGCGCGATGGTCGAGTAGGCCAGCATGCGCTTGAGGTTGGTCTGCGCGATGGCCGCCAGGTTGCCCACGAGCAGCGAGCCGATGGCCAGCAAGGCCAGCATCTGCTGCCAGTCGATCGCCAGCGGCAGCAGGCCTTCGACCAGCAGGCGGATGATGATGGCGAAGGCCGCGAGCTCGGGCGCCGCGCCGATCAGCAGCGTGACGGCCGTGGGCGCGCCCTGGTAGACGTCGGGCACCCACATGTGGAAGGGCGCCGCGCCGATCTTGAAGGCCAGGCCCGCCACGATGAACACCAGGCCGAACACCAGCACCTGGTGGTTGACCTTGCGGCTGGCGATGGCCTTGAAGACCTCGTTGGTGTCGAGCGAGCCGGTGGCACCGTACATCATCGACAGGCCGTAGAGCAGGAAGCCGCTGGCCATGGCGCCGAGCACGAAGTACTTCATCGCCGCCTCGCTGGCCACCGCGTTGTCGCGGCGCAGCGCCACGAGCGCATAGCTCGACAGCGTGAGCAGTTCCAGGCCGAGGTAGATCAGCAGGAAGTTGGAGCCCGAGATCATCACGAACATGCCCAGCAGCGCGAACATGCTCAGCGTGAACATCTCGCCGCCGCGCAGCATGCCGCGATCGGCGGCGTAGGGCCGGCCGTAGACCAGCGTCACCATCAGTGCCACGCTGGCGAAGCACTTGAGCCAGTTCCCCATCGGGTCGCTCACCACCATGCCGCCGAAGCCGTAGTAGCTCTTGGGGTCGGTGGCCTGCATGCCGGACAACACCGCCACGACGGCCAGCGTGGCGAGGGTCAGCACGTAGGTGCGCGTGCGGTGGGTGTCGGTGGTGGACAGGTCGACCAGGGCGATGATGCAGGCCATGACCAGCAGCACCAACTCGGGGTAGATCGTCATCCAGCTGAGTTTGTCAATCATCTCGTTCTCGTGTCAGGCTGGATTCAAGGCAGCTTGGAGATCGCCACGTGGCGCAGCAATTCGGTCACCGAGGCGTTGGTCGCATCGGTGAAGGGCTTGGGATACAGGCCCATCCACAGCACCGCGATCGCCAGCAGCGCCAGCATGAGGAATTCGCGGGCATTGATGTCGTCGAGTTCCTTGACGTGGTCGTTGCCCACCGGGCCCAGGTAGACCCGCTTGTACATCCACAGCGTGTAGGCCGCACCGAAGATCAGGGCGGTGGCCGCGCCGAAGCCCAGCCAGAAGTTGGCCTTGACGGCGCCGATGATCACCATCCACTCGCCGACGAAGCCGGCGGTGGCGGGCAGGCCGCAGTTGGCCATGGCGAACAGCAGCGCGAAGGCGGCGAACTTGGGCATGGTGTTGACCACACCGCCGTAGTCGGCGATCTGGCGCGAATGCACGCGGTCGTACAGCACGCCGATGCACAGGAACATCGCGCCCGAGACGAAGCCGTGCGCGATCATCTGCACGATGCCGCCGGACACGCCGAGGTCGTTGAAGATGAAGAAGCCCAGCGTGACGAAGCCCATGTGGGCGACCGAGGAATAGGCCACCAGCTTCTTCATGTCCTGCTGAACCAGCGCGACCAGGCCGACGTAGATCACCGCCACCAGCGACAGCGCGATCATGAGCCAGGCCCATTCGTGCGCGGCATCGGGCGCGATGGGCATCGAGAAGCGCAGGAAGCCGTAGGCGCCCAGCTTCAGCATGATCGCGGCCAGCACGGCCGAGCCGCCGGTGGGCGCCTCGACGTGCACGTCGGGCAGCCAGGTGTGCACCGGCCACATCGGCACCTTGACCGCGAAGGCCGCGAAGAAGGCGAAGAACAGGAAGGTCTGCGCCGTGCCCGACAGCGGCAGCTTGTGCCATGTCAGGATGTCGAAGCTGCCACCGGACTTGTTGTAGAGGTAGATCAGCGCGACCAGCGTGAGCAGCGAGCCCAGCAGCGTGTACAGGAAGAACTTGAACGCCGCGTAGATCTTCTTGGGGCCGCCCCAGATCCCGATGATCAGGTACATCGGGATCAGTGTGGCCTCGAAGAACACGTAGAACAGGATGCCGTCGAGCGCCGAGAAGGTGCCGATCATCAGGCCCGACAGGATCAGGAAGGCGCCCATGTACTGGTTGACGCGCTCGGTGATCACTTCCCAGGCGGAGATCACGACGATCACCGTGATGAAGGACGTCAGCAGCACCAGCCACAGCGACAGCCCGTCGAGCCCCACGTGGTAGTGGATATTGAAACGGTCGATCCAGGGCGCCTTTTCGACGAACTGCATCGCGGCAGTGCCGTTCTGGAAGCGCGTGAACAGCGGCACGGTGGCCAGGAAGCTCACGATCGAGCCGACCAGTGCGATCCAGCGCACGATGCCCGCGTGCTGGTCGCGCCCGATGGCCAGCAGCACGGCACCGAACACGATCGGCACCCAGATGGCGAGGCTCAACATACCCATTTTTCTTGTTCTCCCGGCGGCTTATCTGTTGAACCAGACGAAATACGTCATGAGGATGAAGACACCCAGCAGCATCGCGAAGGCGTAGTGATAGATGTAGCCGGACTGCATCCAGCGCACCACGCCGGCGATGCGGCCGATGGTCTTCCAGGATCCGTCGACGATGGCGCCGTCGATGATCCCCTGGTCGCCGCCCTTCCACAGGCCGGTGCCCAAGGCGCGCGTGCCGCGCGCGAGCACGTGCTCGTTGAACCAGTCCATGTAGTACTTGTTCTCGAGCAGGTTGTAGATCGGGGAGAACGAGCGCTTGATCGCGGCGGGCAGCGCCGGGTTGACGAGGTACATGTACCAGGCCAGCACCACGCCGGACAGGGCCAGCCAGAACGGCGGCGCGGTCAGGCCATGCAGGGCCATCGCCATCGGGCCGTGGAAGGCTTCTGCCAGCTCCTTCATCGCGTGGTGCTTGGTGGCGTCGATGAAGATCGAGTCCTTGAAGAACTCGCCGTAGAGCATCGGCTGGATGGTGATGTAGCCGATCACCACCGAGGGAATGGCGAGCAGCACCAGCGGCAACCAGACCACCCAGGGGGTTTCGTGCGGCTTGTGTGCGTCGTGGTGGTCGCCGTGGCCGTGCCCGTGGTCGTCATGGCCGTGGCCATGGTCGTCGTGATGCGCGTCGGGATTCTGGTCGTAGCGTTCCTTGCCGTGGAAGACGAGGAAGTACATGCGGAACGAATAGAAGGCCGTGACGAACACGCCGATCAGCACCGCCCAGTATGCGAAGCCGGCGCCCCACAGGTGGCTTTCGTGGACGGCCTCGATGATGCTGTCCTTCGAGTAGAACCCGGCGAACAGCGGCGTGCCGATCAACGCGAGCGAGCCCAGCAGCGAGGTGATCCAGGTGATGGGCATGTACTTGCGCACGCCGCCCATCCAGCGGATGTCCTGGTTGTGGTGCATGCCGATGATCACCGAGCCGGCACCGAGGAACAGCAGCGCCTTGAAGAAGGCGTGGGTCATCAGATGGAACACGGCCACCGAATAGGCCGAGGCGCCCAGCGCGACCGTCATGTAGCCCAGCTGCGAGAGCGTGGAGTACGCCACCACGCGCTTGATGTCGTTCTGGATGATGCCCAGGAAGCCCATGAAGAGCGCTGTGATGGCACCGATGACGAGCACGAAGCTCAGGGCCGTGTCGCTCAGCTCGAACAGCGGCGACATGCGCGTCACCATGAAGATGCCGGCCGTCACCATGGTGGCGGCGTGGATCAGCGCCGAGATGGGGGTGGGGCCTTCCATCGAATCGGGCAGCCACACGTGCAGCGGAAACTGCGCGCTCTTGCCCATCGCGCCGATGAACAGGCAGATGCAGATCACGGTGATCAGCATCCACTCGGTGCCCGGGAAGCTGAGCTTGGCCAGGTCGTCGGCCTTGGCGAAGGCCTCGCCGTAGTTCAGCGTGCCGGCGTAGGCGGCGATCAGGCCGATGCCCAGGATGAAGCCGAAGTCGCCCACACGGTTGACCAGGAAGGCCTTCATGTTGGCGAAGATGGCCGTCGGCTTGTTGTACCAGAAGCCGATGAGCAGATACGACACCAGGCCCACGGCTTCCCAGCCGAAGAAGAGCTGCAGCATGTTGTTGCTCATCACGAGCATCAGCATGGAGAAGGTGAAGAGCGAGATGTACGCGAAGAAGCGGTTGTAGCCCTCGTCTTCTTCCATGTAGCCGATGGTGTAGATGTGCACCATCAGCGAGACGAAGGTGACGACGCACATCATCATGGCCGTGAGGCCGTCGACGAGGAAGCCGATCTCCATCTTGAGGCCGCCCACCACCATCCACTCGTAGATGGTTTCGTTGAAGCGGGCGCCGTCGAGCGCCACGCTCTTGAGCGTCATGGCCGAGATGACGAAGGCGACGAACACGCCCAGGATGGTCAGCGAGTGCGATGCGGCGCGGCCGATGCGGTTGCCGCCGAACTTGGTGCCCAGGATGCCCGCGAGCACGGAGCCGACCAGCGGCGCCATCGGGACCGCGAGCAGCGCGGATGCGGAAAGAGTTGCGCTCATGTGAATTCCCTCAGCCCTTGAGCGCGTTCAGCTCGTCGACGTTGATGTTCGACTTGTTGCGGAAGAGCAGCACCAGGAGCGCCAGCCCGATCGCCGATTCGGCCGCGGCCACGGTCAGGATGAAGAACACGAAGATCTGGCCGTGCATGTCGCCCAGGAAGTACGAGAAGGCGACGAAGTTGATGTTGACCGCGAGCAGCATCAGCTCGATGCACATCAGCAGCACGATCAGGTTCTTGCGGTTCAGGAAGATGCCGATCACGGAGAGCGCGAAGAGCATCGCGCCCAGCGACAGGAAGTGTCCGAGGGTGAGGGTCATGCCTTGGTCTCCCCGGCGGCCGTGGCGGCCGTTGCGGCCGGATCTTCGGCCGCGGGCGGGGCGGCCCGCGTGACCGGCATCGGCACGATGCGCACGCGGTCGCGCGCCTTCACGCGAACCTGGTCGGCCGGGTTCACGTACTTGCTGTCCTTGCGGGTGCGCAGCGTGAGCGCGATGGCGGCGATGATGGCCACCAGCAGGATGACGGCCGCGATCTCGAGCGGGTAAAGGTATTCGGAGTACAGCAGCTTGCCGAGTTCGAGTGTGTTCGACGTGTCGGGGCCGGAAGCCAGTTGCTGGCGCGGCTCGGCCAGGCGGAAGCCGCCCATGAGCACCGCGGCCATTTCCAGCGCGATCAGCGCGCCCACGCCGGCAGCGAGCGGAAAGTGCTTCCAGAAGCCCTGCCGCAGCGCGTCGACGTTGATGTCGAGCATCATCACCACGAACAGGAAGAGCACCATCACGGCGCCCACGTACACGAGCACCAGCGAGATGGCGAGGAACTCGGCACGCAGCAGCAGCCAGATGGCCGAGGCCTGGAAGAAAGCGAGCACCAGATACAGCGCCGCATACACGGGATTGCGCGAGGTGATGACGCGGAAGGCCGCGAACAGCAGCACCGCGGCGAACAGGTAGAACAGACCGGTCTTGACGTCCATGATCGGTTTCGTTGTTGTGATTCGGGCCAGGTCCGCTTCAGCGGTACTTGGCGTCGGCCGCTTTGTTGGCGGCGATCTCGTTTTCGTAGCGGTCGCCCACGGCCAGGAGCATGTCCTTGGTGAAGTACAGGTCGCCGCGCTTCTCGCCGTGGTATTCGAAGATGTGGGTCTCGACGATGGAGTCGACCGGGCAGCTCTCTTCGCAGAATCCGCAGAAGATGCACTTGGTCAGGTCGATGTCGTAGCGGGTGGTGCGGCGCGAGCCGTCGTCGCGCACGTCCGACTCGATGGTGATGGCCAACGCCGGGCAGACCGCCTCGCAGAGCTTGCAGGCGATGCAGCGCTCCTCGCCGTTCTCGTAGCGGCGCAGTGCGTGCAGGCCGCGGAAGCGCGGGCTCAGCGGCGTCTTCTCTTCGGGGAACTGCACCGTGATCTTGCGGCTGAAGGCGTATTTGCCGGTGATGGCCAGGCCCTTGAACAGCTCCACCAGCATGAAGCTGGACAGGAAGTCCTTGAGCGAGAACGGCGCGCTGGCCGTGACAGTGTTCGCAGCCATGGCGATTACTTCCAGATGTTGAACGGGGTCTGCATCCAGACGCCGACCACCACCAGCCACACGAGCGTGACCGGGATGAAGATCTTCCAGCCCAGACGCATGATCTGGTCGTAGCGGAAGCGCGGGAAGGTCGAGCGGACCCACAGGAACATCGTGACCACGGCGAAGGTCTTGACGCCCAGCCAGATCCAGCCCGGAATGAACGAGAGGAACTCGAAGGGAGGCAGCCAGCCACCCAGGAACAGGATGACCGTCAGGATCGAGACCAGCCACATGTTGGCGTACTCGGCCAGGAAGAACATGGCGAAGCTCATGCCCGAGTACTCGATCATGTGGCCCGCGACGATCTCCGATTCGCCTTCGACCACGTCGAAGGGATGGCGGTTGGTCTCGGCCAGGCCGGAGATGAAGTACACGACGAAGATCGGCAGCAGCGGCAGCCAGTTCCACGACAGGAAGCTGACGCCCATGGACGCGAAGATGCCCTTGCCCTGCCCCATCACGATGTCGCTCATGTTGAGGCTGGCCGACACCATCAGCACCACCACGAAGGCGAAGCCCATCGCGATTTCGTAGCTCACCATCTGGGCCGAGGCGCGCAGCGCGCCCAGGAAGGCGTACTTCGAGTTAGAGGCCCAACCGGCGATGATCACGCCGTACACCTCGAGCGAGGTGATGGCCATGACGAAGAGCAGGCCGGCGTTGATGTTCGCCAATGCCACGTCGGGGCCGAAGGGAATCACGGCCCATGCGGCCAGGGCCGGCATGATGGTCATGATCGGGCCCAACAGGAACAGGCCCTTGTTGGCGACCGTGGGAAGAATGATTTCCTTGGTCAGCAGCTTGAGCGCATCGGCGATGGGCTGCAGCAGGCCCAGCGGCCCGATGCGGTTGGGGCCCACGCGGATCTGGGTGAAGCCGATCGCCTTGCGCTCCCAGAGCGTGAGGTAGGCCACCGCGCCCATCAGGGGCAGCACCACGACCACGATCTTGATCAGGGTCCAGATGACGGGCCAGGCCACCGCGGTCCACCACGGCGCCGCGATCAGGCCCAGGCCGAAGCCGTGCAGGCTGTCGATCATGCGAAGACCTCCTGCGCGGCGCGCGCATCGGCAGTGAGCTGCAGCGAAGGTGCGCGGCGCACGATCGAATCGAGCTGGTAGATGCGGGCGACGACGGGCTCGGCGGCACCATTGGCGCGTTGGCCATCGGCACGTGCGGAGGTCGCGTTGCTGAACCGGTCCGCCGGCAGCGCGCCGGCCGCCAGGCCGATGTCGGCCTGGACCTCACCCACCGACTCGAACGAGAAGCCCTGCAGGCCCAGCAGATTGGCCAGCACGCGCAGCACCTTCCAGGCCGGACGGGCCTCGCCCTGCGGCTTGACCACGGCATGGAAGCTCTGCACGCGGCCTTCGGCGTTGACGAAGGTGCCGGGCGTTTCCGTGAAAGGCGCGATGGGCAGCAGAACGTCGCTGAAGTCGAGATTGGCCTTGAACGGGCTCAGCGTGACGACCATCTGGGCCCGTGCGAGCGCCTCGGCGGCGGCAGCGCCTGCCGCCGAATCGAACACGGGCTCGGTGTTGAGCAGCAGCGCCGCCTTGAGCGAACCACCGAGCATCTGGCCGGCGTCGAGGCCGCCTTCGCCGGGCAGCGCCCCGACCAGTTGCGCACCGACGGTGTTGGCCGCTTCGGTCAGGTAGCCGACGCTGGCGCCGGTCTGGGCGCCGAGCCAGTTGGCCAGCGACAGCAGCGCGCCGGCTTCGGCATGGTGCGCGGCCGCGTTGCCAAGCAGGATGGCCTTGCGTTCGCCGCCGAGCAGCGACGCGGCGATGGCTTTCGCCTCGTCGCCCGGCTCGCCCGAACGGGCCACCGGTGCGGCGACGCCCGCGCTGGACGCCACGGCGGAGGCGATCTCGGCCAGCGCATCGGCCCAGCCCTGCGCCGGCACACGCACCGCGCTGGCCACGGGCATGGCCCAGGCTTCGCCGTCAGCCAGGAATTCCGTGGAGGTCAGCGCGCTGAGCGCGGCGCCATTGCGCACCGCCTGGCGGATGCGCTGAGCGAACAGCGGATGGTCCTTGCGCAGGTTGGTGCCGATCACCAGCACGCGCTGCAGTTGCGACAGCGATGCGATGGAAGTGCCCAGCCAGCGCACGCCCTCGGTCGCTTCGAACGAAGCGTGGCGCAGGCGATGGTCGATGTTGGCGCTGCCCAGGCCTTGCACCAGCAGCTTGGCCAGGTGCAGTTCTTCGAGCGTGCTGTGCGGGCTGACCAGCGCACCGATGCTCTGAGCGCCGTGGTCGGCCTTGATCTGCTTGAGACCGTTGGCCACGTACTCGAGCGCGGTCTGCCAGTCGACCTGCTGCCACTGGCCGCCCTGCTTGAGCATGGGCTGCGTGAGGCGCTCGGGTCCGTTCAGGGCCTCGTAGGAGAAGCGATCGCGGTCGGCGATCCAGCATTCGTTGACGTCTTCGTTCTCGAGCGGAACGACGCGCATGACGCGGTTGTTCTTGACCTGGACGATCAGGTTGGCACCGGTGGAATCATGCGGGCTCACCGACTTGCGGCGCGACAGCTCCCAGGTGCGGGCGCTGTAGCGGAAGGGCTTGCTCGTCAGCGCGCCGACCGGGCAGATGTCGATCATGTTGCCCGACAGCTCGGAATCGACCGACCCGTCGAGGAAGGTCTCGATCTCGGCATGCTCGCCGCGATGCGACATGCCCAGCTCCATCACGCCGGCCACTTCCTGGCCGAAGCGCACGCAGCGGGTGCAGTGGATGCAGCGGCTCATCTCTTCCATGCTGATGAGCGGGCCGACGTCCTTGTGGAACACCACGCGCTTTTCTTCTTCGTAGCGCGAGGAAGAGCCGCCGTAGCCGACGGCCAAGTCCTGCAGCTGGCATTCGCCGCCCTGGTCGCAGATGGGGCAGTCCAGCGGGTGATTGATCAGCAGGAACTCCATGACCGACTGCTGGGCCTTGATGGCCTTGTCGCTCTTGGTTCGGACGATCATGCCCTGCGTCACCGGCGTGGCGCAGGCTGGCATGGGCTTGGGCGCCTTTTCGACGTCGACCAGGCACATGCGGCAGTTGGCCGCGATGCTGAGCTTCTTGTGGTAGCAGAAGTGCGGGATGTAGGTGCCCGCCTTGTCGGCCGCATGCATCACCATGCTGCCTTCGGTCACTTCGACCTTCTTGCCGTCGAGTTCGATTTCAACCATGTTCGTGTTTTCTCGTTCTCGCTCAGGCCTTGACCGGCGCCTTCGGGACGTAGCCCGGGATCAAGGCTTCGAACTCGTGGCGGAAGTGCTTGATCATGGCGCGCACCGGCATGGCGGCGGCATCGCCCAGTGCGCAGATGGTGCGGCCCTGGATGTTGTCGGCGACGGAATTGAGCAGGTCCATGTCGCTTTGCTTGCCATGGCCGTTGTGGATGCGGTCGACCACACGCCACATCCAGCCCGTGCCCTCGCGGCACGGCGTGCACTGGCCGCAGGACTCGTGCATGTAGAAATACGAAAGGCGCTTGAGCGATTCGACCATCGAGCGGCTGTCGTCCATGACGATCACCGCGCCCGAGCCCAGCATCGATCCGGCCTTGGCGATGGAGTCGTAGTCCATCGTGCATTCCATCATGATGGAAGCCGGCAGCACCGGCGCCGACGAACCGCCGGGGATCACGGCCTTGAGCTGGCGGCCCTTGCGCACGCCACCGGCAAGCTCGAGCAGCTTCGAGAAGGGCGTGCCCATCGGCACTTCGTAGTTGCCGGGCAGCTCGACGTCGCCGCTGACCGAATAGATCTTGGTGCCGCCGTTGTTCGGCTTGCCGCATTCGAGGTACGCCGCACCACCGTTGACGATGATCCACGGCACGGCCGCGAAGGTCTCGGTGTTGTTGATGGTGGTCGGCTTGCCGTAGAGACCGAAGCTGGCCGGGAACGGCGGCTTGAAGCGCGGCTGGCCCTTCTTGCCTTCGAGCGATTCGAGCAGCGCCGTCTCTTCGCCGCAGATGTAGGCGCCGAAACCGTGCGCCGCATGCAGCTGGAAGTTGAACGCACTGCCCAGGATCTTGTCGCCGAGGTAGCCGGCCGCCCTCGCCTCTTCGAGCGCTTCCTCGAAGCGATCGTAGGTCTGGAAGATCTCGCCGTGGATGTAGTTGTAGCCCACGCTGATGCCCATGGCGTAGGCCGCGATGGCCATGCCCTCGATCACGATGTGCGGGTTGAACTGCAGGATGTCGCGGTCCTTGCAGGTGCCGGGTTCGCCTTCGTCCGAGTTGCAGACCAGGTACTTCTGGCCCGGGAACTGACGCGGCATGAAGCTCCACTTCAGGCCGGTCGGGAAGCCCGCACCACCGCGCCCGCGCAGGCCCGAGGCCTTGACCTCGGCGATCACTTGCTCGGGCGTCAAGCCCTCGCTGAGGATCTTGCGCAGGGCCTGGTAGCCGCCGCGCGCTTCGTAGTCGGCCAGGCGCCAGTTGGTGCCGTTGAGGCCGGCATAGATCTGGGGCTCGATGTGGCGGTCGTGAAAGCAGGTCTGGACGCCGGTGGCCTGGAACTGCGAGAGGACTTGCTCCGGCGTCATCATTGCGCGCCCTCCGCCTTCGCGCTGCGAAGGCCGTCGACCAGCTGGTCGAGCTTTTCGTTGCTCATGAAGCTGCACATGGTGCGGTCGTTGACGAGCATCACGGGCGAATCGGCACAGGCGCCGAGGCACTCGCTCTGCTGCAGCGTGAACAGGCCGTCGGGCGTGGTCTCGCCCATCTGGATGCCCAGCTTCTTCTCGAGGTGGGCCAGCGCCACGGCGCCGTCGCGCAGCTGGCACGGCAGGTTGGTGCAGACGTTGAGCTTGTAGCGGCCCACCGGATGCTGGTTGTACATGTTGTAGAAGGTCGTGACCTCGTGCACCGCGATCGGTGCCATGCCCAGGTAGGCGGCGATCTCGCGCTCGCGCTGCGTGCTCACATAGCCTTCCTGCTTCTGCACGATCGTGAGGCAGGCCATCACGGCCGACTGCTTGCCGGCCGGTGGGTATTTGGCGACCTCGCGCGCGAAGAGATCCACGATGGCCGCCGGCAGCGGCGGCTGGGTGCCCTGTTGGCTCTGGTGGGTGTCGGGTGTCATGCGTTCGCTCACCTGTCGATTTCGCCGAAGACGATGTCCATGGTGCCGATCACCGCGACGGCGTCGGCGATCATGTGGCCGCGCGACATCTCGTCGAGCGCAGCCAGATGCGGAAAGCCCGGCGCACGGATCTTCAGGCGGTAGGGCTTGTTGGCGCCATCGCTCACGAGATAGATGCCGAACTCGCCCTTGGGATGCTCGACGGCGGCGTAGGCCTCACCCTCGGGCACGTGGAAGCCTTCGGTGAAGAGCTTGAAATGGTGGATCAGCTCCTCCATGTTCGCCTTCATCGATTCGCGCGCGGGCGCGGCCACCTTGTGGTTGTCGGTGATCACCGGGCCCGGGTTGGCGCGCAGCCAGGCCGAGCACTGCTGGATGATCCGGTTGGCCTGGCGCATCTCTTCGACGCGGACCAGGTAGCGGTCGTAGCAATCGCCGGTCTTGCCGATCGGCACGTCGAAATCCATGCGGTCGTAAACGTCGTAGGGCTGCTTCTTGCGCAGATCCCATTCGACGCCGGAGCCGCGCAGCATCGGGCCGGTGAAGCCCAGGTTGAGCGCACGCTCGGGCGTGACCACGCCGATGCCGACGGTGCGCTGCTTCCAGATGCGGTTGTCGGTGAGCAGCGTTTCGTACTCGTCGACCATCTTCGGAAAGCGGCGGCAGAAGTCGTCGACGAAGTCGAGCATCGAGCCCTGGCGGTTCTCGTTGAGCTTCTCGATCGCCTTCGCGTTCTTGATCTTGCTGACCTTGTACTGCGGCATCGCGTCGGGCAGGTCGCGGTAGACGCCACCCGGACGGAAGTAGGCCGCGTGCATGCGCGCGCCCGACACCGCTTCGTACAGGTCGAACAGGTCCTCGCGCTCGCGGAAGCAGTAGATGAGCATGTTCATCGCACCGCAGTCCAGGCCGTGCGCGCCGAGCCACAGCAGGTGGTTCAGCAGGCGCGTGATTTCGCCGAACATCACGCGGATGTACTGCGCGCGCACGGGCACTTCGAGGCCGAGCATGCGCTCGATGGCCAGGCAGTACGCGTGCTCGTTGCTCATCATCGAGACGTAATCCAGCCGGTCCATGTAGGGCAGCGACTGGATGAAAGTGCGCGTCTCGGCCAGCTTTTCGGTGGCCCGGTGCAGCAGGCCGATGTGGGGGTCGGCGCGCTGGATGACTTCGCCGTCCAGTTCGAGCACCAGGCGCAGCACACCGTGCGCCGCCGGGTGCTGGGGACCGAAGTTAAGCGTGTAGTTCTTGATTTCCGCCATGGTCAGTGCAGGCCGCCGCCGTAGTTGTCTTCGCGAATCACGCGCGGCGTGATCTCGCGCGGCTCGATGGTCACCGGCTGGTAGATCACGCGCTTCTGCTCGGGATCGAAGCGCATCTCGACATGGCCGGAGACGGGGAAGTCCTTGCGGAACGGGTGGCCGATGAAGCCGTAGTCGGTGAGAAGGCGCCGCAGATCGTCGTGGCCCTCGAAGACGATGCCGTAGAGGTCGAAGGCTTCGCGCTCGAACCAGCCGGCGGAGCTCCAGACGCTGGTCAGCGAATCGACCAGGGGCAGGTCTTCGTTGGGCGCGAAGACCTTGAGGCGAACGCGCTGATTGAGGCTGACCGACAGCAGGTGCGAGACCACGCCGAAGCGCTCGCCCTCCCACTCGCCTTCACGGTAGTCGGAATAGTCCATGCCGCAGAGGTCGATCAGCTGCTCGAAGCGGCAACCGGGCGAGTCACGCAGCAGGCGCGCAGCCTCGAGGTAATCGGCCGCAGCCACGACCACGGTGACCTCGCCGAGCGCGAGCGTCACGCGCTTGGCCTTGGCGCCGAGCGTTTCCTGGATCTGGGTCTGAAGTGCCTCGGGAGCAATGGCAAAGTCGGTCATCGTCTCTCGCTCTCAGGCACGCGCGATGGTGTTGGTGCGCCGGATCTTCTGCTGCAGCTGGATGATTCCGTACAGCAGCGCCTCGGCGGTCGGCGGGCAGCCCGGCACGTAGACGTCGACCGGCACGATGCGGTCGCAACCTCGCACCACCGAATAGCTGTAGTGGTAGTAGCCGCCGCCGTTGGCGCAGGAGCCCATCGACAGCACCCAGCGCGGCTCGGGCATCTGGTCGTAGACCTTGCGCAGGGCCGGCGCCATCTTGTTGCACAGCGTGCCGGCCACGATCATCAGATCGGACTGGCGCGGGCTCGGGCGGAACAGCATGCCGAAGCGGTCGATGTCGTAGCGAGCGGCACCCGCGTGCATCATCTCCACGGCACAGCAGGCAAGACCGAAGGTCATCGGCCAGAGCGATCCCGTCTTGGCCCAGTTCACCACCGAATCGTAGGTCGTGGTGACGAAGCCTTCCTTCATGACGCCTTCAATGGCCATTGTTCGAATTCCTTGTCATTCCCAATCGAGCGCACCCTTTTTCCACTCGTAGATGAAACCTACGACGAGGATGGCGAGAAAAATCATCATGGCCCAGAAGCCGACCGGACCGATCTGCTTCAGCGCGATCGCCCACGGAAAGAGGAAGGCGATCTCGAGGTCGAAAAGAATGAAGAGGATCGCAACCAGGTAATAGCGCACGTCGAACTTCATGCGCGCGTCTTCGAAGGCCTCGAAGCCGCATTCGTAAGGCGAATTTTTCTGGGAGTCGGGCCGATTGGGGCCGAGGATGTAACCGAGAACCTGAGGTGCCACTCCGACACCGATACCGACCAGGATGAACAACAGGACGGGCAGGTAGGATTCGAGGTTCATCGGGGGTCTTTTACCGCTTGTCGCCGACAGGAACATGACGTGCCCTGTCGGCGAGATTTGGTGCCGTCGGCGAGACTCGAACTCGCACAGCTTTCGCCACTACCCCCTCAAGATAGCGTGTCTACCAATTTCACCACGACGGCGGTTTTATGTGTCCGAATGGCATGAGGAACCAGATGAGGTTTTGGCTTTCCGGACAGCTTTAGAGTTTACCCTGAAAAGAAGTCGTTTTCGCCGCGCGCAGGAGCGAAAACGACTGTGGCGTTCACTTGGTCGGAATCTGCGCGGCGCCCGACGCGGGCGTGGCTGGCGCAGGCGCACTGCCGGCCGGCGCGGCCGGTGCATTGCCGGTCGGAATCTGCGAAGCCGGGCCCGATGCGCCCGGTGCCGGCGCGGGGGCCGCGGCACCACCGATCGCGGCGCGCTCGAGCAAGCTGCCGCCACCCGCAGGCCGGCTGTGGCTGAAATAAGCCAGCAGCAGCGTGCATGCGAAGAAGACGGCAGCGAGCACCGCCGTGCTGCGCGACAGGAAGTTCGCGCTGCCGCTGGCGCCGAAGAGGCTGCCGGCACTGCCGCTGCCGAAGGCCGCACCCATGTCGGCGCCCTTGCCGTGCTGGATCAGGATGAGGCCGATCATCGCGAGCGCCGACAGCATCTGCACGCCCACGAGGATGTTGAAGACCACGTTCATTTCGTTCTTACTCCGGGATTCGTTCGGGACCGGGCCGCTCAGCGGGCCGCGGCGATGATCTGCAAAAAGTCGGGGGCCTTGAGAGACGCGCCGCCGATCAATCCGCCGTCGATGTCCGGCTGGGCCAGCAGCTCGGCGGCGTTGGCGGCATTCATGCTGCCGCCGTAGAGGATGCGGATGCCCGCAGCGTGCTCGTTCGCGGCATGGTGCAGTTGCGCACGCAGCAGCGCGTGCACGGCCTGCGCCTGCTCGGGCGTCGCGGTCTTGCCGGTACCGATGGCCCACACGGGTTCGTAGGCGACCACGATCTCGCTGATGCAATGGCCGTTCACGTGGATCACGGCGGCCAGCTGGCGCTTGACCACTTCCTCGGTGTGCCCTGCCTCGCGCTCCGCCAGCGTCTCGCCGACACAGACGATGGGCGTGATGCCACCGCCCAGCGCGGCAGCGGTCTTGGCCGCCACCGTGTCGTCGGTTTCACCGTGGTATTGCCTGCGCTCGGAATGGCCGACGATCGCGTAGCGCACGCCGAAGTCCTTGAGCATCGCGGCCGACTGCTCGCCCGTGAAGGCGCCTTGCGGCTGGGCAGAAAGGTCTTGCGCGCCCAGGGCGACGGGCGACCCCGTGACCAGTGCCTGGACCTGCGCCAAGTATGGCGCCGGCACGCACACGGCAATGTCGCAGGCCGGCGATCCGACACCTTGCCGAAGCGCATTCACCAAGGCTTCGTTCGCGGCCAGGCTGCCGTTCATCTTCCAATTGCCGGCGATGAGTTTCTTCTTCGTGGTCATGGGTTCGTCGCTCACCATGTCAGCACGATCTTGCCGATGTGCTGGTTCGATTCCATCAGGGTGTGGGCCTGCGCCGCGCCACTCGGGTCGCCGCCCGCAGCGAAGACGCTATGGATGACGGGCTTCACGGCGCCGCCTTCGAGCATCGGCCAGACCTTCTCGCGCAGTGACTTCGCGATCGCTGCCTTGAAGGCGATCGGCCGCGGACGCAGCGTCGACCCGGTGATGGTCAGGCGCCGGCGCAGCACCAAGCCCGCATTGAACTCGCTCTTGGTGCCGCCCTGCACGGCGATGATCACCAGGCGGCCGTCCTCGGCCAGGCAGTCGATCTCACGCGGCACGTAGGCGCCGGCGACCATGTCGAGGATCACGTCCACGCCCTTGCCGCCGGTCAGCCGCTTGGCCTCTTCGGCGAAATCGGCTGTCTTGTAGTTGATCGCGTGGTCGGCGCCCAGCTTCCGGCAGGCCTCGCACTTGTCGTCGCTGCCCGCGGTGGCGATCACGGTCGCGCCGAAGGCCTTGCCCAGCTGGATCGCCGTCACGCCGATGCCGCTGGTGCCGCCCTGGATCAGCAGGGTCTCGCCCTTCTGCAACCGACCGCGATCGAACACGTTGCTCCAGACGGTGAAGAAGGTTTCGGGCAGCGAGGCAGCCTCTGCGTCGCTCCAACCCTTGGGCACCGGCAGGCACTGGGCCACCGGTGCGACGCAGAGCTCGGCATAGCCGCCGCCCGCGATCAGCGCGCAGACGCGGTCGCCGACCGCGAAGCCGGCGTCCTTCATGGCCGCCTCGTCGCCTGACACGATCTCACCCGCCACCTCGAGCCCAGGGAGGTCCGAGGCACCCGGCGGCACCGGGTAGTTGCCCGTGCGCTGCAGCACGTCCGGCCGGTTCACGCCGCTGGCCGCCACGCGGATCAGCAACTCGCCCGCACCGGCGACCGGCGCGGGGCGCTCGACCTGGCGCAGCACCTCGGGCGCACCGAAGGATGTGATTTCAATGGCTTTCATGCTCGTCTCGGCTGAAGCGCCCGCTCTTTCGAACGGGCGCCCGTTGGAAGGTCGGCAACGGCGTCACCGCCCTCGCCTTCAGGCCTGGCGGTCGCCGCCGTTGGGCTCTTGCGGACGCACGTCCTGGTCGACGGCCACTGCTTGCTCTGCGGCCGGCGCTTCGGCCGTGTTGTCGAAGCGCGGTGCACGATCGCCGCGGGGCGGACGATCACCGCGCTCGCGTCGCTCGCCACGCTCTTCGCGCGGCGGACGGTCGTAGGACTCCATGCCGGCCGGGCGCTCGGCCAGCGCCTTCATGGACAGCTTGACGCGGCCCTTGTCGTCCGTCTCGAGCACCTTGACCTTCACGATCTGGCCTTCGCTCAGGTAGTCGGTCACCTTCTCGACGCGCTCGTGCGCGATCTGGCTGATGTGCAGCAGGCCGTCCTTGCCGGGCAGCAGGTTGATCAGTGCGCCGAAGTCCAGGATCTTCGTGACCGGGCCTTCGTACACCTTGCCGATCTCGACTTCGGCAGTGATCTGCTCGATGCGCTTCTTGGCCGCCTCGGCCTTGGCCGGATCGGTGGAAGCGATGGTGATGGTGCCGTCTTCGTCGATGTTGATCTGGGTGCCGGTCTCTTCGGTCAGCGCGCGGATCACCGAGCCACCCTTGCCGATCACGTCGCGAATCTTCTCGGGGTTGATCTTCATCGTGAACAGGCGGGGCGCGAAGCTGGAGACCTCGGCCTTGGCTTCGCCCATCGCTTCCTGCATCTTGCCCAGGATGTGCATGCGCGCTTCCTTGGCCTGGGCCAGGGCGACCTGCATGATTTCCTTGGTGATGCCCTGGATCTTGATGTCCATCTGCAGCGCGGTGATGCCGTTGGTCGTGCCGGCCACCTTGAAGTCCATGTCGCCCAGGTGATCTTCGTCGCCGAGGATGTCGGTCAGCACGGCGAAGCGGTTGTCTTCCTTGATCAGGCCCATGGCGATGCCGGCCACGTGAGCCTTCATCGGCACGCCGGCGTCCATCATCGAGAGGCAGCCGCCGCAGACCGAAGCCATCGACGACGAGCCGTTCGACTCCGTGATTTCCGACACCACGCGGATGGTGTAGGGGAACTCTTCCTTGCTCGGCAGGCAGGCCACGAGGGCGCGCTTGGCCAGTCGGCCATGGCCGACTTCGCGGCGCTTGGTCGAGCCCATGCGGCCCACTTCGCCGGTGGCGAAGGGAGGCATGTTGTAGTGGAACAGAAAGCGGTCTTCGTACTCGCCAGCCAGCGCGTCGATGCGCTGCGCGTCGCGTTCGGTGCCCAGCGTGGTCACCACGAGCGCCTGCGTTTCACCGCGGGTGAACAGCGCCGACCCGTGCGTGCGCGGCAGGACGCTGTTGCGGATCTCGATGGGGCGGACGGTGCGCGTGTCGCGGCCGTCGATGCGCGGCTCGCCCGAAAGGATCTGGCTGCGAACGATCTTCGATTCGATGGCGAACAGCAGATCGCTGACCTTGCCTGCATCGAAAGGCTCGCCGCTCTCCTTGAGCGATGCCATCACGCTGGCATTGGCTTCGCGCAAGGCTTGCGTGCGCGCCTGCTTGCTGCGGATCTGGTAGACCGCACGCAGCTTTTCTTCCGCAAGGCCCTTGACCTTGGAGACGAAGGCTTCGTCTTCGGCCGGCGGCTGCCAGTCCCACACCGGCTTGCCGGCGTCGCGGACGAGTTCGTGGATCGCGTTGATCGCGATGCCGGCCTGCTCATGCCCGAACACCACGCCGCCGAGCATGATTTCTTCGCTCAGCTGCAGCGCTTCGGACTCGACCATCAGCACGGCGGCTTCGGTGCCGGCCACGACGAGGTCCATCTGCGATTCCTTGCGCAGGGTCTGGCCCGGATTCAGGACGTACTGGCCGTTGACGTAGCCCACGCGCGCGGCGCCGATCGGGCCGCTGAACGGAATGCCGGAGATCGACAGCGCGGCGCTGACGGCGATCATGGCGGCGATGTCGGCGTCGACCTCGGGGTTCAGCGACAGCGTGTGGATCACCACGTGCACTTCGTTGAGGAAGCCCTCGGGGAACAGCGGCCGGATCGGGCGGTCGATCAGGCGCGAGGTCAGGGTTTCGAGTTCGCTGGGCTTGGCTTCGCGCTTGAAGAAGCTGCCGGGGATCTTGCCTGCGGCATAGGTCTTCTCGATGTAGTCGACCGTCAGCGGGAAGAAGTCCTGGCCGGGCTTGGCGGTCTTCGAGGCGACCACGGTAGCCAGCACCACGGTGCCGTCGATGTCGACGACCACGGCACCGCTGGCCTGGCGGGCGATTTCGCCCGTTTCCATGACGACGGTCTTGTCGCCCCACTGGAAGGACTTGCTGACTTTGTTGAAGAGGCTCATGTCTTGCTCCTGTTTTTGTTGGCGGCTTGGCCTGCGGTCATCGCAGGGTCCACCGGGAGGGGAGGCCTTCAGAACACGATGCCATTCCAGCGAAGCTCGCCTCGAGCTTCATTGGAATGACACAGCTTCGATCTGTGCGGCACTCCTGGATCGATTCGCGAAGTAAAAAACGCCTGAGCTAGCGGACTAACCCAGGCGTTCCTTCATATGAATCGGCTTACTTGCGCAGACCCAGCTTGGCGATCAGGGCGCTGTAGCGGTCGACGTCCTTGGACTTGAGGTAGTCCAGCAGTTTGCGGCGGCGGCTCACCATGCGCAGCAGGCCGCGACGACCGTGGTGGTCCTTGGCATGCGTCTTGAAGTGGGGGGTGAGTTCGTTGATGCGGGCGGTCAGCAGTGCGACTTGCACTTCGGGGCTGCCGGTGTCGTTGGCGGCGCGGGCGTTGTCCTTGACGACTTCGGCCTTGATGGAGGCTGCGATCATTGATTGATTTCCTTGTTCCGGGATGTTTGACTTGCGGCGGGCACTGGAACTGCACCCGTCGTGCGCCTTGCGGCATGCAAAGCCTTGGGATTATACATAGCGACCCTCACGCGGCCGGTTGCCGGCCCTGCAGCCACCCCTCGAGCCGATCGACGCCCTGGGCCAGGCGCTCGGCATCCTTCGACGCGAAGCACCAGCGCAGCCAGCCTTGGGCTTCCGGCGCGAAGGCGTTGCCCGGCGCCAGGCCGAGCCCCGCCTCGGCCACGAGCCGCTTGGCCAGCGCGAGCGAATCGTCGAAGCCTTCGAGCCGGAAGAAGGCATACATGCCGCCGCGGGCCGGCGCCACTTGCACGCCAGGGACCCGGGCCAGCAGCGGGACGAGCCGGTCGCGGCAGGACTTGAGCTGCGCCACCACGCGCGGCGTGACCTCATTGCCGAGTCCCAGGGCCGCGATGCCGGCACGCTGGGTGAACACGCTGGTGCAGGAAGTGTTGAACTCGATCAGCTTGCCCATGGCATCGACCAGCGTCGGCGGCAGCACGAGCCAGCCCAGGCGCCAGCCGGTCATCAGGAAGCTCTTGGAGAAGCTGTGGACCACGACCAGCCGGTCATCCGGCTCGGCCACGTCCAGGAAGCTCGGAGCGCAGGCGTTCGGGGTGGGCTCGTAGTAGAGCCGCTCGTAGACCTCGTCGGCCAGGATCCAGGTGCCGGTCCGCCGGCAATGCGTGACGATCGCCTGCTGCTCCGCGCGCGTCAGCGTCCAGCCGGTCGGATTGTTCGGCGCATTGACGACGAGCAGCTTCGTGGCCGGCGTCACCGCGGCCAGGAGCGCATCCAGATCGAGCGTCCACTCCCCGCCCTTCGGCACCAGCGAGACACGGCGCACGCGCGCGCCCAGGATCGCCGGCTGCGCCGTCAGGTTGGGCCACACCGGCGTCACCGCCACCACCTCGTCGCCCGCATCGACCAGAGCCTGCACGGCCAGCATCAACGCGCTCACACCACCCGAGGTGACGGCGATGCGCCCGGCGTCGATGGACGGATGCAGGCTGCTCATGTAGCCCGCGATCGCCTGGCGCAATTCGGGCAGCCCCAGGTTGTGCGCATAGAAGGTCTCGCCGCGCTGCAGCGACTCGATGGCCGCCTGGCGGATCGGCTCCGGCGTCACCTCGTCGCCCTCGCCGAACCAGAAGGCCAGCACGTCGGCGCGGCCCATGCCCGCATTGGCGACCTCGCGGATCTTGGAGGCTTCGAGGTTCTGGATGGCTTCGCGCATCTTGGAGTCCTTCTGTGACGGTCAGGGGCGCTGCATCTTGCAGCTCGTAGGCATCTCGGCGCGCTCCGCTGGAATGGTGCGCACCACGCGAAAGCCGTAGCCTGAGCCTTCCACGTCGAACTTCACGCCGGGACTGCCTTGGCGGTCCATCATGCCGACGACCAGGCTCTGCTGGAACTGATGGTCTGACGCACGCATGCGGCCGCCCTGCCCCGCCAGGCTGACGTCGGCGCGCTCGAGCGCACGCCCCACCGCCACCGTGTCGACGCTGCCCGCGCGTTCGACCGCCTGCGCCAGCGCCTCGACGAGCAACTGCATCCGCATGTGCACGTAGTCGTCGGCAGGCTTCGGAAAGCGCTCGCGAAAGGCCCGGTAGAAGGCTTCCGATTCGCGCGTCTGCACGTTGGGCAGCCAGTCGGCCACCGCGGCGACGCGCCCGATACCGGCATCGCCGATCGCCGCCGGCGCGCCGAGCGCATTGCCGTAGAAGGTGTAGAAGCTGCCGTTGAAGCCCGCCTCGCGCGCCGCCTTCACCATCAGCGTGAGGTCGTTGCCCCAGTTGCCGGTAACCACGGCCTGCGCGCCGCTCGCGAGGATCTTGGTCGCGTAGGGCGCGAAGTCCTTCACGCGGCCCATCGGGTGCAGTTCCTCGCCGACGATCTGCACATCGGGCCGCAGTTGGCCCAGCTGGCGTTTCGATTCGCGCAGCACCGCCTGGCCGAAGCTGTAGTCCTGGCCGATCAGGTAGACGCGCTTGAGGGACGCGTCGTTCTTCATCACCTCCATCAGCGCCGTCACGCGCATGTCGGCGTGCGCGTCGAATCGAAAGTGCCAGAAGCTGCAACGCTCGTTGGTCAGCACCGGATCGACCGCCGAGTAGTTGAGGAAGAGCACGCGCCGCGACACGTCCCGCTCGTTGTTCTTGTCGATCGCATCCACCAGCGCCGCGGCCGTGGCCGACGAGTTGCCCTGCAGCACGATGCGCGCGCCGTCGTCCATCGCGGCACGCAGTGCGGAAAGAGCCTCTTCGTTCTGCCCCTTGCTGTCGTAGCGGTCGAGTTGCAGAAAGCGATTGCCGCCGGGCAGCTTGATTCCGCCGCGGGCATTCACCCGCTCCACCGCCCACAGCAGGTTGCGGAACACAGCCTCGCCGGTGTTGGCGAAGGGGCCGCTCATGCTCTCGATCAGTGCCAGGCGAATGGGCGTCACGGTCTGGGCATGGAGCGCCGGCAAGCCGGTCGCGCATAGCGCCGAGGCCACGAATTTCAAGGCCCGTCGACGGCAAATAAAGCTGGATGAATGCATCTTGAAAGCCCACCTGCTGCGCCTAGATGGGTTGGCAAGCGGCACTCTGTTGAAAGGCCGCGCAGTGTAAGGGACGCACATCTCTCGTCCCCATTGTGTTCATCAGGAGTACCCATCATGTCCTTGTTCTTCGCACCTGCCCATCGCGCTTCGTTCGCCCCCCGTTCGTTCGACCGCAGCTTCGAACGCTTCGTCAACGATGCCTTCTCGGCATCGCGCCGTTCACTCAACGTCGAACAGGACGACAAGAGCTGGACCGTGACGCTCGACGTTCCCGGCTTCGCCCGTGAAGACCTCACCATCGGCATCGAAGGCGCCGTCGTGCGCATCGAGAGCAAGGCCGACGCCAAGCGCAAGTTCAAGGCCGCCTACGAACTGCCGCAGGACATCGATGTCGCCGCCAGCGAGGCCAAGCTCGAAAACGGTGTATTGACGCTCAAGCTCGGCAAGCTCGTCCCTGTCAGCAACGTCGCGCAGCTGACCATCAACTGATTTCCGCGCGTTCAGCGTGTTTCAGAGTTGCTGAACACGCAAACAGCTCAACAGGCCGGTAACTTTTTGTTGCCGGCCTTTTTTGTTCCTGATCACAAAATATGTGCCAACAACGTCACATTAAGCGGCGTTTCTTCTTACATATTTCCGGCCCATCGTCTGTTTAGCCTTCTTGCGGCTCGCCCCGTAACCGGTTGCAGACGACTTACGACGCAACATGAAAACGCACCTGAAGCCTGCCTTCGACAACTTGCGCTCGGACACTCTCCTGGTCTTTCTGCCAGGCGCCTTCCTGAAGCCCGAAGAGTTCGAACGCGAAGGCTTCGTCAGTGCCGTGCGCGAGCGTGAACTGGCCGCCGATGCCCTGCTGGTCGACGCCGACGTGTCCTACTACTACGACCAGAGCTTCATCGAGCGCCTGCAGGACGACGTGCTCCAGCCGCAGCGCGCCCTGGGCTACAAGACCATCTGGCTGGTGGGCATCTCGATCGGGGGCTTCGGCGCCTTGATCCACGAACTGGCCAAGCCCGGCACCGTCGACGGCATCGTGACCCTTGCGCCCTACCTCGGCCGCCGCCCGATCGGCGCCGAGATCCACAAGGCCGGCGGGCTGCGGACCTGGAAAGCCCCCGAAGGTCCGCCGCCGGACGAAGAAGTCGACCGCAAGCTGTGGCCCTGGCTGCAGCAGTACGCGAATGCCGCGCCCGCGAAGGATCTTCCACCGCTGTACCTGGGCTACGGCTTGGCCGACCGCTTCGCGGCCAACCACCGCCTGCTGGCCGACGCCCTGCCGGCCGGCCAGGTGTTCACCACCGAGGGCGGACACGACTGGCCGCAATGGTCGCAGCTGTGGCGCAAGATGCTCGACGTGCTGCCGCTGCCCGCGCTCGCCGGCCGCAAAAACCCGTCTAGCCGAACTGCGGTTCCGGCTCTCCCAGCGACGCCAGTGGCCATCGCGGCTTGACGTCGAAGGCGTAGCGCTCGGTCGCTTCCTGCACGCCGGCCTGCAGCCGCATCGCGCCGGCCATCGCGATCATGGCGCCGTTGTCGGTGCACAGGTGCAACTCGGGGTAGTGCACCCGAACGCCGCGCTGGGCACAGGCCGCATTCAGCTGAGTCCGCAGTGCCTGGTTGGCACCGACGCCGCCGGCGACCACCAGGCGCTTCAGTCCGCTCTCTTCGATGGCGCGAAGTGATTTCTTCAGCAGCACGTCGACGATGGCCGCCTGCGTGGACGCCGCCAGGTCGGCCTTGCGCGCTTCCAGTTCGCCGCCCAGCTTGCGCGCCTGGGTCAGCACCGCGGTCTTGAGGCCGGCGAAGGAGAAATCGAGGTCGCCGCTGTGCAGCAGCGGCCGCGGCAGCTTGAAGGCCGCGGGGTCGCCTGACTCCGCCAACTTGGCCAGCCACGGCCCGCCCGGATAGGGCAGGCCCATGAGCTTGGCGCTCTTGTCGAAGGCCTCCCCGGCCGCGTCGTCGATGGTTTCGCCCAGCAGGTCGTAGCGCCCCACGTCGTCGACCCGCATCAGCTGCGTGTGCCCGCCCGACACCAGGAGCGCGACGAAAGGAAATTCGGGCGGATCGGCGCTGAGGAACGGCGACAGCAAGTGCCCCTCGAGGTGGTGCACGCCCAGCACCGGCTTGCCGAGCGCAGCCGCCAGGGCGCAAGCCACGCCGGCACCCACCAGCAGCGCACCCGCCAGCCCCGGCCCGCGCGTGTAGGCGACGACGTCCACATCGGCCAGCCCGCGCCCCGCCTCGTCCAGCACTGCTTGCGCCAGCGGCAGCACACGCCGGATGTGATCGCGGCTCGCCAGTTCCGGCACCACGCCGCCGTAGGCCTGGTGCATGGCGATCTGGCTGTGCAGCGCATGCGCGGCCAGGCGCGGCAGACCGCCCTCACCCGCCTCGACCAGCGCCACGCCCGTTTCGTCGCAGGAGGACTCGATTCCCAATACAAGCATGCGGCGAGTGTAGGAGGCTCGCCGGGCCGGGGCACGAATGTTGCTCGATGCCCGCACGACGAGCACTCGCCTGCAACCCACACGATGAAATCCGGCCTGAGCTTTCTGATCGCCGCCCTGCGTTGCGAGATCGACGAACTCGACCAGCTCGCCCGCACCAGCGCACTGGTCGCGACCATCGGGCGGCTGGTCCACGCGCTGCAGCGCGAGCGCGGCCTGTCCAATGTCTTCCTGGCTTCCGGCGGCTGCCGCTTCGCAGCGCAGCGCGCGGAGCAGACCCACGCCTGCCTGTTGGCCGAAGAGGCGGTTCGCGCCTGCTTCGACCGGCTCGAAGCCGACGCCAGCGGCATCGGCAACGGCGCGCGCCTGTTCAGCCGCATCGCCTGGGTGCTGCCCGGCCTGGCGGCCCTGCCCACGCTGCGCAGCCGCATCGGCGCGATGGAGCTCTCGCCCGCGGATGCGACGGCCGCCTTCGTCAAGCTCGTCTCGGGGCTCTTGGCCGTGGTGTTCGAGGCGGCCGACGGCGCCACCGACCCCGAGATCTCGCGACTTCTCGTGGCGATGTTCAACTTCATGCAGGGCAAGGAATTCGCGGGCCAGGAGCGCGCCTGCGGTGCCGCAGCCTTCGCCTCGGGCCGCAACGACGCCGACCGCCAGCAGCAGTGGCTGCATCTCATCGAATCGCAGGAACGCTGCTTCCAGGTCTTCGTCGAGTTCGCCGGCGGAGCGATGGGCGAGCGCTGGTACGCCAATCAATCGCCGCAGCAACTGGCCGAACAGGAGCGCATGCGCCGCATCGCCTGCGCGGCGCCTGCCGGCGTGGTGCTCGACCCCGAACTCAGCTCCACCTGGTTCGACTGCTGCAGCCGCCGCATCGACGCCATGCAGGCCGTCGAAGAACAGCTGGCCGCAGACCTGCGGCTCATCTGCGAGCAGAAGACCGCCCGCGCACGCGCCGAGCTGACGGCGCACGAAGCGCTGCTCGCGCACCTGGCCGACGACGAAGGCACGCCCTCCGCCGCGTTCTTCGACGAAAGCGCGCCGGCCCAGAGCCCGCCGCGCGTAATGGGCGCGGCGCCGCCTTACGGCCGCCAGCTCGAGCGCTCGATCCTCGACATGGTCCAGGAGCAGTCGCTGCGCCTTCAGGCGATGGGCGAAGAGCTCGACACCGTTCGTGCCGCCCTCAACGAGCGCAAGCTGGTCGAGCGCGCCAAGGGCCTGCTGATGGCGCACCGGCGCCTCAGCGAGGAAGAGGCGCACAAGATGCTTCGACGCACGGCCATGAGCCAGGGACGCCGCCTGGTCGAGGTCGCCGAATCGGTGTTGGCCATGGCCGAGTACCTGCCGCCACAACCCGTGCGCTGACCACCCTCGGATGGTGCGCTGCACAACAAGAGTGCCGCCCACGCGAAGACCGCCCGATCGTGGCCAATCCAATGCCCACCGGGGCGTACCTGCTACGGACTTCATAGCAAGCAGCTCTGGCACGCAGCTTGCTCAGTCTCACGCAGGCGACATCCAACGGCGGATGCTGCCGACCGAACCGGACAAAGGCGTCCCCATCCCGCAAGGGCTCGTTTTCGAGCAGCCCCTGCGCGGTGCGGACGCCTTTTCGTTTTTGCCTCTCGCTTTTTTTGCTTTTTTCTCCTCCCAGTCCTCTCAACCGGAGCCCGCCCCATGAACGACCTGCTGAAACCGAAACTGAGCCGACGCCGAGTGCTGCAAGCCGCCGCCATCGGCGCGATCGGCATCGACCCGGCCTTGCGCGCCGCGGTCTGGGCCCAGGGCTCGGACAAGCCCGAGAAGGAAGAGGTCAAGATCGGCTTCATTCCCCTCACCGACTGCGCCAGCGTGGTGATGGCCTCGGTGCTCGGCATCGACAAGAAGTACGGCGTGAAGATCGTGCCCAGCAAAGAGGCGAGCTGGGCCGGCGTGCGCGACAAGCTGGTCAACGGCGAACTCGACATGGCCCACGTGCTCTACGGCCTGGTCTACGGCGTGCACCTGGGCATCAGCGGCCCCAAGAAGGACATGGCCGTGCTGATGACGCTCAACAACAACGGCCAGGCGATCACGCTGTCGAAGAAGCTGGCCGACAAGGGCGCCGTCGATGCAGCCTCGCTCGCCAAGCTCATCACCACCGAGAAGCGCGAGTACACCTTCGCCCAGACCTTCCCGACCGGCACCCACGCGATGTGGCTGTACTACTGGCTCGCCTCGGCCGGCATCGACCCGTTCAAGGACGTCAAAAACATCGTGGTGCCGCCGCCCCAGATGGTCGCCAACATGCGCGTGGGCAACATGGACGGCTTCTGCGTCGGCGAGCCGTGGAACCAGCGCGCGATCATGGACAACATCGGCGTCACCGCCGTCACCACGCAGGACATCTGGCGCGACCATCCGGAGAAGGTGCTGGGCACCACCGGCGACTTCGTCAAGAAGTACCCCAACACCGCGCGCGCCGTGACGGCCGCCATCCTCGAAGCCGGCAAGTGGATCGACACCGGCCTGCAGAACAAGAACAAGATGGCCGAGACCATCGCCGACAAGAGCTACGTCAACACCAGCGTGGACGCGATCAACCAGCGCATCCTGGGCCGCTACACCAACGGCCTCGGCAAGAACTGGGACGACCCGAACCACATGAAGTTCTACAACGACGGTGCGGTCACCTTCCCCTACCTGTCGGACGGCATGTGGTTCCTGACCCAGCACAAGCGCTGGGGTTTGCTCAAGGAGCATCCCGATTACTTCAAGGTCGCCACCGAGATCAACCGCGTCGACATCTACAAGCAGGCCGCGGCGGCCACCAAGACATCCGTGCCCAAAGACGCGCTGCGCACCAGCAAGCTGATCGACGGCGCGGTGTGGGACGGGAAGAACCCGAAGCAGTACGCCGATTCCTTCAAGTTGCATGTCTGAGGAGCGCACCATGGTCAGTGCCGTCTTTCATTCGCCGCTCGATGCGGCCGCCGGCCACCTGCCGGCCCCCGTCGCCGCGCGCACCGCGGTGCCCGCCGCCGCACACGCAGCAGAGCCGGTGCAGACCGCAGCCGAAGAACGCACGCCGCGTGACTTCAGCTGGGTCTGGCTGCGCGTGCTGCCGCCGCTCATGGGCTTCGCGCTGCTGATCCTGATCTGGGAGCTGGTGGCGCTCAAGAGCACGACCGGCTTCCCGTCCCCGGGTGTCGTGTGGCAACAGGCGCTGAGCGTCTTCAGCGACCCGTTCTACAGCAAGGGCCCCAACGACCAGGGCGTGGGCTGGAACGTGCTGTCGTCGTTGCAGCGCGTGGCGCTGGGCTTCGGGCTCGCCGCCGCGGTGGGCATTCCGGCCGGCTTCGCGATCGGGCGCTTCTCGTTCCTCGCACGCATGTTCAATCCGCTCATCAGCCTGCTGCGGCCGGTGTCGCCGCTGGCCTGGCTGCCGATCGGGCTGCTGGTGTTCAAGGGCGCCAACCCGGCCGCCATCTGGACCATCTTCATCTGCTCGATCTGGCCGATGGTCATCAACACCGCGGTGGGCGTGCAGCGCGTGCCCAGCGACTACATGAACGTGGCGCGCGTGCTCAACCTGTCCGAATGGAAGATCCTCACCAAGATCCTCTTCCCCGCCGTGCTGCCCTACATGCTGACCGGCGTGCGCCTGGCGGTCGGCACAGCCTGGCTGGTGATCGTGGCGGCCGAGATGCTGACCGGCGGCGTCGGCATCGGCTTCTGGGTGTGGGACGAGTGGAACAACCTCAACGTCGCCAACATCATCATCGCGATCTTCGTGATCGGCATCGTGGGCCTGGTGCTCGAGTTCGCGCTGATCCGCATCGCCACCGCGTTCACGTTCGAAGAGGTGAAGGCATGAGCACGAGCACTGCCATTGCTGCGGATGCGAAGTACATCCAGGTCCAGGGCGTCGAGCAGCGCTTCAAGACGCCCAAGGGCAGCTTCCTCGCGCTGCGCGACATCGACCTGCAGGTGGCCAAGGGCGAGTTCATCACGCTGATCGGCCACTCGGGCTGCGGCAAGTCGACCCTGCTGAACCTGATCGCGGGGCTGACCACGCCCACGCAGGGCGCCCTGCTCTGCGCCAACCGCGAGATCAAGGGCCCGGGCCCCGAGCGCGCGGTGGTGTTCCAGAACCATTCGCTGCTGCCCTGGCTCAGCTGCTACGAGAACGTGTACCTGGCCGTCGAGCGCGTGTTCGCCGCGACCGAGAACAAGGCACAGCTCAAGGCCCGCACAGAAGCCGCGCTCGCGCTGGTCGGCCTGAGCGCCGCCGCGCAGAAGCGGCCCGGCGAGATCTCGGGTGGCATGAAGCAGCGCGTCGGCATCGCGCGCGCACTGTCGATGGAACCCAAGGTGCTCTTGATGGACGAGCCCTTCGGCGCCCTCGATGCGCTGACGCGCGCCAAGCTGCAGGACGAGTTGCTCGCCATCGTGCAGAAGACGCACAGCACGGTGGTGATGGTCACGCACGACGTCGACGAAGCCGTGCTGCTGTCCGACCGCATCGTCATGCTCACCAACGGGCCGGCCGCCACCATCGGCGAGATCCTTTCGGTGGACCTGCCGCGCCCGCGCGACCGTGTGGCCTTGGCGGAAGACCCGGTCTACGTGCACGCGCGCAAGGCCGTGATCGACTTCCTCTACACGCGGCAGGCGCACGTCGAAAAGACGGCAGCCTGAACACGCGGCGGCGAACACGGGGCTCAGGACATGATGACCTGCAAGCTGTGTTCGTACGAGGCCGTCAAACGGTCGAAAGTGTCGGCCAGCACTTCGCTGGCGCGCACCAGGTCCGCCCGGCCCTCGGCCCTGTCGGCCTCGCGCACGCCGCGCACCAGCCGCAGCCATTCGTCGCGCGCGCCGGCGAGTGCGGCGCGGATCTCGGGCGAGCTCAGCGGTGCACGCTCCAGTTCGAGCAGCGAGGCCTCGAAAGCGTCCATGGTCGGCGCCAGACGCATGCTCCATTCACCACCGCCCAGCAGCGATGCGAGCAGCGCATCCTTGGCGAGGCGCTGCGCCCGCATGCGTTGCCGGCCGCACAGGTTGACGATGCGCAGCGCGCGCCGTCCGCCCGAGGTTTCGAGCGCGTCGGTCAGCGCCTCGGCGGCGGTCAGGAGCGCCTCCGCGTCGACGTCGATGGCGCCGAGCGCGGCCGGCGACAGGCGCGCACCGAGCGCCGCGTCCAGCGCCTCCCAGGCCGCGCGCACGCGCTCCAGCGCCATCTTGCTCAGCTCGTCGAGTGGGAGGGCCGCGAGATGAGCCAGGTTGTCCTGCACCCGCGCGACCGACTCGGTGCGCAAGCTGCGGCTGCGTCGCGCATCGACGCCGGCCAGCGCCTGCGCAGCCAGCCGCGCCAGCCGCTGCGACAGCATGCGCAGTTGCCCGGCACGGTTGATGGCCTCGGCCCACTGCGCCGCCTCCACCACGGAGCGCGACAGCTCGCCCACGCGCAGGTTGGCATGCATGGCCGCGCCACGCAGCAGCACGAACGCGGCGTCCTCGTCGATGCCGCGCGCCGACATCAGCAGGCCCTTGGCGCGGTCCACCCACTTGCGCTCGTCCAGGTGCGCGAGCGAGCGCGTCAACGTGTCGCGCAGCGCCGCCTCGCGCCGCCAGCGTGCGTCGGCCCGCGCGAGCAATGCGCGCAGCGCGGGCGCATCCAGGCCGACGGCGAGCGACCAGGCGTTCACGCCGACATGCACCAGCTCCTCGTGCTGCGACGCCGCCAACGGGCCGCAGACCAGGCTCACGGGATGCGGCGGCGCACCGGCCCAGGCCGCCTGCAGCGCCGCGCGCAGGCCGGCGATGGATGCGGGTTGCCAGGCCAGCAGCTGCTGCGGCACCAGCATGGAAGCCTGCTGCACCAGGGTGTCGCACGTCGCGGCGCCGATGGCGGCCGCATCGGACGTCGCCAGCAGGCGCTGCAGCGCGTCGGGAACGGCGTCGGCATCGGGCAGGACGAGCAGCAAACGGATCATGGCCAGCGCATTGTGGAAGAACGGTGCGCGCGCAGCATAGGCCACGAATGGCGGGCACGGGTCTTGCGTGACGGAGGGCGCGGTGTAACGAAGCACCGCTTTGGTGAAGTCCCCGGCCGCAGCGCCGGCAGCTCGCCACCCCACGCGCCGCCGGCTCCCGGCGGTCCAACCCCCTTGCGTCCATCCACCTGCGCAGCCTCGCACCGGCTGTGCGGCGCCTTGGCGCATTGACGAACCACCGCCATGTCCACCCGCTTCAAGACCTTCCTGAGCTCCGGGCACTCGCCCACCCTGTTCGCAGCCTTCCTGTACTTCACGTTCTCGTGCTGCATCTGGGTGCTCAACGGTGCCATGGCGCCGTTCATCAGCGAGACCTTCCAGCTCACGCCCGCGCAAAAGGGGCTGATGCTGTCGATCCCGATCATCGCGGGCGCGCTGATGCGCTTTCCGCTCGGCATCCTCGCGCAGTACATTGGCCGCAAGAACGCCACGCTGGTCGAGATGGGCCTCATCGCGGTCGCGATGCTGTTCGGATTCTTCCTGGTGCACAGCTTCAACGACCTGCTCGCCATGGGCGTGTTGCTGGGCATCGCGGGCGCCAGCTTCGGCGTGGCCCTTTCGCTGGGCTCGGGCTCCTTCCCGCCGCAGAACAAGGGCCTGGCCATGGGCCTCGTGGGTGCCGGCAACGTGGGCACAGCGCTGTCGGTGCTGGTGGCGCCGCCGCTCGCGCAGTGGCTGGGCTGGCAGGCGGTGTACGGCGTGGCGGCGGTTGCGATCCTGATCCCGATGGTCGTGATGGTGCTCTTCGCACAAGAGCCGCCCGACGTCGACAGCCATGCCAGCCTGCGCGAGCACGTGGCCTGCCTGTTCGAGAAGGACGGCTGGGCCTTCAGCCTGATCTACGGCATCACCTTCGGCGGCTTCATCGGGCTCATCACCTTCCTGCCCTCGTACTACTACGACCAGTTCGGCGTGAGCAAGGTGCAGGCCGGCCAGCTGACCATGCTGGCCGCCTTCATGGGTGCGGCGGTGCGCGTGATGGGCGGCTGGATCTCCGACCGCTGGGGCGGCGTCAACACGCTCACGGTGGTGCTGATGGTGGCCGCGGTGACGCTGGCGCTGATCGGCTTCAGCGCGGGCTCGCTGGTCCTCACGACGCTGCTGCTGATCGTCTGCTTCGCGGCACTCGGCGCCGGCAACGGCGCGCTGTTCCAGCTGGTGCCGCTGCGCTGGCCGACCACCACCGCGGTGGCGGGCTCGATGATCGGCGAGATCGGCGCGCTCGGTGGCGGCTTGGTGCCGAATGCGATGGGCCTGTCGAAGCAGTACTTCGGCACCTACCTGTGGGGCTTCTTGCTCTTCGCGGTGCTGGCCGTGGTGATGCTGGGCGTGATGCGCGTCATGCAGATCCGCTGGACGCGCACCTGGGCCGAGAAGGGTGGTCGCGCCCGCACGGCACCCGTCGCATCGGCCGCGCCGGTGGCCGATCGCGGTCGCGCCCTGCGCCGGCGCGTAGGAGGCTGACGACCATGCAGCCCCGCATTCCGCACAACCCCTTCGCCTGCTCAGCGCGGCAGGAACAGCAGCCAGAACACCAGCAGCGCGTTGAAGAGCAGCGAGAGGGCCAGCGCGATCTTCCACAGCGTGGCCGGATCGCGTCGCGCCAGCGGCGTGGCGCCGGGCGCACCGATCGGCCGCGCAGCCCCGCGCTCGAGCGCGAGCAGCATTTCTTCGGCCGTCTCGAAGCGCTGGCGCGGGTCGCGCGCGACGGCCTTGCGCACCAGGTGGTCGAGCCACATGGGCACGTCGGGCCGGATGCGCGACAAGGCCACGGGGTCGCGCCGGTAGCGTGCGCTCTGATAGGGCTCGATCTCGCCATAGGGCAGCCGACCGCCCAACCACTGGTAGAGCACCACGCCGAGTGCGAACAGGTCGCTGCCGGCGTCGGGCAAGCCGCCCTCCCACTGCTCGGGATTCATGTAGCTCGGCGTGCCCGCATGCAGTTCGCGCTGCGCCGCGCCCTCGCGTCCGGACAGCGCCACACCAAGGTCGAGGATGCGCCACTGGCCGTCGTCGCCCAGGTGCAGGTTGCCGGGCTTGATGTCACGGTGCACCACGCCGTGGCGATGCAGCCGGCCCAGCGCCTTGCAGATCTGGATGGCGGCCGCGACGACCTGGGCCACGGGCTGGCGCGCACCGTCCTTGCGCAGCTGGGCCTGCATCTGCTCGATGGTGCGGCCGCCATGCCAGTCGAACACGGTGTAGAGCGCGCTGGCCTGGCCGGCACGCGGATGCACGCGCACGAAGCCGGGCTCTCCGCGCGCGCTCACGCGCAGGCCCAGCCAGGCCTCGTGGGCCAGCATCGCGCGCTCTTCGGGGTCGCTCGCACGCGCAGGGTGCAGTGTCTTGATGGCCACCAGCGCGCGGCTTTGCAGGTCGCGGGCCTGGTACAGCCGATGCACGCCGGTGTCGGCGACCAGCGCGGTGACCTGGTAGCCGTCGAGCAGGTCGCCCACCTTCAGCGCGGCGGGCGGCACCAGCCGGCGCGCGTCGCCCAACTCGTCGTGCAGCTGGCGCGCGTCGAGGCCCAGCACGCGAATC
Source organism: Variovorax sp. KK3 (assembly GCF_001984055.1). GTDB lineage: Bacteria > Pseudomonadota > Gammaproteobacteria > Burkholderiales > Burkholderiaceae_C > Variovorax. The sequence goes on from NZ_LYVO01000018.1 coordinate 59,342, forward strand.
ACCAGTGCGGTGGCGTTGTCTCGGCTGCCGGCGGCGATGGCGGCCTCGACCATCGCGTCGCTGGCCTGCTGCGCGCTTCCGGCCAACGCCAGTTCGCCCACGCGCGCGGGCTTCAGCACGCCGTGCACGCCATCGGTGCTGAGCACGAAGCAGTCGCCCACGCGCAATTCGCCCTGCGTGTAGTCGACGCGCACGTGGTCGTCCAGGCCGACGGCGCGCGTGAGGCGGCTGCGCAGGTCGGGATGGTCCAGCGCATGGTCGACGGTCAGCGGCGTGGCGGCGCCTTCGTCGTGGCGCACGCGCCAGGCGCGCGTGTCGCCCACGTGGGCCAGCGTGTAGCCCTGCCCGTGCAGGGCCAGCGCGGTCAGCGTGGTCATCGCGCTGTCCTTGCCGCGTCGCCGGTTGTGGTCGGCCAGCCAGGCGTTCTGCGCGGCGATGAGGCGGTCCATCGCGACCGTCGGCTCCCAGGTGTCGGGCGTGGCGAAGTAGTCGCCCAGCAGGCCGATCACGGTGGTCTGCGCCGCCTCCAGGCCATGGCCACCGGACGACACGCCATCGGCAATGGCTGCGATCAGCCCGCGCGACTCCTCGCCGCGCGGCGCATGCACCGCACCGGCGAAGTCCTCGTTCTGCGGACGCGGTCCGCGATGGCTGCTGTAGCCGATCTCCACCTCGAAGCTCATGGCGCGCGATTGTCCACGCACGCCGCCATGCGCCACCACTTTGATTGAGTCCAGAAAGGTCCACCCCATGAAGAAGATGAAACTCGTGATGGTCGGCAACGGCATGGCCGGCGTGCGCACGGTCGAAGAGCTGCTCAAGATCGAGCCCGACCTCTACGACATCACCGTGTTCGGCGCCGAGCCGCATCCCAACTACAACCGCATCCTGCTGTCGCCCGTGCTGGCCGGCGAGCAGACGGTCGACGAGATCATCCTCAACAGCTGGGAGTGGTACGCCGAGAACAACATCACCCTGCACGCCGGCAAGAAGGTGGTGGAGGTCGACCGCGTGAAGCGCATCGTGCGCGCCGACGACGGCACCGAGGCCGCCTACGACCGCCTGCTGATGTGCACCGGCTCCAACCCCTTCATGCTGCCGGTGCCCGGCAAGGACCTGAAGGGCGTGATCGCCTACCGCGACATCGCCGACACCGACTACATGATCGAGACCGCCCGCACGCACAAGAACGCGGTGGTCATCGGCGGCGGCCTGCTGGGCCTCGAAGCCGCCAACGGCCTGATGCTGCGCGGCATGACGGTCACCGTCGTGCACGTCATGCCCTGGCTGATGGAGCGCCAGCTCGACGACGTGGCGGGCAAGCTGCTGCAAAAGTCGCTGGAAGACCGCGGGCTCAAGTTCGCGATCGGCGCGCACACGCAGGAACTCGTCGGCGGCGAGGACGGCCGCGTCAAGGCCATCCGCTTCAAGGACGGCAGCGAGGTCGCGGCCGACCTGGTGGTGATGGCCGTCGGCATTCGGCCCAATGTCGACCTGGCCCAGAAGATGCGCCTGCATTGCGAGCGCGGCATCGTGGTCAACGACACCATGCAGACCGTGACGGACGCGCGCATCTACTCGGTGGGCGAATGCGCCGCGCACCGCGGCATCGCCTACGGCCTGGTCGCGCCGCTGTTCGAGCAGGCCAAGGTGGCGGCGAACCACCTGGCGCACTTCGGCATCGGGCGCTATTCGGGGTCGCTCACTTCCACCAAGCTCAAGGTGACGGGCATCGACTTGTTCTCGGCCGGCGACTTCATGGGCGGCGATGGCTGCGAAGAGATCGTGATGAGCGACCCCTTCGGCGGCGTCTACAAGAAGCTGGTGATCAAGGACGACAAGCTGGTCGGCGCCTGCCTCTACGGCGACACGGTGGACGGCAGCTGGTACTTCAAGCTGCTGCGCGACGGCCGCAGCGTGCACGACATCCGCGACAAGCTGATGTTCGGCGAATCGAACATCGGCGACACCGGCCACGAAGGCCACAGCAAGGCCGCGAGCATGCCCGACGAGGCCGAAGTCTGCGGCTGCAACGGCGTGACCAAGGGCACCATCTGCAAGGCCATCAAGGACAAGGGCCTGTTCACGCTCGAAGAGGTGAAGAAGCACACCAAGGCCAGCGCGTCCTGCGGATCGTGCACCGGCCTGGTGGAGCAGATCCTCATGTTCACCGCCGGCGGCGACTACTCGGCAGCGCCGAAGAAGAAGGCGATGTGCGGCTGCACCGACGCGAGCCACCAGGACGTGCGCGACGGCATCCGCAAGGAGCACTGGCTGACCCACGCCGAGGTGTACCGCGGCATGGGCTGGCGCACGCCCAACGGCTGCTCCAGCTGCCGCCCGGCCGTCAACTACTACCTGATCTCGACCTGGCCCAAGGAGGCGAAGGACGATCCGCAGAGCCGCTTCATCAACGAGCGCAGCCACGCCAACATCCAGAAGGACGGCACCTATTCGGTGATCCCGCGCATGTGGGGCGGCCACACCACGCCCGACGAACTGCGGCGCATCGCCGATGCGGCCGACAAGTACAAGATCCCTACCGTCAAGGTCACGGGCGGCCAGCGCATCGACCTGCTGGGCGTGAAGAAGGAAGACCTCGAGAACGTGTGGAAGGACATCGGCATGCCGTCGGGCTTCGCCTATGCCAAGTCGCTGCGCACGGTGAAGACCTGCGTCGGCAGCGAGTGGTGCCGCTTCGGCACGCAGGACTCCACGCAGATGGGCAAGGACCTGGAGCGCGCGCTGTGGGCCATGTACTCGCCGCACAAGGTCAAGCTGGCCGTGTCGGGCTGCCCGCGCAACTGCGCCGAGTCCGGCATCAAGGACGTGGGCGTGATCGGCGTCGACTCGGGCTGGGAGCTGTACGTGGGCGGCAACGGCGGCATCAAGACCGAGGTGGCGCAGTTCCTGGTCAAGGTGAAGACATCCGAGGAAGTGATGGAGTACGCGGGCGCCTTCCTGCAGCTCTACCGCGAGGAAGGCTGGTACCTGGAGCGCACGGTGCACTACATCGGCCGCGTGGGCCTGGACTACGTGAAGAAGAAGGTGCTCGACGATGCCGAGGGCCGCAAGGCGCTGTGGGAAAGGCTGCAGTTCGCACTCGACGGCGAACCCGATCCGTGGTTCGAGTCGAGTCAGGCGTCCGTGGACGTCCGGCAGTTCACGCCCGTCGCCGTGCTCGATGCCGCCGCCGTGGCCGCCAACGCCGCCCAACCGGCCTGAAGGAGCAACAACCATGAGCGAATGGAAAGTCATCTGCCGCGTCGACGACATCCCCGTGCTCGGTGCGCGCCGCGTGGCGCGCCCGGTGGGCGTGGACGTCGCCGTGTTCCGCAACGCCGAGAACCAGGTGTTCGCACTGCTCGACCGCTGCCCGCACAAGGGCGGTCCGTTGTCGCAGGGCATCGTGTTCGGCACCAGCGTGGCGTGCCCGCTGCACAACTGGTCGATCGGCCTGGACGACGGCTGCGCGAGGGCTCCCGACGAGGGCTGCACGCCGCGATTCGCGGTGAAGGTGGAGGACGGCGTGGTGCACCTGGGCGCCGAGGAACTGGAGACGCACGCGACCGACCTGCCGCGCCCGGTCGCCGGCCCCGCCAGGCGCGTGGAGTTGTTCCCTCTCCCTGCGGGAGAAGACTAGGGTGAGGGCACCGGGCGTTCCCATGGACACGCAGCCTGCCCTCACCCCCGCCCTCTCCCAGAGGGAGAGGGAGCAAATGCAGACGCGCTCGACCTGTCCTTACTGCGGCGTCGGCTGCGGCGTGATCATCGAATCCGATGGCGACCAGATCACCGGCGTGCGCGGCGACCCTGACCACCCGGCCAACTTCGGCCGGCTCTGCACCAAGGGCTCGACCCTGCACCTGACCGCATCCGCCGCCGTCACGATGCAGACGCGCCTGCTGCGGCCGATGCGGCGTGCCGCGCGCGGCGCCGCGCCCGAAGCCGTGGGCTGGGGCGACGCGCTCGACACCGCCGCCGGCAAGTTCGCCCAGGTGATCCGCGAGCACGGCCCCGACGCCGTCGGGTTCTACGTCTCGGGCCAGCTGCTGACCGAGGACTACTACGTCTTCAACAAGCTGGCCAAGGGCCTGATCGGCACCAACAACATCGACACCAATTCGCGCCTGTGCATGAGCAGCGCGGTGGCCGGCTACAAGAAGACGCTGGGCGCCGACGCGCCACCGGCCTGCTACGACGACTTCCAGCACACGCAGTGCCTCTTCATCGCGGGCAGCAACACCGCGTGGGCACACCCGATCCTGTTTCGCCGCATCGAGGACGCCAAGGCCGCGAACCCCGGGATGAAGATCATCGTGGCCGACCCGCGCCGCACCGACACCTGCGAAATCGCCGACCTGCACCTGGCACTGCAGCCGGGCACCGACGTGATGCTGTTCCACGGCATGCTGCACCTGATGCTGTGGGAAGGCTGGACCGATGCCGCCTACATCGCCGCCCACACCAGCGGCTTCGACGCACTCAAGGCCAAGGTGCGCGACTGCACGCCCGACCGGGTCGCGCAGGTCTGCGGCATCGCCAAGGAAGACCTGCTGGAGGCGGCGCGGCTCTTCGCGACCTCCGCCGCGACGCTGAGCCTGTACTGCCAGGGGCTCAACCAATCGTCCTCCGGCACCGCCAAGAACGCGGCGCTGGTCAACCTGCACCTGGCCACCGGCCAGATCGGCAAGCAGGGCGCGGGGCCCTTCTCGCTGACCGGCCAGCCCAATGCGATGGGCGGGCGCGAGGTGGGCGGGCTGGCCAACCTGCTGTCGGCCCATCGTGACCTCGGCAATGCGCAGCATCGTGCCGAAGTCGCCGCCTTGTGGGGCGTGCCTTCGGTGCCGGAGAAGCCGGGCAAGACCGCGGTCGAGATGTTCCAGGCCGCCGCCGACGGTGAGATCCGCGCGCTGTGGATCGCCTGCACGAACCCCGCGCAGTCGATGCCCGACCAGGCCACGGTGCGCCGTGCGCTGCAGCGCTGCGAGTTCGTGGTGGTGCAGGAGGCCTTCTCCACCACCGCGACCTGCGACTACGCCGATCTGCTGCTGCCCGCTACCACCTGGGGCGAGAAGGACGGCACCGTGACCAACAGCGAGCGCCGCATCTCGCGCGTGCGCAACGCCGTGGCGCGGCCGGGCGAGACGCGCGACGACTGGGTGATCGCCAACGACTTCGCGCGGCGGCTGGAAAGGCAACTCGGCCGCGCGGGCACGCTCTTTCCCTACGCGGATGCCGAATCGGTCTGGAACGAGCACCGCGAATCGACGCGCGGCCGCGACCTCGACATCACCGGCATGAGCTACGCGATGCTCGACGCCGCGCCGCAGCAGTGGCCGCTGCGCGAAGGCGATGCCACCGGTCGGGCGCGGCTCTACGAAGATGGCGTGTTCCCCACGCCCGACGGCCGCGCACGCTTCGCCGACGTCGCCTACAAGCCGGTGGCCGAGGCACGCGAGGCGCGCTACCCCTTCTCGCTGAACACCGGCCGGCTGCGCGACCAGTGGCACGGCATGAGCCGCACCGGCACGTTGGGGCGCCTGTTCGGCCACGTGCCCGAGCCCACCGTGCAGATGCATCCGCAGGACATGGCGCGCCGTCAGTTGAAAGACGGCGAACTGGTCCACGTGACCTCGAAGCGCGGGTCGATCCTGCTGCCGGTGTCGGCCAGCACCGACCTGGGCCTGAGCCAGGCCTTCGTCGCGATGCATTGGGGCGGCGAATACCTCAGCGGCCGGTCGAGCACCGGCGAACTGCTGGCCGGCGTGAACGCGCTGACGAGCCCGGCCTTCTGCCCCGATTCGAAACAGCCCGAGCTCAAGCACGCGGCGGTGAAGATCCTCAAGGCCGAGATGCCCTGGTCGCTGCTGGCCGTGGGCTGGCTGCCGCAGGACAAGATCCTCGAGTCGCGGGAGGCTCTGCGCGAACTGATGGGCGCTTTCCCGTTCGCGAGCTGCGTGCCCTTCGGCGACTCGGGCGCGTTGCAGGATGGTTCGCCGCAGCGCAGCGGTGTGCTCTTTCGCGCCGCCGCCTACGAGGCGCCGCCGGACGCGATGCTGGCCCGCATCGAGGCCTTGCTCGGGCTCGACGGCCACGACAGCCTGCGCTACGCCGACCGCAAGCACGGCCAGCGACGTACGGCCCGGCTCGTGCGCGACGGCCAGGATGCGCGTCTCGAAGCCTTCCTGCTCGGCGGCGACACCCGTGCCGAGGCGTGGATCAAGACCCTGCTGCAGGAACGCCTGCCGGCCCAGTCCTATGGCCGCCAGCTGCTCAAGCCGGGCGCCGCCGCGCCGGCCGGCGTCGCCACGCGCGGCAAGGTCGTGTGCAGCTGCTTCGGCGTCAGCCAGACCGCGATTGCCGACGAACTGGCCACCGCGTCGGGCGACGAGGGACAGCGCCTGGCCGCGCTGCAGGGTGCGCTGAAGTGCGGCACCAACTGCGGTTCGTGCCTGCCCGAACTCAAGCGCATGGTGCGTGCCCCCGCCATGCCGGCCCTGGTACTGCAGCCATGACCACTACCCTTGCACTCGCTGCCGCCGGGGTAATAAGCGGCCTGCCGATCCGGCATAAGCCTTGCGGGACAATCCGCACACCCATGGGAATCAGCCACTACATCAAGGAAATCGGCCGCGGCGCGCGCGGCGCCAAGCCGCTCGACCGCGCGCAGGCGCACGACCTGTTCGGCCAGGTGCTCGACGGCAGCGTGAGCGACCTGGAGATGGGCGCCTTCTGCCTGGCCATGCGCATCAAGGGCGAGACGCCCGAAGAGATGGCCGGTTTTCTCGATGCCACCCATGAACGCCTGGCGCGCATCCCGGTCGCCGGCCATCCGCCCGTGGTGCTGCCGAGCTACAACGGCGCGCGCAAGCTGCCGGTGCTCACGCCGCTGCTCGCGCTGCTGCTCGCGCGCGAAGGCGTGCCGGTGCTGGTGCATGGCGCGGCCACCGAGACGGCGCGCGTGCTGTCGTCCAACGTGCTCGCCGCGCTCGGCATTCAACCGCTGCCGGCCATCCGCCCCATCGCCGATGGCGAAGTCGCGTTCGTACCCACCGAGCTGCTGAGCCCCGGCCTCAAGCGTCTGCTCGACGTGCGCCGCGTGGTGGGCCTGCGCAATCCGGGCCACAGCGTGGTCAAGCTGATGCAGCCCTGCGAGGGCGAAGGCGTCGTGGTCGGCAGCTACACCCATCCGGCTTACGCCGAGTCGATGGCCGCGACTTTCGAGTTGATGGGCGCGACCGCCCTGCTCTCGCGCGGCCTCGAAGGCGAGAGTGCGGCCGATCCGCGCCGCACCGCGCAGGTCGACGGCTTCGTGCGCGGGCGCCGTATCGCGCTGCAGTCGCACCAGCCGGGCACGCTGTCGGACGTGCCGGGCCTGCCCACCGAAATCGACATCGCCACCACCGCCGACTACACGCGCCGGGTGCTGGCCGGGCACGCGCCCGTGCCCGACGCCATCGCACAACAGGTCCGCCAGATCCTGCAACTGACCCACGAGCTGGAGCGCAAACAATGAGCCAATCCTTTCACGCCGGCAGCTGCACGCTGGTCGGTGCCGGCCCGGGCGACCCGGAACTGCTGACCATCAAGGCCGCCAAGGCCATCCAGGCCGCGACCGTGTTGCTGGTCGACGACCTGGTCAGCGACGAGATCCTGGCCTATGCCCGGCCCGGCGCACGCATCGTCCACGTCGGCAAGCGCGGCGGCTGCAAGAGCACGCCACAGGCCTTCATCGAGCGGTTGATGATCACCGCGGTGCGTGAGGGCGAGACGGTGGTGCGCCTCAAGGGCGGCGACCCCTTCATCTTCGGCCGCGGCGGCGAGGAGGTGGAGCATCTGCGCGAAGAAGGCATCGAGGTGCAGGTCGTCAACGGCATCACCGCCGGCCTGGCTGCCGTGACCTCGCTGGGGGTTCCGCTCACCCACCGCGAGCATGCGCAGGGCGTGGTCTTCGTCACCGGGCATGCCAAGACCGGCCACGCCGCCGCCGAGCATCCGACCGACTGGCGCCAGCTGGCGGCGACCGTGCGCGACGCACGGCTCACGCTGGTGATCTACATGGGCGTGGCGGGCGTGGTCGGCATCCAGCAGCAACTGCTGAGCGGCCTGCCGGGCGAAACGCCGGTGGCGGTGATCCAGCATGCGAGCCTGCCGGAGCAGCAGCACATCACGACCACCCTGGCACGCCTTCCGCTCGACCTGGCGACCGCCGGGCTGGGCAGCCCGGCCGTGATCGTGGTCGGCGACGTGCTGCGCGGCCTGGCCGCCGCCGGGCTGCCGGCTTCGCGCTTCGGTACCTGAGCCTGTCGATCGGTGGCAACTCGGCCGTTCGGACGGTCGTTGCCGCCGAGCCCGCGGCCTAGAATCTTCGCCCTGAAAGAACAACACGGAGAAGGGCATGCTGGAGCTCGAGAAACTCAACGAATTCGTCGACAGCCACGGCGAGCTGCAGCGCGGCAAGGGGCTGGTCACCGGCACCATCGCGCTGTCGCTGGGCATCCTGTGCTTCCTGGGCGTGCTGGTCTTCCACTTTCCGCAGTACCTGAGCACGCCCGAACTGCGCCGCAGCTACAACGTCGACGTGATGCGCATCGTGCTGCTGACGTCGATGGTCGTCGCGGGCGGGCTGTCGCTGGTCAACATCATCTTCAACCGCTCGCGCTGGCTGTCGGCTTTCGCGTTCCTGCTGGTGGTGGCGGCCGCCCTGCTGGGCGGTCACAAGGTGCCGGTCAACGACTTCGCGGACAACACGCCCTACATCGGCCTCGACTGGTTCATCCTCGACCTGCTGGGCTCCGCGCTGATCTTCATCTTCATCGAGAAGCTGTTCGCCCACCGCAAGGAGCAGCCGGTGTTCCGCGCCGAGTGGCAGACCGACTTCCACCATTTCGTGGTCAACCACATGATCGTGGGCTTCGTGCTGCTGGCCACGAACCTGCTGGTGCACAAGCTCTTCGGCTGGGCCGCCAACGACGGCATCCGCGGCTGGATCGCGGGGCTCAACTTCTGGGTGGGACTGCTCCTGATCGTGCTGGTGGCCGACTTGGTGCAGTACTGGACTCACCGCGCCTACCACGAGGTGCCCTTGCTGTGGCGCCTGCACGCGGTGCACCACAGCGTGAAGAGCATGGACTGGCTGGCCGGCTCGCGCCAGCACATCCTCGAACTGCTGATCACCCGCACGCTGGTGCTGGCGCCCATCTACGTGCTGGGCTTCAGCAAGGAAGTGATCGATGCCTACATCGTGGTGGTCGGCTTCCAGGCCGTCTTCAACCATTGCAACGTGAGCGTGCGGCTGGGGCCGCTGCGCTACGTGATCGTCACGCCCAACTTCCACCACTGGCACCACAGCCAGGACGACGAGGCGATCGACAAGAACTACGCGGCGCACTACGCCTTTCTCGACTACCTGTTCGGCACCGCCGTCAAGAGCACCAAACTCTGGCCCGAGCGCTACGGCGTGGTGGGCGACTACGTGCCCAACGGCTTCTTCAAGCAGCTGAAGTTTCCGTTCGTGTGGAAGGGCTGATGGCGGCGGACGGCGCTTTCGAGGCCTTCGACGTCGTCGTCATCGGAGCCGGTGCCGCCGGCCTGTTCTGCGCGGGCATGGCGGGGCAGCGCGGCCTGAAGGTGCTGCTGCTCGACCATGCCGAGCGCATCGCCGAGAAGATCCGCATCTCGGGCGGCGGCCGCGCCAACTTCACCAACCGCGACCTGGACGTGCGCGCGCCGCAGCGGCATTTCATCGGCGGCAACCCGCATTTCTGCCGTTCGGCGCTGGCGCGCTATACGCCGCAGCAGTTCATCGCGCTGGTCGAGCGGCACGGCATCGCGTACCACGAGAAGCACAAGGGGCAGCTGTTCTGCGACGGGCCTTCGCAGCAGATCATCGACATGCTGCTGGCCGAATGCGCAAGCGGCGGCGTCACGCATCGGCAGCCCTGCAGCGTGGACGAGATCGGGTTCACGCCCGGCGGTGGCTATCGGCTGCAGACCGCGCAGGGCGAGGTGCGGGCGCACCAGGTGGTGGTGGCGACCGGCGGCCTGTCGATTCCCCAGATCGGCGCCACCGACTTCGGCTACCGGATCGCCGCCCAGTTCGGCCTGCGCGTCGTCACGCCGCGGCCCGCGCTGGTGCCGCTGACCTTCGGCGGCGAAGCCTGGGCGCCGTACGCCGAACTGGCCGGCCTCGCCTTGCCAGTGCAGATCGCGACGGGGAGCAAGAAGGAGCGCACGGCGTTTCTCGAGGACCTGCTGTTCACCCACCGCGGCCTCTCGGGCCCCGCGGTACTGCAGATCTCCAGCTATTGGCAGGCCGGCAGCCCGCTCACCATCGACTTCGCGCCCGGTGTGGACGTGCAGGCCGCGCTGGGCGAGGCCAAGCAGCGCTCCCGCAAACGCATCGCCAACGAGCTGGCCGGTCTGGTGCCGGGCCGCCTGGCCGATGCATGGGTCGGCCAGGACGCGGCGCTGCAGCGCCCCATCAACGAAGCGGCCGACCGCGCGCTGGCGGCCCTGGCCGAGCGCATCGCGCGCTGGCAGATCACGCCCAGCGGGACGGAGGGCTACAAGAAGGCCGAGGTCACGGCCGGCGGCGTCGACACCCGCGACCTGTCGTCCCAGACCATGGAATCGAAGCAGCCCGGCCTGTTTTTCATCGGCGAGGTGGTGGACGTGACCGGCTGGCTGGGCGGCTACAACTTTCAATGGGCCTGGGCCAGCGCCCACGCCTGCGCCCAGGCGCTGGCCAGCGCGAGTTCTGACGCTATAATGCCCGGCTAACTTTGGCCTCCCCTCAACGGCCCACCCCTTTTCGTGTTGAGGACACCCGGCCCGGGGCCCGATCTTCCCCAGGCCAACATTCAAGCAACCGATTCATCAATGACCACCATCCGCGTTAAAGAAAACGAGCCTTTCGACGTCGCACTTCGCCGCTTCAAGCGCACCATCGAAAAGCTCGGCCTGCTGACCGACCTGCGTGCCCGCGAGTTCTACGAAAAGCCGACCGCCGAGCGCAAGCGCAAGAAGGCCGCAGCCGTCAAGCGCCACTACAAGCGCGTGCGCAGCATGCAGCTGCCCAAGAAGCTGTACTAAGAGCCGGCATCGCTGAACCGGCCTGAAGGCCGGACACCAGCCAACGCCGCGAGCCGCGCCAGGGACATCCTGCCGCGGCTCTTGTCATTTCCGCCCACCCAGAAAGAGAACGCCATGAGCCTCAAGGACCAGATCACCGAAGACATGAAGACCGCCATGCGCGCCAAGGACTCGGAGCGCCTGGCCACCATCCGCCTGCTGATGGCGGCCATGAAGCAGAAGGAAGTCGACGAGCGCGTGGAACTCGACGACGCGCTGATCGTGGGCATCCTCGACAAGATGGTGAAGCAGCGCAAGGACTCGGTCGCCGCCTTCGTCCAGGGCGGGCGCACCGACCTGGCCGACAAGGAAACGGCCGAGATCAAGGTGCTCGAGGTCTACCTGCCCCAGCGCATGGACGCCGACGCGATCGCGGCCGAGGTCAAGGCCATCGTAGCCGAGCTGGGCGCCAAGGGCCCTGGCGACATGGGCAAGGTGATGGGCGCCGTGAAGTCCCGCCTCGCCGGAAAGGCCGACATGGGCCAGGTCAGCGCCGCCGTCAAGGCCGCTCTTTCGGGCGCCTGAACGTGACGGCGTCGCCGGTCCTCAAGGCCTGTGCCTGCCTGGTCGACGACCGGGACCGCCTGCTGGTCTTCTTCCACCCCGGCGATGGCGGCTTGCAGCTGCCCAAGGGCACCATCGAGCCCGGCGAGTCGCCCGAAGACGCGGTGCGGCGCGAGTTGCTGGAGGAATCCGGCATCGCCTACGACGACGCGCTGCAGCCGCTGGGCACGATGGAGCGCGAATGCGAGGCCGGCATCGAAGGCAACATCGAACGGCATGCCCAGCTCTGGCATCTGTTCCTGATGCGCATCCGGAGCCCACAGCCCGAGCGATTCGAGCACGTGGCCTCGGGCAGCCCCGAGGAAGATGGCCTGGTGTTCCGCTTCCAGTGGCTGGCGCCCGATGCCCCGCTCGACGGCTTCGCCACCCCCTACGTGCGCGTCATCGACCGGGTGCGTGCCGCACTGGCCCCCGTGTCGGGCGAATCCATCGGGGCGCATTCGCCGTCATGACATCACCGCGCCCGGCGTCCTACTGCGCCATCGACTTCGGCACCTCCAACTCCGCCATCGCCCTGCCCGCCGGGCCGGGCCGCGTCGCGTTGGTCGCGCTCGAGAACGGCCAGCGCACCATGCCGACCGCGGTCTTCTACCAGGTCGAGGGCCTGGCGCCGCACGAGGAGCCGCTGCGCTTCTACGGCCGCGCCGCGCTGGCCGCCTACGTCGAAGGCCATGACGGCCGGCTCATGCGCTCGATGAAGAGCATCCTGGGCTCGACGCTCGCCGAGCAGAGCACCGACATCGGCGCCGGCCGCTCGGTTCGCTACCTCGACGTGGTCGGCGGCTACCTGCGCCATCTCAAGACGCTGGCGGAGCGAGAAGCCGACACCACGTTGTCGCGCGTGGTGCTCGGGCGGCCCGTCTTCTTCGTCGACGACGACCCGGCGCGCGACCGCCAGGCCCAGCAGGCGCTCGAGAACGCCGCGCGCGCGGTCGGCTTCAGCGAGCTCAGCTTCCAGTACGAACCCATCGCCGCGGCGCTCGACTACGAACAGGGCATCGACCGCGAAGAGCTGGTGCTGGTGGCCGACATCGGCGGCGGCACGTCCGACTTCTCGCTGGTGCGGGTGGGGCCCGAGCGGCGCCTGCGCATCGATCGGCGCGAGGACATCCTGGCCAACCATGGCGTGCACGTGGCGGGCACCGACTTCGACCGGCACGTCGAACTGACCAGCATCCTGCCCTGGTGCGGCTACCGCGGCTTCGGCCCCAGCCGGCCCGGCCAGACCCCGCGCGAGGTGCCGAGCCGCGTCTACTTCGACCTCGCGACCTGGCACCTGATCAACACGGTGTACGGCCCTCAGCGGGTCGCCGAGCTGCGCCGCATGCGCAGCTTCTACGCCGACACCGACCAGCATGCGCGGCTGATGCGGGTGGTCGAGGATCACCTGGGCCATGCGCTGATCGCCCAGGCCGAGGCGGCCAAGATCGCGGTGGCCGAGGGCGGCAGCACGCAGATCGACCTCGATCGGCTCGAAGACGGACTCCGCTCGACGCTCGACGAGGCCGAGGCGGTCCAGGCGCTCGATCCCGACATGGGGCGCATCGTCGAAGCGGCGCAAGAAACGCTGCTCGCCGCGGGCGTCGACGCGGGCGATGTCGACGTGCTGTATTTCACCGGCGGCTCCACCGGCTTCCTGCCGCTCACGCAGAAAATCGCGGCCGCCCTGCCGAACGCCCGTGCCATCCATGGCGACCGCGACGCGAGCGTTGCGCAGGGGCTGGGCCTGCATGCCCAGCGCCTGCTGGGCTGAGCCCCCGGACCAGCAGCCGATCAGCTGCCGGCGACCTTCATTCTGTTGACCAAAATCGAGCCGGTCGTCTTGGCGCCATAGTTGTACGCATCGGCACCCACCGCCTCGATGCCCATCAGCATGGTCTTGAGGTTGCCGGCGATGGTGATCTCTTGAACCGGAAAAGCGATCTTGCCCTTCTCGACCCAGAAGCCGCTGGCGCCGCGCGAGTAGTCGCCGGTCACGTAGTTGACGCCCTGCCCCATCAGCTCGATGACGAACAGGCCGGTGCCCAGCTTGGCCAGCATCGCCTCGAGGTCGTCGCCGGGCTTCGTCTGGCGCGAGCTCAGCGTGAGGTTGTGCGAGCCGCCGGCGTTGCCGGTGGTCTTCATGCCCAGCTTGCGGGCCGAATAGGTGCTCAGGAAATAGCCTTCGAGCCGGCCGCCGTCGACCACCTTGCGCTTGCGCGTGGCCACGCCTTCGTCGTCGAAGGCCGAGCTGCCCTTGCCGCGCGGGATGTGCGGGTCTTCCGCCACGTCGAGATGCGACGCCAGCACCGGCTTGCCCAGCGAGTCGAGCAGGAAGCTGCTCTTGCGGTAGAGCGCACCGCCGCTGGTGGCCTGCACCAACCCGCCCAGCAGGCCCGCCGCCAGCGGCGACTCGAACAACACCGGGCACTCGGTGGTCTTGATCTTGCGCGACTTCAGGCGGCTGAGCGCCCGCTCGGCGGCATAGCGGCCGACGGACTCGGGGCTGGCCAGCTCGCTGGCCGAACGCATCGAGCTGTACCAGGCGTCCCGCTGCATGTCGTCGCCCTTGCCGGCGATGGGCGCGACCGAGATCGAATGGCGCGAGCTCGCATAGCCGCCGCGGAAACCGCGCGTGTGCGCGCTGAAGAAGTGGCTCTGCTGGGCCGAGACGCCGGCGCCCTCGCTGTTGGTGATGCGCTTGTCGGTCGACAGCGCCGCGGCCTCGCATTCCAGGGCCAGGGCCGCAGCCTGCTCGCTCGTGACCTCCCAGGGGTGGAAGAGATCGAGGTCGGGCTGCTCGGTGGCGATGTCGGCCTCGTCGGGCAGGCCGCTGACCGGGTCTTCGGCGGTGAAGCGCGCGATGTCGTAAGCCGCCTGCACGGTCTGCTGGATGGCTGTTTCGGAGAAATCGGAGGTGCTGGCGTTGCCGCGGCGGTGGCCCACGTAGACCGTGATGCCGAGCGACTTGTCGCGGTTGCGCTCGACGTTTTCGAGTTCGCCCTTGCGCACCGAAACGCTCAGGCCGCAGCCCTCTGAGGCCTCTGCCCCGGCGTCCGTGGCGCCGAGCTTGCGGGCATGGGCCAGCGCGGTGTCGACCAGGTTTTCGAAGAAGGGACGGCTGTAGGCGAAGCCGGCGTCGGCGCGCGAGGGGTGTGTGCTCATGTGGAGGGCTATGATACTTGCGCCCCCCGCTCCGAGGGGGCAGCAACGAGTCCCCCATGCCCCGCAAACCCAAGAAAGGCTACTTCGTCCGCGGCACCTTTGTCGCCGAAGGCAGCGAACTAGACCAGGAACTCAAGCGCGAGCTCAAGGGCAGCGACGCCGCCAGCAAGACCGATCTCAAGCGCGAAAGCGCCGAACTTCAGGATCTGGGCGAGGCCCTGCTGGGCCTGCGTGCCGGCCTGTTCGACAAGCTCGACCTCGGCGAGAAGCTGGTCGACGCCATCGACGAAGCCAAGCGCATCACCAATTTCGAGGGCAAGCGCCGCCAGATGCAGTTCATCGGCAAGCTGATGCGCGGCCTCGATGCGGCCACGCTCGACGCCATTCGCGCTTCGCTCGACGAGCAGAACCGCGGTCCTGCCATCGAAGCCGCCATCCTTCACGATGCCGAGCGCTGGCGCGACCGGCTGATCGCGGACGACGACGCGCTCGGTGGCTGGATCGAGACCCACCCCGGCACCGACGCCCAGCAGCTGCGCGCACTGGTGCGCCAGGCCCGCAAGGACTTCAAGGACGGCGCGCCCGGCGAGGCGCAGCGCCAGGGCAAGGCCTACCGCGAGCTGTTCCAGCTGCTGCGCGCGCAACTCGAGGTGCACGGCACCGACGACCATGCCGCCGAAGCGGCCGCCCAGGCCCGCGAGGAGGACGCATGACGGCATCGCCGAATTTCGACCCGGTGCGCATCGGCATCGTCTCGGTCAGCGACCGCGCTTCCAGCGGCGTCTATGAAGACAAGGGCCTGCCCGCCCTGCAAGACTGGCTGCAACGCGCGCTGCGCAACCCCCTCGCCTTCGAGCCCCGCCTGATCCCGGACGAGCCCGAGCGCATCAGCGCCGCGTTGATCGAGCTGGTGGATGCCGGCTGCTCGCTCGTGCTGACCACCGGCGGCACCGGCCCCGCGCTGCGCGACGTGACACCCGAGGCCACGCTGGCCGTGGCGCACAAGGAGATGCCGGGGTTCGGCGAGCAGATGCGGCAGATCAGCCTGCGCTTCGTGCCGACGGCCATCTTGTCGCGGCAGGTGGCGGTGATTCGCGACAAGAGCCTGATCATCAACCTGCCGGGGCAGCCGAAGTCGATCGCGGAAACGCTGGAAGGGTTGAAGGATGCGGACGGCAAGCAGGTGGTGCCGGGCATCTTCGCGGCGGTGCCGTATTGCATCGATCTGATCGGCGGGCCGTACCTGGATACCGACGAATCGGTGTGCAAGGCATTCAGGCCGAAGTCGGCGATTCGCACGTTCCCTTAGCGCCCTGTCTTGCTCCCTCTCCCAGAGGGAGAGGGAGAGGGAGCAATACCTCTCGCCTTCTGCTTGCTCCCGCTACTTCCCGACCAAGTCCGCCAGCCGCCCCTTCTCGAAGTTCTCCGTCGTCGCAGCCTCGTCCGGCACGCAATCCTTGCTGCCCTGCGACGACAGCGCCTCGATCGCCTGCCACAGCAGCGCGATCTGGTGCTCCTGGTTCGCCGCGTTGTCGATCAGCCCACGCATGGCCAAGGACAGCGGGTCGTCCTGCTGTGTGATGCCGTAGGCCTCGAACTTGCCGTCGGCGCCGTCCACGTCCGCAGTTGCACCGGCCTTCGCCGGGATGATGCGAGCCGGTATGCCCACGGCCGTCGCGCCCGCAGGCACGGGCTTGATCACCACCGCATTGCTGCCGATCTTGGCGCCATCGCCCACGGTAAAACCGCCCAGCACCTTGGCACCGGCACTCACCACGACATTGCGGCCCAGCGTGGGATGCCGCTTGGCCCCTTTGTAGAGCGAAGTGCCGCCCAGCGTCACGCCCTGGTAGATGGTGCAGCCGTCGCCGATCTCGGCCGTCTCGCCGACCACCACGCCCATCGCATGGTCGAAGAACACGCGGTCGCCGATGACGGCGCCGGGGTGGATCTCGATGCCGGTGAGCCAGCGGGACACCTGCGAGACGAAGCGCCCGACCCACTTGAGGCCATGGCCCCAACACCAGTGCGCGAGCCGGTGCAGCACCACGGCATGCAGGCCGGGGTACAGGGTCAGCACCTCCCAGCGCGATCGCGCCGCCGGATCGCGGTCGAGGATGCACTGGATGTCGGAACGCAGGCGCGAGAACATGGATGTTCTGGTTATGTCGTTATGGGCAGCGCAGTCTAAGACGAGCCCTCATCGCGCGCCGGCGGTGGGGTCTTCGTTGCGGCTTTCGAGGCCTGGGGGGCCTTGTATGTGCCGCCCTGCGCCGCGTCGGCCATGGCCTTGGCGATGCCGCGCAGGATGTGGATCTCTTCCGGCGTCGGCTGCGCGCGGTTGAAGAGCTGGGCCAGCCGCGGCATCAGCTTCTTGGGTGCTTCCGGATCGAGAAAGCCGACCTGTACCAGCGAACGCTCCCAGTGTTCGAGCATGCCCGCCACCGCTCTGGCATCGGCTGCGTGCGGCTGCTCGGCCGCCTCGCGCACCGGCGCTGCGAAGCCGCCCAGCGCCATCCGCCATTCATAGGCGATCACCTGGATCGCGGCGCCCAGGTTCAACGAACCGAAGTTCGGGTCGGTGGGAATGCTGAGCGCCACGTGGCAGCGGTACACGTCTTCGTTGCGCATGCCGAAGCGCTCCGATCCGAACAGGAACGCGACATGCTGCCCCGCCTGCTGCGCGAGCGGCCCCAGGTGCTCGCGCGGGCCGCGGGTGGGCGGGCCGAAGTCGCGCGGCACCATGGCGGTGGCGCACAGGTGGGTGACGCCATCGAGCGCTTCGTCGAGCGTGTCGACGATGCGGGCCTTGGCCAGCACGTCGAGCGCCCCGCTGGCGCGCTGGATGGTTTCCTCGCGCCGCAGCACATTGGCCCAGCGCGGCGCCACCAGCACCAGGTCGTCGAAGCCCATGGTCCGCATGGCACGCGCCGCGGCGCCGACGTTACCGGCATGGCTGGTCTGGATCAGGATGAATCGGGTGCGCATGGCAAGGACAAGAAGCGATGAGCCGGGTCGGCCGGCCCGGGCCCGGTAAAATCCGCGATTCTCGCCGCCCGCATCGCCGGGCCGCCTCCTCGGGCAGCGCCCGTTGTTCTTCCCCCCATCCGATGCCGTCTCCCAACCTGCACCCCATGCTCAACGTGGCCGTCAAGGCCGCCCGCGCCGCCGGCGCCATCATCAATCGCGCTGCGCTCGACATCGAGGCAGTGCGCATCTCGCAGAAGCAGGTCAACGACTTCGTGACCGAAGTCGATCACGCCAGCGAACGGGTCATCATCGACACCCTGCTGGGCGCCTACCCGGGACACGGCATCCTCGCCGAGGAATCGGGCACCGAACACGGCGCCAAGGACTCGGACTTCGTCTGGATCATCGATCCGCTCGACGGCACCACCAACTTCATCCACGGCTTTCCGGTCTACTGCGTGTCGATCGCACTGGCCATCCGGGGCAAGGTCGAGCAAGCCGTCATCTACGACCCCACGCGCAACGACCTGTTCACGGCCACCCGCGGCCGCGGCGCCTTCATGAACGAGCGGCGCATCCGCGTCAGCAAGCGGGTGCGGCTGTCCGAGTGCCTCATCTCGACCGGCTTCCCCTTCAGGACCGGCGACAACTTCAAGCAGTACCTGGCCATCATGGCCGACCTGATGCCGCGCGCGGCGGGCCTGCGCCGGCCCGGCGCGGCGGCCCTCGACCTGGCCTACGTCGCGGCCGGTTTCAGCGACGGCTTCTTCGAAACCGGCCTCAACATCTGGGACGTGGCCGCGGGCTCGCTGCTGGTCACCGAGGCCGGCGGACTCATCGGCAATTTCACCGGCGAGCCCGACTTCCTCGAGCAACGCGAATGCCTGGCCGGCGCACCGCGCATCTACGGCCAACTGGTGCCGCTGCTCGCCAAGTACTCGAAGTTCGCCAGCGTCGACGACAAGTTCGCCGCCAGCGAGCGCGTGCGGGCGGTCGACCCGTCGGCCGGCGGCGTGTATGCGCGCAGCACGGTGCACGGCCTGGCAGAAAGCGCGGAGCCCGCCGCGGATGCAGCATCGGCAGCGCCGGCCCCGCGCAAGCTGACGCGCCTGCGCCGCGAAGAATCACCGGCCGCACCCGCCGCAGGCGAAGCCGCCACCGAGTGATGCGGGCGGAGAGCGACGCCACCGCTTTCGCCACCCGTCGGGGCCGCGCCGCGCTGCGCGTGGCCCTGTCGTACTACGTCGCCAACGGCCTGTCGGTCGCGGTCGGGCTGCTGCTGATTTCGGGCGGCGTGCACATCGCACTGGGCACCGCGGCGGCCTCCGCGGCCGGCGTTGGCGTGATCGTGAGCGCACCACCCGACCTGCCCGGCCCCCGGCGCGGCAAGTTCTGGCAGATGGTGCCTTCGCCGCTGGTCGGGCTGCCGCTCTTCTTCCTGGTGCAACTGTTGCACTCGGCGCCACTGCGCCTCGGCCTGCTGGTCGTGCCCGCCACCTTCCTCGCCTTCGTGGCCATGGCCTGGGGCAAGCGCGGCATTCCTATCGCCATCGCGATCATGTTCTCGATGATCTTCTCGATGGCCACGCCGGCGCCCGCGGGCATGCACGAGGCCGTCGAGCGAACCATGCACTTCGGGCTGGGCGCGGGGCTCTACGTCATCTACTCGCTGCTGGCCAACCACCTGCTCAACGGCCGCTACCGCGTGCAGGCGATGTCCGACCTGCTGCTGTCGCTGGCCGCGCTGATGCGCACCGAGGCCCGTCAGTTCACGCCGCGCGACGAGTCGGGCGACGTGCGCGAGGTGCAGGCGCCGCTGCTGGGCCAACTGCTGCGCGAGCAGGCCGCATTGGCCGACCAGTTGCAGGCCACGCGCGACATCGTGCTCGAGTCCCCCCGCACGCCGCGCCGTCAGCGGCTGGCCGGCATGCTGGTCACGGTGCTGGAGCTGCGCGACATGCTGCTGGCCTCCGAACTCGACCTCGACGCGCTCAAGGCCCATCCGGGTCATGCGGAGGCGCTGTGCGACATGCAGCGCATCCTGCTCGAACTCTCCGACGAAACGGCCGCGCTGGCCGACGCGATGCTGCTGGGCCGGCAGCCCGATCCCGTGCCCGATCGCCGCCCCGAGCTGGCCGCCATCCATCTCGAAGACGACCCGGCCCATCCCTCGGCCGCCGCCAGCGGGCCGACACCCGCCATGCTCGCGCGCGGGCTGGCCAGCCGCATCGGCCACATCAACGACGAGGTGCTGCGCCTGGTGGGCCTGGCGCGCGGCGAGCGCCAGCCCGACCTGGCCGTGGTGCGCGCCAACTGGCACATGTTCGTGAGCCCGACCGACTGGTCGCTGCTGCCCTTTCTCACGCTGTGGCGCTGGGACGCGCCGCCGCTGCGCCACGCGATCCGCGCCGCGCTCGCCATCGGCACCGGCTACACCATCGCCGTGCTGCTGCCCTGGGGCTCGCACGACTACTGGATCTTGCTGACCATCGTGGTGGTGCTGCGCGGCAGCCTGTCGCAGACGCTGGAGCGGCGCAACAGCCGCGTGGCCGGCACGCTGCTGGGCTGCGTGTTCGCGGTGGCCCTGCTGTCGGCCCATCCCGGTGCGCTGGCCACGCTCGCGGCCATGACCTTCGCACAGGCCATCGCGCACGGCTTCGCGGTGCGCAAGTACCTCATCACCTCGGTCGCCGCCACCGTGCTGGGACTGTTGCAGGCGCACCAGCTCAACGTCGGCATGAGCACGACCTTCGCCTTGTTCGAACGCGTGGCCGACACGCTGATCGGAGCCGGCGTGGCCTGGGCCTTCTGCTACGTGCTGCCGTCGTGGGAGCGCAGCCAGATCCCGTCGCTGGTGGCTCGCTGCCTCACCGCACAGGCACGCCACGCAAGGCTCGCACTCGGCCTGGGCCAGCTGCGCGCGGTGCAGACCAGCCCCGAACTCGAATGGCGGCTGGCGCGACGCGAGGCCTTCGACAGCCTCTCGGCCCTGGTGCAGGCCACCGCGCGGTCGCTGTCGGAGCCGCGCGCCGTGCGGCCGCCGCTGGAGCCGCTGGAGCACTTGCAGGCCCACAGCTACCAGCTGCTGGCACAGCTGAGTGCGGTCAAGTCGATGCTCGTGCTGCGGCACGACCGGCTCACGCCGGCCGACATCGAAGACCCGCTGCAGCGCGCCGCCGTGCGCATCGAGGCCAACATCGGCAGCACGCCGACCACCGGCCCCGTGATGCCCGACAGCGCCCCCGCCACCACCGTGGCCGAGCCGATTCCCCTGCCCGACCCTTTCGACAACGACGTCAGCCCCTGGCTGCTGCGCCGGCTCGACATGGCGATCGGCATTTCGGCGCAGCTGCGCGACGACGCGGCCCGAATCCTTCAAGCTCCTACAGAGGAGGTGCCCGAGACTGCGTAAGGTCGGCAGCATGACTTTGGACATGTTGCTTTCCCATCCGTGGTTCGGCCCCTGCCTGGCCGCACTGATCGCCGCGCCGCTGGCGCTTTTCGTCCACCGCATCGGTGGCATGGTGCTGCGGCGCCTCGCGCGCCCCATACCGGTGCTGCATGCCATGCTGGTCAACATCCAGGTCGCGGCACGCTTCGTGCTGCCGCTGATCGCGCTGCAGATGGTGTGGCAGGCCGCACCCGACGACCTGAAATTCATCGGCAGCGTGCGCCATCTGAACGGCTTGCTGCTGATCGCGGCCCTGACCTGGCTCGCGATTCGCGCGGTCAACGGGATCGCCGACGGGGTGCTGGCCAAACATCCCTACGACGTGGCCGACAACCTGCAGGCGCGCCGCGTGCTCACCCAGACGCGCGTGCTCTCGCGCACCGCCGCCAGCATCCTGCTGGTGGCCGGCGCTTCGCTGATGCTCATGACCTTTCCGGGCGCGCGCCAGGTCGGCGCCAGTTTGCTGGCCTCGGCCGGCGTGATCGGCATCGTGGCCGGCCTGGCCGCCAAGCCGGTGTTCAGCAACCTCATCGCCGGCCTGCAGATCGCACTGGCCCAGCCGATCCGCATCGACGACGTGCTGGTGGTCGAAGGCGAATGGGGCCGGGTCGAGGAGATCACCGGCACCTTCGTCGTGCTGCGCATCTGGGACGACCGGCGCCTGATCCTGCCGCTGTCGTACTTCATCGAGAAGCCCTTCCAGAACTGGACGCGCAGCAGCTCGCAGCTGCTGGGCTCGGTCTTCATCTACGCCGACTTCGGCATGCCGCTGGTGCCGCTGCGCGAAGAGGTCGAGCGCATCGTGAAGTCGGCGCCCGAGTGGGACGGCCGCTTCTTCAACCTGCGCGTCACCGACACCACCGAGCGCACGATGCAGATTCGCGTGCTGTGCACGGCGGCATCGTCGTCGCTGGCTTTCGACTTGCGCTGCTCGGTGCGCGAGGGGTTGATCGAATTCATGCAGCGCAGCTACCCGCAGTTCCTGCCGCGGCTGCGCATCGAGGGCGATGCCGTCGCGCCGACTGCATCGCAACCAGACCTGCCCTTGCCGCAGGCCGCACACGCCACGGCCTGAGTGCATGGGCGTGCACGTGCGTGCGCCTGCATGCACCTGGCCGGCCTACGCGGAGCGTTGCCGCACCACCTCGTGGATCGCCTCGACCAGCGCCCGTGCGCCTTCGCCCACCTCGGCGCCACGCCGCATCGTCAACCCGACCGGGCCCTCGGTGCTCGCGGTGTCGATGGCCAGCCGTCTCAGCTCGCCACGCGAGACGAAGCCGTCGACCGCACCCTGCGGCGCGAACCACACGGCATCCGAGCATTGCAGCAGCCCGACCGCGAAGCTGGTGTCGGTCGCTTCGATCAGGCAGCGCGGCGGCGCCATGCCTTGGGCGACGAGGAAGGTGTCGGCGGTCTGGCGCACCAGCGTGCCCGAGACCGGCATCACCAGCGGATAGGCCGCGAGCGCATCGAGCCTGGGCCGGCGCTGCGACGCGAGCGGATGGCCGGGCCGCGCGACCAGCCGCAGCGGCTCGCTGTAGAGCTGCTCGAAGGCGAGGTCGGCCATGGCCGATGCTTGCGCCAGCCGGCCGAGCACCAGGTCGATCTCGCCTTGGCGCAGCTGCGTCATCAACTGCGCGTTGGTGCCGCTGACCACGCGCACGCGCAACGACGGCGAACGCGCATGCAGCGCGGCGACGGCCACCGGCAGCAGGTGGGCGGCCATGTTGGGCAATGCGCCCACCGCCACCTGCAGCTGGTCGAGTTCGGGCTGGTCCAGCGCCAGGCCCAGGCCTTCACGCAAGCCGCGCAAGGCGACCACCGCATGCCGCACCAGCACGTCGGCGGCCGGCGTCAGCTCCACGCCACGGCGGCGGCGAAGCAGCAGGCGACGGCCGACGATGTCTTCCAGCTCGGCGATGGTCTTCGACACCGCAGGCTGCGTCAGCGCGAGCGCCTTGGCCGCGCGCACGAGGTTGCGCTCCTGCGCCACGATCACCAGGCACTGCAGGTGACGCAGCTTGAGGCGAGCAAAGTTCATGGCAGACATCGGCGGCCTCTCTGAAAAGCGCAGCCGGAAATATAACCAACGGGAATAGCTGGCAGAAGAGCTTTCAGTTGTGCCGGGCTGGGCGCGCTCCTAGAGTCGCTCTTGTGGCCGCACGCCGTCTCCCGGCGACGGGCCCTTGCGAATTCGGAGACACGACACCATGACCCGCACCTCCCCGCTCGGCGCGCTGCGCCGCCTCGGCCTCGCCGCCGCCTGCGCCGCGCTCGCTTTCGGCGCGACCACGACCTCGTTCGCTCAAGGCGCTTATCCGCAGAAGCCGGTGAAGTTCATCACCAACTTCCCGGCCGGCGGCCCGCTCGACATCCTCGGCCGCGCCTTGGGCGACGTGCTGCAGAAAGACCTGAAGCAGCCGTTCGTGGTCGACAACCGGCCCGGCGCCGGCGGCAACATCGGCGCCGACCTGGTGGCCAAGAGCCCGGCCGACGGCTACACGGTGCTGCTGTCGATCGACACCACCTTCACCATCAACCCGCACCTCTACGCCACGATGCCATTCGCGGCCAAGGACTTGAAGCCGCTGATGATCTTCAGCTCATCGGGCCTGAGCTTCGGCGTCGGGCCTTCGGTGGGCGCGAAGACGCTGCCCGAGTTCGTCACGGCGAGCAAGGCGCAGGCCTCCACCTTCGCTTCGGCCGGCAACGGCAGCCCGGGGCACATCGCGGCGGAGATCTTCGCCAACGCCACGGGCGCCAAGATCACGCACGTGCCCTACAAGGGCAACGCGCCAGCCGTGATGGCCATGCTCTCCGGTGAAGTGCAAGCCGGCATCGTCGCCACGCCGGGCCTGCTGCCGCAGCTGCAGGCGGGCAAGCTGCGGGCGCTCGCCGTGACCGGCCGCCAGCGCGCGCCGCTACTGCCGCAGGTGCCGACCGTGAGCGAGCTGGGCCTCAAGGACCTGGAATTCGAAGTGCTCTACCTCGCGATGGTGCCGGCCGCTACGCCCGAGCCGGTGATGCAGACACTGCGCAGCGCGCTCACGTCGGCCATGGCACTGCCCGAGATCAAGTCGCGGCTGGCCACTCTGGACATGGTGGCCGTGGGCGAGACCGGTGACGACGCGGTGCGCCACCTTGCGGCGAGCCAGGCACGCTACGGGAAGATCGTCAAGGCCACGGGCATGAAGGTCGACTGAGATGAGCGCCGCGCGGCTTCAGCGCGAGCCCGCGCCGCGCCGGCCCCGGTCGGCCTTGGGCAGCACGGCTTCGCTCGTCAATTGCTCGGCACGCGCCTGCAGCCGGCGCAGCATCTCGTCGAGCCGTTCGGCCTCCGCGGCATCGAGCGCGTCCATCAGCTCGGCGTTGATGCGGCTGACCAGCGGGTACAGCTCGTCGTACAGCGCCTGCCCGCGGTCCGACAGCCGCAGCAACACCTGTCGGCGGTCGCCGGCCGGATGGCCGCGCAGCAGCAACTGCTTCTCGACCAGCGAGCCGATGGCCTTGGAAGTGCGGGCGCGGTCGAGCTGCGCATGCTCGGCCAGCTGGGACGAGCCGAGCTCGCCGCGGCTGGCCAGCGTGGCGATGAGCCGCCATTCACGCCGCGTGATGCCGAAGCGCCCTTCGCACAACCGGATGACCATGCTGCCGGCCACCGCGAGCAGGCGCGACAGTCGGTACAACAGCAGGTCGTCCAGCGGACGGCGCGGGGAAGAAACCATCTCGGGGTTAGTCCTGGGGACAGTTGATTTGATCAATCGAATGACGCGACTCTAAAGTGGATCGGGCCGAGGGCCGCTGCGGCGCCGGCACCCGACGGACATTCGACACAACACCCGGAGACGCTTCTTCATGACCGACACCCTCCTCGACCGGCGCCATGCGCTCGCCCTGCTCGGCGGCATCGCGCTCGCACCCGTGGCATCGATCGCGCAGGCCCAGGCCTTCGTGCCCGGCCAACCGATCAAGGTGCTGATCGGCGTGCCCGCCGGCGGCACGCAGGACGTGCTGACCCGCGCCATCGCCCACGAGGTGCGCGACTCGCTGGGTCCGCTGGTGGTGGACAACCGCTCCGGCGCGGCCGGCCGCATCGCGGTCGAAGCCGTGAAGACCGCGGCGCCCGACGGCCGCACGCTGCTGCTGGGCACGGCGAGCATGATGACCATGTTCCCCAGTGCCTATCGCAACCTCTCGTACGACCCGGTGCAGGACTTCATTCCGATCGTCAACGCGGCGCGCTTCGAGCTGGCCTTGACGGTTCACAAGGACGTGCCGGCCAACACGCTGCCCGAGTTCGTCACCTGGGCCAAGGCGCAGGGCGACAAGCTGAGCTTCGCGTCCTACGGCGCCGGCACGCCTTCGCATTTCCTCGGCGAGATGCTCAACCGCGCGGCCGGCCTGAAGATGACGCACGTGCCCTACCGCGGCTCCACGCCGGCGCGCCAGGACCTGATGGGCGGCACCGTGCCGGTGTACTTCGACACCGTGGGCGGCGCGCAGCAGATGCTGGGCACGGGCCGCGCCAAGGTGCTGGCCACCAGCGGCGACAAGCGCTCGCCGCTGCTGCCCAGCCTGCCCACCTTCGTCGAAGCCGGCTACAAGGACGTGGTCGCGACCGCCTGGTTCGCCTTCTACGCACCGCGCAAGACGCCGCAGCCCATCGTCGACAAGCTGCGCGCCGAGTTCACGCGCGCGGTGAACACGCGCGAGGTGCGCCAGCAGTTGCTGCAGAACGGCATGTACCCCGTGGGCGATGGCCCCGAAGCCTTGCTGAAGACCATGCGCGAGGACACGGCGCGTTGGGGAGGCATCATGCGGGCCGTGAACTTCCAGGCCAACGATTGAACAACCCCATGCAAGCGTCTTCACTTCTTCGCCGTTTTGCCGGCATCGCCCTTCTCGCCGCCATCGGCGCGGTCGCCACCGGCGCCGCGGCCCAGCCGGCCGATGGCCCGCTGCGCATCGTCGTGGGCTACGCGCCCGGCGGCGCCACCGACCGCGTCGCCCGCATCGTCGGCGACAAGCTTTCGGCGAAGCTCGGCGTGCCGGTCGTCGTCGACAACAAGCCCGGCGCCGGCGGCCGCCTCGCCGCCCAGCAGGTCAAGGCCACGCCGGCCGGCCAGAACGTGCTGATGGTCGCCAACCCCGCCGTGATGGTGGTGGCGCCGCTGGTCTTCAAGGACAACGGCTACGACCCCGAGCGCGACTTCGTGCCGGTGTCCCACGTCAACGACTACGAGTTCGCGCTGTCGGTGTCGACCGCCGTGCCGGTGCGCGAGCTGCCGCACTTGCTGGCCTGGATGCGTGCCAATCCCGACAAGGCCAACGTGGGCGTGCCTGCCACCGGCAGCCTGCCGCATTTCTTCGGCCTCATGGTCGGCGAAAAGGCGAAGGTGCAGACGCAGGTGGTGGGCTACCGCGGCTCGGCACCACTGATGACCGACCTGATCGGCGGCCAGGTGCCGATCGCGGTCGACACGCTCGACGTGGTGATCCCGCAGCACCAGGCCGGCAAGGTGCGCATCCTCGCGATGTCGGGCACGAAGCGCTCGCCCTTCGCGCCGGAAGTGCCCACCTTCAAGGAAGCCGGGCTCGACCTGGTCGGCCTGGGCTGGAATGCCTTCTTCGCGCCCGCCACCATGCCGCGCGACAAGGTCGCGCGCCTGTCGCAAGCCATCCGCGAAGTGATGCAGGACGCGGACACGCAGCGCCGCTTCAAGGAATCGCTGATGACGCCGGTGGTCAGCACGCAGGAGCAGACCGCCGCCATGCTCAAGGCCTACCGCGCGCAATGGGCGCCGGTGGTGCAGAAATCGGGCTACCAGCCCTGAGACCCGAGAGGCCCCTCATGAAACGCCCCAACATCATCTTCATCGTGGCCGACGACCTCGGCTTTGCAGACCTCGGCTGCTATGGCGGCCGGGATGCGCCATTCGGGCCCGTGTCGCCGGTGCTAGACCGCCTGGCCGCCAACGGCATCCGCTTCACGCAGGGCTATGCCAACTCGCCCGTGTGCTCGCCCACCCGCTTCGCGTTGATGACGGCCCGCTACCAATACCGGTTGCGCGGTGCGGCCGAGGAGCCCATCAACAGCAAGAGCCGCGGCAGCACCAGCCTGGGCCTGCCGCCCGAGCATCCGACACTGCCCTCGCTGCTGCGCGAGGCCGGCTACCGCACGGCCCTGATCGGCAAATGGCACCTGGGCTATCCGCCGGCCTTCGGGCCGCTGCGCTCGGGCTACGAGGAGTTCCTGGGGCCGATGTCGGGTGGCGTCGACTACTTCACCCACTGCGATTCGAGCGGCCGCCACGACCTGTGGTTCGGCGAGGAGGACCGGCAGGAAGAGGGCTACCTCACCGACCTCCTTTCGCGCCGCGCGGTGGACTACGTCGAGCGCATGGCGGAGCAGGAAGCGCCCTTCTTCCTGAGCCTGCACTACACCGCGCCGCACTGGCCCTGGGAAACGCGCGAGGACGAAGGCCGCGCGCCGACGGTGAAGAACAACCTCTTCGATCTGGCCGGCGGCAACATCCACGTGTACCGCCGCATGATCCATCACATGGACGAGGGCATCGGCTGGATCATGTCGGCGCTCGACAAGCTGGGCATCGCGGACGACACGCTGGTGGTCTTCACCAGCGACAACGGCGGCGAGCGCTTCTCGGACAACTGGCCGCTGGTCGGCGGCAAGATGGACCTGACCGAGGGCGGCATCCGCGTGCCGTGGATCGCGCACTGGCCGGCCGTGATCCGGCCCGGCAGCGAAAGCGCCCAGCACTGCATGACGATGGACTGGTCCGCCACCATGCTCGACGCCGCAGGCGCGAAAGCCGCTGCGGACTTTCCGCTCGACGGCGTGTCGCTGCTGCCGGTGCTGCGCGATTCCTCGCTCGGCTTTCACCGCCCGCTGCACTGGCGCATGAACCACCGCGGCCAGCGCGCGCTGCGTGACGGCGACTGGAAGTACCTGCAGGTCGACGGCAACGAGTACCTGTTCAACATCCCGGCCGACGAGCGCGAGCGGGCCAACCAGGCCGAGCGTGAACCCGAACGGCTGGCCGCCATGCGCAATGCCTGGCAGCTGTGGAACGACGGCATGCCGGCGATTCCCGACGACGCGACGGTGAGCCTCGGCTATTCGGTGAAGAACATGCCGCAGCGTTGAAGCACGCGGCGACCAGGCCTCACAGCGGCCGCACCGGCATGCACAGCGTGCAAGCGAAAGCGCCGGTGTTTTCGTCCATCACGAAGTCGGGGCCGTAGATTTCGAGCGGTGGGCCGTCGGCGGCCTGCCAGCCGCTGTCGGGCAGCCAGTCGCACAAGCGCATCCAGGCCTGGTGGATCTCGGTCGGCGGGCCGCTGAATTCGCAGCAGGCATGGCGCCCCCCCGCGATGGTCTGCACGCCGACCTCGCCGCCGGCCTTGAAGGCGTCGTCCACTTCGATGCACGCGTCGTAGCGGCATTTCTCCGGCGGCGTCACGTCGGGGTTGTCGTAGCTGATGCCGTACATCGTGCGGCGCGGCGTCATCAGCCCCTGCTCGCCGCACCACGCGGCGAAGCGCTGCCACAGCCGCGTGATGCCGGAGTCGCCATAGGCGCCCACATGGCGCATGTAGGCCACGCGAACCGGCGGCAAGGTCTTGAGTTCCACGTTCATGTCGCTGTCTCCTGGTTGAGGCACGTGGCCCCGCGGCCACGAACGCTCATCCTGTCGGAAAGCCTCCATCACGGCTTGATGCGACTTGCGGTCGGCTTGATGAATCTTGCTGAGCGCGATGCGATGGCGCTCGGCCCAACTGCGGTACCCGCCGCGCCGCCACTGCGTCGGCGTGGTACCGAAGTGCGCGCTGAAGGCGCGCGTGAACACCGGCGCCGAGCCGAAGCCGACATCGAGCGCGATGGCCAGCACAGGCTCGGGCGGCAGGCCCAGCAAGCGCGCGGCCGCCACCTCGAGCCGGCGGCGCCGCACGCGGTCGGCCAGCGTTTCGCCCGTCATCGACAGGAACACGCGGTGGAAATGCCAGGCGGAGAAGTGAGCCACGTCGGCGAGCGTGGCGAGGTCCAGCGGGTCGGCCAGGTGCGCGTCGATGTGGTCGATCACGCGGTTGATGCGGCCGACGTAGGTCTGGCGCGATGAACTCATCGGCGGACCTGCCGCGCACGCGCACGCTCACTCATCACGCGCTTGACTTCGACATAATTTAGATATATCTTTTGTCTATCCGACATATTCAAGAAAGCATCTCCATGCACACTCACCATCACCCACGCTTCCTGCACGGCCACCCCCGCGGCGACCATGGCGACGGACTCGGCGGCGGCCGGGGCAGCCGCGGCGGCGGGCGCATCTTCGGCCACGGCGGGCTGCGCTTCGTGCTGCTGCAGCTGATCGCCCACAAGCCCAGCCACGGCTACGAGCTCATCAAGCTCATCGAAGAACGCCTGGGCGGACGCTACAGCCCCAGCCCCGGCATCGTCTACCCCACCCTTACCCTGCTCGAAGAACTCGGGCACGTCGGCGTCGATACGGCCGAGGGCGGCAGCCGCAAGCGCTACACCGTCACCGACGCCGGCCGCGAATTCCTGGCCTCCAACCGACAGGCCACCGACGACATGATGGCCCGCATGGAAGGCGGCGTCGACGGCGCCGGCCCCCGTGCCGGCCGGCCGCCGCAGGTCGTCCGCGCCATCGAGAACCTCAAGCTCGCGATGCGCCTGCGCCTCGCGCGCGAACCCCTCACCGAACAACAGGCCCACGAATTCGCCGCGGTGCTCGACAGCGCCGCCCAGCAACTGGAAAAGATCTGACATCCATGACCGACACCACATCTCCCTCTGCCACCGACCTGCCCGACCGCCTGCCCCGCCGCGTGCGCCATGCGTTGCGCTTCCGCCGGCTCGAGGTGCGCGCCACCGAGCGCGTAACGCCGCACCTGGTGCGCATCACGCTCGGCGGCGACCAGCTCGAAGGCTTTGCCAGCCCCGGCTTCGACGACCACGCCAAGCTTTTCTTTCCCGACGAGCAGACCGGCCAGCTGACGCTGCCCACCGCCGGCCCCGACGGCCCGGTGTGGCCCCCTGGCGGCAAGCCCGCGATGCGCGACTACACCCCGCTGAACCACGACGCCGCGGCCGGCACGTTGCAGTTCGACTTCGCACTGCACGAAGCCGGCCCCGCCACTCGCTGGGCCGAGCGCGCCCGCGTCGGCGACATCCTCGGCGTGGGCGGGCCGCGCGGCTCCTTCATCGTGCCGACCGGCTTCGATTGGCACCTGCTGATTGGCGACGACACCGCGTTGCCGGCCATCTCGCGCCGGCTGGCCGAGCTGCCGGAAGGCGCACGTGCCGTGGTGCTGGCCGAGGTCGACGGCGAATCCGACCGCATTACGCTGCCGACCCGCGCACGGCTCGATCTGCACTGGGTCCATCGCGGGAGCGCGGCGGACGCCCATCCGCTGCTGGACAGGCTGCGGTCACTCACCCTTCCGGCCGGCGATTTCCACGCCTGGATCGCCTGCGAATCGGCCGCCGCCAAGGCCCTACGTGTTTTCCTGGTGGACGAGCGCGGCGCCAATCCCAAGTGGATTCGCGCCTCGGGCTACTGGCGACGCGGCACGGCGGCCACCCACGATACCCACGAGGACTGAGACGCTAGCGGGCTAGCCCCGCGTCGCGCAACTGGCCGAACGCGCTATGCCGCGCGACGGTTTGACACCCCCACTCTGCAACACCAGAATTTAAGTTTGAATACTTAAGGACTAGTGATGATGGCGGGGGGCTCTCTGATGAACGTCGGACTCGCGAATTGGCAGTTGCTCGCCCTGGTCGCGGGGGTGCTGCTGCTGTTCCTGGTGATGTGGATGGCCTGGGCCCGGCTCGCCGAGCGGCGCGAGACCGAGCGCCGGATCGCCGCCGCGCGCGTGCGCTCGGGCCACGTGCCGCTGGAGATTCCCACCGTGCGCGGCAGCCTCAACCAGGCCGACGACGCGGCGCCCGACACCCTGCCCGAGTGGTTCATCCAGGGCAAGGGCGAGCACTCCATCGTCGACGAGCAACCGCGCATCCGCGTGCGCTACGTCGATCCCAACGGCCGCAAGGCCGAATGCACCATGCAGGTCCAGCACCTGGATATCCAGAAAAAGGTGCTCACCGGCCACGGCGAGATGCCCGGCGACATGTACCGCATCCCCCTGCACGCCATCACCGGCGCCCGCATCGCCGAATCGGGCCAGCGCTTCAACATCGACACTTGGGTGGACGCCGTGCGCGTGGCGCGGCGGCGGCGCGGGCAGGTTTGAGTTCGAAGGCACCTGCTCCCTCCTCTTGCTTCCAGCTTCCCGCGAGCCGCGCGTGCATGCTTGTCTTGCATTTGAATCCCCGTATAAAATTTTATACAGGGAGAAAAGATGGAAGACAAAGAGATTCGCTGGGTTGGATCGTCGTACGAAGATCTGCTTGGGTTTCCAGCAAGCCCGCGTCGGGAAGCCGGCTTCGAGCTGCGAAAGGTGCAGGGTGGACTCGATCCGTCGGATTGGAAGCCATTCAATGAGGTCGGCCCCGGCACAAAGGAAATCCGCCTGCGGGACGCCAATGGCATTTATCGCGTGATGTACGTTGCAAGGTTCGAGGAAGCCATCTACGTCCTGCATTGCTTCCAGAAAAAGACGCAGACGACCAGCCGGCAGGACAAGGACATCGCAGCGGCGCGCTACCGTGCGGTGGCCGCAGGAAGGACACCAAGATGATCAACATCGATACCGACATTCGCCATGTCACTCGGCCGGGCGCCAATCTTTTTCGCGAGCTGGGTTTTTCGCCCGAAGAAGCCAGGCGCCTGCAGGCTGCGTCCCGGAAACAGATCAACGACACGAAGGTGCTCAAGCAGCAGTTGATGGACGAACTCTCGGCCTGGATCACCGCGCACGACCTGAAGCAGGCGGAGGCCGCCGAAATCCTCATGGTGTCGCGCCCGCGCGTGTCCGACGTGGTGAACCGGAAAACCGCCAAGTTCACCATCGACACGCTGGTTGAAATGCTGAGCCGGATCGGCAAACCCGTGAGGCTGGCCATCGGCTGACGCGCATTGCCGCGATGGCCATCGCGTTCTTTATGATGCAGGGCCCGCCGCACCGCCGGCCGCGCCTTCGCATCCGTTCCGCTTGATGACCCTCCCCGCGACAGCCCCTCACACGCCCATGATGGCCCAATATTTGGGCTTGAAAGCGAACCATCCCGACACGCTGCTCTTCTACCGGATGGGCGATTTCTACGAGCTGTTCTATGCCGACGCCGAGAAGGCCTCGCGCCTGCTCGACATCACGCTGACGCAGCGGGGCCAGTCGGCCGGGCAGCCGGTGGTGATGTGCGGCGTGCCCTTCCACTCGGTCGACACCTACCTGGCGCGGCTGATCAAGCTGGGCGAATCGGTGGCGATCTGCGAGCAGGTCGGCGAGGTGGGCGCAGCCAAGGGGCCGGTGGAGCGCAAGGTGGTGCGGGTGGTCACGCCCGGCACTCTCACCGATTCCGAACTGCTGCAGGACAAGAGCGATTCGCTGCTGCTGGCCGTGCATGCCGGCCCACGCAACTTCTGCGGCCTGGCGTGGCTCAGCGTCACCGGCGCCGAGCTGCGGCTGGCCGAATGCCCGACCGATGCGTTGGAAGCCTGGATCGCGCGCATCGCGCCGAGCGAGCTGCTCTACAGTGCCGAGGTCACGCCCGGTTTCGAGCAGCGGCTGAAGGGTGCGCGCAACGGCAGCGCCTTCACGCTGTCGGTACGGCCCGCGTGGCAGTTCGACGGCGGCCTCGGCGAGCGCAAGCTGTGCGAGCAGTTGGGCAGCGGCAGCCTCGCGGCTTGGGGCGCCGAATCGCTTGCCAATGCGCATGCGGCCGCGGCCGCGCTGCTCGGCTATGCGGAACACACGCAGGGCCGCGCGCTATCGCACGTGCAGCGGCTCTCGGTCGAACGCGACGGCGAACTGATCGAGCTGCCGCCCACCACGCGCCGCAACCTGGAGCTGGTGCAGACCCTGCGCGGCGAGGATTCACCGACGCTCTTCTCGCTGCTCGACACCTGCATGACCGGCATGGGCAGCCGCGCGCTCAAGCGCTGGATGCTGGCGCCGCGGCGCGATCGTGCCGATGCGCAGGCACGGCTCGAAGCGATCGCTGCCTTGCAGACGGCACCTTCCGGCGCCACCGCGACGCCCTGGCGCGCGCTGCGCGAGCGCCTGAAGAACACCAGCGACGTGGAGCGGATCGCCGCGCGCATCGCCCTGCGCCAGGTTCGGCCGCGCGAGCTGCTGGCGCTGCGCATGGCGCTGGCCAAGGCCGAGGAACTGGCAC
Source organism: Variovorax sp. KK3 (assembly GCF_001984055.1). Classification (GTDB taxonomy): domain Bacteria; phylum Pseudomonadota; class Gammaproteobacteria; order Burkholderiales; family Burkholderiaceae_C; genus Variovorax. Next base: position 92,953 of record NZ_LYVO01000018.1, read on the forward strand.
CGGCGCTGTCGACGGCCGATGCCGCGCTGCTGGCGCAGATGGCCGCGCAACTCGCGCCGCCGCCGGGTTGCGTCGAGCTGCTGGCGGCCGCCATCCACCCCGAGCCGTCTGCCCTGGTACGCGACGGCGGCGTGATCGCGAACGGGCACGATGCCGAGCTCGACGAGCTGCGCGCCATCAGCGAGAACAGCGACGCCTTCCTGCTGCAGATGGAGGCCAGCGAGCGCGAGCGCACCGGCATCACGAACCTGCGGGTGCAGTTCAACCGCGTGCACGGCTTCTACATCGAGGTCACGCAGAGCGCGCTGTCGAAAGTGCCCGACAACTATCGCCGCCGCCAGACGCTGAAGAACGCCGAGCGCTTCATCACGCCCGAGCTGAAGGCCTTCGAGGACAAGGCACTGTCGGCGCAAGACCGCTCGCTGGCGCGCGAAAAATGGCTCTACGAGCAGTTGCTCGATGTCTTGCAGGCCTCGGTGCCCGCCCTCACCCGCCTGGCCGGCGCATTGGCCGCGCTCGATGCGCTGTGCGCCCTCGCAGAGCGGTCGCACACGCTGCACTGGCGCGCGCCCAGTTTCGTCGGCCACCCGTGCATCGAGATCGAGCAGGGCCGCCATCCGGTGGTGGAAGCGCGGCTGGCCGAAAAATCATCGGGCGCGTTCATTGCGAACGACACCCGCATGGGGCCCCAACAACGCATGCAGGTGATCACCGGCCCCAACATGGGCGGCAAGTCGACCTACATGCGGCAGGTGGCGATCATCGTGCTGCTGGCCTCGATCGGTTCGCACGTGCCGGCCGCCGCCTGCCGGCTGGGGCCCGTCGACGCCATTCACACCCGGATTGGCGCGGCGGACGACCTGGCCAATGCGCAATCGACCTTCATGCTCGAGATGACCGAGGCCGCGCAGATCCTGCATGGCGCCACCGCGCACTCGCTGGTGCTCATGGACGAGATCGGCCGCGGCACCAGCACCTTCGACGGCCTCGCGCTGGCCGCCGGCATCGCGGCGCAGCTGCACGACCGCACGCGCGCCTTCACCCTGTTCGCGACCCACTACTTCGAACTGACCGAGTTCCCGGCCAACCACCATGGCGCGGTCAACATGCACGTGAGCGCCACCGAGGCGGGCCGCGACATCGTGTTCCTGCACGAGATGCAGCCCGGCCCGGCCAGCAAGAGTTACGGCATCCAGGTCGCGCGCCTGGCCGGCATGCCGGCCGCGGTGGTCAACCATGCGCGCCAGGCGCTCGAAGCGCTCGAGAGCCAACAGCAGCAGACGCGCGCGCAAGTCGACCTGTTCGCACCGCCGCCGGAAGCGCAGGCACCGGCGGTGAGCGCCGTAGAATCCGCGCTGACCGCGCTCGACCCCGACACCATGAGCCCGCGCGACGCGCTCGAAGCCCTCTACACACTCAAAAAACTTCACGCGCGCGAACACGGGGCGTGACCCGTTCCGCGCCAGACGACCTCATGACGTACTGCGTAGGCATCAAACTCAACGCCGGCCTGGTGTTCCTCTCCGACTCCCGCACCAACGCGGGCGTGGACCACATCAGCACCTTCCGCAAGATGATCGTCTACGAGCAGCCGAACGACCGCGTGATGGTGCTGCTGTCGGCCGGCAACCTGAGCATTTCGCAGTCGGTGCGCGAGATCCTTCAGATCGAAGAACTGCACGAAGTGCGCGAAGACGGCGAAGAGAGCCAGCCCATCACGATCTGGAACGCCAAGAGCATGTTCGATGCCGCGCGCGTGCTGGGCTCGGCGGTGCGCCACGTCTACGACCGCGATGCCGAGGCGCTCAAGCATGCAGGGCTGGAGTTCAACGTCTCCTTCATCTTCGGCGGGCAGGTCAAGGGCGAGGGCATGCGCCTGTTCCTGGTCTATGCGGCCGGCAACTTCATCGAAGCGACCAGCGAGACGCCCTACTTCCAGGTCGGCGAATCCAAATACGGCAAGCCCGTGCTCGACCGCGTGCTCACGCCCGACACACCGCTCGACGAAGCCGCCAAGTGCGCGCTGGTGTCGATGGACTCGACCATGAAGTCCAACCTCTCGGTCGGCCTGCCGCTGGACCTGGTGGTGTACGAGGCCAACCGGCTCGAGACCGACAAGGTGGTCTGCATCGACGCCGACAACCCCTACTACCGCATGGTGCACAACAGCTGGGGCCAGAAACTTCGCGAAGTATTCGACAGCATTGAAGACCCGGTCTGGGACGACACCTACGCCGAGCACCCGCTGAAGATGCCGGCCACGCGCCACAGCCCGCTGCGCAAGATCTCGACGCCCGAGGAAAAGCTCATCTAGCTTTCCCCTGCCGCGGCCCCGGCGGGCGTTTGCACAAAGGATTAACCCGACGGGGATCAATCCTGCGAGCCAACGGGCCAACCCCCTCTGAACGGCACGCCATCCACGACGGCGCATGCGTAGAGCCACGGATTTTCCCGACGCATGGTCCCACGCGGATGCCCGGGCGGTACCACGCACCTGATCCTCACGGTTGATTCCTCGGGCGCCACATTCTTGGCTCCTCCGGGCCTATTTGCTCGCGGCTCAAAAAGCAAAACTGGACACAAGCTGGTGATGGCGCGAGACCCACCACGCAGCTCGATTCCAGAACCGTCTCGCGTGGACCCAGGAGCTTCGCCGTGATAAGTACCCCGCTCGAGACTGAAGTCATGCAGCGCGCATTGCATGAGATCGATCAGTTGCTCCATGCATTGCAGGAACCGGCCAAGGCACATCGATGCCTGCCGTACGACGACTCCCTCCCCCTTCCTTTCGACAGACCGGACGCCGGGCAATCACCGGCGCCGAGTGCCGTGTACTTCTGCCTCACGTCTGCCAGCGCGCTGCTCGAGGTGAGCCGTTCGCTGCTGGGGCACCTCGGCGCGCTGCCGGGGGATCATCGCCCCGCCAGCTGGATCGCGCTGAGCGAGGCCTCCAAGGCGGCCGGGCAATCGGCCTTCCTCGCCTCGGTGATGCTGAACGCACCCACTGCACGGGATCTCGATTCGACGTTGCAGCAAAGTGCCTGGGCCGGCACGCAGGTCTACACGCCCGTCACCGCACGGCCCCGGCGCAATCCGATCGGCGTACGCGTCAAGACCAAGCTTCGAAGTTTCTTCGGCGCCATCGCCGCCTAGCGCGTACCCCCTGATCGGCATCGCAGCAGGCCTGCGAGGAGGAAGGCGGCACGTGGGCGTTCTCGCCGAGGACGAAGAGGCTGTCGCTGCAATCCTGCTGATGTCGATCACCGGCCACCTCAGGCCCCACGCATGGAGCAGGGTCGAGCACGGTTGACGTGCCATATCCCGCCAGCCTCTCTCCGAGAGCAGACGCTCCCCTTCCACCCCCCTTCGTCGAGTTCTTTGTTGCGCTTCATGCGGCGCAAGGGACTTCTTTTGCCCAAACAGATTGATTCAGGAGATTCGGTGTGAGAAAGATCGACAAACATGCGCTTCTGCTCTTCGTCGCGGCCGGTGCGCTCGCGGGCTGTGGAGGTGGCGGCAGCGGCGCCAGCGGTGGCTTCGGTGTCTCGCAATCAGGCGGCGATTCGCTGCCCGCGTCGCAGACCCCGACGGAACCCACACCGGCCACTGACACGGTTCCGGGCAAGGAAGGCCAGCCACTCAGGAAACTCGATGCCAGCTGGATCAAGGTCGCCAACGAAGACCAGCAGTTCACGCTGTCCGCACCCGCGGTGGTGCAGTACGGCGCCAACTCGACATTCGCCAGCAAACAGATGACCGGCCGCGTCGCCTGCAGCAACGCCAGCTTCGGCGACCCCCTGCCCTACGTGGCGAAGGCGTGCTACGTGCAGCAGCAGGCCGCCACGACGACGCCTCCACCGCCACCC